>CAZESS010000066.1:0-1003 GCA_964514975.1 uncultured Thermoplasmatales archaeon | reverse complement strand
GTATTTGGTATTCTTCAGAATATTCTCGTAGCCCTCTCGGAAGAGTTTCTTTGCTTCGGCTGCACGGATGTCATTCAGCGCCTTGTTCAGGTTACCGACAATATGAAACCGGTCCAGAATATGCATCGCATAATTCAACTTCTTCCGTATCACCTTCAGATACGGTTTCCACATGTCCGAGCAGACAAACTGTATCTGAGAACACCATTCCCGCCCACAGTCATGAAAAAAACGCAAGAGCGTCTTCGCCGTCCGATCCTCTCCTACATAAAGCAATCTTCTGACTTTGCTGTCGATCTGATACACCAATGTCAAATACTGATGTCCTTTCCCGTACTGTATCTCATCCACACCGATGGCTCTCACATTACTGATATTCCGGTGAGCAAGTCCATAACTTACCACCCATTTGACTGCGTCGTACACGCGGTTCCAGGTGGCCCCAAAAACCTCGGCGGTCTCCTTCCAACTCAATCGTCGTGCCCAGGCTGCCAGAAACAGCAGGAACGAGCGCGTGTAGTGAGATTTTCCCGCCGCCCACGGAACCGTCTCAACGACCACCCCGCATTGGGGGCAATCCACCCGCCGCATGGCGTACAGAAAAACTACCGCTATATTCCAGAGCGGTACATAATGAAATCTTCGAAAGGGGAGACGGTCATATCCCGGTCTCTTCTTATTACATCCCGAGCAAATCGCCCGACTGTTTTTCCGCGGTTCAATTGGAACTTCAATTGTCTCACCATCGTTGCTCCAGCGAGGATTTTGATACACAAAAGACTTGTGTTTCTCAATACGATTGAGTATACTTTTCAGTTGCATCCCGATTCCTCCTTGAATTCTGGTACGAATTTATTTTTCAAAAAGGAGTATCGGGATGCCTCTTAATTTGTCTACAAAAAACTGCTCCCGTCTAGCCTGGGGGTGCGGGGGGCGGCAATGAGCGCCCCCGCAATTCCAATTGATTTTCTATGGTTTTACCCACAAATTCTGTGGAAGACCC
>CAZESS010000065.1:0-1053 GCA_964514975.1 uncultured Thermoplasmatales archaeon | reverse complement strand
ATCCCGCCTGAGAGCGCCGACGGGTCATGGCTTCCGCCCCGTCCGCATCTGGGCGTTGCGCCAGAACGCCTCGTCGAGTTCCGGGGCCGCGTCGGGGTCGTCGGCCATGGCGCGACGAATCTCATCGTCGGACAGCGTCTCAACGCGCTCCCAGTCCGTCGCGTCATCGAGGGCGTCCAGGTCATCGCTCCGGATCCGAAAATACCCGCCTGGGCCCAGTTTCCTGGGACGGCGCGCGTCGCCTGATGCACGGCCTCCTACCTGAGGCGCTTGTGCCAGTAGCCGGGACGCCGCTTGTGGTGCGCAAAGGCGATGAGAAGGATGTCGCCCTCAACGGGAACATAGACCAGATCGTACTCCTCCCGCGCCTCCGGGTGGAAGGGCGGCCAACTCACTTCAGTTCAGGCGCTTCAAGGCCGCACGCAGTACATCGTCACCGGGCACTGGCTTGACCGTGCCGTCGAGCATCTCCTCGATGCGGCGATCCACCTCTTCCGCCCACTCGTCCTCGAACTCCAGTGGCGTATCGACGCTCGAAAGGAGCTTCTCTCCGAGCCGCTCACGCTCATCGGGCGGGAGTTGCATCGCGGCGATTTCGAGTTCCTCAATCGACATGGATGACCTCCTCGGTGATTGTTGCGGGTTGCTTCATTCAGCCACGACTCCCGGCCCGCGTCGGCCCTCTTCCGAGCGCGGCTTCCGGTGAAGGGGCACCGTTCGTCAAGCTACCCCGGCGAGGCTCTCTGGGGCCATAGCTCGATGGGACGGCCGAGGGCGCCGCGGAGCACGATGTGCTCGTGGCAATCCAGGCGCGTGCGCCCGCCGGAGACCGTCACTCCTCACTACCCCCAACCAGTTCCTCGGCCAACACCATGCCGGCAGATCTCGTGGGACCAGGCATCACGACCTCCCGGTTGCAGAGAAACCAAGGCACTCCAGTTTCGGTACCCCCCTGTGTCAGGATTGTCGCATGGAGTGGGAGGGGGGTTGGGATCGAGATGGCGGGATGGGGCGCTGGGCCCGTGCTCAATACCGGTAATGCTCCGGCTTGTA
>CAZESS010000064.1:0-1070 GCA_964514975.1 uncultured Thermoplasmatales archaeon | reverse complement strand
CTGCTGGGCGAAATATCTCTCACCCGACACCATCATGGTGCTCGATGTGCCATCGGGCGACCCGCAGCACGACGAGCTGGACACGGCGGCGCAGTATTTCGAAAACCAGACGAACCGCCACGGCACCGCATACGATGTGGTCCGGGTGTATGCGCCCAATGGCGAGCCCTACACCAACTCGCTCATCCTCAACGACAAGGTGCTCGTCCCGCAGACGGGCAGCCCATCGGATAGCGATGCGCTGGCGACCTACAACAGCTCGATGCCCGGATACGAGGTCCTCGGTTTCACCGCCCCCGCGGGATACGCCTGGCAGACGACGGACGGTCTCAACCGCCGGGTGCTGGGTATCCCCGACGAGGAAATGATACATATCGATCATACGCCGCTGGACGACCAGATGCCCGACACCGACGGATACCGCGTCGAGGCAAAGGTTATCTCCTATGGCGGTGCCAGCTTCGTGAACAATACGCCGGTGGTGTACTGGCGGACGGATGGGAGCGGTACCTGGCAGACACTGTCGATGAACGAGACGGGCGACGATGCCTATGCGGCGTATATTCCCAATCAGCCCTGCGGCACCACCATCGAATACTATATCCATGCCGAGGATGCCAACGGCAAAACCCGCAACAACCCGTATATCGGTGCTCCCGACCCACATTCGTTCACTGTCATCAACGTCCCCATCATATGGGTGCAGCCCGCCATGGTTGACACCTGGGGGAGCACCGGCTCCACGGTCGTCGAGCAGGTGACCGTCGGTAACCATGTCAACGCCGGTGAACCGCTTGATTTCAACGTGTCCTGGAGCGACGGCGGCCAGGGATGGCTGTCGGTATCACCGGACAACGGCACGGTCGCCGTCGGCGACCAGGTGAACCTGACCCTGTCGATGGATCTAACGGGGCTGAACGTGGGTATGCATCAGGGAACGATTTCGATTGCCAGCGATGACCCCGATGAGCCATTGGTGACCATTCCGGTGAACCTGTCGGTGGTCTACGGCGACGACATGGGTGTGCTTTCGATCAATGCGCCGTCCGATGTTGACAATGCCGGGAGCA
>CAZESS010000063.1:0-1105 GCA_964514975.1 uncultured Thermoplasmatales archaeon | reverse complement strand
TCGTCGAGCTTGCCGCCCTGCACGGTGAAGTTCTGCCAGAACTTGCGCCGGGCATGCGGCCCCTCGGCCACCGTGAACTCGGCGTCGAGCATCAGCACGTCGCTGCCGGGCTGGTTCGAGGGCTTCAGCAGCCCACGATCCACCTCGCTCGCCCCGTCCGTGCCGCCCTTGCGGATGGACATGGTCACCTTGGCGAAGGTGCCGTCGGGGATCAGGTCGCCGGACTGCTGCGGCGCCACGTCGTTCATGTCGAAGGTCATCTCGTTCATCCTTTCGATGCGTGGTTGATCTTGGAGAGGAGCGCGCCGAGATCGGCCGGCTCGGTCAGGTCGAGGCGCCCCGAGCGGTCCTTCGCGGGCAGGCCCCAGGGATTGCCGGAGCGGCAGACGAGGCGGCGCGTCTCGCCCTTCTCGGGGTCGTGCCGCCAGGCGGTCGCGCCGTCGGGGCCGGTCTCGGGGCTGAAGAGGCCGAGGGTCATCACCTGGTCGACGATGCCGGGCAGCTCGCGCGCGGCCTTGCCGCCCTCCATCTGCGGCTGCCAGATCGTCCGGTTCATCTCGTCGGTGATCCGCTCGAGGATGCCGACGAAGATCACCGTGCGACCGGGCGCGTGCTGAAGATGCTTGAGGAGCCCGATTACCTCCCGGGCGAGCAGGCCGTAGGCGCCGCGGGTGTCCGGCTTTCCGGTCCGTTCCGACATCGCCTCGGGCCGGGTCTTGGCCCAGGCCATCGCCTGGCGCGTCAGGTCGGTGATGCTGTCGACGAAGACGATGCGCTTGGCGTCGAGCCGCGCGGCGAGTTCCGGGTGCTGTCCGCGCAGATGCGCGTGGTGCGCCTCCGAGAAATGCTCGTCGGGCTGGGCCGCCGGATTGGCGCCGCCGATCAGGCAGGCGATGTCCACGGCGTCGGCGAAGCGGCGGATCGGCAGGCTGTCGCCGCGCCAGTCCTGCACCGACTTGAGCCCGGCTTCGAGATCGAGGCAGACGGTCTCCTCGGCCGGCAGCGTCTTCAGGAGCGTGGTCTTGCCGGCGCCGCTCGGGCCGAACAGCGCCATGGTGGTCTTGCCCTGCGCCTCGCGCAGCCGCTCGTCGGCGGTGACGATCCG
>CAZESS010000062.1:0-1107 GCA_964514975.1 uncultured Thermoplasmatales archaeon | reverse complement strand
CGGGAAATCATGATAACTCAGCGTTTCATCAATGCCTTCACGAACTTTCTCAGCGGCCTTATGCAACTTCATCGTCTCTAGCTTCTCAACTACCGCATCAGCCTTGTCCCCAGCAGCCTGTTTGTCTTCCTGGGCGTGAATAGCCTTTAGCATAGCTGCAACTTCTTTCATTTTACCTCGAGGCACCACAGATAACACATTGCGGTACCAGTGGACTGTGCATCGCTGCCAGTTTGCATCAGGGTAATAATCAGCCAAAGACTCGATCAAGCCGATACATTTATCTGAGACAAACAAGTCGGGACATGTTAATCCACGCTTTTTCAAATAGCCCAGAAAGCCGCTCCAGCCAGCTTTATCTTCCTTACAGCCTTCGGCAATGCCAAGTATATCACGATAGCCATCCTTACCCACTCCCACGGCAACAAGGACAGCTACATTCTTGACTTCACCGCCCCAGCTTCGTTTTAAGCTGATACCATCGAGATATACATACGGATATTTGCCTGTCATCGGCTCATTACGCCACCTGTCGATTCGCTCATACATCTGCTGATTCAGGTCGCTGACAGTGCCGGCACCAACTTTGATGCCCCACAAGGCTTGGGTAATATCTTCTACTCTGCGAACTGAAACACCCGCCAGATACATCTCCATTAATGACTCTTCCACCGAAGATTCCCTGCGTTTGTAGCGTTCGATTATAGCTGTCTCAAATTTTGCATGCCGAAGTTTGGGCATATTCAATTCAACCTCACCAGAAGTGGTATGAAGCTTACGCTTGTAATGGCCAGCTCTGCCGTTACTGCGTTTTTCGCTCCGCTCATATTTTTTAGCATTGCACAGCTGATCAGCCTCTGCATCCAGCATGGCATTGAGAGTCTCCTCAACTGTCGAACGCACCATATCTCCGAGATGATGCTGTATCTGAGCCTCATTAATTTTGATAACATTTCTTAAGTCCTTGTGCGATTGTGCCGATTCAATGTTCTGCATGATTCTGTCCTTTCAATAATTTTATGGTTAATAATCGTTTTATTTACCATCGACTATTGAAAGGACTTTTTTAATCTACTTTTAAAAGTGCGAAAGATATTATACGTTCCC
>CAZESS010000061.1:0-1119 GCA_964514975.1 uncultured Thermoplasmatales archaeon | reverse complement strand
GGGCACCAATCGATTGTCCCCAACGGAATTACCGAATGAATTTATAAAGTCCATGATCCCCGTGCGGGGTTGCGAAACTGTCTACATATTTCTGAACCATCCCCAAATGTTCTGCAAATCCACGAATTCCGTGTCCTAAAAATGTTTTTGGTTCATCTGCAGGACAATAAAGCAAAGATGACGGCCCTTTCCAAGGGCCGTCATCCGTTGTTTGGAGTTCCCTAAAGAGCACCTCAACATCACGGCCCTTGCAGCAACGGCAGGAAGACGTGAAAGGTTTCCGGCGTTGGGGGAACTTCGCTTGCCTCGACAAAGTTCAACAAGGTCAGGTTTTTTTCACAATTATCGTAAGTCTCAATGTAAATCGGGTAAGAGAGCGGCTCGCCAGCGTCATCCTTGAGTTGAATCCAGACTTGATCTTGCGAGGCAATGGTGTGATCGGCAAGTTGGATTTCATAGCCCCCAGGCCCGTAGGCGCTGTCCAACCCAGTCAGCGCCAATCCCAGGACAGGCTCCCCTTCCAGACTGCCGCCCGCTTCGAGCACAAAACCGATCTCCGGATCGCCGTCCACGTCGAAGACCTGCCCACCCACACCCAGCCAATTGCAGCCAGCTTCGGGATGGGTCCAATTCACCATGCCCACCGGCGTACCTTGCTGGACATCAAAATAACGTTCGAAGCTGATCGCTGCCATGAGCAGTTCGGTTTCTTCTCGGGGTGTGAGCGTGTTCGTGGCCGTAGCCGTGGCAGTCGGCTTCTCTGTCTCGATCGCGGCGACGCCTGTCCCCGTCAAGGTCATCGTTGGCGACGGTTCGGTGGCCTCCGCCGTTTGGGTAGCCGTCCCCGTCGGCACGGAAATCGCCTCAGCCGTTAAGGTTTGATCGGTCAGTTCAGACAGAGACAAAATCTGCGTCCCGGTCATGGTGGGCTGAACCGTGGGTTCAACCGGAGCAGTCCGCTCGCAAGCCGAGAATACCAACATCGACGCCAACACGAGCCATAACCATGATCGTCTCATAATTCAACTCCTCAACTACGCTGTCCAATCGCCGCGCGCCACGGCGGCCGGATTATCATAACGGTAAGCGTTCACGCCCCCCGCTAAATAGAACGCAGAT
>CAZESS010000060.1:0-1185 GCA_964514975.1 uncultured Thermoplasmatales archaeon | reverse complement strand
AGCGACACCGCAACCCTCAGCGTCACCATGCCTCTCAGCCACAGCAGCACAGCGGCCTATTCGGGGACGCTCCGTGTCTACATCGTCGAGCCGACCTCCCGGTGGGACAACTATGACGGCGACCCCTACCATTATGGCTTCCTTGACTTTGCGCTGGAGGAGGAACTCGCCGCCCCGTATGGTGAAACGGTCGAGCGGTCTGTTACCTGGAACCCGGCCGAGGCGGGCTACAGCGGCGTGACATCTGACAACGTCATGGCGATAGCCGCGGTGTTCAACCCCGAGGCGCAGCAGGGATATGCCTATCCGCCGTTTACCAACCCGTTCGACGCCTACTATGTCGACGGGGCGGCTGCCGCCCGCCCGGGTGAAACCGACCAGAACACGGACACCGGCGAGTATACCCATACCGTCCTGGTGGAGGAGGGCACCGCCACCTGGTGCCAGTACTGCCCGGCGATGGCCGAGGCATTGTACACCGTGTACCAGCAGGACGATCTCCCGTTTTATTTCACGGCGCTGGTCGCCGATAAAAGCTCGGAGGCCAGCACCCGGCTCAACAGCCATTACAACCTCTATGGGTTTCCGACCTCGTTCGTCGACGGCGGCCGGAAATCGCTCATCGGCGGCAACATCGACGAGGGAGCCTTCCGCAGCGCCATCGGCAGCGCCGCAATGCAGGACGTCCACGACCTCGACCTATCTGTTTCCAGCGAATGGACAAACGGGGCCATGCAGATCGACATAGCCATTGAAAACAGGGAGCAGGGCGACATAACCCCACCCGAGGTATCCATAGCGAAGCCGGAGCCCGGCGGCCTGTATGTCGGGGACAGCAAGCTGCTGCAGCTTCCGTTCGACACGGCGATACTCGTCGGCGCCACCACGCTGCAGGTCGACGCACATGACAACGAGTCAGACATCGACAGGGTCGAGTTCTGGATATGCAGCGAGATGGTCGCCACAGACAGCGAGGCCCCCTATGAATATGTCTATGACGGCTCCTTCGGCGGGCACACCCTCAGGGTGGTTGCCTACGACCGCGGGGGAAACACCGCCGAGGAAACTATAAATCTCTACGTGATATAAACAGGAAAGTGAAAAAAATGAAAAAAGCAATGACAACACTGGTGGTGCTGGCGCTGGCCGTTCCCTCGGTGATGGCGCTCTCCGGTCAGCCCGATA
>CAZESS010000059.1:0-1261 GCA_964514975.1 uncultured Thermoplasmatales archaeon | reverse complement strand
CGAAAAAGTTGAATCAAAGGAAGGCGATTCCCGCAACGTTTCCTCCATAGAAATCATGCTCGCCAAGTAGACAGAAAGCAGTATTTGGGTAGTACCCCATTTCTCCATTCCTTTTGCTTCAGGCGATTATGACGAGTCTACCAGGTATGGAAACATGATTATCACCCAAAAAACCACCAGAAGTCATATTCTTTCTACATCTGGCCGGGTATATCGAGGTCGAGGTGTTCTGCCATCTCTTTGTATCGGTTTCTGATGGTCACCTCGGTGACACCTGCAACGGCGGCAACATCACTCTGTGTCCTATTTTCGCCCCCTAGAAGCGTGGTGATGTAGATAATTGCCGCCGCTATCCCGGTGGGGCCTCGCCCGCTCGTCAATCCCTGTTCCTCTATCCGTCGAAGGATATCCAGGGCCTCACGTTCGGCGTCCTCATCGAGTTCCAGTTTCCGGCAAAAACGGAACAGGTAGTCCTGTGGCTGGAGGGGCATGAGCTTGAGCTTGAGCTCACGGGAAAGAAAGCGGTAGGTTTTGCCAATGTCCTTCCTGTCCACCCCGGAGGAATCCGCCACCTCGTCCAAGGTCCGGGGAACGCCGCATTGACGGCACGCAGCATAGAGAGCGGCAGCAGTCATAGCTTCCATGCTCCTCCCCCGTATCAGCCGTTGTTCCACCGCTCTCCGGTACAGCATGGCGGTTGCCTCCCGGACCTGCCGGGGCAATTCCATGCTTGATGACATCCGGTCACACCGGGAAAGAGCAGCAGCCATACTTCCCCTTGAATTTTGTTTTCTGCCGACTCTTCGCTGCCATTTCCGCAACCGGTATACTCCAGCTCGATTGTGGGATGGAATAGCGTTTCCATAGCTGTCTGTATTCTTCCAGTCGATAACGGTGGGAAGATCGGAAGGATGCCGAACTGGTGCTCCAGTTCGAGCGACTTTGTTCTGTTCCTCCTGGTCAAAGGCACGCCATTCCGGCCCTTGGTCAATATACCCTTCCTCGATGACCAATCCACATTGTTTGCACACCAGTTCCCCCCGCTTATAGTCCTGAGCAAGGCGGGTTGAGCCACATTCAGGGCATCGTGTAATCTCTTCCTGCTTTTCTGTTTTATTTTCCAATATCATCCATCCTTTATGTCCCTGGTTCCATGCCGCTGGTTGTATAAAGCTTTTGGGCAGGAGTACAAGAAGCCATTGTATCGTGTCGAGTGATGGAAACGGTCTTCCCAGACGGGCATATAGCATTTTCTTTCGTA
>CAZESS010000058.1:0-1339 GCA_964514975.1 uncultured Thermoplasmatales archaeon | reverse complement strand
TCAAATACCCAGTCATTCTTCAACGTATCAAAGATGATATTCAGCAGTTTTCGGGCCGTTGCAATAATAGCCTTGCCGCTGCCTCTATGGCTCTTAATACGGTCATAATACTTCTTTAGATAAGGACTATACCGCTTGGCTGCTAAGGTACATTGAACCAATGTCGTACGAGCCAGCTTAGAGCCGTGCTTGGTTATCCTGCCGTGATGAACAGTTTCATTGCTGTCGCGGACCTTGGGAACTATACCAAAATAAGCTGCCAGCTTGGCTGGTGTGGCAAAATCATTAATATCGCCGATAACTGACATCAGTATAGTCGCTGAGTTAGAGCCAATACCTTTAATACTGACCAGATTGTCATGGCCATTGAGACCTTTGCCCTTATCGGATATCTGCTCATCGAGCTTTTTGATGCTATCTTTCAGGTGTCGTATCTGTTCGGCAAGAACTTCCAGCTCTATCTGCACAACTTCATCCCAGTCGTACGAAAAGACTGCCTTCAGACCTTTCTCTGTGCCAAGCGTCTCTTTCTTGAACTTTACACCTTCGCTGTTGAGAACATTATGAATCTTATTGATCAAGGCAGTACGCTGCCTGACCAGCTTGTCCCTGGTAGCTGCTAATGAATGTAATTGTGCATTTTCTTTAGTTTTCATTCTTGCCTCTGGAAGCATATCCTTGCCCAAAAAATATGCCAGCGTCTTAGCATCATTCTTATCTGTCTTTTTTACCGATTTTCGTATCACCTTGAATTTATTAGGGTCGACGACCACTACTTTTCTAACTCGTTCATGTATCTGTTCGACAAACCAGGAAGTATTGCCTGTTGCCTCTACCGCAAGCTCATCACGTTTTCGCAGGGTTTTGGCAAACTTGTCTATCTCTGACAGCGAAAATGTCATAAATCTAAGTTTGTCCTGTTTGGTCTGTCTGCAAACCGTAAAACTATTTGTGTGTAAATCTACGCCCAGATAACTCATTTTCTTTTTCTCCAAATTAAAGTAACATTCTGTTATCTGGAGCAGACTTTAATTCTACTGTGTCGGTATCCACCAATCTCCTATACAAGGTCGCAATGCCTTATGATGGCCGTTCGGTTACAGGTCTGAGTTATTCTCCTTACCGAGGTCTGTGCCTCATCTAATCTATGCAGCCTATAACCTATTCTGCTCCAGCCGATTGTAAATTTAACTGAAGCCTGAACACCAACAAAACAGTTTTTCTCTTCCTGATATTTTTTTACTTTTTGCTCTCACCAAATATGGAGCAAAAATAAAAAAATATCATCTACTTTCCAAAGAGCTGAAGCTGGCAACTTTTATCGTACCAACTCCTTAAA
>CAZESS010000057.1:0-1376 GCA_964514975.1 uncultured Thermoplasmatales archaeon | reverse complement strand
CTTCACCAGCTCCGGATCAAACAAACCGCGTTTCTTCAAATACTCCTGAGCCTCACTCGATTTGCTGAGATTGCCCTGGTAAAAGGTGATCAGCTGTTTGAACACCGCTGTTACATTCCCCCAGTCTTTGCCTTTCTTCATGCTCTTCACGGCCTTCATGGTTACATCTTTTGCAGTTACATCTGTTTCAAGCAGTTCAGTGGCTTGTTTTTTGGAACAGTGCTCCATCATGACCACAAAATCGATTACATCACCGCTGATGCCGCAGCCAAAGCATTTGTATCTTTGTCTTTCGGGGTCGATGTGGAAGGATGGGTCGGTATCCTCATGCTCCGGACAGAGGGTTTTATAACCGGAGCCGTTTTTCTTTATCTCCAGGTAGCGGCTGACTACCTGTTCAATTCGCTGTGTCTGTTTAATGCGGGTGATACGCTCTTTGAACGGGGTCTGCATGTTTTCTTTCCTCTCTTTCTTTTTCTCTGATTTTCTCAAACATCCGGTCCTTGAGTTTTTCCATGGTAAACTTGAGCATTGCCACGTTGGCCGTTGCCATGCCCTTTCTGTACTGATCCGATGCCCGGCGGGCAGCGTTTCCGCTGAAGATGAAGGTGGCCAGTTTCCTGCCGCCCCCGCCGGTAATGGTCAGGTCCTTCAGGTCCAGGCCCCGGCACAGCAGAAACGCTCCCTCGTACAGGTCATGGATGTGGATGTCGCTCTTTCTCGCGCTCATTTTGCGGGTCTCACCTCCTCTCTGTGAGTGGATGTGAGCGCCCTGTTGATTTGCTTCCCTTTTGTGGTATAATGGGGAGTGAAATCAAAAGGGCCGCTCTGGTTCTTTTGGTTCTCTCGGAGTCGTTAAACCTGACCGCCAAGTCTTGTGGTTTAACGGCTCTTTTTCTTTGACACCCTGTCAAGAAGAAATATTTGTTATTGACTTGTAATAATATTACCGGTATACTTGTTATTTATCAAGCAAAAAATATTTTTTTGTTTTTCTGATATAATTATGTGTATGGCAAGAAAACTTACAAAACCCAGACCAAAGCAAGGTGAACACCTTGCTCAATTAAGAAATAATGCCGGACTGAGTCAACAGGAGCTTGCGGATCTGATTGGCGTCAAACAGGGAACTATTGCTTATTGGGAGGTTACAGATAAACCTCCAAGGTCCGAAGTCCTGGAAAGAATGGCGGAGAGCCTAAATGTGAGCATTGAAGATATTCTGAATGTCCGCAAGAATATTAAAAAGCCCGCCTCCGGTCCCACAGGCAAGGCAAGACGAATATTTGAGACGGTCTCTTCCCTTCCTCGTCGCCAACAGGAAAAAATCATTGATGTTGTCTCTGCTATGATCACTCAGTATAACACAAAAATTT
>CAZESS010000056.1:0-1394 GCA_964514975.1 uncultured Thermoplasmatales archaeon | reverse complement strand
TCATACGATTCTCAGAACCGCCGCGTGTACAGAAAAGCGGATGAAGATCAGTCCGGAAGCCAGGAAACTGAGCTGTATTATGTGCTCGATGGAAACCGGGTGATTGAGGAACGGGTTTACTCGGATGAAGACCTGAAACGGGATTACTGGTATGGTGTTTATATCGATGAGCCGGTGTTTGCCAGGGCTGATCTCAACGACGATAACGATTTTAGCGATACTGGCGAACAAATCTATTATCTCCATAATACGCAATACTCAGTCCACGCCATAATTGATACCTCTGGAAACATAATTGAGGTCTACAAAAACTATCAGCCGTATGGCTCTGTCTCTGTATATACCGGGGATGGTGGAGACGGCGACTGGTGGGACGGTGATGAAGCCACTGGAAGTCTGTCAGGGAATTATTATCTATTCACTGGCCGAAGGTATGATCCGGAAGCTGATTTGATGTTCTATCGTAACCGGATGTATTCGACGAGTCGGGGTCGGTTTCTGCAGCGGGACCCAATCGGGTATGTGGATGGGATGAATCTGTACAGGGCTTATTTTGTGATATTATGTATGGATCCGTATGGTCTTTTTAGCACAGAAGGTCAATGGAGTGTAGAAGATTGTCATAAATATGTGAATTGGCTTCATGGTGTAAATCGTGATGATATTGCTGAGATTTTTAAAAGAAAGATGAAAGAAGCCAGTGATTCATTGGAAAATCAGATTGATGCATGGAATGCTGCATCTAGAGAGAATTTTATCAGCGATTTGTTTTTTAGTGCAGGTCTCTCTTTTGGAGCTGGAGCTTTTACTATTATGGGGGCAGTACCTGTATTAACCACTTCAGGTTATGCTGCAGGATCTTCTTCTGTTGCTCTTAGTACAACGGGGGCTGGAATTAATCTTGCTAGAAGTTTAATGTATTTAAAAGACCGAATTGATGCAACATTTGGGATGGATGAATATGAAGGAATAGATGAGGGTATTCAGCAAGCATGGGATGGGTTTGGTCATCAAGTCAATGCTATTGGTGAATTAGTTGAGATTTGGTATGAAAAAAATAATGAATATAGAGACGAAGGACATGAGTTGTGTGATGAATGTATATCCTCTTTTCAAGATTTGAAAAATGCAGGAGGGGTAAACAGGTTTTCAAGCTGGGTTGATGGTTTTACGAGGCTTCAGTAAGAAGTTGAAAATAATTTTGGCTGTTCTTCTTGATATATTAGGTTTAGTTTTAATAGGGTGTGGTTTTTGTTACGATAGTTTAGTTGTTGAAATAACAGGTGGGTTTTTGATATTAACAGGCCAAGTCTTTTTATTGATTGGTATGCGAAAAATACATTAGTACTACAACGCCAGATTCGCACCAAAGCATTTGGGTATATCACTGATGT
>CAZESS010000055.1:0-1402 GCA_964514975.1 uncultured Thermoplasmatales archaeon | reverse complement strand
TTTCGCGCCTGCTGCGCCCCGTAGGGCCTGGACTCGTGTCTCAGAGTCCATCTCCGGGCTCCGTCTCTCAACGCCCGTACCCGTCATCGGCTAGTGAGGACGTTACCCTCACTACTACCTGATAGGCCGCAGAGCCATCCTCAGGCGCCGTAGCTTTCAGCCTCGAAGCATTCCAGCATTCGAGACCTATGGGGTATTATTCCCAGTTTCCCGGGATTATCCCCCACCTGAGGGCAGGTTCTCCACGTGTTACTGAGCCGTCCGCCAAGGGTCTAAACCCTTTCAACTCGCATGGCTTAATCAAATTCCAATAGCGGCAGCCTCCGGCAGGATCAACCGGTGTTGATGGCAGTATAGGTTGTATGGTTTGGTCGCTTAAAGTAGGTAAAGGAAGCCGACCAAATATGGCCATTGTACTGGTGCGTCTGTCGGATTCGAGAGAGCACGCTCTCTCAAGCGGAGTTCTCAAATCCCCATACTATGTCGCCCAAGGTGGAACAGTCCCCGTCATAGCAAAAGCTCGGGGAGAGCCGAAAGACTTGGGCGTGCAGACATCCAAAAGGAAATCCACTTTATAAGGGTTGCGGTGGATTTTCCCGCCCCCGACCGCCAGGCTTAAATACCCGGCACGTCGGCAGCGCCGCTGCACCGCGCTTTCCGGCACCACGGCTGCAGGGCAGCACATGTCGGCCGTATGCGGGATGCAGACAGCTGGATGCATCGTCCGCCAGTATAGGCCGGGGGTTAAAAAAGATTCCGGCCGCCGGGGCAACCATGCCGCGGATACGACGAGATGACCGTTCGGTGTCCGCATCCCCCGCTATCCAGAGGTTCCGTTCACCCAGTAGGTGACGGAGCCAAACCCCCCGAAAGCCGAGATTCGCACCGTTTGTCGTCCAGGAACAAACCAGCTTTCGTGGAACACCCGTAACCGCGGCCACACAAAATGACCCAGAAAATAAATGCCCGTTCCCCATCTGGTGTGATTTCCTATTTGACCTTCGCTTTTAGCCAATAGCCAAGACTCGCCGGTAAAATAGTCGCCTGCCACAGCTTCTACCCGCAACTCCTTACAACCGGGCGGCGTCACGAACTCATCCTCTATCTCCCGCTGGACGAAGAAATACAGGGTTCGATTGTACAGGTTGTACCAATCATCGCCGGTCTCGTCATCCTCGGCGGCCTTCCCGTCAGGCCGACTCAGCCCGGCAACTCGCAACTGCTGCGCTATACATTTATCACAGTGGATACCACAGTGGATACCTTTCTGTATCCATAAAGCCAAAATAAATACTTGAAGGCAGCGATGTGGCGTACGTTTTTGTTCATACTTTCTTGTGAGAAATATATTATATGTATATTATAATATTACTATGAGAAATTATATATACTTATATTTTAA
>CAZESS010000054.1:0-1520 GCA_964514975.1 uncultured Thermoplasmatales archaeon | reverse complement strand
CCGTTTTCATTGAGGTCAGCGATGGCAAAGTGAATGCCGGTGCCGCTGCATTCTCCTGCGGTTCCGCGATCAATGAAATGCTGTTCGAACTCTCCGTTGTTGATCTTGAAGTAACAGACAAAGACCGGATCCTCGGATCCTGGGTCATTGCCGTTGTGCGCGCGATAGCGTTTTCCGGTGATGATTTCCGGTTTGCCGTCATTGTCAATGTCTGCGACCTGGATGTCGTGATACTGGGATGCAGTTTCATCGATTACATGCTGTGTCCAGGTTCGGCTTCCGTGCGCATTTTTGCCCTGCTCGTACCAGTGGAGACCGTAGCCGTGGGCCTGTCCCACGATCAGGTCGTTCAGTCCGTTACCGGTCACATCCATGACAATGATTGGAACGCTGGCCCTGCCCAGGTCGAATTCCCGGTGAAAGGTCCAGTGGCCGCTGAAAATATCTTCCGGAGCCTCCAGCCATCCCTGACGGAGGACAATATCCGTACGGCCGTTGCCGTTGATATCGCCGAAGCCCATACCGTGCTGGGACTTGCCTTCCTGAAGAACATACTTGGTGAACTCACCGCAGGGCTTGTTGTTGCTGTCTTTTTTCAGTTTGTAAAAGGCCTGGGGGCTGCCCGGGGTGTTGGGAAAGACCTCCAACTCTCCATCCCCGTCAATATCAAAAAGACGCAGGGTTTCGATGGAGCCGCACTCATCAATGTCGTGGGTTTTCCACTCGCCGTCCGGACCGGGATTCTCCACCCATTTTAGTGTTTTTTCCCACCATGCGCCGGTCACGATATCCAGTCGACCGTTTCCATTGACATCCAGGGGCAGGTCGCCGAAATCATTGTAATACTCGCCTTCGGGTTTGACTTCCCGAAATTTGGCCGGGGTCCAGTCCGGTGCCTTGTAGATGTATTCACCGGAGATGATCTCCAGCTCGCCGTCATTGTCAATATCTGCAACCGATGCGGCTTCGAACTTCTGGTTGCTGATTTTCTGCTTTCTGAACTCTACCATGGGTTTCTCCTGTATTCGAAATTGGTGAAAATTGCTTGTAAAATCTGCCTGGCGAGTATAAAATACCTGAATTGGATTAGAAAGTCAATGGTAAGAATTGCTTTTATTTGTCGATTGTTGCTTTATGAAATCTTCCAGACAAACACTTTACGGTATCGGCCGTCTCAGGGAAATGCCGGACTGGCACATGAAGAATCACGCTCATCCGTATTATGAGGTGATTGTGGTCTTTCGCGGAAAAATGACCGCACGTATCCATAATACAGAATACAGTGCCGCTCAGGGCGATATCCTTGTATATCCGCCCAATGTATACCATGAAGAATGGAGCGATCCGGATGATCCCGTGGAAACCCTGTTCATGAGTTTTGCCTGGCCGGATGCACTGAAAGCAGACTCCGTTCTATATCATGATCCAAACGGAAGGATTCACACCATGATCACCTGGATTTACGAGGAACGATGGCGGCAGGCAGAGCATTCGAACCGGATTATCAATGCCCTGATTGG
>CAZESS010000053.1:0-1739 GCA_964514975.1 uncultured Thermoplasmatales archaeon | reverse complement strand
CCTAACTTCCAATTTTATAGGCACATAAAATGATAAAGAACTATATTGTCCATCATTTTTAATCACCTCTTTTTCCCCGCAAAAAATCATTTATTTTTTTGTATAAAACGAAGACTATATATAATATTATGCGCTTACATTATAAGCGCATATGAAGTCGATTAAACGCATTAAGAAGATCAATGGGAAAGAATATTGGTATGAGGATATCCCCTACTATGATAAGGAGAAAAAACAGATTCGTCATCATTCCAAATATCTTGGTAAAAACGTTCATGGGAAACCAGTTCGCATTCGTAACGTGATGAATGCATCTGGAGTAGTGTTACCGTCGCTGTCTTTTACTTCATATAATTATGGGGAGTTACTTCCTGTGTTGCGGATCATTGAGGAGTTACATATTGATCGTTTCCTTGGTGATATGTTTTCTGAACGGCAGCGGAATATGGTGTTGTCGTTATGTATTAATCGAGTGGTTCGTCCGATGGCGTTACATCTTGTGAAAACATGGTATGATACCAGTTTTCTCTCTGTGTTGTATCCTGATCTCTCGTTATCAAGTCAGAATGTGAGTACGTTGTTATCTTCCATTGGTGATTCCTCTATTCCTTCTGAGTTTATGGGAAAATTATTGAAAAGTGTCGGGACGAAAAGTACGTTATTGTATGATATCACCAGTCTTTCAAGTTATTCTCGTTTGATGAATCTGTTGGAGTATGGGTACAGTCGTGATAATCCTGATCTGCCTCAGTTGAATCTTTCCATGATCGTGGATAAACACCTTGGCATCCCCGTGATGTATGAGGTGTATCCTGGGAGTATCGTTGATGTGTCTACGTTGAAGAATACTGTTCAAAAGATCGAATCTTTTGGTGTAAAGGATTTCAAGTTGATATTGGACCGTGGTTTTTTCAGTATGGAGAATGTGCAGGAATTAGTGGATGATGCGCAGGTATCATTTGTTATTCCTGCTTCGTTTTCATCTAAAAAAGTAAAGCAATTGATGACGGAAGCTAAGAAAGATATTGATCATCCGAAATATTTACGTAAGTACAATAAGGAACCTTTGTTTGTGAAACCGGTTTCCTTCACTCTCGATAATAATAAATTGGTGAATGGGTACTGTTATTATGATCCTAACCGGGAGCAACGTGAGCGGAATAGTTTTTATCATCGTCTGTATGATACAAAGAAACATATTGAGGAGAAAATGATCTTGAAATGGATGAAGCCATATTCTGTTTTTAAACAACGAGCAGGGGCATTACAGCAGTATTATTCCTGGAAGGTGAAAGATCAGTATTTCAAGGTTACCATTCGGAAGAATGCAGTGATGCAGCGTGTAAATAGAATGGGTAAATTCATTCTTTTTTATCATGGTGATGCTGATTGGATGGAATGTCTTACGGTGTATCGTCAGAAGGATTTCATTGAGAAAGGATTTAAATGGTTTAAGAAGGATTTGAAATCCCTTCCGTTGAATACGCAGAAAGAATCAACGACGAAAGGATTCCTGTTTATTTGTTTCATTGGTCTAATCATTCAGATGAGATTAGTAAATCAGATGAAGGATTCAGATTTACTGGAGAAGTATACTGTTGAAAAACTATTTTTGGAACTTGAAAAAATGAAAAAGATCCGGTTAGCAAATGATGAACTCATTGTATCGGAGCTAACAAAGAAGCAGAAGGATATTTTAGAAAAACTTAATTTATGTGCTTAAAAATGCGGAAGTTAGG
>CAZESS010000052.1:0-1856 GCA_964514975.1 uncultured Thermoplasmatales archaeon | reverse complement strand
TGTTAGATGATTGCTTCTACAAATATCTTGACCCGTTTCACGGGCCAATGAACCATCCCGAGAATCTTTTTTTTGTGCCCTGCGCGCCCTTTGTGGTGAAAATCTTCATTGACGATTCGAACATTTGCGACTATCATTTCTCCATGCTAAAAGCGATCATCAAAACCATGCGTCCCAAACAATGGGCCAAAAACGTCTTCCTGTTCGTGGCCCTGGTCTTCGACCGCAAGCTGACCAACTTCCCCGCCGTGCTCCACATCGTCGGCGGATTTATCCTGTTCAGCCTCTTTGCCAGCGTCGTTTACATCATCAACGACATCGCCGATGTCGAATCCGATCGCAATCACCCTAAAAAGCGGTATCGCCCCATCGCCGCGGGTCAACTTCCCATCACCGTCGCCTGGGTAGCAGCCATCATCATTCTGCTGATCATCATCCCAGTTGCGTACTTGCTCTCTCCTGGGTTTCTAGCCATCGCTATTTTCTACCTGCTGCTTAACCTAAGCTATTCCAAGTGGTTGAAACATGTCGTCCTGCTCGACATCATCGTGTTGGCTTCTTTCTACGTCATCCGTGTGGCCGCGGGCGTCGCCCTGATCGAGACTCAACGCTTTTCCCCTTGGCTGTACATCTTCACTACATTCCTGGCCTTACTCATCGGGGCAGGCAAGCGCCGGGCCGAGTTGGCCCAAATGGACCAGGATGCCAACAATTCCCGCCGCGTTCTCGATGGCTATACGCTCTCTTTCCTCGATCAACTCACCACCCTGGCCTCGGGCATGAGCATCATCACCTATAGTCTCTACACTTTCTCGGCGCCCAACATGCCCGAAAACCACATCATGATGCTGACCATCCCCTTCATCCTCTACAGCATCTTCCGCTACCAATACCTGATCCAGGTCAAAAACGGCGGCGGCGCCCCCGAAGAACTAATCCTCTCTGACCCCCCGCTCCAAGTCGCCATCGCCCTCTACGGCCTGGCCGTCCTGCTCATCTTCTACATTTTTTAACCCCCGCTAAGAAAACGCCTCCCCTGCTTTATGAGTAGACCCCCTGAATCGTAAAAAAAAATATGGCCATTTTCAGCGCCTCAGTCCCCGGAAAAATCATCCTTTTTGGGGAGCATGCGGTCGTGTACGGACAACCTGCCATCGCCGTGCCGGTCGATCAAATCCGAGCACATGTTAGGATCACGACTCGGCCCCAAGAGTCGCCCGGCAGGATGCGAATCCTGGCCCCAGCCGTGGACCTGGCCTGCGACCTGGATGAACTTTCCCCCGACCACCCGTTGGCTGCCGCTGTGAAAGGGGTTCTTGATTCCCGACAAACGGAGCTCGAGCAGTTGCCAGCCTGCACCCTGGAGATCACCTCAACCATCCCCGTGGCCTCCGGGCTCGGTTCCGGCGCGGCCGTGTCCGTCGCGATCATCCGCGCCTTGGGGAAATTACTGGGACAACCCCTCTCCGACGAGCAAGTCTCCGCCCTGGCCTACGAAGTCGAAAAAATCCATCACGGCACGCCCTCAGGCATCGATAATACCGTCGTGACCTATGCCCAACCGGTTTACTTCCAGCGGGAAGAGCCGATCGAAACGTTCACCATCGCCGAGCCCTTCACCATCGTGATCGCCGACACAGGCCTCCCCAGCCCGACCAAAAAGGCCGTCGGCGACGTGCGTGCTGCCTGGCAGGCTGATCCCGAGGGGTACGAGCATCTCTTCGCCACGGCCGGGGACATCGCTCGAAGGGCGCGCCAGGCGATCGAAAACGGCACGCCAGAGCAACTCGGCCCGCTGATGAATGCAAATCACAGCTTGTTGCAAAAAATGGGAGTCTCGTCCCCGGAACTGGATC
>CAZESS010000051.1:0-1867 GCA_964514975.1 uncultured Thermoplasmatales archaeon | reverse complement strand
CTATGTTTAATAAGCAACACTGGCGAATAACCTTTCTTTTTTGCTGTCTTAATTTACTTCTGTTTGGTGTCCTTTTTCGTCTTTTTCAAATTCAAATTCTTTCACACCGGAAATACCAAGCCCAAGCAGAAACACAGCATGGTATTTCTTACGAATTGTCTGCCCCGCGGGGCGAAATCTACTCTCGTGACGGGTTTCCATTGGTCAGCAACCAACCTTCTTACCTCCTTTACGGCGAGCCGGAAAAAATTAGGTCGTCGGAAACAAATGCCGAAGAAATTGCCCAACAAGTTTTAGATGCGTTGGAAAGCTCCGCTTGCCCAGTAATTAATGTCGAAGAGCCGCCTGCCGATTATGACGCCTACCAAAAATTAGAATTTTGCCGTGAGGCGTTGTCTGCACGTTTGGAGTACGATCGGCAGTGGGTTCCTCTTATTCGGAGTATCAGTCCAGAAAAGAGGGACGAAATAGCTGCCCTTGAACTCCCCGGCTTAGGGTTTGAGGTGACGCCGGTGCGCTACTATCCAGAAAAGACTCTTGCGGCGCATATTTTAGGATTTGTCGGTTCGGATGAAAAGGGTCGGCCAAAGGGGTATTATGGCCTAGAAGGTTATTATGATGGTGATCTTCGCGGTCGAGACGGTGTGGTGCTGGAAGAGCGCAGTGCTTTTGGGGAGCCAATTTTGGTCGGTGATTTTCTAAAAAGGCCGCCGCAAAAAGGGCGGGACCTGGTTTTAACATTAGATCGCGCTGTGCAGTTTACGCTGGCGCAGAAGCTAAAAGAAGGTGTAAAAACTTACGGGGCTAAGAGCGGTACAGCAATTGTAATTGATCCTGCTACTGGTGAAATTATTGCCCTTACAAATTACCCTCGGTATAATCCTGATTTTCCTCAAGAAGAAGCAATAAATTACGAGGCCCCACCAGAAAAACAAGATGTGGAAGAAAAAGAAGGTGATGAGGAAAGTGACGAGGAGGAGGCCGAAGAAGAGAATGAGCAAGTACAACTAGAGCAATTTATGCGGCGAAACATTGCCATTGATTCTTCTTATGAGCCGGGGTCGGTAATAAAAGCGTTGACAATGGCTGCCGCAATTGAAGAAGAAAAAATAACTCCTCAGACTACGTTTATAAGCGGGCCTTTGCAAATAGGGAGCTACACTATTCGGACCTGGGACAATCAATACTACGGTGAATCTACAATGATTGAAGTTTTGGAACGTTCTGATAATACAGGGGCTGCGTGGGTAGCTTTAGAAAAATTGGGCAAAAGATCACTGCGCGATTATTTTAGACGATTTGGTCTGGGGGAAAAAACAGGTATTGACCTTGAAGGCGAAGCAGATGGTATTTTGAAACCGCTTTCGCAGTGGCGTAATATTGATCTAGCGAATGCTGCTTTTGGCCAGGGTATTTCAGCTACGCCTTTGCAGGTAGCTTCTGCTTTTTCTGTTTTTGCCAATGACGGTGTTTTAATGTCCCCTTATTTGGTTAGTGAGATTCGTGATAATGGAAGAAAGATAACGTTTCCCCCGCAAAAGCAGCGGCGCGTTCTTTCTTCGCATTCAGCTAAAATTATGAAGGGTATGCTGACTAAAGCAGCGGAACACGGGGAGGCAAGTTTTTTTGTACTTGAGGATTGGAAAGTTGCAGGGAAAACAGGCACAGCGCAAATACCTGTGGGGGGAAAATACGACCCTCATAAAACCAACACTACCTTTGTTGGCTTTTTGCCAGAGTCGGATAAATTTGTTATGCTTGTGAAACTGGAGGAGCCCAGCACAAGCATTTATGCAGCAGAAACTGCGGTTCCGTTGTGGATGGAAATGGCGAAGGAACTTATACGTTATTACGCAATCCCACCAGA
>CAZESS010000050.1:0-2033 GCA_964514975.1 uncultured Thermoplasmatales archaeon | reverse complement strand
CCCAAGTTTGACATAAAATCTTGTAAGTGGTTGTCAACAAAGGATCGGTCATTTTTTTTCGTCACTACGTCTTTTAACATACCAGAACATTCTCCCAACAGGTCGTGAGTCCAGCCCCAGGTTGGTGTAAATCTCCTCGTGTACCGGCTCAGGTATTGTGCAGGTACGGATATGTCTGCGCCGGAATCCTTCCTTCATTTGCTCATCAAACTCAATCGTTATTCGCTGATGCGTGCTCAGATCATCCCGTATCGTCTCCCATGATCGATGATCGCCCTTGTGGCGCAGCGTATATTCTATGCAGTGAAGTATCCGGTAAGCCAGCGTACTGATAAACAAATGCGCATTCGAACGATCCTCTGTCTGATGGTACACCGGGCGAAGCCCCAGCGCAGACTTCATAGACCGAAACGCGCTCTCAATCCGATTGAGCATATTATGTATTTCCCAGATCTCCTTATCACTCAAATCCCCACGGTCACTGCGTAGAACATAGCAGCCCTCAAACCCCAGGGCCTGCTGTCCTTTTTTGCCTTTGTTCCAGCAAATATCCACTGCATTGGCACTCTGTGGACTCCGAGCATCCGGATCCGAAGTCACCTCTACATCGTACAGCCTGGAGGCCCGGGGATACTTCTGACGAAGCCGTCCTACCTTCTCAAGCACCTTGCCGTATTTTTTCATCCGCTTTTTCTTGCTTAAACCGCTTCGTAAATACTCCAGTTGCTGTACAAACGCCTGCTCCTGACGGCTTCGGATCCCCCGATCCTTTTGCTCGCGTCCGCTGCTTCTGGTAAGCAGATAAACCTCTCCATCCTTCTCCTTACGCTGAATCTCCACCCTTACCCCCTTATCCTCGCGAACCAGATGCATATCTTCGAGATCCTCAACATCAAAACCGCTCTTTGAGCGGTTGACCACAATATAATGAAACCGGTTTTCTTTAAGCCACTGGATATTCTCCTCTGAAGCAATACCCGCATCAATGACAACCGTTTTGTTCTTCGGTGCACTCTCTGAAGAGCCATCCAGATCCCGGACCATCTCCGGCAGCGTTTTTGCCTCCACCTGATTTCCCGGATAAAACCGGCTGTGCTTGGCAAAACCCTGCTCATCGACCACCAGCCCCAGAGTAATCAGCTTACAGTCCGAACGCCTCTCCTTGGACTTTCCCCACAAGGCCGAGGGATTGGCCATTGCCCCTCCCTCAAGAAAGGTATTGGTCAAATCAAAAAAACACATGGTTTCGCGAAGCGAAAACAACTCCTGTTCCCTTTTTCGCAGCCCTGACTCCAGTGCCTGCTGATGTGAAAGCAGAACATCACCCGCACGGTAAAAAGATTTCATCGAATACTTTAGAGGTGTGCGAATCATCTCAAAGATAGCGGAACGTTTTTGTGCCCAGTTATATGTATGGCGTTCGCTACCCGGACTGATCAGCCTGCCTGTAATCACAGCCTCAATAACCGCACGCATATCCGCAGAAACTCCAGCCTTGCTCAACAGCTTATCAAATCCGAGTTTCTGATAAAAATGATGGCATACATATTCCGGTCCCACAGAGCGTGCCTTTGATCCCTCCATAGAGCGGACATCCACATCACAGATTTCCCGTTGTTTCTTAGAAGAAGGCTGGGGCTTCTGCTGCTTACGCTGGATCTTCTGTACTGCGCTGGAAGCAATCTTCTTAATATCAGCAGGCGCCTCGAACATATCTTGTTCGCCTGTGATCATACCTTCGATGGTATTGGCCAGGAGCTTGTAATCTTCTGGCTGGACATTGATGTTTCCCAGGTTCAGAACCAGTCGTTGCCTTGGCCCTCGTTGAGTTCTGACACTTTCCACGAGGTGGAGGTATGTGTAGGTTTTGCTTGAGTTTTTGTTTCGCTTGGTGACTTTCTTAATGAACATGTGGGTATTATACCACGGGCATGAGAGGAGTCAAGCGGAAAATTTATCTATGGGTCACTACATAAGCCTTTTCAAGGGTTCGAAGTGTTGATTACCAGGCACTTACACAGACAAAATGCCCG
>CAZESS010000049.1:0-2190 GCA_964514975.1 uncultured Thermoplasmatales archaeon | reverse complement strand
TGATTAGTTCCTTCCTTGCTGGGTGAAGTATTAGAGAGTTTCTCTCTCCTTCACAGCTTCATCCAGCGAAGAGGGATTTAGTCGTCCCTCGTTATTGGGCAACTCAAAGGGCTCAATAAATTAGAAACCTTTTGTCCTGGGCGGGGTTACCTGTCCAGGGCAGAGGGTTGCTACCCTCTAATTGTTCTTTTACAAGATGTAGCTACAAAAAAGGAGGTAACATGGAACAAACTGCTGACGAGCTCAGAAAAACTGTGTCTCAAATCAATCGCCAGATAGAGCGTCTGCGAGAGAGGAGAGAAGAACTTTTGGATATGATACCTGAAGCTCAAAGGAGGCAAGATGAAGAAAAAGTCAAAGCCATGCTCAAGAGGTTCCAAGCCCAAGAAACGGGGTAAAATCAAACGCTGGATAGCACGGGTGAAAACCCAAAGGGGTAACAGGTGACCAAGCAAGAGACGATAAACGAAATCGCCAAGTACCGCAGGCTTCAAGACGAACAACCCGAAAGGGACTACTCCAGGGTGATAAAAAAGCTCTGGCGTGAACTTTACCAGAAGTTGGATGGAGAATTGTCTGATAAGGCTATAAGAGAAATAAGGAGGTGATCCTTTTCTCTCTCACAAGCGATGTGGGAGCAAAGTGCTGAAGGAGGTGATTTTAATGTCATATACCAAGAGACAGAGAGAGTGGTATCACCGAGTTTATGGGCATCAATGTGCCTTCTACGAGTTTGTGGATGGATGGGTAAGATGTCGTTCAGCCAAAAAGCTGGAGGTTCATCACATCCTTCCTTCCCGTGCCTGTAAGGCATACCTTCCTGACTTTAACCGTCACTCTTGTCTTAACGGCATCGTTCTTTGCCGAATGCATCATAAATTTATCCATCCTGATATGAGGCAGGCGTATATTGAGTATCGTATCGGGAACAAGGAGTCTTTCAAGGAGATGGTGCACAGACGAGACGAGATGGTGGCTCGGGGAGAGCCGTACTGGGTGACCAAGTGGGACTGGATGCTTCGTAGAGTTAGTCGGCGATTCATATACCGATACATAGCGAAGCACCCCAACGACCTCTTTCCCAAGAGGGGAGTGAGGAGCGAAAGATATGGGAATCCGTAACTACATCAACGAGGGGGGCTTGCGAGAGTCGTAAGCCCCCATATTCTAACTAATTAATAAAATGAAAGCGGTTTTATAAAATAAAAAAGAGCCGCCCTTTGTTGACAGCTCTAAAACCGTTAAGGTTTTCACAGGCAATTTTCACTTAATTAAGAACCTGCTTAGATTCTTATAGTATAATAACAAGGGAAGAGGGGTTTTGTCAAGACATCAGACATTATAAATAATAAATTGTCAAGAAGATGAGAAAAGTCATTGCGGTGTCGGGAGGTTTTGACCCGATACATATTGGACACACAAGGCACTTCCAGGAAGCAAAAGAGTTGGGAGATGTTTTGGTGGTTTTATTAAATAGCGACCGATTCTTGAAAAAGAAGAAAGGTTATGTTTTCATGCCTTTTGACGAGAGGCGTGAAATAATTGAAGCGATAGGATGCGTAGATATGGTTGTGCCAGTAATTGATACGGACCAGTCTGTAAGAGAAACTTTGGCGGTTATCCGTCCTGATGTTTTTGCTAAGGGCGGTGATAGGACATCGGAGAATATTCCGGAGTGTGGCGTTTGTGAAATGCTCGGAATAGATGTTGTTTATGGAATAGGGGGTGAGAAGGTTCAGTCAAGTTCCGATTTAATTCGCAAGGTTTGTGAGGAGCATTACAATGTCGTATTCTAAGTTAAGACAGGAGGCAGATAAGTTGTGGCGTCAGCGGGTAATGGATAGGTGGGGGATGAATTGTGAAATTTGTGGAAGCCCGGTAGCAGACTTTCATCATTTTATCCGAAAGGGTGAATGTCAATATCTTAGGCTTAATGTTGATAATGGAGTCCCGCTTTGCAGGAAACACCACAGAATGATTGACCATCGGGGGAGTGAAGAGAAAGAAAAGATAGAGGGACAAATCATTGCGAGGCGAGGTAAGGCGTGGTATGATAACTTAAAGAAGATTCAAGAGCAAGCCCCTACCTCTTTTATTAACGAAGATTGGTATAAGAAGAATATAATATGGCTAAAAAGGCAATATCAAAAAAGAAAACATTAAAGATAGAAGATGTCAAGCCCCATCCGA
>CAZESS010000048.1:0-2298 GCA_964514975.1 uncultured Thermoplasmatales archaeon | reverse complement strand
CTCGACAGTCAAGAGTTCTCGGCATGTTGTGACTACTCAGTCGCGTAGTCTTTCTTGAGCAATATCATATTCAGTTCGGTCATCTCTTCAACGATATCCAGAAGTTTCTTGTAGTTGTCTGAGTACTCTCGGGCTTTACTCAGGCGTTTCTTGCCAAGGTAGATCAGCTTGGTCTTTCCCTCCTTGTTGCATGAGAAGTAGGGTTGCTTGTTGCGGGTGCCAATAGTCACAACGCTACCCCTCATGAACGGTCCTAGCTTCGCCAGCTTTCCCTGAAGTGTCTTCACCCGCCGTTTGGCTTTTGCCAATTCCTGCTTGGTCATCCTTGTCCTCCCTGTCGCATTTCCGTATAGTAGACTATGCTATATAGCATAGTTATGTCTACGGATATTGCAAGGAGAATTTTGAAAGGGGGAATAGAGATGCTCAAGGAGCTGAATGGACTTTTGGTCTTTATGCGACCGGCGTTTTCAAGGCGGGCCACCCATGTATGGTTTGTGATCGCTTTCATTGGCTTCATAGCGCGTAGTGACGATCTTGGTGTGACTTCCATCGTGCGTGCCCTATCCCTCCCCCCGGAGTGCTATATCGGTTTGCTGAATTTCTTTCGTTCATCCGCATGGAGTGCCGACGGTTTGATGATGCGTTGGTGGGAGTGGCTTAGGAAGCGGGATGTGGGACTCCGAGTGGGAGACCGTTTGGTGCTGGCAGGAGACCACACCAAGATACCCAAGGACGGCCGCAAGATGCCCGCTGTAAGCACGCTGCACCAAGATTCTGAAACCGGCACCAAGCCTTCGTACTTCCGGGGTCACCACTGGGGAGCCGTCGCAATAGTGATGCAGGCATACGACAAGTTCTTCGCCGCACCTGCTTGGGCTAAGATTCACGAGGGTTTGGAGGGACTCGAAGGTGGTCAGAAGAACCTGCCCAAAACCATTCGCCTGGTGGAAATGGCACAAGCGGTTGCGCGAGGGATGGAAAGTCGGGCCTATCTGGTCTTGGATGCGTACTTCGCGGTTGGGCCCGTTTTCGATGCTGCCATGAAGGAATTACTCGAGGACGAACCTCTGGTGCACATTGTCACCCGCGCCAAGAAGAACATTGTTGCCTATCAACCGGCTCCACCGCCGAAGAAGAAGAGGCGAGGGGCACCCAAGAAGTACGGAAGGAAGATCAAACTCATGTCGCTCTTTGATTCCAATAGAAAGGCATTCGTTTTCGAAGAAGCCGATGCCCTCGTGTACGGCAATCATGAAAGGATTCGCTACCTTTCGTTGGATCTCCTATGGAAGCCGACCAAAGGAATACTCCGGTTCATCCTGCTAGAGTCCTCACGCGGGCGCATGATTCTCATTACCTCCGACTTGAAACTCACTCCGGTCAAGGCCATGGAACTCTACTGTCGCCGTGTCTCAATTGAGACCATGTTCGATACCGGGAAGAATCTCCTCAGTGCACTCGCCTATCACTTCTGGTCGAAGCATCTGACTCCGGATTCGCGACGCCCAAAGAAGAAAGCAAACGCAGCGCCACAGCACACATCCAACCTCGAAGCGACTCGCAATACACTCAGGGCTATTGAGAAGTTCGTCAATCTTCAGATGGTCGTACTCGGAACATTGCAACTCCTCGCGAAACGCTTCCCGGCGGAAATAAAGCACAAGGCCAACTGTTGGCTCAGGACGGTGAGCTCGAATACACCCTCAGAGTTCGTGACAAGAATGGCCCTGGCCAATATCATAAAACGCAATCTGGCCACCTCTGCCGAAGACCCGATAACGCAGATAATCATCCAGAAGAGGGAAACCCAAGCGAGAGAAGGGGATTACAAGAAGACCGCGTGATGTAAACTCAAAATTCAACCCTCATCACTGACCGCACACATACAGAACTCGATTCTGAGCAGGCAACAATCGCAATTTTGCTGTGTCGCAAAGGCGAATTCTCTCAACGAACCAGCATTCAAAAAGGGCCGTCAATGATGAAGCAACTTTGGCTGGACTTCGCACCTCCGGCATTCTAGAATCACGGTCAGAATTCATGACTGTCGAGGTCTTTAGAGAAGTGGCCTCAAATACGCTCTCACCGGTAGTGCCTGCAAGGGCATTTGTTCGTGGTGTGATGCGCACATCTGCGGGATACCTCTTCTGCAAAAGTGCTTTTGCGTTTGGTGATCGGACTGTTCTTGAGCGAATGGCATTTGCCTCTCGTCGTACAGCAGAGGTTGTATCGGTTACGGATTTCGCCATTCCTTTCAAAGAGTAGTAGAACATTACTCCTTGAAGAGTGCCTGCT
>CAZESS010000047.1:0-2616 GCA_964514975.1 uncultured Thermoplasmatales archaeon | reverse complement strand
TGCTCCCGGCATTGTCAACATCGGACGGCGCATTGATCGAAAGCACACCCATGTCATTGCCATAGCTGACATGCATGTCCACGGGAACGGTGACCGTCGGTTCGTCAAGGTCGTTGCAGCTCAGCGTCAGGGAGCCCTGATAGGTACCCTCGGTCATCCCGGTGGCATCGGCGGTGACATCGAGGTCCATCGAGCCGCCGATGGGGACGGTGCCGCTCATCGGAGCAACGGACAGCCAGCTGCTGCCGCCTGACACGGATGCGTTGAAGGTTAGGGCTGCCTCGGCGTCGGCGTCGTTGCCCACGGTGAGCGTCTGCATCACGTTTTCACCCGTAGTGACATAGAAGGTGAAGTTCGCGGGCGTAATCCAGATGTCGGGCACGGCGATGACGTCGACGGTCTTGTTCATGGCGTTGTTGCCGGTCTGGTTTTCGCCGGGAACAACGGTGGCCTCCAGGCCGACATCGTAGGTTCCATAGTCGGGATTCCATGCAAAGCTGACCTGGCGGTACTGACCGGCCGGAATAGAGGCGAAAAAGGTGCTGTTGAGGACGACTCCGTCGACGGTGAAGTTGACGGTGATGTTGTGCTCATCTGTGAGACCGTTGTTGGCGATGGTTCCGTTGACGTAGGTGGTTTCGCCGTGAGCGACCTGGTCGCCGACGTTGAGCGACTGGACGGCGATGTCGTGCTCGTACAGGGTTCGCCATATCTTGACGGAGGGATCACCGAGCAGGTTGTATGCCTCAAAATAGTATTTGGATTTACCGCCGCCGTTGTAATACTGGTAGAGGTAGTAAAGCGCCTGGTCGGTCATGCCACCGATGGTTTCGATGTCGTCAACCCACCAGGCCTCAAACATTTTTTTCTCCAGGATGTCGTCCTCGTCCCAGTACGTGCTGTCGGAGGCACCCCAGAACGCCAGGCCGGCCTTGTCGGCCTCCCGCAGCCAGGTTTCCCCGAAGCATTCACCGTCGTCAAAGGTGTTGGTGCTGCAGGCATGGCTGCAGACAAAAGGATACATGCCCGCGTTGGAAAGCGAACGTACGTTGTTCTGGTTGAAGGGAACACAGGCCCAGCCCGAGGGGCTTCCATGCCCGGAGTACACACAGAGACTGCGCCCGCTGTTCAACGCGCTGGTGATATCCGAGGTGCTGCCGCCCTGCGCCTCATAGATTTTGTCACAGGTATAGTTGTTCGGCGCGAGATAGTTGTTGATAACATAGTTATGTGTTGCCTCGGCGATGCCGCCCTGGTCGTCCGATGCGATAAAGGCCGCCTTTTTTATCCAGTCGGTCGTGTTGAAATAGCGTTGCTCGTAGTAGACAGTCTTATTCACCATGGCGGTGACCTCGGCGCCGGTCGAGGCGGGAAACCGGCCGAGGTACATGTCGGGGAAATAGTCGCTGCCGTTCACCGTTACATAGTACAGGTCAACCGCACTGGCCCCCTGGGTGCCCGAATAGGTGGGTATCTGTCCGGTGTCGCCGACGAGAAGGACATATGAGGGCGGCGTCGACCAGTTGTAATATGCGTCGTCCAGGTAGGCATGGATGTCGTCGGTGGTCGTGCCACCGGGGATGGCAGAGGTGTTGGTGACGGTGACGTCGTATCCCATGCTCTGCTTCCAGGTGGCCAGCGGCATGGCCTCGTCGTAGAAGTCATCGTGGACGATGATGAGGTAGCCGTCCTGGTTCCGGCTTGTTGTTTCGGCTCCGAAGCCGTCGTTGACGAACAACCGCTCGGTCATCGCGTCGAAGGCAGGAGAGGCATAGCGCTGGAGAGTGCTCATGGTGGCATCCATGTCGGCGTTGGGCAGGTCGATGCGTATCTCGCAGTCGGCTATGACCCGGAGCTCGCCGTGCGCGGGGTTGTACTGGACGGGGTTGATCTCGACGAGGGCAAAGCGGTGGCCGCGTATCATCCCGGTTTCGACGACATGGACGGTGTCCGTGCTGGTGTAAGTCGTCCGGGCGTAGTATTCGTGGTCGATGGCAAACGTGTCATCGGATGGTGCATCTTTTGCCGCTGACGGTTGCACAGGAAGGATACGGGAGGGCAGCCCGAGCTCCGGCAGCGAAACATGCGTCCAGGTGACATCGACAATGACGGCGCTGAGGTCGGCCCGCTGAGGTATCTCCACCATGTACCGCTTGGCGGGCAGCCGTGCCTCACCGACGGTGAGGGTATACGAGGTGTTCGCCATCTCGATGGATGTGAACGTCATGTCCTGCCGGTGAACAACGTTGAACTGTGGCTCCGGCAGTGTTTCCTGCAGCACTATCGAGTCCATTCCACCGGGCTCTCCATCTGGTGCGGCCCGTGCATCCTGCACCGCGTTGCCGATGGCCCCGGAGCCGCTTCCGACGAGAAGGAGCACCAGCACCATACATCCTGTTATTTTTCTGATAAAACGTGCATTCATGTTTTTCACCATGGTCGAGGTGGCTTTAGTAGTGCCTGGAATTTTATATATTTTTCCTCCGTGGTCAGCAGGCACCTCGCACCATACCCGGCCAGTAAAACAACAAAAAAAGAGGGGAGGAAAAGAAAAGGGGGAGAAGGGTGTTTTATGCGAGGGTGTTCCAGATGCCGCTGTCGGTCACATACACGAAC
>CAZESS010000046.1:0-2939 GCA_964514975.1 uncultured Thermoplasmatales archaeon | reverse complement strand
CGGGCGTCACACCAACCACATAGGACTCAAACATGCCCGCGGAGGCGTTCCAGTAGGCCACAATCTCACAGCCCGGAATCGCATTGCCCAGCGAACTCGCAGAAAAATCGTTCCCCACGGGCACCGTTACCAGGTTCCAGCCGCTCTGCAAATCGATGTCAACCGAGGTGGAAGCGTTGGCGGATGTGACGGTCACCACATCGACAACCGAGCATCGCTCCCCGGTGCATGCCCCGGCATAGATGGTATGGATGCCACCCGCCATCTGCGTGGTATCCCAGGCAAAGGACCAGTTGACCGTGCTGCCGCCGCTGCCCGTCGCCGGCTGCCAGGGGCCGTCGTCGATGCGGACGAGCACGGAGTCAATGGTACCGCTGGATGCCTGCGCTGTTCCGACGACCGTGACGGTGCCGTTGACCTGTGAGCCGTTGGCCGGCGTGGCAATGGTGCAGGTTGGCCGCACGGATGGCTGAGGGTCGAACACCCATTCGATGTAGGGTGGCCCGTCGACGTTGCCTGCATTGATTTCGTTGTTTCCGTCGTTGTCGGTGTCCCCGATGGCCAGCGGCGCGAGCATCCCGTGGGTCGCGGTCAGCACCGCCTCTTCCGTGTAGGAGCTGCCGTTCCATTGCACGAGATGGACGAGGTTGGTGCCGAAGCCGATTTCGGGGGTGCCGTCGTTGTCGCTGTCGCCGATGGCGACGGCCTCGATGATATCGTCCTCCCCTGCCCATGTATGCTCCCAGAGCTGCTCATAGGAGTCGCCGTCCCATTCGTAGATGTATCCGGTTGGTGAATGCGGCCCGACCGCTATCTCTGGTATGCCGTTGCCGTTTGCGTCGCCGCAGACACAGGCGTACACCGGCGAGGGAAACGTGGCGATGGATGTCGGGGTGAGCGCGGTGCCGTTCCATTCGAGGGCGACGAGGTCGTATCCGGGGCTGCAGATGATTTCGCTGCTTGAATCGTTGTCGACGTCGGCTACCCATGCCATGGGGGTGGTCTGGTCGCCGGCGAAGTTGTAGGCCGTTATTTCCATGAAATCGCTCTGGCTGGCGTTCCATTTGAGAACGGTGATCTCGGGCATGCTGCTGCTGTACGGTGCATCGGCCAGGATGACCTCGTTGTCGCCGCTGTCGTCGAAGTCCCCGATGTAGCAGTCATATGTCTCGTCTGTGCCGTTGCCCGTCCACGTGGTGCCCATCTGGACGTAGCCGCTGCCGTCCCAGCTGAACGCTGAAAACCGGTGGTCCCATGCGACGGCTATCTCGTTGTCGCCATCGTTGTCGACATCGCCGATGGAAAACCCGCCCGGGTTGTCACCTGAGCCATCGGGCTCCGTTATGAGCGCCTGCTCCTGGTAGGTAGCGGCGGTGCTGTTCCATTTCATCACGTGGAGCTCGCTGTCACGCCCACCGAGGAGGAGCTCGTTTTCCCCGTCGTTGTCGGCGTCGCCGATGGGCTGTGCGCCCTGGTATCGAGCGTCGGTTATGCTGCTTCCATAGTTGTGGCTCCACTGGACGGTGTAGGTGGCCGGGGCGTTGTCAACGGTCACGACCGCAGAGCGATAAGATGAGACGTCGGTGCCGTCGTAGGCGACCGCGGTGATGTCGTAGAAGCCGTTGTCCACCGCGGCGGTATCCCAGGTATACTGCCAGCTGTTCGTCCCGCTCGCCTGCTGCCATTCCTGCATCCCGATGCGGACCCATACCGAGCTTATCGTGCCATCTGCATCCGACGCGGTGCCCGTTATCGCAACCGTGCCGTTCACCGCTGTCTGCCCCTGGGGCGTAAGCAGGCTGCAGGTGGGCGGGATGTTGCCGGACTGCACGGTAACCTGCCGTTCCATTCTGTTGTTGCTCTCTGAGAACTCGTCGATTGTGCCGTTGGGGTCCGCCGTCACCTCTATTAGATGGTAGCCTGCGGTGGCCTGCCATTGCATTGACACCGTTACCTGCTGGGCGGGGGCAAGCGAGCCGATGTTGCTCCAGCCGAGCGGTGTCTCGCTGTCGAATATGACATCTGAATATGCGAGGGTGATATTGGTGGCGGTTGCGTTGCCGGTGTTGGACACGGTGGTATTGACGAAAACGGTGTCGCCGTCACCGGGGCTAGATGGCGAGAGAGATATGTCGTCGACAACCAGGTCGGGGAGCGGACCGACCGGGACACCGGTGACAACGACGTCGTCGATGTACCAGCCGGTGTCATCATGCACCGAGCCATCCGAGCCAAACCGAAAGCGAAGCTGCACCGTATCCCCCACAAAACCAGTCAGATTAAACACCACCTGCTCCCAGCCACCACTACTCCCGCTAAACACCGGCGTCCCACTCGGAAACGCGGCATTCCCACCCGTCGAAATCGTATCCGGATATCCGGATATCGGCGAGAGCTGCTGCCAGCTGCCACCATCAACCGAAATCTCCACCAGCCCACCATCATACCCCCCCTCAATCTCATACCACTGCCAAAACGACAACGACACCAAACCATACCCCGACAAATTCACCACCGGCGACACCAACCAATCATCCATATCATCCACATACCCCCCACCATCAAAACCACACAACCACGCATGTGTCGGCGAATGACTATCCGCCGAGGTCACATGCCACAAATCCGACCCCGAGCCGGCACCATGAACCCAGCCACCCTGCCCGGCCTCGACATCATCCGCAAAGACGGTGGTTTTTTTTGCCTGGAACAGAGACGGTGACGGCTGCTGACCGCCGATGGAGTATACCGAGGCGATGGGCATGGCAAGGAAACACGCGATACAGACCGACAAAAGAAGAGAATACCGTTTCATGCTGTCACGGTTTCAATATTCTCAACCCGTACATAAAGGTAATGGACACCAAAAAAAAGAGGGGAGGAAAAGAAAAGGGGGGAAAGGGTGTTTTATGCGAGGGTGTTCCAGATGCCGCTGTCGG
>CAZESS010000045.1:0-2991 GCA_964514975.1 uncultured Thermoplasmatales archaeon | reverse complement strand
CAGCCCGTAAAAACGCACTCATAGAGTGCCACAAAAACGCCCAGCGCGTCCTGCGCCCCTTGCGCGTCGTCATCCCGTTTGCAGACCGGATACAATTTCCTCTGAGCTGGCTCAGAGTCCGCAGAGACCACGAGCGGTTTCTGTCGCTTATTGAAGCCAGCGCTTTTCTCCATCAATATCAAAGACCGATCGAGCACACCGGTGAAAGCCAGTACATCAAAGCCACGATCGAAGATTACCGTGTAGCCTACGACCTGAGCAAAGACATACTTTCCAGCACCCTCTCGGAACTTTCAAAACATGGACGCGACGTACTCAGGATTATCAGGGAATTTGTCAAGGAAAAGGCTGAAAAACAGGGCGTACACGCGGAAAAAATCACGTTCACCCGCAGAGAGATACGAAACAAGATCAATCTTCAGGATTACATTATCCGTGACGCACTCAAGGAACTCCACACTCTGGAGTACCTCAACGCCACAGCATCCGGAAGGGGAGGCCGTTATCATTACAGCCTGGTCCGAAATGAAGACAGCCCCTCGATCCAAGGGCTTATTTCGGCGGATGAATTATTTGGAAGTTTTGAAAGTGATTTGGAAGTAACCGACACTTCCAAAACAACTCCCTGAAAATCAGGGAGATAGGCCTTTTTCAGGCCATTTGGAAGTTTGGAAGTAGAAAACATGAGACCCTATACATTAAAATCCTGTTCATCCTGTCAATCCTGTCAAAAAAAACTCTTTTCCGAAAGGAAGCAGCAATGAAAAGAGAGAAAAGCACCACCCCGGAAAATTTCGGCCACGCGTTCAGTCAGTACCTCAAAATCCGAAGAGCCGCGGGCCTGGCCGAGACATCCCTGGAGCGCGAAAGCGAAGCGCACCGCTGTTTCTGGCGCTGGCTCTCGGAGCAGGGGTTTGACGGCCACGAACTCGCCGTCACCCGCGAGCACTTTCAGGCCTACGCCGAAGCGCTCCACTGCCGGCGCGATCTCCACCCCAACACCGCCCGGAACAAGCTCTACAGTCTCACCCATTTCTACCGCGAAGCCGCGCGTCAGGAGTGGATTCTTGCCAATCCCATGGCAGGACTTAGAATTCCTCAGCCCGTCCGAAGCCCGGTACAGATTCTCACCATAAAACAGATGAAATCTCTCATGGACCTGCCTGAGCTGAACACCGCCCGCGGCATCCGGGACCGGACCCTGCTCGAACTCTTCTACTCCTGTGGTTTCCGGCTCCACGAAGTCACCCTGCTCAGCCCGGAGAGCTTTACCGACGACTACCGCCGCGTCAAAGTCCGGGGCAAGGGCAACAAAGACGCGGTCCTGCCCGTGGGCCGCATGGCCGCTCATTTCACGCGGTTTTACATAGAACGGATTCGGCCTGTGATCAATACCACCGGCTCGGACAAGCTCTTTCTCTCCGTTACCACGGGCGCGCCGCTCGGGCGTCACGTGATCTACAACAGCCTCCGGGAGTACCTCAGGATCATTGTCCCGGAGCGCACCATCGGCACGCACATTTTCCGCTACTCGGTCTGTACGCACCTTTCCGAAGCCGGGGCTGACATCCGGCTTTTGCAGGAATTCATGCGCCACGAGAAAATATCCACCACAGCCCGCTACATCAAGCGGACATTCTCCCGTTTGCAGGATACACACAAAAAGAGCCACCCCAGGAGTTAGAGGCCATGGAAAGTGAAAAAATCATCCGTGAATTCGAATCCGCGCTCAGGAGCGAGGGCTTGAAGGAAAACACCATCTACGGCTACGCCCGTGAACTCCGGGCCTTTGCAAAAAACATCCCCTCGGATATCCGCTTTGCCCGCATCGAGGAACTCATTGACTGGATCGGGGCCGAGCACCTCTCGGCCCGGGGCAAAACCCACCGTTTTGGCGCGTTCAACCGATTCTTCACCTGGTGCGAATCCGAGACCCGGATCCTGAAAAACCCCATGCGCACCATTTCCCGGCCCAAAGTGCCCACAGCCCTGCCGTCAAAAATCATGACCCCGGGTGAAGTGCGGAAAGTCCTGGACACGCTTCCCGCGGATGAAGAGGATCCCCGCGCGTTTGCCGATCGGCTCATGCTGGAACTGCTCTACACCTGCTCTCTGAGAAGAGGCGAACTCTCGGCCCTTGACGTCTCTGACGTGGATCTGTCCATACCCTGCATCCACGTTAAGCCTGGAAAGACAAAAAAGGGGCGGATTCTGCCGGTTGGAAAGGTGGCTGTAGACATGCTCAGGAAGTGGATACACGCTCTGCGCCCGAAAACAGAAAAAACCGCTCTTTTCATAAACCGTAAAGGCGTCAGAGTCCGGCCGCACTATATTACCGCACTCGCCGCACAGACGAGAAAAAAGGCCGGGATCCGCACCAGAGCCACCAGCCACAGTTTCAGGAAATCCTCGGCCACGCACATGCTCAGAAACGGCGCTCCGCTTGAAGCGGTGCAGGATCTGCTCGGACACGTGGAAATCGCCGCCACACAGCTCTATACAAAGGTCTATCCCAAAGACATCATCAAAATGCACGCCTCGCTTCATCCCCGGGAGCGCCACAAGAACCAGCGCCTTCCCAAACTCCGTCTGCCCGAATACCTCGGAGAGGCAAACGGGCTTTTCCCCAAACGCAGGCCCTCGGTATTTACCATGCACGCGCGAAAACACCCGTTTGAACAACTTTCGGTCCCGAAACTGAAAAGTCCGTTTTCCGGGTAAAATTTTTATGCCAAATTTCAAAAAATCCTGCCATTTCTGCCGGTTTGCGGTATAATACTGTAATCACATACAGGGAAGCGGCACCTACTGAAAAGAAACCTTTATTCACATTCAGGACAGGGAAAAGCAGTGAAAACAGGCATAAAAACAGATATTGTGCGGACACACCCAATATTACGCTCCAGGAGACAGAAACGAGTGCAGCGCCCGGTCCGGGAGGTGCTTCGGAAAAGGCGAGAGCCCGAAAACAGTTCTATATCTCAAGACCCA
>CAZESS010000044.1:0-2996 GCA_964514975.1 uncultured Thermoplasmatales archaeon | reverse complement strand
TCTGATCGAGGCTGCCATAGTTGAACACCGTCGCATTCACGATAGTGCTCCCGGCCCAGTCAACGTCGGATGGCGAGTTAATGGATGCGATACCGGTGTCCTCTCCGTAGGTGACGTGCAGCGTGACCGGGATGGCGAGCACGGACTCATCGAGGTCGTTACAGGAAATAACGACGGTGTCCTGGTAGGTTCCCTCGGTCATCCCGGTGGCATCGACGGAGACGTCAAGGTCCGTTGAGCCGCCGATGGACACGGTGCCGCTCATCGGAGCAACAGAGAGCCAGCTGCTGCCGCCGGAGACGGAGACATTGAAGTGTAACGCCGCCTCGGAATCTGCCTCGTTGCCGACCGTTAGCTGCGACGTGTTTGTTTCGCCGGCGTTGACGAAGAACTGGAAGTCCTGCGGCGAAATCCATATGTCGGGAACCGGTATCACGTCAACGGTTTTGTTCATCTGGTTGTTGAAGGTGAAGTTTTCGCCGGGCACCACGTCGACCTCGATGCCCACCACGTATGTCCCGTTGTCGGGGTTCCAGGCAAAGCTCACCTGCTGCGACGTCAGCTTCGGCAGCGAGCTAATGGTGGTGCTGTTGACAATGGTACCGTTGACGGTGAAGTTGACCTGCAGGTTGCTCTCGTTGTTCTTCCCGGCGTTGGTGATGACCGCGTCCACATACTGCGTCTCACCATGCGGAACCGTTGACGGGATGTCAAGGTCGTTGACCACGAGCTCGTGGTCTGGCTGCAACGGGGGCTTGATACGCTGCGCCGGGTCACCGAAAAGCAGGCAGCATTCGATGATACCGCGCCATGTACCTGTTCCCGCATCCCAGTTGATGGTCGGCGCCATCAGGTCCCTTGCCCATCCCTGCGCCTTACCAAGCTGCCAGTTCATGATGGAGCCGGAGTTGTTGGTGGTGTCGAACATGTAATCCCAGAAGGCTTTCTGCTGGAATGCGCTGCTCGAGTTCGTGCTGCCCAGGTTCCCCCAGCCGTAGCCCGTGTTGTAGACGGCGGCGAAGGCAAGCTCCGTGTCAGAATGAAACAGCATCGAATGCAATACGCCGTCGTCGGCGGCGTCCATGTCGCCACAGTGGCAGCCATAGTCATGGATGAAAAACGGCTTGGTGTTGTGATAATCAGATTCCCAGCTGCTGTCATACACGTCCAGCGACATGCCGGAGTCGGCATGGGCGATACCGGATATCAATGTCACCTGGTCGTTGCTGATATCATTTTTGAGACCATTGATAGCCGCGGTTTCGCTGCCGCCCTGCCAGCCGGGATTCGGCGGCTCAGCCGTCCATTTCACGGAGAGATTGAACTGCTGCACCGGGTTGTGTGTGTTCCATGTTTCGAACCCGTACTGGAAGCCCAGCCAGGATGGATAGGGGCCGTCGGCGTGGGGGCTTGGGCCGAGCCAGTCGTCGGTGCCCTGGATGGCGCTGTAGTCGATGAAGTCGTCGCCCTGGCATGTCCAGCCGGTGTTGCCGCCGTAGAATGCCGCGTTGTCGAGATAGTCCTTCTCCACCGAATCGGCATAGTAAAAGCTTTTGTTCATCCAGTTGGAGATATCCTGTGGCTCGTCGCAGGGCAATCGCCCGATGTAGAGCTCGGCGTACAGGTCGAAGCCCGAGTCGCCGGCTTCGCCCCAGTCGTTGTCCTGGTCCGCGTTGAATGTCTTGTCGAGGTTGCTCCAGTAGATGTCTGATTCAACGTTTGATTCATAGGCGTAGTCCATCAGGCGGGTTGGTATCCATTCCTGGTCGCCGCCGATGAGGACATAGTCCACGCCCCAGTCCTGGTAGGCGTCGCGGCAGAACTCCCTGATGTGCGCCTCCGTGTCATTGAACAGTGAGGTTGTATTGTAGTAGGCTGATTCGGCGTTGATTTGCTGCTTTGTGACCAGCGTGCTGCTCAGCCCGTCCTGCATCTGGTGCTTGTCCATCAGGCTCGTCCAGTTGTAGGGCGTCGTGCTGTCCGTCGCCCAGCCATCCAGGCCATTATGCGTGGTGGTGATGATGACGTAGTCGTAGCTGTCAGCCGGGTCGCAGATACCGCCCGGATAGCTGCGGGACGAACGCATCGTGTAGGTATCCGTCATACCGGGGTTGAGCACCAGGTTTTCCACCCATGCCCTGTCATCCGGATTGTTCCGATAAAACCGATTGGTTTCGCCGGTCTGCTCCACCGACACGTCGATAACCATCCGGGGATGATAATGCAACATCCCGCCCGCCGGCACATACTCAACCGGAAACACGTTCAACGTCAATATCGTGTAGCCACGGCTATGCTCGACGCCAACCACCCGATACCGGCTGTCACGCACCGGCTCATCAGCATCATACGCCTCCTGGTTTATCGTGAACTCAGCGTCACCGCTTCCAATGGGCACCATGGGCTGCTGCGGCATGATCGGCGTGGCTGCCAGGTTGATGTCACGCGTGTTCACCATGCTCCGCGTCCCCGCAACATGCACCCCGTCAAACGTGGCCCCCTGCGGCAACAGGATATTCGTGGTGTAAACCGGCAGCGCCGGAGCGCCAGTCTCACCGACGTTCATGCAGCCGTCCATCCTGATGGCAGAGAACATCTGCCCCTCGATATACCGCGTCGACAGCGCCGGCTCCTTGAACGATATCACCTGGGAAAACGACGATGTTTCTCCAGGGGATTGGGACGTCGTCGTGTCGCCAGGCGTGTTTTCTCCTCCTTCACCATATACCGCCACCGGGAACGCCGCCGCTATCAACAGAGCAACAACAAATACTGCTCCTGCTAGCTTATAAGAACTTTGTTTCATGTGTTCACCTGATCGTCTCAAGCCGAGGGAAGTATATATAGTTTATGGATAATTGCTACCGTGCTCCGTGTTGTCGATTACCTCTCAATATCCGGGTATATCTCCCCGTCCAGGATGGTCGGGCAAAAACGGGGCTAGCCCTGCCCGTTCCATGTGCCCGGCGCGGTGACGTAGACGAACACGCCCATGC
>CAZESS010000043.1:0-3133 GCA_964514975.1 uncultured Thermoplasmatales archaeon | reverse complement strand
CTCCACCCATATTGCTCCCTTCGGTCGCAACATCAGATATACGCGAACGTTATATGAAATAATAATACATTCTTCTTGTGCCTATCGGCACAAAAATCGGGGCAAATTTATTTATTTTTCAAAAACAAACGTACTTACCGACTGCTTCAATATTGATTCGACTTCAGGAAATTCGCTTTTTGATGAGCCAATGGTTATCGTGTAAAAATAATTTTTGTGAAAGATTTGATACTGTATTGTTATGCCCTCAATATTAACTCCCATTGTTGAATATGGTGTTTGGTAAGAAATCCAATAGGCAGGAATGTTATCAATATTTATTTCGCCGTAATCAATAATTTTTGCTTCGTTGAATTTTTCAGTAATACCTTCGTATGCGGTATCCTTAAACTCTTCAAGAGAATACAAATCTTTCACATTCATGTTTTCATCAATCAAGCTTGCGTATTCTTTGGGCAATTCTTGAACTAAGATGTTTATAGAATGTCCGTCTTTTGACGCTTTTCTTAATACATGTGGACCATCACCGTCTTGTTGTTCCCAACCTTCAGGAAACTTAATCCTAAAACCATATTTATTGTTACGATATAAATTTCCAATTTGTTCATAATTATCAGAATTTTTGTCTGTGTCTGGCAAAGTTATGTTTTCTTCGTCAATAAAATAGCCATATTGATTTAGGTCTATCGCTAAACCCGTTCCAAGAATAAGAACAAAAGCACCCACAACTAAAACCCATTTTTTACCTGTAATTTTATATTTTGGTTTTTCATCTGAAATTTTGACATGTTTGAATTGGCTGAGGGTATATATTGAGTAAATAAACAGGAGAAACATTATTGATGTTTTTCCACCCATAGCAATATTTATAAAACCAAATATGCCTGATAGTATTAAAATTATCCAAATATATTTTTTTGTGCTTTTGTGAATATTATTTTTAATGCGACCACCTAAAATAATCAAAATGATTCCGAATATGATATTTAGCGACAGATCAGAATAGCTATAATTCAAAAATTCTGATAATTCACTATTTCCGGTTAGTAAGACGGGTAGTATTGTGGCTGCAATAATTTTCCACCAGCCTAAGATTTGAGAAAAAGTACCAATTTGTTTAATGTGCTTGGTCGCTTTTTCTGTTTTTTGATTAGTTTCTTCGCTCATAATGTTTTTGTTAATAAATAAATTTGCCCCGATTTTTGTGCCGATAGGCACAAGAAGAATGTATTATTATTTCATATAACATCGGGATTTAGAGAAGTTTTTGCGAAGCAAAAATTTGGGAAAATCTCGAGCCGAGAGATTTTCCTCTAAATCCTTGTTAAGTGAGGGTGAGGAGCGTAGCGACGAAAGCGCAGCGTCCCCTTGAGTTGAGAATGAGCCCGTACATAGAATCTATTTAATCGATTTTTTGTTTTTTAATATAATTTTCAATTCTTTTATTTCTTGAATTAATAAAATTGATTACTCTTTTTTTATATAATTGATATTCCTTAATATTGGCAAATTTTGGACGAGTTTTGAAGTTGTCAAATGGTAAATAAAATTTAATTTTATTGTTATCATCAATTAAATCTTCCAAAAGAAAGAAATGGATATATCCAATAAAATCATCAAACAAATCAAAGAAGTCTTTATATCTCAACAAGGTATCATAAAGCGGACTTTTCTGTCCTAAATAAAATAGACGAATACACTCTAATGTTAAATCAAACCTATCATCTATTAAACTATTTACTCCGCGAGCTTGATTGATTGTATGATTTCCGTTAATTCTATTATTTGGAAAAATAATATAAGCTCCGATAGTAGAACCTGCATTAAAAAGTTTGTCTACTTCTTCGGGGATTTGTTTTATAATCCAGTTCTTTCTTTTATGATTTCTATATGAGTGAGTTATGGCATCGCTGCCTAAAAAGAATTCTCCCAGTTCTGACTTATGATATAAATAAGCACCACTTTTATTATCAGATAAATCAAAGGTTTTACCATTTGGCAAAGGTTTGCTCCATAATATTTTATGATATTTTCTGAGTGTTGGACTTGTACTATCAGGATCGCCACCTTTGGCATCGGAGTGAATATCAAAATTTGTGTCAATTAACATAATATATTAAAAAATAGATTAAATTAATAAATGTATTGACTTAGGAAGGCGATATAAGGCTCATTTTCAATTTCACTTAACGTTTCTGTGTATCTGAAGTTTTTGCCTTTCTTCATTATTATATTCTAAAAGAAAGGAAAGGCAAAAATTTGAGTGGAGTAAAAGAGAAAAATTAAATAATTTACCTTGCATTAAAGCCCTTTTTCAATTTTTTTGGTTGATTAGCTTGACATTAATAGTAAAATCTGCTATACTAAAAAATCAGTAAAATCGCTGATAAAATTGAACTTTAACAAAGGAGAATACCATGGAAGCAGGATTAGTTGAATATCAGGAGCCCCTTTCGATCAAGGTTGGGAGGTTTCTTCTCTCAAAGGGATTCGACCTCGCAGACAGCACGGGCATGGCAGCTCGCTCACCGGTTCAGAGTGATTCGCTCGGTATCCTGCGCAAGGACGCCGAAGCGAAGCCGAGAACTTACCTGTTCGGGCTCATCAAGCGAAAGCCGCGGCGGATGTTTCTCGGCACGGTCTGGTTCAGCAACAGCCCGCGCGGCGCGACCGAGCAGAACTGGGTTTTCGAGGTATACGGCCGCAAGCGCGTCGAATTGGTCAGACAACTGGCCGAGGAGATGGCTTCGACCTTCAACGCCAAGATCGACCTTCGCCTCGTGCGCGAGCGGCCCGATGTCGAGACTTACCTCTCCGACTACAACTACTAGCCTATCGCGCGGAAAACCTCCCAACATGAGCCCCTCGTGGAATCCAATTCCGCCTGGGGCTTTTTTCTTAAAAAATTGAAAAAGGGCTTTTAAAAAATAAAGAATTATTTAATTTTTCTCTTTTGTGGAACCAGATACACAGTGTTATCGGATGTAGCGACGGATTATATAAATTTTCGAACGGAATATCACCGTTCGTTTTAATTACACAAACTTTCAATATTCTACATTACAAGTCGCTATTTCCGATAACTCGTTTCTATACGAATTGAATGCATGATATCAACCCTTCCCTGCATATT
>CAZESS010000042.1:0-3177 GCA_964514975.1 uncultured Thermoplasmatales archaeon | reverse complement strand
GCAAAAAGTGGAGAGCCACGGGTTGTAGATGCAAAAAGCAATAAACCGTCATTTATAAAAATAATAACTTAATAATATGAATAGAGTAGGAATAACGAATCCGGATTTGACTGAGCAGGAGTTTACCGAACTTACTGCAGATGTGAGTGCCGGAGATACAGTTTCTTTGACGGTGGAGAATAATCAGGGGTTTGCCGCTGATGATTATGTGGTTTTTAATTACGGAGAAGAAAAGGCGGAGGTTGCTCAAATATCTTCAGTTAGTGGAAGCACAACTATCGTTGTTGATTCAATTGATTTTGACCACGACTCTGGAATTGAGATAAGAGTAACTCCCTATAACAAGGTAAAACTTTATTCTGCTTCTGAGGAAGATGGCTCTTATACCGAAGTTGCTGATTGGAGCGACCTTGATTGGGATGCTCAAGTTACCTATATTGATGATTCGGATGGAACTGATTCCACTTGGTATAAAGCGGAATATAAAAATGCGACAACCAGCCAGTTGTCGGGAGAGAGTGATGCCTTTCAGGTCAAAACTCACTACATAGACTTGGATTATATTTATGAGGAAGCAGGGATGAAAGGTAACCGATATATATCGGCTGACAGAGTTTACAGATTAAGGTCAAAGGCGGAGAGTTTGGCAAAGGGGATTATCGGGGCGAGGTATAGTTTGCCCTTGAGTGAAGTGCCGGAGGTTGTAAGTGAAGCGGTTCGTTTAATAGCAGCCGGAAGGTTAATGCTTCACGAATACGGCACGGATATGAGAGGGACGAGGGATGACGGGCAAGCCAAGATAGACAGCGGAAGGGCAATGTTGGAAGATATAAAAAACGGTAAGATTATTCTTTTAGATAGTGATGATACTGAATTAAGCAGGTCAACTGAAAGGGGAATTACTGGTTATCCGGATGATGAAGATACTGATGAGAGAAAATTTGCAATGGATCAAAAGTTCTGATTTTGGTTGTGGGTGTAAGTTTTCCTTCCTGCTTGCACCCACTACCAAGATATTATGGCAATAGAATTAAATATAACAATTGAGGGCGAGAAGCAGTTATCCCGGAGATTAAGAAAGATTGGGGAAGGAGTTAAAGATTTTTCTCCGGAACTGAAAAGTGTTTCACAAATGTTAACAGGGGTTTTTAAGGGAAAGGTTTTTGATACGAAAGGAGCGGTGTTGAATGATCCTTGGCCACCGTTGGCGGCTTCTACGATTAGAGAAAAGAGAAGGTTGGGTTATCCGACCGACCCTCTGATAAGAACGGGTAAAATGAGAGGGAGTTTTAAGAAAAGGGTTAGCCCTCAGGAAGCGGAGATATGGAATGCAACTAAATATTTCAAATATCACCAGAGTCGAAAACCTCGACACCACCTACCAAGACGTGTTATGATGAAGTTAACAGAAGACTTAAAGAGAAGTGCTATTCAAATAATTCATAAGGGTATTAATAAGAGAATGGACTAATGCCATATAAGGATCCAATAATTCAGAAATATCTTGATTTATTAGAAGATGAACTTTCTGGAGTGAGAACATTTTATAATGGAACAAGGGTTAGGATTCCGGCATCTTCTTTGCCAATGATTATGATTGATATTGAAAGTGAAACAATAGGAGATTTTTCAACTTCAGAAGATGAGCATTTGGTTGATTTGGTTCTTACTTATATAGTAGACATGAGGAAGGAAACCTCAGCTACGGAACTTATAGAGCAGGGACTTCAAAAAGTAAAGAGGGTTTTGGTTGGGCGGGATGAAGATGATTATACTCTTAAATCAGACAGTGTGGCTGATATTTTGAGAAAGAATTTGTCAATTGATTCAAATAATAATTTGCGAACGGATATAAATAGCGTGTCTATTATTACACCTTCTGAAGTAGCAACGGGTAGGATGCCCGGATACTGGTCGGCAGAAGGTACAGTGAGATTTCAGGCACACTTTATTCAACAAAGATAATATGAGTGAATATAGAGAGTTACAAGAGAGAGCAAAGGAACTGGGAGTTAATGCTACTGGTTCTAAGGAGGAATTAGAAAAAAGAATTGAGGAGGCAAAAGAATCGCCTCCTGAAACTAAAGGTCGTAAGAGGAAATATTTTTTTCCAGATAAAAAAGTAACAGTAGAGGCTTCTTCAAAAGGGGAGGCCTACGAAAAAATTAAAGAATTATGAGTTTAGGAGTAGGAAGACAATATAAGGTCGGTCTCGCAAAAGAGACCTCAAGGGGAACAGCAGCAACGGCTGGGACTGATGGATTTTGGATGGGGGTGGATACGCTTGATGTTAATCCGATGGCAGAAGTTATAAGAGACGAACAGACCTACGGAACGATAGAAAATGTCATCGACACAGACGTGGCGAATAAATGGTCAGAGGGAACGCTGGAGGGAATATTGGATAGCGATTCTTTCGGATTATTGCTTTTGAGTGTTATGGGGAGTGTTAGTGAGTCTGCAGATGACCCGGAAGCAGGAGTTAATACTCACACCTTTACGGTTGCCAATAGTAATCAGCATCAATCACTTAGTTTTAATGTGGTAGATGAGATTGGGGGAGATTTAATTTATCCATTGGGGGTGATTGATAGCTTAGAAGTGACCGCCGAGTTGAACGAGTATGTTAGGTTTTCGGCTGATTTTTTTGCACTAGACGAGGAGAGTGCGACATTGACTGCCGGATATTCTTCGCCTGTTCAATTTAAGGCGGGAGATATATCTTTAGAGTATGCTGACGCCACGGCAGGATTGGGAAGTGGAACAGATGTAAATGCCCGAAGTGTATCGGTTGTTTTGAATCAAAATATAGAGAGAAATGATATTCTTGGACAAGATAGTCCAGATGATTTTATCACTACTAATTTTGGTGGAACAATTGATATTACTAAGGTTTATGAAGACGATACCTTTAAGGATATGTTCACGGGTGGTAGTAAAAAAGCATTCCGGGTAACGATGGAGGATACCGCCGCAACACTTGGAACGGGAACTAACCCGAAGATTGAGTTTGACTTAAATCAGGTTAGTGTAACTGATTGGAGCAAAAATTATGATGTGGATGGGATCGTCACCGAGACTTTCACCTTGGAACTTAATTTCAAGCTGGACGACTCAAAGATGATAGAGGGAACAATTATTAACGAATCAAGTTATTAAAATGGATAGAGAAACCAA
>CAZESS010000041.1:0-3430 GCA_964514975.1 uncultured Thermoplasmatales archaeon | reverse complement strand
AAACAAGTGACGCCGAGGAAACCTAAGAAAACCGAGAAGTCTGAGAAGTAACTTCAATAATATTTTTTTGTTTAAGGTATTAAAAATAAGAGATAACTTTACATATTCTTTCTCTGGGTTTCATCAGAGAACTGATTCATACTCTGGGAGTGGGGTTCAATGGATTTGTGATTCATACCCCCAATCTGGGTTTCACCTATATATTGATTCATATCTGTTATCTCTTACATAATAATAAAACATATAACGAATATAAAGGTTTCCATATAATTGTTTAAATATAGTAACACAAATGAGATAACTAGTGGAGAAAACAAGTTCAGGATACGGTTTCGCTTGTATTATGGTGACGCATCTGTGGGTGATTATGATTTTCAGGTTGACGTGAGTATCGGTGAGGTAGTCTAATAACCTTCTTTTTTATATATTAGGGATAATCTTATAAAGTTCTATCGAGTATATTGTTATGAGAAGCACGGGCTAATGACCGTAATCGTGTTTGAGAGTTCACTTAAACTCTCACCATTAAATAGAACAGTGATTCTAGGCTTCAACCAAAACGCCTTCCTTATAATCCTCAAAACTACAAGCCTTATAAATTCGTTTATTCACCCAACGAGCAAAGTCCCGTATCCACGGATCATCTTTACGGTTATTATACACCATAATAAACGGGTCTATTCCAAGTTCTCTTAGTTTCGTGAATCGGTACAAGTCTTGTTCATGTGTCGTGTTGTAACCGACTAGAACATAACTCATGATAGTATATGGTTTTATTCCCGCCTCTATTGCGTTATGGAATCCTTGAAATATTCTATCCTCGTTTTCCATTAAATCCCATGCAAAGTAATATGTCTTAGATTTGAAGGATAAATTATAACAAGGTAAATCAGCTAACATACCCGCCACCTCTGGTGTTGTAAGTCTTGCGTCTAAGCCTTGGTTAATTGAAACCTTTAATCCGTGTTCATGTATGTAATCAAACTTCTCTTTAAGTGTGTCTCTGCCAGCGAGTATGTTGTTATCCCATAATACAAGTTTCTCATGATCGTGGTGGTGAAACTCTGATATAGGTGCATGTTCCCGGTAACCTCCTTCTAATATGGGGACTATGCAGAACCCGCAACTATTACAACACCCTCGACTGGTGAACCCCATGCTGTAATCTATATCAGGATAGAGACTATAATCCGGCATAAGATGTTCTATATCTGAAGGCAGTTTATTTGGTTTATATAAACCCGGACCACCGATCATGGCGTTCGGTAGAGATTCATATATCTTGTTTGCGAGAGTCATGTTCTTAGAGAAGACACAACTGACATATGATTTGTCAGGGCTTAACATCTCGTATGGCATTGTGAATCTTTCTTTTTTAGGTTCTGCCTTCTGTAATATTACTTTGTCTCCACGTTGTTTATGGTAGGTGCTTATCTTCATGAGTGCTAGGTTAGGGAGATTCCCATCAACTTGAGCTAGGAGTATCTTCAACGAGCAATTTTCCCTCTCTTTTTGTCACGAATTTAGTCCAGTGATGTGTTTTTGTTTTTATGACACGGATCGGTTTCCCTAAAGCATACGCACACCCCATATCGAATAATGTTCCCTGTGAGGATAAATCCCATATCAGGTGACACTCATCACTCCATTTTATTCCTTTGAGATTGTTTTCAAGTATCTCTGCTTCCGTGGTTAAAACCTGCTCAGTGTCTCGTAAGGGGACATATGTTTCATGTCCCTCTAACTCTAATTTATGGGCGTGTTCTAACGCTTCCCCAGTCATTCCACTGCTGTGTATAATGAATATCTTAGTCATGATAAAAATAGTGGTTTAGGTTATATAAAAGTGTACCGATCACCTTTTTAAATAGAAGAGTGATTAGGGGTAATAGTTTCCTTTTGGGGTAATAAACACTACGTCTTTTCCGTTGCTTATTTCTAGTTTCGCCAAATGAATCTGTGCAAACCACCTGTTATAGGTTCTACATCTTAGGTGGAACGTGTTTCGTCTTTCGCATGATAAACAGGGGCATGGAGGGAATCCTGCAAAGTTGTCTTTCATTTCATCACCTTTTAGTATCAACTAATATTCGTATCCGTTAAAGATTTGTGACGTTGGATAGTTCTGATACATAACCCTAGCCTTATTCTTATGCCCCTCCATTTTAGGTGTGTCACTTGGTATCTTTAACCTCAGAATCATAGCTCTTCCAGTTTGTTTACTGAATCGTTCCGCTTCCTCTATAGTCTCCCAACTACGAACGGGGGAAGGTAAGAATCCTTGTTTTATACATCGCATGAATTTATTTATGGATATAACGTGATATGTGATCATCATTCTACACCAAACATCATGGTAATCCTCTAGGTTTATATTTCTCTAGTATTTTATCTGTTTTCACCGTTTTCCCGCCCTCATATGCAGACTGGATATATGCTTTTACACCCATCTCATCAATTACGTACAGTTGAGTAAAGTAACAGTTTTCTGTAGTAGCCCACAAGGTATTACATCCTTCATTACCTATTTTGATACAATAAACGTAATGGTCGTATCCATCCCATTCTAATTCGTTTCCACAATTAGGACATTTCATTGTCTAACCTCAAGTGTTATTCCTTACGCTCCGTTTTACTAACCCCGCCATCTCCGTGAACCCAAATTATCTGTTTCACCTCATTACGTGGTTCACCTAATATCTCGATTACTAAATAATCGTTTTCATTCATTGTTATTTTCATTCTTATTCGTCCTCGTCTGATGATATTATCATTGCAAGAACAGGTATTGCTATTGACAGGAACATAAATAAAATTATTGCTCCACCTAGAAGAATATCCCTTGAGATATAATATAAATCGTTCATCTTTTATCCACAACCATTATTCCTCGTAAAGCACCTTGATTTTACCACATTCTGTGCATTTGCCTTTAATGGAGTAATACTCGTACTCTATTTCAGTAAACGTATCATTGCCACACACTTCACAGGTCTCTCTCATTCCTTCCTCATCACTCATTCTAGCATATCCTCCACTACCTCAATAACAGAGTGTAACGAACCATCCTCTGTTATCCAGTCATCAAGAGGAACACAGAACTTATCAACCTCACTATGAAGCATACTCGTAACAGCTTCACGGCTATAAAGCTCAGGGTTCCCGTAGACTACTCGCAACGTCTCAGTAATATAGTTCTTCAACTCTTTTTTAGATTTCATTCTAGGCTCTCCCAAAACATTTTGCCATCTCATAGATTATAACGCTCTTAAGTTGACTCATGCGTTCCTGTATTGATGTTTGATTTAGTTTCTTAGCTAGTCGTACCCGTTCCTCATAGGTTCGACCAGTCATTCTTTCTTGGCTTCTTTTCCCCATCTTAAGTCATATAGTTCTACACGAATCCAATATATAAGTGATTCCCCTACGC
>CAZESS010000040.1:240-3944 GCA_964514975.1 uncultured Thermoplasmatales archaeon | reverse complement strand
CCCACACCACAACCAGAGCCACCAGAACCATCCAACCAGCCGCCCAGCGCACCACACGCGCTCACCCCCACGCCTGGCGCCACCAACATCTCCACCAACACCACATTCCACTGGACCTGCAGCGACCCCGACAACGACCCGCTCAGCTACACCATCACACTCCAAGCACCCGGTCAGCCCGCCACAACCATCTACCAGGGCACCCACACCCAAACCGCCCATACCAGCCTCGCCAGCAACACCAGCTACACCTGGACCATCACCGCCACCGACAGCCACACCAGCACCACCACCACTAGCACCTTCACCACCACACCCACACCACAACCAGAGCCAAATACCGACGATAACCATTCCGGATGGACCGTCATGGCGTATCTGAACGGAGATAACAACCTCGACAGGTATGCACGAAACGAATGGCAGGAAATAAATGCCTCCGTCCTCCAAGAAAATGTAACGGTGGTGGTCATGCTCGACGGCAACTCCAGCTCGGACTCCCGTCTCTATGTGGTAACGAGTCAGGGGGCACAGGAAATGCCGCTGAGCGAGATACGGCAGGACTGGGGAAACGAGGTGAACATGGGCGATGGTGGTACCCTCTCCGCGTTCATCGATTACGCGATGGAAAACCATCCCGCCAGGCATTACATGCTGGAACTGTGGAGCCATGGATCTGGATGGATGGGCATGTGCAACGATGCAACGGCAGGGGACAGGTTGCAGCTATCGGAGATAACGGATGCATTGGCGGCGGGCATCGGCAATCGCAGTGAAAAAATCGATGTCGTGACGTACACCGCCTGCAAGATGGCGGAGATTGAATGTGCCAGCGGTCTCGCCGAGCATGTTGACTATTTCGTGGCCTCGCAGGAATCGGTGTTCGCGTCGGGGCTTCCCCACACCCAGGTACTCGAGTCGGTACATGACACGACATCGCCTTCCGCATATGCTACGGTGATCGTTGACCGGTTCGAGTCGTTCTACCAGCATGCCCCCGGTGCAACCATCTCCGTCTGGCATCTGAACCGGCTGGATAATCTTACCTGTGCCGTTGACGGTTTCGCGCAGTCGCTGGCAACCGGGAACAGGAACGTGATACAGATGGCATATAATGACACGGAATCCTTTGGCGGTATCGGCCTCGTCGACCTATGGCATTTTTGCTCAAACATACAGCAGCACCTGGGAAGCGATACCGTACTTTATGGGGCGGCCCAGCGAGTGATGGAAAACATATCCGCTATCGTATACGATGAATGGAATGGCGGCTCCCATCCGGATGCCCATGGAATGAGCATATATTTCCCCAGAGAGGGCTGCTATATTGCCTCATATGGCAACACGGCTTTTGCCTCTCTTACCTACTGGGACGAGTTTTTACAGACATACTGCTGATACAGCCGCAGATATGCAGGCGCCGCGCCGCGTTATAACAAAAAACAGGCCATAATTTATACATAAGCCATCATTTTGCTATCAAAAAAGCAGCAATAAGATGTATTTAGGGGTTAAATACCAACATAGAGGAAACCTTTAAATACTAACGTTTTTCTATTCAGACTAACCTTTATTTAAGGGGTGAGGACAATGCAAAACATGCGGAAGGAGAGGCTATCGCCTCAAAAAACAGGTAAAGCCATATTCGTGGCTTCAATAATGATCGCAGCCGCACTTTCTCCGTTCATCGTAGAGCCTCTGTTGGGGTCTTCAACCCCCATCGGGGATCATGACATTACATTCGTCAGCCATACATATAATGGTACCGTTTCGAACTGGACATATAATGTAACCTCAGGGACCAGCCCCGCGTTGAGTCACTGGATTATCGTTTTAGGAGGATGTATCGGCTTTGAAGATATACACAGCGTCGGGGATAATATCATCGGAGAATACACCTACGACCAAGAATGGGTGTTCGGTTATGACCCTACAACAGGATTGACAGGCCTAAAGTTTGACGTTAGTTATGAGGATGGGGAAACCCGAACCGTCTGGTTTAAACTTTACGGCGATTATCCGGAGGGTCCTGTACAAGTGGCCGTAAAACATGGTGGAGGTAACTCATCTGGGCATGTAACTGGTCCTGTCTGCCCATTCGCAGATGTAGTAATTGAAAAAAGAGTGTGGAATGAAGGCCACTGGGATAATGAAACCAGAGCTAATGTAGGGGACACCGTTAGATTCAACATTAGCGTCCACAACACTGGCAACGAGCCATTGGTCGATATCAACGTCACAGACTATTTGCCAGAATGTCTGCAATACGCAGCAGACAGTGCAACAGTAAATGGCTCACCACAAGAGCCATTAATGTGGGAACGGAATCTTTCCTGGGAAATCAGCGGCCCCTTATCTCCCTGCAACTGGATCTATATAGAATTTAATGCCACCGTTATCCCAGAGATTGAATTGCCAGCGTCACCGGTGAACATGATCCCAAACCACAAGTGGTGGTATACCAGCTATTTCTGGACGGAATTATCAGATATTCCATCTGGCTATGATGTAACTACTGGAACGTATCCGGGATGGTGTGTTAACACAACAAATACCATACAGGAACAACAGTATCAAACAACATTGTACTCAAGCTATGACCCCCATCTGGCCACAAAATGCCCTGACGCATGGGACGAGGACTGGGACATGGTCAACTATATTTTAAACCATAAACAAAACAGTTCTGGCTGGGGAGAAGCACAGGACGACGTTCAGGACGCTATCTGGTATTTCATTGGGGGCGGCGGATGGCCATCTGACCCTGACTCTCAGGCAATGATACAAACTGCAAATGCATCGGGCGAAGGTTTTGTACCGGGTATTGGCGATATAATGGCGGTCATCTGTTACGTCGACCCAGATACGCAGCTGTCAATCATAGAAGTAGAAGTTGTCCCCAACGACAAAATTAATACCAATACTGTAAACGTGACTGCGGTCGGCAACTACTCAGGCGAAACTGTGGACGACGAAGATACCGCTGACGTAGATAAAAGACTGGCACACATCGACATTGATAAATGGGCCAGCGATGATAACAGCACGTGGGTGAAAAACATAAGAATTCACGAAGGAGAGAAAGCGTATTGGAAGATAGTCGTAACCAACGATGGCAACGAAACCCTTAGCAATGTGTACGTCAATGATAGCGGACACAGCTACGGACCCTTCGAGCTTGGTGCCGGCGATAGCGAAATATTCTACTTGAACGCATCCTATTCTGATGACTTTACAAATGTAGCCCATACAAACGGCACCGACCCAGATGGGGATAAGGTGAGCGACAGCGATAGTGCAAGCGTCAATATCATTTATCCCGACATCGCTGTTACTAAAATAGGTTCCCCTGACCCGGCCTACATCGGCAATACTATCACATACACATATACTGTCACGAATACAGGGGACTCAACACTGACCAATATAAACGCCACAGACGATAAACTGGGCTCAGTTACCCTTAATGTCACCACGCTCGTTCCAGGCAAATGGGCCGCTGGCACACTAATCTATAACGTCACCGAAAACGATCTTCTAGGCCCAATCGAAAATCAAGTCAACGTAAATGGCACAGACCCTCTCGGACAAAACATCACCAATAGCACGTCAGAATCCATAGGTATCAGTTACACCTCATCTCTGGACATCATCAAAACCGCCACGCCCGGCACCATCTACAGCGGCGAAACCGTCACCTGGAA
>CAZESS010000040.1:0-140 GCA_964514975.1 uncultured Thermoplasmatales archaeon | reverse complement strand
CTGGTGAACGGCACCGACACCAGCGGTCGCTACGTCACCAACACCAGCACCGCCAATGTCGAGGTCATCGGCCCAGACATCAAAGTCATCAAAACCGCCACGCCCGGCACCATCTACAGCGGCGAAACCGTCACCTGGAA
>CAZESS010000039.1:3998-5264 GCA_964514975.1 uncultured Thermoplasmatales archaeon | reverse complement strand
ACAACTGGGATGGCATCAGGCTGGATTCTTCCAGCGGCTGCACCGTCACCAACACCACCGCCAGCAACAACAACATTGGCATCTGGCTGGATTATTCCAGCAGCTGCACCGTCACCAACACCACCGCCAGCAACAACAACTTGTATGGCATTCACCTAGGTGATTCCAGTTACTGCACCGTCTCCAATGTTACCGCCAGCAACAACCACTGGGGCATCTGGCTGTCTTCTTCCAGCAATTGTACCATCACCAACACCACCATGGTAGACGACGGGATAAGGATGTCTGGTTATTCCGTTGAAGACTGGAACACTCATACCATCGATACCTCCAACACCGTGAATGGAAAGCCAGTCTATTACTGGAAAAACAGGGATGGCGGCACCGTCCCAGAGGGAGCGGGGCAGGTTATCCTTGCTAACTGCACCGATGTCATGGTGGAAAACCAGAACGTGTGCAACACAACCGTGGGAGTAGTGGCGGGCTTCTCATCCAGTTGCACCGTCACCAACACAAATGCCAGCAACAACAACTGGGATGGCGTCAGGCTGTCTTCTTCCAGCAATTGTACCATCACCAACACAACCATGGTAGACGACGGGATAACGATGTCTGGTTATTCCGTTGAAGACTGGAACACTCATACCATCGATACCTCCAACACCGTGAATGGAAAGCCAGTCTATTACTGGAAAAACAGGGATGGCGGCACCGTCCCAGAGGGAGCGGGGCAGGTTATCCTTGCTAACTGCACCGATGTCATGGTGGAAAACCAGAACGTGTGCAACACAACCGTGGGAGTAGTGGCGGGCTTCTCATCCAGCTGCACCGTCACCAACACAAATGCCAGCAACAACACCTATGGCGTCAGGCTGGAGTCTTCCAGCAGCTGCACCGTCACCAACACAAATGCCAGCAACAACAACTGGGGCATCTGGCTGGATTCTTCCAGCAACAACAATCTCATCTACAACAACTACTTTGACAACCCCGTCAACGCCTACGACGATGGCAACAACACCTGGAACATCTCGAAGACGCCGGGCACTAACATCGTTGGCGGACCCTACCTTGGCGGCAACTACTGGAGCGACTACAACGGCACAGACACTGATGGTGATGGCTTAGGGGACATAAATCACCCGTACAACTGCTCTGGAGATATCCAGAATGGCGGCGATTGGCAACCTTTGATACCTCAAAATGCTCCCCCGTCAGTGTCGTTCACCGTGGAGCCATCCAGCCCCACAACCCAGGACACCATGT
>CAZESS010000039.1:0-3898 GCA_964514975.1 uncultured Thermoplasmatales archaeon | reverse complement strand
ACGACGCTGTACGGTGAACAGGTGACTCACAGTTACAGTGATGATGGCAGCTACACCGTCCAGCTGACGGTGACCGACAATGACAATGCCAGCAACAGCACCACCGGGACGGTCGATGTCAGCAACGTCGAGCCGTCAGTGTCGTTCACCGTGGAGCCATCCAGCCCCACAACCCAGGACACCATGTATTTCAACAGCACATCCAGCGACCCAGACGGCAGCATCGTCAACTGGACGTGGACAATGGGCGATGGCACGACGCTGTACGGTGAACAGGTGACTCACAGTTACAGTGATGATGGCAGCTACAATGTCACCCTGCAGGTCATCGATGATGACAACGCGACGAATGTAGCATATCAGGTTGTAACTGTGGTTCTACCTGACCAGTGTCCCCCGGTGACTGTCACCGCGATAGATGAACCGTGTCATAGCCCGGACTACATCTGGGTGACCTCTGCTACACAATTCAGCTTCACTGCGTATGACAACGAGTCTGGGGTGAATCATACCTATTACCGGATATGGTATAATGGGAGCTGGACGCCATGGACCGAGTACACTGGGAGCTTCACGCTCTCCGGTCAGTGTATCCATTATCTTGAATACTACTCGGTTGATGTGGCTGGCAATGTGGAGAACACGACGAATCATACCTATTATGTTGATGACACGCCGCCGGTGGCAACCGTTGATGCCATCCAGGGTGTTTCTGATATCCCGTTTGCGGTGACGGCGACCGCCAGTGATGATGGCTGCAACGGTGGATGTGGCGTTGGTGAGGCCTGTTTGTGGTTCCGCTATAGCTATGACAATGCTACGTGGAGCAACTGGATGCTGTATGGGGCTGATCATGCTGAACCTTGGCGGTGGATGTTCTGTGCTCCACCCAATGGCTCCGCATATTACCAGTTCTCTGCAGCCGCCACCGATCATCTTGGCAACGAGGAAACCCGGTCCCGGAATGTGGAGGCATCCGTGTATGTCCCGCAGACCACCTGGACTCGTTCTGTCTCGCAGGGCTGGAACCTGGTGACGATGCCGGTGCAGCATAACTATACCGCAGCGTCTCTTGGGGAGAATGTTTCTGGTTGTTCTATTGTGGCGCGGTGGAATGCCTCCACGGGAACGTTTGAGTCGTTCCTTGTTGGTACTTCGCCACCGGGTATGGATTTTGCCATTGAGGACGGTGTTAGCTATTTCATCTACAAGGACACGGATACATTTTATGGCGATGTTGACATCCCTATTTCAGGGGTATCGGTTGACCTCTACGTAGGCTGGAACACCATCGGCTGGTATAATGACACGGCGACGAACGCCAGCAGCCTGGGCACCGCGATTGACAACTGCACCATCGTCGCTTACTGGAACACGTCGAGCAGCACCTTCGAGTCATATCTGGTAGGCATCTCGCCGCCAGCGATGGACTTCCATATCACCCGGGGCATGGGCGTGTTCGTGTATGTGACAAAACCGAGCACCTGGTCAGGCGAGGGATAAACGATACAAACGCTGCTGGCAGCTGCCTTCGTTGAAGAAATAGCGGGGTCGTAAACGGGATGACCAAAGATGACCTGCCGCCCCTCATTGAAACGGCTGCCCCCATGTCTTTTCACCGCTACATGGATGGGATTGCGAGCTTTGACACCGTTATCTCCCGGCCACAACGCGAGCAGACAAAGTAGATTCGCTCGCTGTACGAATAGCACGATATCTGTTCCCCACAGCATGGACATCGCTCCATGTATTCCTCCCCAACGGGTATCACCGTGTGTATTATTAACGCTTACCGTGTAAAATGCTATCAACGACAGGGTTACATCGCATTCAGCCGGGCGATGCGCTCGCCCAGCGATGGATGCGTGGCCCATATGGAGCCCCGCCGTGAGCGCTTGAACGGGTTGGCGATGTAGAGCGGCGCCATGGTCCGTACGCCCTTGGGGGTCGTCGGGCAGGTCTTCCCTGATTTTTTCGAGTGCGCTGGCAAGCCCCGCAGAGTTGTGGGTGAACATCGCTCCGCTTGCATCTGCCAGATACTCCCGGCGGCTGAACATGAGCAGGTAGGCGAGGCGGCTGAACAGCGGTGCGAGGATGGCAAACCCCACGGCAACCAAGATGAGCGCTCCGGCGTTTTTGTTGCGCTGTCGTCCTGCACCCCAGAACAGGCTGCGGAGCAGGATTTCGGCGGTGAGGGCGATGGCGCCGACGACGCCGGCGGCACGCCGGGTACCAAGACCACGCCCGACGAGAAGGGCGAGGCGCTGGAACGGGAGCTGGCCGGCGTCATCCCCATGGGCATCCCGATGCTGGCCGGCCCGGGCGCCATCTCCATCGTCATGCTGTACATGTCCCGGGACGACCTGTTCGAGGGCGCCATGGTGTTCGCCGCCATCGCCGCCACGATGGCCGTCACGTATGTCATGCTCCGCTATACCGTGTCATCTTCCTGCGAATGGGCACAACGGGCTCGCTGGTCATCTCCCGGGCCATTGGGTCTCATTCTTGCAACGGTAGCGGTGCAGTTCATCAACGGCATCCATGGCGTTGCGGTGGAATGGGCCGGGAAGCTTGATGCAATGTTTTAGATAAGCTGCTCGTAAAACACGATCATAATTATCAGGATGGCGAGCACCATCAGCCAGATGAGCAGCGCTGTCAGCGTCGTCCGCCGCGCTTTTTTCTGCTCCCACCAGCTCCGCGGGTTTATGCCCTGCGCCAGAAACGTGGTCACCCCGGCGAGGTTGATGCAGACTATGTTCACGCCGAACAGGAGCAGCGCGCCGGCGGCGTCCGTCCACATCCCCGAGCCGAGGAGCAGGCCGCCCGCCACGATCGGGGGCAGCAATGCCACGGCGACCATGACGCCGACCAGGGCCTGGGCGACGCCCTTAGTCACAGACAGCGAGCCCGCCACACCTGCAGAGAAGGCAAGCAGCACATACATAAGGTTGATGTCCACCCGGGATGCTATCTCCGCCGCCGAAGGGTCGATGGAAAGTCCCGGAACCACGGAGGCAAGCAGGCCGAACAAGACGCCAACGGCGATCGCCAGCAGGTAGCCGGACATCCCGGAGACAAGGGACTCCCGGGCCAGCTTGCTGTCAGCCAGCGTGGTCGCCAGAGACAGCGCCATGTTCGGGCTGAGCAACGGCGCGATGACCATCGACCCGATGATGACCGCCACGTTGTCGTAGAGCAATCCGATGGCGGCGACGATGCTCGCCAGCACTACGAGGACGAGATAGACCGGCGAAATGCTTGCAGCCTCGGCGGTGCTCTGATAAATTTCCTCGACGCTGATACGTGTCTTCTCGGCTTTTTCCTCCGCCGTCTCCTCCTCGTTTTCTTCTTTGCCCTCCAGGTCGGGGCGGGGCAACGTGGCCTCCACGTCCAGGATGACCACGCGGAAATGCTCGGAATGCGCGTAGGCGTCCTCGAGGATTTCGAGCGCGCTCTCGGCCTCGGTGTCGGGCAGTATGACGCGTGCGAACCATTCCGTCTCCGTTATTTTTTCCTTCCGGACGTCGATGAGGGTGAGCTCGTCGAGCAGTTCCTCTATCTCCCGGTCGGGGTCATAGGGATAGCATACCTGCAACAACCGAAGGCCCATCGTAGCGCTATCATGTGTTTCTTAATGTAGTTTGCCATTTTTTCTTCAGGGTAGAAACGGCAAAAAAGAGAGGGAAAAAGCAGGGTTAGCCGTGTCTGCCTTTGGAGCCGATGAGCGCTGCGGCGCTGAGTATCGCTGCGGAGAGCACGACGAGACCCTCATGTCCAGTCGTCTCGATGTTGAGCAGGCTGGCCGCGGTGTCGACGATCCACAGGTCGATGGTGAAGAATATCAGCCCCATGATGACCAGTATCACCACGGAGATGACCAGCATCAGTATGCCGC
>CAZESS010000038.1:0-5645 GCA_964514975.1 uncultured Thermoplasmatales archaeon | reverse complement strand
GCCGCCGCGGCGTGGTCCTGGGTGGAGAAGATGTTGCAGGAAGCCCAGCGGACCTGGGCTCCCAGCTCCAGGAGCGTCTCGATCGGTTCGTTCCCAGGTGAAGGAGGTGGGGGGCTTGGCCTCCCCGTCAAGGTCGCAGGCTTCCCTCACCGGGACCACGACCCGGACTGTTCCACGGTGGTGACCCCATCTACCTGGACCGGTTTCTCGCCGAATATCCCGAGGGACGGACGGCGCTCCTATAGCGTGGCGAGGAGCGATTGGTGGAGCAGGGCGTGCTCTGCCGCCCGGTGGCGGCGTTTCTCAGGGTTCTCCGTCCTGACGCCCCGACAGCCCGGGCCCACGCGCGGGAGGGGCGCCAAGGGGGTGGTGGATCCCGACGCCCGCGGTGAGCCCCGTCCGGTGTTCTTGTGATACTCCCCGCTCCCCGGTCTTGCAGATCAGCCGCCGGGGCGTCAACCCCCTTCGTAGAGCCGCTCCAGATCGACCAGCACGACATCGGGCCTCGCCCGGGCCCGTTGCACCAGCCCTGGCGCAAACCCCGAGCGGGAGAACAACAACATGCGGGCGGTGGGCGAGAAGCGAACGCCCCTCCGTTCCAGGATACCACGAAGCTCGTCGAGGCGGTCGAGCTCGCCGGGCCCGAGGGGGTCTGCGGTTGCCTTGGCCTCCCCGAGGAGTTGGATGATCTTCTCCCTCCGCGACGCCGACGCACGGGTCGCAGCCACCACATCCACTTCGAAGCTCCGCTCCCCCTGCCGGTCGTGCACCTGGAGGGGAGCCACCGGGCCCACGAGACCGCCCAAGGTCTCTTCGGCGGCGTACCGGGCCGTCCACACGCGGGCGATCTCCTCGAAGTGGGGTCCGAGGATCCGGGCGCGAAAGGTGGGCTCGGCATCCTGCCACAGCGCTTCCACCTCCCGCTCCTCCGCCTGGGCTTCCCGGCGACGCGTTACGAGCTCGTGGAAGCGCACCACCGGGTCGGCAACCACATAGGTGGGTCGCCGCTGGACGAGGAAGTCGTCATGCCTGCGCAGGAACCCCGCCGAAAGGAGAACCCCCAGGGGGTGATCCAGATCGGTAGCCTTCTTGCCGATGCGGGCGGCAATCTCCGAGGGCGCTGTGGCCCCCCCGGCCACCGCATTGAGGATCGAGTAGTACAGGGATCGACGCGTGACGCGGGGATCCTCCCTCAGGAGATACGCATCCTCCCGGTACAGCGCGTGGGCCGGGTTCAGGACGTTGTCCGCCAGCCATGCCAACACGCCCTCCATGTGGGCGGGCACCTCCTGGGCGCCGGTGAGGTCCCGGTACCCGGGCGCCCCCCCCAGCACCGCGTCCAGGGCGAAGGCGACCTCCCGGTTCTCGACACCCCAGTACGCACGCACCTGCCTGAAGTCGAAGGCCGCCAGCGCAAGGTCCAGCGTGGCTCGTCCCCGGAGGGGGGAGGTTCCACTCAGAATGTCGCTCATGACGGAAAGGGCGGAGCCGCACAGGATCAGGGAGACGCTTCCGGCCCATTCCCGGGTGAGAGAGCCTGCGGCCGCGTCGTCGAGGAGCGCCTGGAGGACGGAGTCCAGCTCGGGGCTCGCCGCCCTCAGATAGGGGTACTCGTCCAGGACCACCACGTGACCACCCGGTCGGGAACCCAGATGCTCCACCATGTAGCGGAGCCCCTGGTCCCAGTCGGCGAAGGCGAGAGGCGGCCCGGGCTCGTGGAGCGAGGCCACCCTGCGGGCGAAGTGCCCAAGGGCGGGCACCGGCTCCTGCTCCAGCGCCAGGTGGTAGAGGCCGCCCACCTGCCGAACCAAGCGCCGGAGAAGGAAGCTCTTCCCGAAACGTCTCCGGCCGTAGAGCACGCCGAGCCGAAGACGCGGGCGCTCCGCCGCCGCGAAGCGCACCAGGTCGCTCCACTCCTGCGCCCGATCATAGAGATCCCCAGGTCGTGGCGTCATCGTCATTATAACTCCAGTTAGTATAGGAGGAGTTATAGTAACTTCATCCAACCCTGTCAACGATAGCGCAACGCCGGGGGCAGAAGTGAGGCGGGGCTGAGCCCCGGGCGGTCGGGGGACGTGCCTCCCGTCGGGGGAGATGGCCGGCAGTGGGCTTCATCGGCTTTCCGCATCCAAGCCCGCCACATGCCGTTCTCGTAACGGCAGGTGGCCCGGCTCATGGCCCTCCTGGACCGGATGCCACGGATGTAGCTATATTGTAGCCAAGAATGCTACAGGAGGCTCTCATGAAGTTCATCAGCTCCCGGGAGATCCGAAACCGCCCCACGGAGTTCCGGGCGGCGGTGGAGGAGGACGATATCGTCCTCACGCTCAACGGCAGGCCGTTCGCCATCGCCGTGGCGGTGGATGAGGAGGAAATGGAGGACACGCTGCGGATCCTGAGGCAGGTCCGGGCTCTCCAGGCCCTCTCCAGGCTCCAGGCCCGAGCGGAGGAGGCCGGGCTGAGCGCTACTTCGCCGGAGGCCATCGACGAAGAGGTAAGGAGGGCAAGGCGGAAACGAAAGGGCGACAAGTGAGGATCGTCCTGGACACGAATGTCCTGGTGGCCGCACTCCTCTCTCCCCACGGGCCGCCGGCGCAGCTCCTACGGCTCTGTCTCGTGGAAGATGTCAGGATCATTCACGATCCCCGGGTTCTGTCGGAGTACCGGGAGGTGCTTGGGAGGGCCCGCTTCGGGTTCGACCCCGGAGACGTCGGTCCTGTGATTCGGCAACTGGAGGCAGGGGGGGAAGGCGTGGTGGCGCGCCCCCTTGCCGTGGAGCTCCCGGACCCGGATGATCTCCCGTTTCTGGAGGTGGCCGTGGCGGGAGGAGCCGACGCGGTGGTGACGGGAAACGCCCGCCATTTCGTTCCGGTGGAGGGGACCCACGGGGTGAAAGTGATGTCGCCCACCGATGCGCTGAGGGCCCTCACTGGCAAGGGCAGGCGACCCGGATCCTGACCTACCAGGAGTCCAACAGCTCCAGCGCCCTGCCGGCCTCGACCTCCCGCGGGGTCGATCCTCCCGCAGCAAGTCCCACCGGTGTGCAGCAAAACACCGGCGTCGCGGCTCACCGCCTTCCCATACAGACATTGCCCTGCACCGGGTGCTTTGCCGAGATTGGATTCATGACCAAGCAAGCTCTCTTGTCTGAGATCCTCCGGCTTCCCCTCGAGGAGCGCATCGAGCTCCTGAGTGAGGCTTGGGACGCCATCGCGGCCACGCCGGAAGACGTGCCCATTCCAGAGTGGCATGTCCGAGAACTTGAGCAAAGACTCTCCGATCCCGACCCAGAGTACGTGCCGTGGGAGGAAGTCAGGGCGCGGCTCAGGAGCGCCAGCTAGCTGTGACGGTCCGCTTCCGCTCGGAGGCGGCTTCGGACGTATTGTTGGCCAGGGAATGGTATGACGCGCAGCGTCCGGGCCTCGGCGTCGCATTCCGCTGATGTCCGTGCGCTCCTGGGAGCGCCGGACGCGGCGCAACCGCTCCGGTGGCAACGGGTGCCGGACGGCCAGCTCCTCGTCAGTGGCCTGCTTGGCCGGCCTCGGCGCTGGAACCCCAGGGACTCGAAGACGGTCTCGAACCTCGCGGCGCCGTGACGGATTCGCTCAAAAACGAGGTCGAGGCCGCCGGAGACGATCTGGCGAAGTCGCTCCCTGGGGTCAACGGGTATCGAGTGCGGCATCATGGTCTCGCACGGGTCCCGACATCCTCTCCACGGTCGGGACCCCAACGAAACGAAGTAGGATGAACTCCACCAGGTCCTGGTACTCTTTCTTCGTCATGGCTCCCAGGGATTGAGAGGAGAGGCGTCGCAGGCCCCGGGGCGGAACCGGGCGAGGCCCGGCCAAGATGTCGAGGTTCCTCCGCAGCCGGAATGTACGTCGGCCTGGGGAGCCGAGCCATGTTCCATTGGGACCTGGAAGTGGCCCTCTCCTCCACATCTCCCCCTTGGGGCGCCACCGCCGTCTACGCAGCCAAGATCGGGGGGGGCCATGGTCTCTCCCAGGCAACCCGTGGCCGATTGAGAATCGAGCTGCCAATCGGGACCCAGGCCCGACAACCCCTGCAAGGTTTTCTCAATCGGGCCCCAAGCCCCACGACCCCCGCAAGGTATTCTGAAGTGACGCCCCGAAAGTAGCCAAGGCCGCTGGTGGGCGAACGGGTGGAGCACCTCTGCCCGGGTGAGGGGCGGAGGGGGGAGGAGTTGGGCCGATGGAGACGGAATTTTCGGAAAGGGCCGGAGAAGGAGAGGAGGGAGAGCTCCCAGGGAAGAGAGCCACAGTCGGATGGGTCTCAATACCGATAGTGCTCCGGCTTGTACGGCCCCTCCACGGGCACGCCGATGTAGGCGGCCTGCTTCTCGGTCAGGGTGGTGAGCTTGGCTCCAATCCGCGCCAGGACCTGGTTCGTGAAGGAGTTGGTAGTTGCCCGTGGCGGAGGCGGGGGAAGCTCACGCGCCGAGGCGCTGGGGTCCGTGGGTTACCGACACCGGTCCGGGAGGGGATCGACTGCGGGAAGATCCTGGCCCGGGGTCCGTTGCAAGGACGAGGCGGGAGGAAGGGGCTTGCTTCGCATCGATCACCTCTACCCGCTGGCCGAGGGTCAGGGCGGCTACTTCACCACCTCCCAGGCGCACGACGTGGGGGTGTCCGACCAACAGCTCCACTATCTCGTGAAGACCGGCTCACTTCAGCGTGCGACCCATGGGATCTATCGGCTGCGGCGCTTTCCGGCACAGGCGTTCGAGGACGTGATCGTCGCGACGCTCTGGGCCGGAGAGGGTGCCGCCGCCAGCCACGAAACCGCCCTCGCGATCTATGGCATCACGGACGCGATGCCGGCCCTTCTGCACGTGACGGTCCCGAGACGTTTCAGGGGGAAGCGCCGGGGAACCGTGCTGCACACCGCTCCCTTGGAGGAGCACGAGCGGACGCGGAGAGACGGGGTACCGGTGACCACGCTCCCACGCACCCTCCGTGACGTGGCCGCCCGGCACGGAGCCCAGGCAGCCGCCGAGGCCGCTAGCCAGGCAATCGAACGTGGCCTGATCGGAGCTACCGGGACGCTGCGGCATTTCGTGTCTCTCTCGAAGCACGGTTGAGGCAGACGGCGCTCGACCGGAGCGTGCCGCGTTACGTTCGCCCTGCGGGGAACACCTTGGCCACCGGAACTCGGCGCGGCGCCAGGAGCGTGGAGGAGCGCATGGAAGGCGTACGTGGAGGACTACGGCCGCGACTGGCCGGACCTGGAGATGGCGATGAACCCTCTCACCACCGCATCCCCCCGAGTTCGCCCTTCCGCCAGAGCTCGCCCAGGTAGTAGTCGTCGAGCCAGGCCTTGAGCTTCTCCGCTTCCAGCCGTCTCACGCAGGTGCCGGCGGGGCCGCGTTCCACCACCTGGACCGCCTCGGGAAGGTCGGTAAGGCCATCCATCAGGACATCGGGGTGGGTGGTGACGATGAGCTGCGTTCTCTCGGACGCCTCCACCAGGGCGCGGGCCACGGCCGGGATGTCGTCCGGCAGGAGGTATGGCAGCCTCGGAGTCAGGGGCCTCGGGCAGGGATCAGCGGCTGTTTCGGGTGGGGGGGCCTTGGTCTCTCCCAGGCAACCCGTGGCCGATTGAGAATCGAACTGCCAATCGGGACC
>CAZESS010000037.1:0-8377 GCA_964514975.1 uncultured Thermoplasmatales archaeon | reverse complement strand
GTTCTCCCTTCTCTATCTCCCGGATGATCCACCTGATCTTCGCATCGTTCAGCTTTGGCATCCCAACAGAGCGTTTCCGTTTGTTAAATGTTTTCAGGACAGTACACCGCGGAAAATTTAGAAAAAGTATTATATAGTTGTTACATTAGCTCTATATGGGATGGGATGAGTCATCGATACAGGAAGTGTCATCACGCATTCGGGATTTTTTGGAAGTCGAGGTCGAGGTCTGTCGTGACTGCAAACAGAGCGTCAAGGGACCGTTTGACTGACACCCGTTATTTCCCGAGCGTTTTTCCGTAGGCGAACAGGTCGCCGGCCTGATAGATATCGAGCTGCACCTGTGATATCGGCTCCAGCGTCGCGACTTTTTTGTCGTCCATGGTGACGGCGCCGCTTGTAAGGTCTATGGTAATGGTATCCCGGTTTTCCAGGCTGTCGGGCATCTCTCCGGCCAGCACGGGTAGCCCGGAGTTTATCGCGTTGCGCTTGTAGATGGCGCCGAAGCTTTTCGCGATGATGGTCTGTATGCCCAGTGCGATGAAGCAGTCGACGGCCTGCTGCCGGCTGCTCCCCGACCCGAAGTTTTTGCCGGCGACCAGGATGTCTCCCTCCTCGGCATGTTCGGCGAAGTCCTCCCAGCCGGTCAGATTGTCCAGCGCATATTGCCCCATCATGTCGACGTCGGTGATGTGCAGGTACTGGTTGTGGAATATCATGTCGGTGTCGATGTTGTCGATGAGCTCGCCGCTGCTGTCGCGGAGCACCCATACCCGTCCTGTCAGCCTCGTTGGCTTCATGCTGCACCTCCCAGGTGGCCGGTCAGGGCGGCCCTGGCCGCCGTTACAGGGCTGGCGAGATATGTCTCGCCGGGCCCCTGTTTTCCCTTGAAGTTCCGGTTGGACGTTGACACCTGGACCTCGTGCCGGCCGGTCATCCCTATCTGGCCGGAGGCGCAGCCGCCGCAGCCCGGGTTTGAGATGAGCGCGCCTGCCTCGTGCAACTTGCAGAGCACGCCGCTTTGCAGCATCCGGTCCCATACCTCTCGCGTTGCGGGCACCACCTTTGCGGTGACCCCCTCGGCGATGTGGTTGCCATGCAGGACATCCGCCGCAGCGGCCATGTCCTCGAATCGGCCGTTGGTGCAGGAGCCGATGAACACGGTGTCGACGGGAACGTCGAGCTCCGATACCGGTTTGACGTTGGCGGGGCTGTATGGCGCGGCGACGAGCGGCTCAAGCCCGGACACGTCGATGTTGACTTCCTCCGCATAGCATGCATCGTCGTCGGCGTAGACCGGCTGCACGTCGCCGCCGCTACGCTCCCGGCAAAACCGAAGCACCTTGCTGCCTGGTGGAATGAAGCCAATGATGCCGCCCATCTCGGTCATCATGGACGACAGCGTAATGCGGCCGGCCAGGCTGAGCCGTTCGACGACGTCGCCCTCGAACTCAACGGCTTTGCCCAGGGCGCCCGTGCTGCCGATCTCCATCAGCACCTTCAGGGTGAGGTCCTTGGCCGTCCAGTCGCCATCCGGTATGCCGGTAAAGGATATTTTCATGGACTCGGGCACCTCGAACCAGGTCCGCCCCGTTTTGAAGGTAAACGCGATGTCCATGTCACCCATGCCCTGGCCGAAGGCGCCGACGGCGCCGACGATGTTGTAATGGCTGTCCGTGCCCACGGCGGTCACGCCCGGTGCGATGCGGCCCTGCTCGAGCATCACATGGGTGCCGATGCCCTGGTCGACGTCGTAGACGGGCACGCCGGTGTCACGGGCGAAGCGCCGGCAGCTGTGCTGGTTGTCCGCATATTCCGGGGTCTTCGCCGGGGCGTTGCAGTCAAACGTGAAAGCGGTTTTGTCCGGGTCTGCGACGTAGTCGCTGTCGTAGTTGCGCTTGAGATGCTTGACGACACTGGCGCCGCCGAAATCGCGCGCCGTCCTGAGGTCGACGTCGAGCCATATCACGTCGCCGGGCTCCGGCGCCGCGTCATCGCTGCTATGCCTGGCAAAGATTTTTTCGAGGACTGTGTTTCCCATCGCATCCGCAATGCGCTGCATGTATAAAATGCTCATGCTCACCGGGCAAGCTTTATGTATGCCCCGGCGATGTTTCGGGCGATGCGGGTCTCCATCGAGGCATATGGCTGCGCTGCCAACCAGGGCGATGCTGCCATCGCCAGGGGCATCCTCGGCGAGCAGGGACACCGGCTGGTGGCCAGTCCGGATGATGCCGACGTCGTGGTGTTGTTCACCTGCTGTGTCATCCATCGAACGGAGCAGCGGATGCTCCACCGTCTCCGTGAGCTGGCAGCACTGGACATAGACGTCGTCGTTGCAGGCTGTATGCCCGCCGTGTACCCTGACCGGATAACCGAGATGGCGCCGCATGCCATGCTGCTGGGCCCCCGCGAGGTCCACCGCATCGGCGCGACGCTGGACGGCGCTGCCATGCAGGAGGACAAGGCACGGCTGCCCCGGCATGTCGGCCTGCGCCTGGACATCCCCATCGCCGACGGCTGCCGGTACAACTGCTCGTACTGTATCACCCACCATGCCAGGGGACGGCTGACCTCCTACGACGAGAGCGCCCTGGTCTCCGTCGCGGAGCAGGCATTGCAGCAGGGATGCCGGGAGCTCCGGCTGACCTGCCAGGACACCGCCGCCTACGGCATGGATACGGATGCGTCGCTGGAGTCGCTGGTCCGCCGCATCGCGTTGCTGCCCGGCGGGTTCCGCATACGCGCCGGGATGATGCATCCCCTGTCTGTGATGCAGCGGCCCGACGTCCTGGACGTGTTCGAGCAGGACACCGTGTATGGCTTTCTGCATCTGCCCCTGCAGTCGGGCAGCGACCGGGTGCTGCGGCGCATGCGCCGGGGCTATAAGGCGCGGGATGTCCTGGACATCGTCGTCGGGATGCGGGAACGCTATCCGGGTATCACCATCGCAACCGATGTCATCGTCGCGTTTCCCGGGGAGACCGAGCGGGATTTCGAGGAGACCTGCACCGTGCTGCGGGAGATGCAGCCGGACGTGGTCAACGTCACCCGGTTTTCCGCACGCCCGGGCACCCCGGCCGCCGACATGGCGCGGCCTGATACCATGATGGCGAAGGAGCGGTCGAGACGGCTCGCTGCCCTGGCGCACGAGATAACGGCGGCGCACATGGAACGGCAGGTTGGAACGGTGACGGAGGCGCTGTTCCTCGAGGAACGAGATGGCATGGTCGCCGCCAAGACCGACGGCTACCGTTCGGTGTATCTCCCCGATGTTTCTCCCGACATGGTTGGCTCGCTGCGGCGGGTGCGCATCACGGGTGTCGAGGGCGGCCATCTGGTCGGCGAATTGGACGGAAAAGAACATATATAAAGCCGGTGTATTACGCCTTTGATGATAAAAGAAGGAAGCCTGGTGCTGCCCGGCGACAGGATAGCTGCTGCCGAGGAAATCCTCCCGGGATATGGCACCGCTGAGATAGACGGCGACATCAGGAGCACCCTGATGGGAACCTTTGTGGTTGATAAAAAAACGGCCTCGGCCGGGGTCGACCCGCTCACCAGCACCCCGCTCGTTGTCAAAAAAGGTATGACGGTTATCGCGGAGGTCAAACACGTGATGGACAAGATGGTCCTCGTCGACGTTTTGCGCGTCGCAGGCATCGACCGCACCATCGTCGGCGGCGGCAACGGCGCCATCCACATCTCGGACATCTCCAACGAATACGTGGTCAACGCCAAGGACAAATACCGCGTCGGCGACCTCATCCGGGCCCGCATCACCGAGCCGGAACCCTCGCTGCGGATGACCACCAAGGGCAAAGACCTCGGGTCGCTCAGGTCATACTGCATCGAATGCCGCAATCCGCTGGAAACCGCAAAGGGCAAGGAGGGCACCATCCTGGAATGCCCCCGTTGCGGTCACGTGGAGGACCGGAAGATAGCGGACGACTACGGCGAAGGCAACATCGACAGGCGGTGACACCATGGAGGTAAAGGTCATCGAGGAAACAGACACCGAGTTCGTGTTCGAGGTCATCGCCGAAAAAACGATTCTCAACCCGCTGAAGGAACGGCTGCTCAGACATGAACAGGTGGACTACGCCGGCTGGAACGTCTCCCATCCCCTGCTGGCAAACCCCCGGTTCACCATCCGTGTCCACGAGGGCAGCCCCCGCGACATCGTCATCCAGACAATCAGGGAGATGCAGGACGACATCGCAGGCCTGAAGGACCAGCTCGAGGCATAGCGTGGCCCCCCGCCCGCCCCCCGGGGAGCGCGCCGTCGGCATGGAATTATTTTTGACCGACGGTACCGGCATCGGCGGGCACATCAAAACACGGCCGGAGGACTTCGTCGTCGAGGAGCAGCCACGGCTGCCTGCCCCCGGCGACGGCAAACAGGTCATCGTCCGGGTGACCGCGATGCGATGGGAAACCAATGACCTGGTAGAGCACATCGCATCACGGCTGGGCATCCCCGCCGGGCACATCGGGTTTGCCGGCCTGAAGGACAAGCAGGCCGTCACCACGCAGCACATGTCGTTCCCCGTCTCCATCCAGCGGGCACGGGCGCTCGACATCCCCCGGGTTTCCATCGAGATACTCTACCGTGCACGGAAGCCCGTCTACCGGGGGCAGCTCGACGGCAACCATTTCCATGTCGTCATCCGTGACATCGACGGCACCGGACGGCAGGCGCAGCATATCCGCCGGGAGATACGCGCGGTTGGTGGCTTCCCCAATTTTTTCGGCGTGCAGCGCTTCGGCATCCTCCGCCCCATAACCCATAGGGTCGGCAAACACATCGTCGCCGGCGACTTCAAAAAAGCGGTGATGGCCTATGCGGCCAATCCCATGTCCGACGAGGACGAAACCTGCCGGATGGTGCGGCAACGACTCGAGGACACCGGGGATTTCGAGGATGCGCTGGAGCGGTATCCCCCACATCTGACATATGAGCGACGGCTGGTAGCACACATGGCGGCGCATCCCGACGACTGGCCCGGCGCATTGCGGGAGCTGCCCGACAGCCTGCTCCATCTTTTCGTCCACGCCTACCAGGCATGGCTGTTCAACCGGATGCTGTCGGAGCGCATCCGCCGGGGCATCCCGATAAACGGGGCGGTGCCCGGCGACGTGGTGCTCCCCATGGACCGGGGTGACATGCAGCAGCGGGACGGGATACCGGTTGGCGAGCGCAACCTGGACAAGATAAACCGGCAGATAGCACGGCGGCGCTGTCTGCCCTCCGGGGTGCTCATCGGCACCGAGGCAACGCTTGCATCCGGTGTCATGGGCGACATCGAGCGAACGATTCTTGAGCAGGAGGATGTGTCCGCCAACGATTTCACCATTCCGGGAATGCCGTCGCTGTCCTCAAGGGGGCTCCGCCGGGCTATCCTGGTGCCGCTCTCCGGCCTGCGGATGGAGGTGCAGGATGATATGGCGCGGATGATATTTTCGCTGCCGAAGGGATGCTATGCGACCTGCCTGCTCCGGGAGTTCATGAAGACGTCCATCCAAAGCTATTAATGCCCGGGCGGCATATCCACACGGGTGACATCATGGGTGAAATGCTCGACAGCATAGAAAAAGTGCAGGCAATGATGAAGGAGCTCTCCCGGACAAACAGGGACACGATGCGCTATTTCCAGCAGTTCATGGGAAGCGTGCTGGAACCCGACGCGCTGGACACCAAGACCAAGGAGCTCATCGCGCTGGGCACGGCCATCACCGCCCGGTGCAAGTACTGCATTGCCATACATGTAAAAAAATGCCTGGAGGCCGGCGCAACCAGGGAGGAAATCCTGGAGGCAGCCACCGTTTCCATTTTGATGGGCGGCGGCCCGGCGATGACCTACGTCGCCGAGGTCAAGGACGCTCTCGAGGAGCTCGAGGAATAACCCTTTCTCCATTTTTTCTTTTTCCGGCCCCCGCCGGTATACACAAGCCCTGTTTCAATGGCGCACAGCTAAATATTTAAAAAGCGGTGGTTCTTCTTAACAGCGATGGAACAGATACAGCTGGCCATGATACTGCTCAACGGAGCCGTGATGGCCCTCGCCGTCATCTCGCTGTACTATTTCATCCGGCTGATGCGGGTCATCAAGATACGGCGCGGGGGCATCCTGGCCGGCAGCGCCGTGTTCCTGTTCGTTGGCTACGTGTTTTTCATCCTGCCATGGGTGGCCATCGGCCGGAGCGTCGCGGTCATGGAGCAGCTCGCCTACGGCTTCATCCTGGTGGCGCTGGTCATCCTGCTCTACGGCGTGATGCGCATCTACCGTGACTGGAAAGAGGTCATAGCATGATGCCGCAGCAGCTGCTGTCGCTGCTCAACGTCGCCCTGTCGGTGGCCATCGTCGCGGTTATCGCCCGGGTGTACCTGCTCTACCGCCGGCAGTACATTTTGTGGTTCATACTGTCGTTTTCGGTGGTGCCCTTCATGTTCCTGTACAGCCTGGTGTGGCCGCTGCCCGGCACCACGATGATGGGCATCGTCGTGTTTCCCATTTGCGTCATGGTCGTCGAGGTGGGGTTCATCCTGGCGCAGAAAAACCTGCTGACCTCGATACGTGGCGGTGCATCCGAGGAGCACCAGATGCTGCTGCGGGACGACGTCGCGCTGCTGCGGAGCTACCGGCAGGTGGCCAACGTGTTCATCCGGAAGATAACGCCGCTCATCGGCACCGGCAGCATCGAGGAACTGCTCGAAAGCCGCATCGACGACTACCCGGTGCTGGCGGGCTGCTACATCGACGTGGACGAGCAGCTGAGCACCGCACCGCTCGAGGAAGCAATCGACAAGCTCGTCATGGACGACCTTGGCCTGGCCTTCTACGACCTCATCGCCGGGATCATCGAGCTCTACTCGGCCTTCGTGCCCTGGCAGCAGGCCCATGAGGAATGGCGAAACGCGGTCGGCATGGCCGTCCAGCGGAACGACAACCTGTTCGAATGGGCGCTGCCCGTCATCCTGTTCCGGCTGGTGCTCGAGCCCGTGCTCCGTCGCTGCCGCTCCGACGATATCAACGAGATAGCCATCATGCTCAACCGGAGCAAAAGCGGCATCGAGATACAGCCCGGCGGGCAGATAGACATCCGGACATTGTACCGTCGGCAGGCCGAGACCGATGAACCCGTCCAGTATGTCATCGAGCGGTTCCTTCACGCGCTCGACCGGATGTATCTCATCCTGAAGCAGAGCATGGGGCCGGAGCGGGCGAACGCGCTGATAACGGAGCAGTTCCGGGCGATGCCCACCAACATCAAGGAACGCCTCTACGGCGAAGGGCTCGTCGAGCAGCTGCCCGAGGGCATCCTGGAGGAGGAAAAGGTGACCCTGCTGAGTCGGGAGCGCCTGGTGGAGGAATTGCTCGACCGGCGGAAAAAGCTTGAAAAGGCATATAGGGAGCTGGCGGAGGCCGAGCTCGGCAAAATGAAAACCACGTTTCTGGACGTCATCGCCCATGAGCTCCGCACGCCGTTGACCTCGATAAAGACCTATGTAGACCTGCTGAAAAAGGAAAAACTTGGCGACCTGTCGGAGGTGCAGAAAGAAAAACTGGACATCATGGCGCAGAACGTCGACCGGCTGACCATGCTCATCAACGACATGCTTGAAATTCCTTCCATCGACGTCAGGGAGCTCGAGCTGCGCAAGGAAACCTTCGGGGCCAGGGAGCTGGTGAGGGATGTGATAGAGGACTGCCGGGACATCGCGGATGAAAAACGGCAGACATTGTCCATCGAGATACCGGACACGCTGACCCTGCACGGCGACAAAAACCTGCTGGGCAAGGCAATAAAGAACATCCTGGTGAACGCCATCCGGTACACCCCACATGGCGGCGCCGTTTCCATCGCCGGGCGCCGTGAGGGCGAGCAGACCCATCTCGTCATCGCTGACACCGGCCCGGGTATCCCGGATGACGACATCGACCGTGTCTTCGACCCCTTTTACACGGGCGGGGAGGGCGGCGGCATGGGGCTCGGCCTGTCCATTGTCAAAAACATCGTTGACGCCCATGGCGGCGAGGTCTGGGCTGAAAGCGACCCGGGCGAGGGCACCGCCTTTCACATCCGGCTGGCGGGGTGAACACAGTGGCGCCGACCGTTTTCCATAGGCATGCCCCCGGATGACAGTATAGGTGAAAATGGTAGGGAAAAAGGGAGAGGTGAACACATGAAACAGAACGCTTTTTTGCTCTCCCTCTCGACGCCCTACGCGCGGGGCAGACGGGATATCATGCGGACGTTTGCTCTACCCCTCATCCTGTAATACAGACAACACTTATTAATATTATGATAAATAAATAGTATTGTAGTGTCCTGAAATTATTTAACATCGGGTCATCGCGGTTTCTTTTACTCA
>CAZESS010000036.1:0-8483 GCA_964514975.1 uncultured Thermoplasmatales archaeon | reverse complement strand
CCGACAGCGGCATCTGGAACACCCTCGCATAAAACACCCTTTCCCCCCTTTTCTTATCCCTCCTCTTTTTCTCTTATATCTGTCATCCAGGTTGATAAACAAAAGTTATAAACAGTCGTTCCATGCCAAACAGGATGACCGCCATCGTGCACGACGAGCGCTTCTCCCTTCATGATAATCCGGCTCATCCGGAGCGAGCGGAGCGCCTGCTGTCGGTCCTGGAATACATCAGGGAGCTGCCGTTTTACGGGGAGCTGGAGCATATCATGCCCGAGCCGGTAGGTGAGGTGGCGCTGCTCAGGGTTCATTCGGAGGCGATGGTGTCCCGTATTAAGACCACGGTGGGATGGCTCGACCCGGACACCTATCTTTCCGAGGATTCATATGAGGTCGCTCGGCTGGCTGCCGGCGGGCTGGTGACGGCCTGCGATGCCGTCGTTGACGGCGAGGTGGACAACGCCTTTGCGCTGGTTCGCCCCCCTGGACATCATGCGACTGCATCGCGCTCGATGGGATTTTGTCTGTTCAACAACGCTGCGCTGGCGGCTGACCATCTCGCCCGGATGGGAAAGCGTGTGCTCGTGTTTGACCATGACGTGCATCATGGCAACGGCGTCGCCGATATTTTTTATGACCGCAGCGACGTGCTCTACCAGTCGATACATCTGTTTCCGCATTTTCCGGGCACCGGCGCTGTCGACGAAATCGGTGTCGGTGCGGGAAAAGGCTACACGGTGAACGCGCCGCTTCCGCATCGCGTCGGCGATGAGGGCGTCCGTGAGATCATGCACGAGGTCATGCTGCCCGTCGCCAGGCAGTTCGACCCCGACTTTGTTATCGTCTGCGCTGGCTTCGACTCGCATCATACCGACGCGCTCGGCGGCCTGTTCCTGACCATTGATTTCTATGGGGAGCTGCTCTCGCAGTTGATGGACCTGCAAAGCGATCTTGTCTGCACGCTGGAGGGCGGCTACAAGCTCGACGTGCTCAAAAAGGGCGTGGCCATCGAGCTGGGCATGCTGCATGGCACGCCGTTGCACTGTGAGGATGAGGCGGAGGGCGGCCGCGATCCGGGCAATGTCGTCGAGGATCTCCGCCGGGTGCTGGGACCCTACTGGGATCTGTCGTCCTGATTGCTGCAGCGCACCGTTGTTTTGATGCCCCCGCGGATGTTGAACTCGCCGACGACCTCTAGGGAGCGTGGCTGTATCGCGGCCTGCAGGTCCCGGTGGATGGCGTTGGTGGCCTCCTCGTGTGTCATGTATCTGCCGCGGTATTTGTTGAGGTAGAGCTTCAGCGATTGCAGCTCGACGATGACCCGGTCGGGCACGTAGGTGATGTGGATGGTCGCAAAGTCGGGGTAGCCGGAGCGGGGGCACAGGCAGGTGAACTCCGGGAACTCGAGGGATACCTCGTAGTCTTCCTCCGGTGTGGGGTTGTCCCATGTTTCTAGCTCCGCCTCGGCGATGGCTTTTTCTCCGTATTTCATGGTCTTCATCGGCTGTGAACGCAGCACCGTTATTTAACGTTCCCGCGTCTTTTTTATAGGTATATGTGTTGCCGTCGTGTGCATGTCAACCGCCTGATGCTGCCCGTTCTGCTCGCCGTCCTGCTTTTCACGCTGGCTGTGTTCCTGGCGCCGTTTGCCCTGCGGCCGCACACGGTGGAGGGCATCGACGGCGCTGCTTGGCAGCTTGACCATCCGGGGCGATGGGACGAGATGCCGGCGCTATCCCGTCTGGCCTATTACGCGGGGGATGTGGTCTGCCATCAGAAACACTGGCGCTCCTACATGTTCAACGGCAACCAGATGCCGGTCTGCGCCCGGGATGTCGGTATGCTGCTGGGGATGACTGGCGGCTTCGCTTTGGCGCTCACTGCGGTGCCGGCTGCCACGCTCTCGGGGACGTTTCGGTCGATGCTGCCGTTTGTGCGAAGCCGGATGACAATGGTCGCGATGTTTGGGATGCTGCTGGCGCCGCTCCCCATGGATGGGTTTTTGCAGCTGCTGACAGGATACGAGAGCGTCAACGTGCTCCGCACTGTCACGGGGCTCTTGTTTGGTCTCGGCCTGGCAATGCTGTCGTCGCTGTTTTTGCTGGCCGACCCGCGCCGCTACCGATAAGGATATTAACGGAGAACACATTTGAGGATATGCCCAGCGGGAAATATGTTATCACCACCGGTGGCGTTTTGTCCGGTCTCGGCAAAGGCATCACCACCTCGTCGATCGGCATGCTGTTCAAGATGCAGGGCTACGATGTCACGGCGATAAAGATCGATCCCTATCTGAACTGCGACGCCGGAACGATGAACCCGTTTCAGCACGGCGAGGTGTTCGTGCTCGACGACGGCAGCGAGGTGGACCTCGACCTGGGCAACTATGAGCGATTTTTGGATGTCAACCTGTCCAGCGAAAACAACATCACCACCGGCCGGGTGTACCGCCGCGTCATCGAAAAAGAGCGACGGGGCGACTACCTCGGCAAGACGGTGCAGATTGTCCCGCATATCACCGACGAGATCAGGGAATGGATAAAAGACGTGGCGCGGGAAAGCAACGCTGATCTCTGCCTCGTGGAAATCGGGGGGACGGTCGGCGACATCGAGTCCATGCCATTCCTGGAGGCGGTGCGGCAACTCCACCAGGAGCAGCCCGACGACGTCGTGTTCCTGCATACGACGCTGGTGCCCGTGCTCAACGTCGTCGGCGAGCAGAAGACAAAGCCGACGCAGCATTCCGTCAAGGAGCTCAGAGCCATCGGCATCGACCCAGATATCATCATCGGCCGGTCCGAGGAGCCCCTCGAGGAAAAAACCCGGAAAAAGATATCGCTGTTCTGTGATGTCCCCGTCGAAGGCGTCATATCGGCGCCGGATGCGGAATGCATCTACGAGGTCCCGCTCATGCTCGACGACCAGGGGCTCACCGACTTCCTCCTCCACCGCTTCGGTCTGGAGCGCCGGGATGGCCTCGACCGATGGAAGCGCTTCGTGGAGCAGGTCAAGCATGCCAGCCATGAGGTCATCATCGGCATCGTCGGCAAGTATACCTCGCTGAGCGACTCTTACATCAGCATCGAGGAGGCGTTCAGCCATGCCGGCGCCCCGCTTGATGCGGCGGTATGCATCGAATGGATTGATGCAGAGCGGCTCGAGGCCGGCGAGGTGCCGCTCGACCATCTGCACGGCATCCTGGTGCCCGGAGGCTTCGGCATGCGCGGCGCCGACGGCAAAATCCAGGCTATCCGGTATGCCCGGGAGCACGACGTTCCCTATCTGGGCATCTGCTTCGGGTTTCAGCTCGCGGTCGTCGAATACGGCCGGCATGTCCTGGGCATGGACTGCAACAGCATCGAGATCGATCCCGACACCGGCCATGCAATCATCACCATCCTGCCCGAGCAGCACGACGTCGAAAACATGGGCGGGACGATGCGCCTCGGCGCGCAGCCCATCAAGGTCAGGGAGGACACGCTCGCTCATCGGCTCTACGACGCCACCGAGATAACCGAGCGTCATCGCCATCGTTACGAGGTCAACCCGGACGACATCGAGGACATCGAGCGGGAAGGACTGTGCTTTTCCGGTGTGTCTCCCAGCCGTCGGCGGATGGAGATAGCCGAGCTGCCAGGCCATCGTTTTTTCATCGCCTCCCAGTTTCATCCCGAGTTTACATCTCGCCCGCTGGATCCGTCACCGCTGTTTTACGGCTTCGTGCAGGCGGCCCTGGAGAAAAAACGGGCAGACGACGATGTATAGCGACGCATCGACTGGGGATGAAAACGACGATTTGTACATGGTCTGCCGCGACCTGTATGAGGTGGCAGGTGAATGGCTCGCCGCGGGTGCCGGGTTGCGTCTCGACGACCTGCTCGCCAGCGTTATGGCCATTGAGCGGCTGGACCAGGAAGTTGACATGGACATGGTGGAGCGATACGGCCCGCTGGTGTCCGGCGAGCCGACCGTCCGCTCCGTGGTCGACAGGGTCCGCGCCATCCTCCGGAAGCATTTTTCCTGTCGTCATCTCCCCGAGCCGGCGCTCCGCACGCTCCGGGATGACCTGCGGGCGGAGATGGACGACCTGCAGAAGGCCATCGGCGGCCTCGAGGCCAGAACGGCGGATATCGATGACATCAAACGGCGCATCGCCATGCGGAATCAGATACATCATGTTTCCGGTCTGCAGAAGCGCATACGGGGGTTTGCCAACATGCTCTCGTCGCTGCACATGCTTGGATGGGAGAGCTCCTTCTCCGCAACGCGCATCCATGTGACGCCCAAGCGGGGCATGGTCTGCCGGCCGGTGCAGAGTGCCATCGTGCAGGTCGAGATATCCGCAGCTGCTGCCGTCGAGGTCGTGATAGAGGGACAGCGCGTCGTCGCCAGCGTGGAGGGCGCCGTTACGCTCTCGGTCACTGGCCGCCCCGCCATCCCCGCCATCGAGGTGTCACATGTCGCCATCGACAGGGCGAAGGGCATGACTGTCACCGGCCAGGAGAGGGAGATAACGCTCAGGAAAAAGGGCACGAAGACCGATGTGCAGGTGAAAGAGACCGCCTAGCTGGCGAATATGACGGAAAAACCGGCGAGCACCATGAACAGCATCACCAGCACGGCCATGATTTTCCACAGGAGCTTCTTGTATTTTTCCTTCATGCTATTCCTCGATGGAGATGATGATGTCGTCCATGTTTATTAAATCTGCTGTTTTGCCTTTTATGCGGGTTTCAGTTTCGAAGTCCAGATAGTCGTTTGGGATTGTTTTAATTTCGGTTTGGCTGGCTATTGGATAGTCCGAGATGTCTATTCGTCCCTTCTCTTTCCATTGCTTGTAGGTCTCGTTAATATGTTGTTCGAGGGCGTTAATAACCTCGGGCATTTTCGATCCAAACTCAGGGCCCATTTTTTCATACTCTGGTTTAACTTTATTGGGTATCTCTTCCATTTCAGGCATGCCTGGCTTAAAATCCAGAGTTACGATATTTAACGTATTTTTTATTATGTTCCCGCTTTTTTCTAGAGCCCTAATCTCTGACGGTTCTCCTGATATCTGAATACGTGTTTCCCAGGAGTCGTTCAGCGCGATGCCCTGGCTGCTTTTCCAGTCCCGCAGCCGCGATATCACGTCTTTGACGAGCTCGCCCCGCCGCTCCGCCTCCTCGTCCCGCAGGACGGGTTTTGGCCATGCAGAGACATGAACGCTGTCTGCGCCGTCATGCTCCCTATAATGCCGGTGGTATATCTCCTCGGTGATGTGCGGCAGAAACGGCGCCAGGAGCTTGGTTATACCCAGGCCGACCGTGGAGAGCACGTGCAATGCATCGGTATCGTTTTTGTCGTAGATGCGGTGTTTCACCATCTCGATGTAGTGGTCGGCGAACTCATGCCAGAGAAAGTGCTCCGCTGTCCGTATCGCATCTGCATAGTCAAAGCCGTCCATGGAGCCGGTGCATTGCTGCACCGTCTGGCTGAACCGGGAGAGCATCCAGCGGTCGACATCACACAGCGACGCCGGGTCATAGTCGCCGGGGTCGTGCTGCTCCAGCGCGCTGCCCGCGAACTGCATCGCATTCCACAGCTTTTTCATCAGCCGTTTGCCCCGCACCAGGTCCTTCGGCCGGAAGGGGTTGTCCTCGCCGAGCTTGCACTTGGCCGCGTAATAACGCAGGGGGTCGGCGCCCTGCTCCTCCAAAATTTCGAGCGGGTCGATGACGTTGCCGAGGCTGGTGTGCATCGGCCGGCCGTCCGGCGAGAGAATGAACCCGCCCATCATTATTTCTTTGAAAGGAGGCTCACCGGTTATCAGCAGGCAGCGCAGCATCGTGTAAAACGCCCAGGTCCGGATGATGTCATGGGCCTGCGGCCGCAGCGACATCGGATACAGCACGTCGTGCAGGTCATCGTCCCGCATCCAGAAGGCGTTGTACAGCGGGCTGATGGAGGAGTCCATCCAGGTGTCGAACACGTCCTCGTTGCCATAAAGCGCGCCGCCACATGCCGGGCATTCGCTCACCGGCGGCTCGTCGATGGTCGGGTCGACATAGCACTGCTCCCTGGCTGCGACGACGACCTCGTCGCAGTCCTCGCACTCCCAGAGCGGGATGGGCGTCGCAAAATAGCGCTGCCGCGAGATAACCCAGTCCCACTGCAGCGAGTTCACCCAGTCCTCGAGACGGAGCTTCATGTACTCGGGGTACCAGTCCATCTCGTCGGCGGCCTCCAGCACGTCCTTTTTGAACGGCAGGAGCTTGAGGAACCATTGCTCGGCCTGGATGAATTCCACCGGGGTCTTGCAGCGCCAGCAGACGCCGACGCTCTGCTCCGCTGGCTGCTGCTCGAGGAGCATGTCGCTGTCGCGCAACGCATTGATGACCGCCTGCCGGGCTTTTTCGACGGGCATGCCCTTGTATGGCCCGGCGAGCTCGTTCATACATCCGGCTTCGTCGATGCAGATGTCCATCGGCAGGTCATATTTGAACGCCATTTCGAGGTCGTCCTTGTCGCCGATGGTGCATATCATGAGCAGTCCGGTGCCAAAGGTGGGGTCGACGTTTTCCTCCATGACGATGGGCACCGTTTTGTCGTACAGGGGCACCATGACCTTTTGGTCGACGAGCCAGGGCGCCCGCTCGTCGTCGGGATGGACGGCGACGAGATGACAGGTGGGGAACATCTCGGGGCGCGTCGTCGCTATTTCGAGATATTGCCCCTGTTCGTCGCGGTCGATGCCGTGATATTTTTCTATCTGTCCAGGCTGCTCCTCCGTGAAATAAAACTTGACCGTGTTGAGCGTGGTCTCCCGCTCCGCGCGCTCTATCTCTGCGTCGGCCATCGCGGTCATGCAGCGGGGGCACCAGTTGACGGGGAACTCGCCCTGGTAGATGTGACCTTTTTCGTAGAGGTCGAGAAACGAAAGCTGGGTGATACGCCGATAGTATTCGGCATCCGTCTGATAGTAGATGCTGGGGTCCATGGACTCGCCGAGCATGACGAACTGCCGTTTCATCTCGTCGATGTTCTCCTCGGCGAACTCCCGGCACAGCTCGATGAACTCATGGCGGTCGATGTCCTTCCGGGTGATACCCAGCCGTTTTTCCACGCGCTCCTCTATCGGGATGCCGTTGACATCGAAGCACAGGGGGAAGAACACGTTGTAGCCCCGCATGCGCTTATACCTCGCTACAAAATCAATGTGGGTGTAGTGCACCGCGTGCCCGATGTGCAGCGCGCCTGATGCATACCGGGGCGGATTGTCGATGGAGTACACGTTGTCGTCGTCGCGGTCGAAATGGTAGAGCTCCATGTCCTGCCAGCGCTGCTGCCATTTGTCCTCCCAGGCCATCGGGTCGTAGTCGCTGCTCATCCTACCACCGGAAAGAACCAGCGCTTATTAAGTTTGTTGCATTATCTATGGGAGAGGGGTCGCTGCGTCTGTTCAGGCCGTCAGCGTTTCGTTGCGCTCCCAGAGCTCGTCGCCGATGTAATGGTGGTTTTCGACGGCCTTGCCACTGTCCCGTTCTATCATTGCGGGGCCGTCGACGAGCGCGCGGCCGACGGCGATGCCGGTGCCCTCGGGGTTACGTATCCAGACGAGGTCGTTTTCCTGGATGGTGGGGTCGGCGTCGGTGATGCCGGGCGCCATGATGTCGGCGCCGTTGAGCACGAATTTGACGGCGCCGTGGTCGACCGCGACGTACCGTTTCGATGGCTCGTGCCGGTGGACGCCGGGCAGCGTCAAAAATGGCTCGCCGTCGATGTAGAAGAGGTCGATGCTGCCGTCGATGAGGAGCATCTGCCGTCCGTCTATCTCTGCGACCTCGAGGAGGCTGTCGACGGTGACGTCGCAGCCCAGCGTTTCCTTGATGTGGCGGAGGACGTCGGCTGCTTTTTTCTGTTTGACGGGGTGACGGTTTCTGATGGCCATGTCGGACAATGCACGGCTTTATAAAAAGTGTTTGTGCTCAGATGGGCAGCACGAATATCGGTGTGTGCCAGTCCGACGTGACGGGTTCCTCGATGTCGGCTGCCAGGGCCACCGCTGCGACGAGGTAGATACCCCGGGGGACGTTGCTGAACGTGCATGAAAACCCGTCGCCGGCGGTGACGTCAAGCCGTTTGTCCACGGTCTCCTTGGCCTGCACGTCGTAGAGGGTGAAATAGACGGTCAGGATGTTGGAGCTTGCCTTCGTTTCTACGTCTATGGATGACGTGCCGATGAAGGCGGTCCAGAAAGGGGTAAACGAGGGCAGTATCCGGTCGCCCTGGATGTAGATGCCGCCCGACGGCTCCGTTATATCGATGGAGGAGTCATTGCTGCTGTCCGCCTCGACAACGGGCAACGCGGGTATTAGCAGGACGATTGCCAGCGCCACCATGAGCCGTTTCATGTGTTTTCAACCACACCTGGCATTTAACCCTTTTCCCGACGTTAGTCTCTGCGAATGACAGGGTGTTTTGCGTTGATTTTTCTCTCTGAGTTT
>CAZESS010000035.1:0-8519 GCA_964514975.1 uncultured Thermoplasmatales archaeon | reverse complement strand
CCCTCCGCCGCGTAGGAAGCCCCGCCATTCATGGCGGGGAGTACGTCACATATAGAAGTATATGAATATAAATTAATTAATAAATTTTTTTAAATATGGCTAGCCGACAATGGAGTGTTCAGCCTTCAAACACGATTTGCTGGGTGGGCTCCAACTGCATCTTCGGCTCCGGGGGCTGCTGCTCCCGCACTATCTCGTTGAAGGCCGCCTCGCCGCCTGCCTCCTCCAGTATCGTCTCACCGGATGCTATCTGCTGCTGGACGTTGGCGTTGACCTTGGCGATCGTCCCCGGCGCAACAACATGGGCGAGCTTCAGCAGCATGCCCAGGCCGTAGGGAAACGACTCCAGGTGCATCACGGACTCGGGATGGGGATAAAACCACACGCCGATGGAATCCTCGCCGAACCTCGTTATCGGGATGCCGGTCGCCGCCTGCCGCTCCGGTGTCGGGCCGACATCGACGACCTCCCATGAGCCATCGACATAGGCCTCGCCCTCCCCGTGCAGCATGAAATAGCCCATCGCGTCATACCATTCCTGCATCATCTCGCCCACAATGAACGTGTCGCTCCACGCCTCAATCAGCTCCGGGGCATACAGCTTGTACCGTGCTTTAATGCCGGCGGCGCGGCACAACGCCACGAACACCGATATCTCGTGCAGACACGTGCCCGTTCCCCGGCGGAGCGTCTCCGACACATCGTTCATCGGGACCATCTCCAGAGTCAGCTTCCGCTTCGTAAAATCAAACGCCCGCTCGGCAAACTCCCGGTCGGACACCTCAAACGCGCCGAGCTCGTTCGCCAGCGCCACCACCTCGGGGGCATGCGAGTTACAGTACAGCGTGGGCCGCAGATACCGCTCATCGCGGTCACAGAACGGCATGCTCTCATCATACTCCGGCAGCTCATACCGGCGCTGCTGACGGACATAGCTTGCATCACCGTCATCGCTCTCCCGGAGACGCGGGAGCGCATCCAGGTTCAACAGCAGCACCCTGGCCAGCGACGAAAGCCCCTTTACCATGAGCTGCAGATATGTCCTCGACGGCATGTATCCCTTTTTCTTGATTTCTCTAAGACCAGTCATGAGATGTTCCTGCCTGCCGCTACGATGCGCCCATATAATGATGGGTCAATTATAAATGTTGCCTCCGTCCCTCAGTCGCTGTCCCGGTAGGTATAGTTTATCTCCCGCTGGATGGCTCGATAGAGCTTCGCGCCCTCCTCCAGCACGTGCCGCTCCATGAGCACCTCGAGCGCCTGCTCGCCGACGATTTCCATCAGCTCCCGTATCTCCTCGGGATGGGACTTCACATACTGCACGATGTTGTCCACGCTTTCCTCATCGAGCGTTATTTTCATAGGATTACCTCGTGGCAAGCAACGCCACCGGGCTTAAAGCTTTTGTGCCCGCTGCTCACCCACGGCGGGCGCGGGACATCACGAGCACGGCAGCAAAGCAGCCGAGCGCGAGAAGCACCGTGAAGCCCGGAGTGCCACCATTTCCATCGTCGCCGCCGTTGCCGCCGTCGAGGTCGGGTGCATAGTCCTGCGGAGCCCAGTCCTGCCAGTACTCGCCTGAGGTCGCCTGGGTATACCCGGATGCCGCCCAGCCCCAGAATGATGCCGTGGTGTCGCTGCCGAGCAGGTCGATGGTTCCCGTTATCATGTCGTCGGCCGCCGACACGTTCCCGAAGCTGAAGTTGTTTGCACCGGTGCCCATACAGGTGCCGGACCCGTTGACATAGTTCATATAATAGGTCGCGTCGGTGGTGTTGTAATATGCCCAGTACCATACATCTTCGGCGTCCTCGATGTCTCCACTGACACTCATGGTCAGCGTCAACGTGTTTCCGCTGACGTCGTAGGACATCTCCGTGATGTCGATGTTGGGCTTATCGGTCACCGCATGTGCCCACGAATATCTACCCAGATTTTCGCTCCACTGCCAGTGAAACACGTCGTCGGTGTCATCGTCAACCGATGCGGCATCCACAAAACCCGCGCAGCATATCGCCATCGCCGCCAGTCCACACACAAAGAGTATTTTTTTCATATACAGCCTCCTGCCCCTGTATAGCTATTGACATATATATAGATTCCATAGACTTTAAAAATAGAGGGCGAAGCGCAGCAGGGACGGCTGCCGTTTCACCACCTCCACTGCTGCTCGCGAGGGAAAATCGAGGTCGCCATACCTCGTGACAACATCCATCAATTCCTCGTCAACCGCCCCGGCCAGCCGGTCCACCACCATGTCGGAAAGACCAACAAACCGGCGGTGCAGCCACCCGCTCTTCCGCAGCTCGGTGCCGTACCGAGACATATACATCCGACGGTAGTCGGCCGTGCCCTCATCCAGCAGGTCAGCCAGACAATGAGCAGCAACAAGCCCGGGATACAGGCCGCCGCCCGACGTCGCCTTCACCTGCCCCGCGGCATCGCCGGCCAGAGCAACATCATCCCGACAAAACCGCCGCCGCATCCCCAACGGAATCAGACCCGCCTGCACCTCCCGCGGTTCAACGTCAAGCCGGTGGAGAAGCCGCCGGAAATGCCGCATCACGCCCGCCCCCGCCGTGACACCCACCCCCACGCGGATGACGTCACCCGCCGGGATACGCCAGGCAAAAAACCCCGGTGCAACATCCGAGCCAATCCAGATGTGCACTTCGTCACCATCGCCATCGGCAGAGACAGCGGTCTGCAGGGTCTGCACGTGCTCCCGCTGCGGCGGAAACCCAAGCAATGATGCCACCCGGCTGCGGACCCCGTCGGCGCCCACCAGCCACCGGCAGCGCACCGTGCCGTCGCCGCTGACAACAAACCCATCGGCAGCCCGTTTTATCCCGGCGGCCTTCCATGAACAGCGGAGCTCCGCCCCGGCCGCCACCGCCCGCTCCGCGATATCCCTGTCAAAAGCACGGCGGTCGATAGCCAGCGCATGCGTCCGGTCACCGCCGACATGTAGGGTGTCCCCGCCCGGGGCATGGACCACGGCGCCGGCGATCTCCTGCCGGACCACGTCGTCGTCCACATCGGCCAGGTCGAGCACGCGGGACGTGACCAGCCCGGCACAGCGAACCGGCTCGCCCACCCGGGGATGCTCCTCGAGCACGACGGTGCGATAGCCGCGCCTGGCGAGCAGCCGTGCAGCGGTACAGCCGACAGGGCCTCCTCCGATGACCGCCACGTCGTAACGCATCAGGTTTAAGTATTCGCTCCCTATTTATATCTTCGTCGTTATGATACCCGTGGCATGTATGGCGCTGCTCGTCAACCGAAAAAAGGCCCGCTCGCTGCTCTCCCGCTTCGTCGTCGACAAAAACGGCGACCGCGTCGGAGAGAGCATCTCGGTACACAGGGACCTGCTCATCATCAAACGCGAGGGCGGCTTCTACGCGGTGCCACTCAAACACGTCGACGCATCCGGCGAGGAGCTCAGGGTCAAAGGAATCGTCCAGTGGGAAAAAGCCGCCGAGATGGCAGAGGAATGGAAACAGCATGTATAAAATGGCGGCCATATTTAGTACTAACATAATACTTATATAGCCGTTGCCGTTACGGTATTAGAACCGAAGAGGTACTACGGTAACGCCTACCCCCTACCCCTCTTTGGGGGGGGGGGTTTGGGGCTCTTATTACTCTGTATTCTCTTAGACATGCATAACTCTAAATATCCCCTTCTCTTATTACTATGGGTCAAACCGGGGAGGGTGAAAGGGAGAAGAATACTCTTCTCTTTCTCTCCCTTCCTCTTCTCTCTCGCTATACTCGTATACTCTCTATGCGAGCCTTACTCGTATAACTCTAATAAGAGTGTAACTCGGGTACTGACGTGTACCTTATCACGTCAGTACCATTGCATAAATGGGGATAGGGTAACAGGCTCTTATAGCTCTTCTCGCTCTTAGAGCTCTTTAACTCCTCCCCCGCTTATATCTCTTATACATAGTAGTACTCTATATAAGAGAACAAAGAGCATTACTCGCTATACGAGCACTACTCCCTACGAGCTTTACTCGTATAACTCTCTATACAAGGAATAGAGCGCTAAGCGTTCTCGGATACCTCGTTAAAGAGTGTATACTGTGTTACTCCATACCACGTTATTTAATACCACGATACATTATAGCATAATAGCTCTCCCCTGTGAGGGCAACATGAGGGGCTCAATTGGCGCTCTCAATTGCATGACGAGACCTCCATATATAAAGAACCGTGATATGGGGCGCTTTCCCTTCGAGTAGTCATACAATAGATGTTGTAAGACCGTGGATGCCAAAAGGAGATTTAGCACGTTTACCCCCTCCTTCCGCTGTAGATTTAACAATGAGCGCCACCCATCTCTTGAAGAGCTACACATTTTTATAGTGATAGCGTATTAATTTCTATGCCTTCATTTAAGAAGTCGGTAAAAGCGGTAACGATAGCGCTCCTTGTCATCGTGGCATTCCTCGCTATCCTTGCTTTCATAGGGAGCAATGGAGATAATGAAGAGAGCGACACGGGAAACGTAGAGCCTCCCGAGTATACCGTAGTGGCCGAGGAAGACCTGAGCTATTCTGCCATAATGCGCTGGCAGGTACGAGCTCAGACCACGGGCGGCATCTCCAAAGAAGAGATAGATGCGTTAGCTCGGGATATAGTAGATTGTGTTAAATCCGAGAGGGAGGTAAACGCCATTTCTATCTTTCTCTACCGCTACGGCGATGATGCGAACAGCACTTATACGATAGCGAGCATTGACTACGCTCCCTATGGTGAATGGTCTCGGGCTGGCGAGGTAGAGACAGGCGATTATTCCTCCCACGAGTACGACATAGAATATGCCTGAGCACTCAACGAGAGCTTTTCCCTTAGCTTGCTCTCAGAGAGCCATAGCAAGCCGTGGGAGCCATTGAGAGCGTGGCGAGGGGTATTATATACCTCGCTTTTAGAACCTCTCTACGGGCTTATAAGGGCTTCGATAGGAAGCGCTGTTAAAGTCGCTTACAGCCTATGTGAGGGATATTCGAGAGGTACTCCTCCCGTAGCTCTTCCTCCTCGATGTCCGAGTAGTGCTCTACCATAGCTATGCTCTCCCCATCCACCACTCCTTGCCCTCCTGTATCTCCCCTGAGAGCCTTCAGTATGAGGTAGTCCATGCCCGCCCGTCTGAGCCAGTTGGTGAAAGTCCATCGGCAAGCGTGGGGGTGAAAGTTCTCGAAGTCTGTCTTCCGCTCTTCCTTTGTATCGGGTCTTCCCCTCACAAGCCTACGGAGACGGGTTCCGATGACTTCGGCATACTTTAGAGGTTCGCCCATGTAACGATGGTTGCATAGAAGGTAGTACTTGGGAGCTTCACGGAGAAGCGCCCTTCCGTTCTCGTACTTTGTACGTGGGGCATAATAGTAATCGAGGTAGTTCTTAAGGAGCTCCGTTCCCTCTTCATCGAGGAAGACGGTACAGTTATCGCCCTTGTTCTTATTGCGCTTAGCGTGGCTCTTAAGCTCTATGCGAGTGTATCCCTCTCGTATATCGAGGTCTTTTAGTTGGATAGCTACAGCTTCTACGGCTCGTATGCCCGTCTTTAGAAGGAGCATTATGGTAAAGCGCTCCCTAAGCGTAGCCATGTTTAAGAGCTCTCGTGCCTCTTCTACGGAGAGAACATGGCGAGGTATGCGAGGGGGCGGGTTAAACTTCGAGTAACCACTATCGGCGATTCTCACTCCCTCGTATTTCTCCCGGTACTTCTCTTCCTTCTTTGCCTGTTCAGCCCATTTGTATAAGCTCCGGAGTACTGTAAAATGGTATTTGCAGTAATTGTAGCTGTAATCTCCCTCTTCTAAGAGCCATTCTAAGAAGCGCTCTATATCGAGTTCGGCTACTGAGGTATCGAGGTTCTTCTCTATTCGCCGGAGAGTGCGAGCGTAATTCTGGATGGTGTACGGAGAAGCGTTATTCCTTCTCAGGTACTTCTTAATGTACTCCGTTGCTAAATCACTAAGGCCGTCGGTCTTTATTGTCCGAGCCATCCCATCATCTCTCTATAGAAGTCTGTTATCTCCCTTATCTCCGAGGGCTCGTAGAAGTACTCTTTATCCTCTCGTTCCAATATGTTTATCTTAGTGAGAAGCTCTAAGTAGAGGTAGATGGTATTTCTTATAGCCTCGCTTTCATCGAGCCCGAGCTCCTGTATAACGCTCTCTATGGTAATACGCCCCTCTTCCTCTATAAAATCAGCTATCCTAATCAAGATATTGCTATCGAGAAATTCGAGCTCCATGAATCGGTAGAAGAGCTCCCCTGCCCTCGCCTTCCGCTTACATTCTCTGAGCTCCTTTTCTGTCTCTCTGTACTCTCGCTCAAGCTCTCTAAGCTCCTCTTGTGGTCTTGCTCTCGCTTCCCCTGCCTCTCTTGCTAACTCGTCTACTCGCTCTTCGATCCCGGGATAAGTATTAATAACTTCTCGGAGATATGTGGCCAATGGTAGCCCTCGCTCTTCAGCCCGAGCCTCCCACTTCTCCCTCTCGGGGCGCTTCGGGTATACGTGTACCACACGCCCCTTTTGGTACTTCTCAAAGTCGCTCTTATCCGAGCCTTTACCCGAGTTCATGCTATCCTAAACACGAAGGTGCTATAAGTAAGTATTGGTTTAGTACTAAGAGAAATTACCATGTATAAAATGGCCATCGTGACGCCCGAGCTGTCGATATCCGACGGCAAGCTCGCGGCGCAGGTCGCCCATGCATCGGTCGAATGTGCCCTCAGGCTCAACAAAAAAAACCCGTCGCTGCTCCAGAAATGGCTGGACGAGGGACAAAAAAAGGTGGTGCTCACCGCCCCCGAAGAGGAGCTCACCCGCCTGCAAAACAAGGCGTCATCGATGGGGCTCTGCACCGCGCTGATAAAGGACGCAGGCCGCACCGAGCTCCCGCCCGGCACCATCACCGCCCTCGCCATCGGCCCCGGAAAAGAACACGACGTCGACCATATCACCGGGCAGCTTCCCCTGAAATGAAACAAGAAATCCGTCTCATGGCCGTCGACGACATGCCCTTCACCTTCGATGACGAGCGCGTCGGCGTCGTCGGCGTCGTCATGCGTGGCAACCATTACATCGAAGGAGTGCTGCGCACCGACATCGAGGTCGACGGCCTCGATGCCACCACGCAGCTCATCGATCTCATCTCGTCGTCGAAGCACGCCGGCCAGCTTCGCGCCGTCCTGGTCGACGGTGGCGCCCTCGGCGGCTTCAACGTTGTCGACGGCGAACAGCTCCATGAGGCGACGGATATCCCGGTGATGACCGTCACCGCCAACCAGCCCAACGAGGAGGCGCTCATCGCCGCTCTCCGGCAGCATTTCGACGACTGGCAGGGCCGATGGAGCATCATGCAGAAGGGCGAACTGTGTAGGGTGCCATTGCGCTATCCCCTCTACGTCAAATCCTTCGGTCTTCCGCTCGAGGAGGCAACGGAGATGCTCAAGCTCAGCATCATGCGAGGGGCGCTGCCGGAGCCGCTCCGCGTGGCGCATCTCATCGCAACGGGCATCAAAACCGGCGAGTCCTACGGGCGGCGGTAACACCGCTCTGGTCAACCCGGTAACACAGGCTGCCTCTTTCCCGGTGTGAAGCTTTCTTTGTCGACCCGGAACGCAAACATTTACGGTGACGGTGTTCAACAACCATCTCCCCGCGGTATCCATCATCTCACCGGCGGACGGTGCAACCATCAATGGAACGGTTCTGGTCAACGGCACCATGAGCGACCCGGACGGCGTCGACACCATCCAGCAGATACAGATAAAAATCGGTGACGGCAACTGGACGGCGATGCCGTTCAACCAGACGTTTGGATGGCAACACCTTGTCAACACCACGGCATATGAAAACGGTGAACACACAATTCAGGCCAGGGTCTACGACGGTATCGCCCACTCGAACGTGGCAACGATAATGGTCGCCATAGATAACGAGAAGGCAGGCGGTGACGGTACGCCCGGCTTCGAGCTGCTCATATGTATCGTGGCGCTCTGGATATCGTTCGGACTGCTCGTGCGGAGAAAACGGTAGCCATCCGGGCGGGATGATGCATTCCAAAACCGTTATAGCATTCCCGGCGTTGCAGCGATATGCGCATCTGGGATGTCCCGCCGGCTGAGCTCTGCCGCCTGCACCTGCTCGGCGAGCACCGGGAGCTCCACGCGATCTGGAGCATCCTGGTCAACGATAAAAAAGGATATCGACATCATCCAGAGGTGCAACGGTGGGTGGGCAAACTGGCGGCGCTGTACGGGCGCCATGCGATGCTGGTCGAGGAGATGGAGCGACGGGGCTACCGCCATCGGAGCCCGCTTGACAGCTCGCTTGCCACGGGTGAGCACGAGCAGGACTGCTATGTCGACATGCCGGCGGCGCAGCGCCGCCTGCTGCGGGACAAGCCATGCGGATGCCCGCGGAAAATTTAGTGTAGTATCCTGAAATTATTTAACATCGGGTCATCGCGGTTTCTTTTACTCATGTTATCCCG
>CAZESS010000034.1:0-10417 GCA_964514975.1 uncultured Thermoplasmatales archaeon | reverse complement strand
TAGAAATATCCGCCTGTTTTATTCTCGCCTGTGCCTCTGCGTTTTTGGTTTCTGTCCCCCCCGAAGCAGTATAGGTTATGTCTAGGGTGGGTGTAGTTCCCTGGTCATATGCACCAATTTCAGATTGATAATAGGTATTAGTATCTGTACCCTGCCCCATTAAACGCAAAGCGTTGTTAGATGCCCATCCAGTTCTGCTTATTACTTCTTGGATTAACGAAGTTACGGGAACAGAGTTATTAGTACCATACCATCCTGTATTAAAAGTCCATTGTTGAGATGCCGTTGTTTTAGTAATATTTTTGGGCCTGTCATTGGTACTCCATGCACTACAATTATCTACATCATCAGCATAAAAATTAACTTTTGCTGGGTCCCCTCCCCACTCTTCATGATTATAAAGATTTAATGTAGCACTTAAAATTGTAGCCCCCTGCCCTATACCTATACTTTGAAATCTCACTCCTCCATATATGGGAGCATGTGACCACCCTTTATAATTACCAAAATAAAGATAACCTTCAGAATAGAAACCTGTATTCCCATACATAGTATTGTAATACTCCCAAACATCATCCATCGTTGCTTGGACAGTTTCACTCGTAGAAGCATCAATCAAAACGGGATAAACTGGATCTTCAAACCAATCTCTTTTCCTTGTCTTTTCATCTATTATTCTGCTTACCCTACCAGTCCACTCTTCAATGTGTTCATACTCCTTTCTTCCCGAAACTTCCTTTGTATTCTTTATCTCACTTTTCATCTCCAACCTTCCCGAATCTCTACCCGAACCACTATTATCAACCCCACCAGTAGAAGGATTATAACGACACTTGCCCTCCCTATCCTCCACAACTCTCCAAGTGAACTTCTTTGGAGCATTTTCGTTTTTAAGGAGCTTAAATATCTCTACTTTTTGAGGGTAAGCTACCAGCTTCAAATCTAAATCAGACGTTACTCCTTCCCAGAAAAGGACATTGCCTTCTCTCCTAATAGTCGCATTACTTAAATCAACCGATTGGTCGCCTATCTTTGTCAACTCAACATCAACTCTGCCACCCTTCTTAGACTCGTAAGCATACCCTATCTTCCCACTTTTTATATCTAAATTGTAAGGTGCTTTCTGAACCTTGTGGTCAGCAGTTATTGTTGTGTCAATCTCTTTCCACCCACCTCCTTCCTGATAGTGGGCGGGAGAAATTGAAGCCCTCAATCTTCTCTTATTGTTACCAATATCAAAAACCTTGACCCTAAGACCTCTTTTTTCGACAATCTCTTTATCCTCAAGCCCCTTCGGTATCAACTGCTTATAGGGTTTTATTAAGTTTTCGTTCATCATATGATTCCTTCGGTTAGCTCCTCTTTTTTATACCGACAATATTTGGGATCAACTACCTTAGTTGCTTTTTCAACATCAATTTCCCAACCAGAATCTTTTAATTCTTGAAAATGCTTCTCTGGCTCTTTTACTACATCCCTATACCAAAATTCGTGACAACTGAGAACATCTTTTCTGTTTTTTATCATCTCAACTGTCATGTCCATTCTGTCTTGAAAATTACGCCCTATCCTAAGATTTTTATCAAAGAAAGCAAGATAGCTTTGCCTTATCTCCTCTCTGTCCCTTCTCATAAATACAACCCTTATTCCATTTTCCATCGGACGCATTCTGGAAACTCCCTGATTTAGACACTTAATCAGTTTACCCTCATAATCTCTTGGGAAGTTCGGTTTTTTGTAATCTTTCTTCTCTAGTTCATATAACCCCCCGATGTTGGGATCATAATGGTCGTCGGCAAACCTTTCTCGCATCTCTTCTCTTGACTGCTGGTATTCAGCGTCTAACCCACCTGCCTCTAATGCTCTCATCATCATTGAAGTTCCTGTTCTCATAAAGCCAGAAACGACATATAGGGTTAAATCTTTTGTCAATTGTCGCTTATCGTCTCCGACAATTACATTTATCTCATCTTTCGGTTCTCCCTTGCGGTCAAGCTCGGCGTTCTTGATTTTATCCAACCTTAAAGCGTTATTCTCTACAGAATATTTATCTTTAAGTTCGTTGGTCAGTTTTCTTTTATCAATTTGTGCCATCAACTAAAAACCAAACAGATGTTTCACCTGCTTGGTCAAATTATGTAAAGCTTTTTTAATTTTCTCTTGATATTCTAATCTCCCCATTGGGATAGCAGCAGACTATCCGCTTTTCATCGTCGGTCTCAAATCCAAGATAGTAGCGGGTATAAAGAGTTTTCTGTCCTTTATCTGCCATCTTCATGCCGGTGCTGTTTGCCTGAACTGCTACAGTTTCCCTTCTTCTCTTAAAAAGAATTAGCTTCTTTTCTCCTTCTATCGGTTTGCTTAATTCGTGTTTTATATCCGGTCCCCCTGCATTCCAGAACTTAAATGTTCCGTCATCAAAATTAAGAGTTACGATAATTCTTTTTTCTTCCGCTTGAGAGTGCGTTTCAAAGTTAGAGATATAACGGACTTGTTTTATCTCTTTATCTTTATCCATTATATCACCGAAGTGATGTTGCTCACCCTTTTCGTACTGATCCATTACCTCACCATCTTCAAACTCTACCTGCCACTCATAATCCTCTAAAGTAACCTCATATCTGGGAATAAGGTTTTGTCCGGCTATGATATTCGGCACGCCCTCGGGTGTCGGTTCAAAAATCCTAACCCCCATATCAAAGATCCCCTCGGTAGCACTTTCAAGGTCTTGGATTGCCCTCCGACGCTGTCGGAGTAATCTGTCTAATTTTTTATTTATGTTCATAAATCTTCACAAGGAAGGACGATGGAATTCGCCGTACGCCGTAAAATTGGTGGAATCCAATTTACGCCATTTGACTATGCCGCCTGCTGTGACACGACGTTTAGCTTTCGTCGTATTGCCAGTAATTGTTACTTTTTGGCCGAATCATTTCTGTTCGGCTCTCTGCGTCTCCGCAGAGCTCAGACTATCCCATAGTCCACTAAGGACTTTCCTATTATAGTCGTTGAACGTCCCCGTCTTTGGGTTTCGCTGCGGATTGTCTCTATCAATCGCCTTGTTACTGCGTAAGCGAGTAGCGATTGCCTAATAAGGGTTTCCCGCAATTTAAGGAATTTTTCAAATAGCATTACTGCTATAAGCCTCAATAATTCTAAGGTAAACTCGGCTAAACTTGTATCACCGGCTGCAGCCGCCGTAGTCGTCTGAAGTTGTAAGACGCAATAGTCAGACTTATCTCCATCTGATGTCGCTGAACCCCCACTTTCACCTCCGATATAAAGGTTCTCACTTTCAGGGTCTGATTCTGGCACTGATGTATCTGCAACTGTTGAACCTGCGGTCACTGGCTCGGCATAACCGGTAGTCCCGTTTGGACACCAATTAACACTAAGCCCATCATTCGGCGAGAAATCAGTACTCATCCAAAACCGAAGATTATCAACCGAGTTGAAACTCCCCGTCCACTCACCTTTCAGGTAAACCTCAAATGAGTTGTTGCCTGCGGTAATCGGGTTCGTATCGTAACCTGCCGTTCCGGGAGTATCTGTCGTTTTGAAATTGAACAAGTTGCCTCCTGTTCCAAGCGTAGTTTCAGCCGTGTTGGAGCCATTATATTGCATCCAGTTAAATGTAGCTGCCACGTTATTCGCCTTCCTAATTATTCCTTGTTAATAAACCGACCTTTTCTTTATTATATCAGTTTTCGTAATACTTTGCATTAGCATCTCTTATGAGATCATCTACATCTACCAAACTTCTAAGCTCACTATTTCCCACTCTCGGTTGTAAATCAAACATTTCAAGCATTTTATTCACATATTCACTCTTTCTTCTTAAAATCGCTTCATAACTTATAACCGCAAACGGTATTTCCAATTTTTCAAGGTTCTTAAAGATAAAAGGATAAGCAATCTGTAAATTTCCGAATGCTCCACTCAATTCATCGACATGCTTCCCCTCTTGCGAATTCATCATACAAAACCAATCCCGATTCGTAACATAAGCCACAACCTCGTAATTTTCTTCTCTTAACGAACTCACCATTTCCTCCAATCTGGGCAATTCACCCGCGTGAGGAACGCTCCTTCTCCATACAATCAATCTCTCATTATCCGGGGGCGTAACATCCCACTTTTGACGATGCCCATCATCTCCAAAGCATCCTGCTTTAATAAGGATCTGTGTCCAAAATCTTGTTCCCGAGCTTTCAGGCCCCAGAACCAGTATTGCCCTTTTTTTCTTTTTCATAAATTAAACATAAATCACCATCCCTAAATCCTTTGAACCAAGTCGGGCCTAATTTCGCCATCACCCTACTGAAGCCATAAACCCTCTTGTGCGTCCAATCATCCCTGAATCCAAGCGGTATCAAGTGAATTATTCTTTCTTTCGCCACCCGGACTGTTTCCTGAATTAACGCCCTGTCGTTTTCTAAATGCTCCAAAAGATGCATTGAATAAACGGTATCAAATTCTTCATCTTCGTAGGGTAGTCCTTTATCCACATCTATCTGCTTGACATTTTCAATCCCTCGTTTTTTAGTTCTCTTTACTGCTTCTTCGGATATATCGCACCCATAAACCTCATACCCCTGTTTTTTCAATTTCTCAAGCAACTCTCCGTCTCCACATCCTACCTCTAACACTTTGTTGCCCTTCAAACTTTTACTGATGTGGATATAATTCAATCCCTTGTTAGCGTGTTCTCTGTTTTCAAAATAATCTTCTCCGTAGGGATTCTCCAAGTCCTTTTTAACCTGCTTAAAGAACGGTAGCCACTTCTCTTCCACTATCTTTGCCCAATCATACTCAAGCATCGCTTTCCGTGCCTCTCTACCCAATCTCTGCCTTTTCTCATCATCCTCATACGCCTCCTTTAACGCCTCTACCGATTTATCTACATCAACCAACGGCCACTTATTATGTTGCGGTGTCGTTAAAACAACTATGTGATCACAACAAGGCACAACCCATCCGTGTCCCTCAACCCATTCTGGTTGAGCAGAATTATCCGGCACAATCGCTGGCGTTCCACATGCTTGGGCTTCCAAAATCGGCATTCCACAACCTTCCGCTCTTGAGGTCGCCCAATAAACATCAAAGGTGTTATACATTTTTGTCATCCCTTCGTCTGAAAGGTGACTTGTCTTAAAAGCAACCCTTTCCCTCACCCCGTAAAGGTGAGCCAACTGTCTTAAGCTATATTTCTTGCCTGGCTCTCCATCGGGGTCTGCGTGGATATAAAGGTAAGCATCCGCCCCAGTTTCTTCCAAAAACTTGCTGAAAATCCTCATCATCCTCGGGAAATCCTTCCTGTCGTAAAGGTTCATCCCAACCGTTCCGATAAGAAATGAATCCTCCGGCACTCCCACATTCTCTCTTAACTTTTTCTTGTCCTCCAACGGTCGGTATGTTTCCGTGTCAACCCCGTGTGGAATCATTGTTGACTCTATTCCCACCTCCTCCAATTGCTTCTTCGCAAAATCAGAATAAGTAATCACCTTAAAAGCCCTTTTCAACTTAGTTATAATTATTCTGCTTGGCGGTTCGGCATCATAAGGAACATAAGCAATCCACGGCTTCCCCAAAAACGCCATATCGTCGGGAAAAGCCCAGACATCATAAAGCGTTATAAAAACATCTCTATCGTATTTTTTAAGATATTGCCTGATCTTATCTGCCCCGTATCTTTTCGGCTCGCCCCCGTGAGATAGCATTTCATATTTCTGGTCAACCGTATGAGGCCTCCCTTGTGTTTGGTAACCGTGAACTTTAACATCCATCCCGTGCTTGTTTCTCAATAAATCACAAACATATTTCGTAACTCTCCCATAGCCCGTTTCCAAAGTTGGAGAAACGCTACTCCACAAGAGTTTTAACCCTTCCTTTTCACTCATATTATTTGTAATAAAATCCAATTTTGTGAAATTTATTATTAATAGACCTTTAGTAATGAACTTAATACTGCCCTCCCCCTTCCCGTGGGACACAAGAATCCCGGAAGGGCAATTTTTAAGCCAATTACTCTCTTAAAGCCTCAATCACATCCTCTTTCGTCATGCCTGCTTTGAGAACGCTTCGCTCTGACGCCAGACTCTGCAATTCTCTCCAACTCATTTCTGAATAATCCTCCACCCCCTCGGCTTCAGATTCTACCTTTTCAGATTCGGACTCATCTTCCTCTACTGGTTCTATCACACCCCTCTCAATGAGAGGTTCAACATATTTATCTGCGAGAGATATATCATCTCCCTCAAAATACTCCTTCCCATTGTGTTTAAGATGTGATTTTACTAAGTAGTTCATATTTAGTCTTTAGTTGGAACAACCTTGATAAAGGCGTAGCAGTTGTCTGCATTAGCATTCTGGACAATCTTCAGCGTATTCCCTGCTGACTCTTCCCAGTTTGCGTCATCAATCGTGCCTGCTCTACCGACCGCTTTTTCAGAAGCAATATCCATTGCATCCGTGATAGCGTTATCGTCATCGTCGGTAACCTGTGCCGTAGCACTTCCGTTACCGCCGGCAGCAATAGCATAGGCGTCAATTACTCTTACGGCTTCTCCTAAAGTATAGCCGAAGGTTGACGCAGCAGTATTCGTGCAGTCCATAAAGATCCAATAAGGCGTAAAGCCAGTATCAGACCCGAAGGTAATGTGATTCTTAATAGGCGTTTCAACGTGCGGATTTCTCCTTAATTTTTCAACTCCCATGTTCAACCAGCATTACCTTATGCGACTGCATCAGCGATGAAGTAAGCACAGTCGGTGCTGACAAACTCTCGGGTGTAACTATCGGTGACTCGGACATAAGTTGATTTCCTATCCGTGTCATACCAACGGTCTACCCTGCGAGGTGTCTTCAATTGGAAATGCCAACCAAAGGACAACGCTCTTGGAGAAGGATTCGGCTCAACATATAACAGCCAAGCATTCTTTCCCCAAATATAACTCATTGAGTCACTTGCTCCTTCAGCAGCACTATTGTAACCAGCTCCACCTATGATAACTCTTTCAACGTCAAACAATCTTGCTAACAACTCGGTAGTAGTAACTCCGAATTGGCTGTACTTAATCCTATCAATAACGTCAGGATGGTCAACCAACTCATCATACGTTTGCTTTCCGAGTAATAGCACATTCGGATCCTTAAAGATGCTTGAGTGAATGTCTTGCTTTCCGTCCTTAACATCTCCAATAGGGTCGGAATTAGCAAAATCACTCCATTGATCTGTTCCGGAAAGTGTAACGTCAGCGGAAAGGGTATTGATCATATAATCAGCCAAATCATACTCTTTTTCCACTAACAACTTCTCCGTAACATTTTCCGTTGCATCTTCCATCGGTCTCAGAGGTTCTGGAGCTTGCTCCACCATTTCGTCAGGTACTGGTTCTTTGAGAGCGTGTTCTAAAATCGTGTAAGTAGAAGGTTGACTAACAAGATGTCCTACTTCTGAAGTTTTAGAACCCATTCCCCTCAAAGTGTTTTCTCTTCTGAACTTGCCTTTGTCAAACTTAAAGTACTTGCCCGTCCTCGTTGAGGACTGAATTACAGGTAAAACCTGCTCGGCAACATACTTATCATTTTCGTAGGCAACAGCAAGGTTAGAAAGTATTGGGCTATATCTTATGTCGTTTAGTGTTGGTTTCATGTTTAACTATCATCTGCGTAAGCAGTGAACAAACTAATAGACAAAGCACCAATCTCATCTGCATCAGCAGCCTCAACACACATACCAACGGCGTGTTCACCAGCTGCATCAACAACCTCACCTTTCCCCGCAGAGGTAGAAGTAACATACTTACCAATCGCAACAGTTTCTGCAGCGTGGAATTTAGAAATCCCACTAACAGCAACAACCGCCTCTTCTCCGCTTTCGGGTTCGTTCTGAAGAATCCCGATTGCTTTTCCATTTTCTGTGCAAAGACTTACAGTGTCAGCAGCACTCAGATAAACTAAGTAAAACTGCTTGTCACTCATGTCTTCGCCAGCTTTGTAGGTTTGGGTTACACCTAAATTCTGTGTAGCCATTTTAGATAATGCACTTTGCGTTATGTAACAAAATCAACCCGTTTTGCCTCCTTCCTACAATTTATAATTTTGCCTCCGGTTTACTTAATCTTTTTGACTAAGTCAGGATTTTCGGAAAGAACAAGGTCTAAAGCGTCCCGATAACCGAGGTCTCCCTCACTCATCTTTTTCCGGACAAGGTCGTTGACCTTATCGTTAGGATCACTTTCGTCTTTCTTCCCAGTTCCCTTTTCGGAGAACAAGTTGCTTTTAGGCAACTCTTTTACTATCTCTTCAAATGCCTTCTTCTGTCCTTCACGCAAGGAAAGATAAAATTTTTCTACCTTGGAGTGCGACTTGGGCAAGAAAACACCCTCAGAGTTGTCTTCACTGAATTTGTACTTGTTAACAAATCTGTTTGCTTTCATTTCTTGATTCTCTTTATAAGCCTTAGCACCTTCTTCAGCATTTCTTTCTAAAATGCGGAGGGTCTTTTTGTTTACAAGAATTTTTCCTTCACTCCCTTCCACCTTTTCTTCTTCGGGTTCTTCCTCTTCGGCTTCCTCTTTAGTCTCTTCAATTTCTTCCTTTTCGGTCTCTTCTTCTTCAATTGTCTCTTTTTCTTCTTCCATATTCTCATTAAATGTTAGTTCGGAGAATGCTACCGGTTTAAGTCCTTTGAAATAAGGACGATTGGTTAATGCACCTCCTACTAATACATTGCTAAATTCATCTCGGGTTTCTGGGTCTTCGTATATGGAATAAAACTCCGGGCTGAAATATTTATAAGCATTCTGCTTAAGTAATTCCTTGCCCCTCTCCGTCCATTCCACAACAGCCCACAAACCCTGCCGACCTTTATTAATTAAATCCTTGAACCAACCGACGGCGGGTTTCTCCTCACCTCCGACGGAATGACCCTCGGTAATTGGTATGTCATTTCTGACACCAACTTCAAAATTACGCTGGAACTCTTCTAACGCCTCCTCGTCAATCGTTATCTCTCCGTACTGCGGATGATCCCACGTCCCATAGGGTAACACCTGAACCCTGCTTACTCCATTGTCTTCTTCAACCTTCAGGTCGGAAAGCACAAAAGGTAATGTATTAAGTTTTTTCATATTCTTGTTCATTAATTATTTGTAGCACATTTAGGTTAATTTGTCCAAGAAACGATCAATCTCTTTTATTCTTCTTTGATGCTGTTTAATCCGGTTTGGATAATTATCCTCTTCCTTATATTTTTTAATCTTCGCCAACCTTTCTTCTTTTTCTTTTCCCATAACCTCTTTCGCTTTTTTGGCTGCCAACGAATCTTCTGTTACTACCGGATTTCTTGGCGGTTCAAACTCGTTAATGCTCTCAAATCTATCACGCAAGCCCTGTGGCATTCCCTTGATAGGTGGTTTCTTCTTTTCGTCCATCAATATCTCCACAAAAATTCCTCTGCAGTTAGTATGAATTAAATCCACGTCGGCAAAAGGATCATCTTTGCTGAAAACCCTTCCGTCAATAGACAGGCAGTAATTACAAGTAACTTCATCAAGTATCTCACTCCTTTGCAGGGCATAAATATCCCGGCTGTAAGTGTCAAATGTTAACCTCCTGCCCTGATTAAAGGATTGTCCAACTGTAACTGAAGGAACGTTGTTTATTATCTTGTCAATCGCCTTACCGAGTACCAAACTTATTTTAGCCAAGTCCCAAACCTTTTTTGAGTCAGCCATTTTCCTTAAAGAGTTTAATAACGCCCTTTTTGCTTCTTTCATTAAATCATCTGACATCATCTCTGTTTCAATCTCTACTTGGTCTTTTAGAGTAAGCTCTTTATCGTCAGGGGTTGCTGGTGGTTGTTTTTTCATCTCGTGAGCAGCCATCATCTTCCCATACTCAAACATTCTCTTGGTAGAATCAAACACCTCTTTTTTATATTCTCCTTGATATTTAACCGACATTTCTTTAACCAGTTCCCGCTTTTTTGCACTATCCGGCTCTTCAAGAACTCTTTGAATCTGACTTAAAAGAGAATTTTGGGTCTTTTTTAATATTTCTTTCAATTTGCCCTTTAGCCTTTTCTCTTCTTCATCCATCTTATTCTTAATGTCTGCAAAATTCATTTTCTGTTCTGCAAAAGTAAGTGGACGCCAACTTTCAAAAGCAACTACCTTCTCACTTGCTTCCACCTCCTCTTTCGGTTCTTTCTTGGATTTTTCTTCTCTCTCTGGTATATCTTCCTCTCTCTCCGCTTCCGGAAGTTTGAAAAGTTTTCTTACGTGATCCTCCATATTATCATCGGGCAGAAGCACACCGGCTCTTGTAAGCTTACTCAAAGCCTCCGACATTTCCGACTCGTGAACCGAACCAATGTTAGAAAACTTCAACTCGGGATAATCCTGAACATCAT
>CAZESS010000033.1:0-11437 GCA_964514975.1 uncultured Thermoplasmatales archaeon | reverse complement strand
TCACAATCACAAACTGAACTAAGAACACTATTTTTACCCTACTGTCAAAGTTGGGATATATATGAAAACCCGGACAGGTGAAACCCTAGTTAACGCTTTGACATCCCGATATGTTCCTACAGCATCATACTGGCACGATGTCCAGCATCGCGGTGTTGTTCGCCGCGCTGGGCCAGCCGTCATACATCCGGGGATGCTGGACGAGCAGGGGCGTGGGCGTCAGCAGAAACAAAAAAATTCCGGTGACGGCGGAGCGGATAATGGTGGGCTGCTCGGCATACCGGAATGCTTCCTCCGCGGATATCTGGCCGTCGCCGCCGGTGTCGGCGGGCCCCCGGAGCCCCTGAGCCAGGTAGTGCGGGAACAGCCAGCGGCCGTTGAGATAGACAGGGAAAGAGGTCTCGTCGGCGGCGCAGGACGCCAGGACGACGCGCCCCGACGCGCACAGGTCGCTGGAGCCGTCGAGCATGCCGCCGCTGTGACAGGTCTCAAAAATGGCGACGAGACTGTCCGACCGGATGGATGTGAAGCGATCCGCGAGGGCGTCGTCCAGCAGATATGTGGCAGCGTTGCCGGGCTCGAAGTCGGCCGGGCATACATATTCGTCCAGGCTGTCCGGCTCGTCGAGCGGCACCACGTCCGGGGTCTGGTCGCCGTGCAGCGAGAAAAAGAACAGGGTGACATCGTCGGCGTCCTCTCCCTGGTTGTGCAGCCAGGTGAACGGCTCCTCCAGAATCGCATCCCGTGTGGCGTCGTCTCCGAGCAGCAGCAACATGTTGTCCCGCTGCCAGCCATGCCCGACGAGGGCGTCGCAGACGGCGTCAACGGTCCGGGTGTCGCGGCGTGGCTCGCCAGCAGCTATGACAACCGCCCGGTGGACGACGGAGCCATCGCCAGCAGCAGGCAGGGGCGAGCGGTGCCGTGCGGACAGCGCCGGGGTGCAGCCTGCCAGCAGCAGCATACCGGTGGCCAGGACAAGCATTGCTCGGCTAGCGCCACATGCCATGTCTGTTCATCCCGCCGGGCTAATTAATTTTTGCGCTGCGACGGCGCTGCAAGCCGCGCGGCGAAATCTCTCGCTCGTTCAAGGTCATCCCGGTCGGGCCGGTTTTTGTGGATGCCCCCAACAATTTTGAGGGGGCCGTAGGTGTCATGGCCGCGGCAGGCATATTCGTCGATGACGGCGAATCCTTTGCGGCGGAGCCTCCGGCGGAGCGAGCGATGCCACAGCCATCCGGGGCCGATGCCGCTCGTGGAGAACAGAAAGGCGCGCTTCCCCGGCATCGCCGGCAACCTGTCGGCGAGGTCGAGCAGGCTGCGATGGTGCCGCCAGAAATAGATGCCCGACCCGAAGCCAACGAGGTCCGCTCCGGTGAGGTCGTCGACCGTGATGTCGGCGGGCTGCCGCACCGGTGCGTCGAGCTCGTCGGCCATCACCTCGGCGATACGGCGGGTATTGCCATGATGTATCGACCTGCACACGAGAAGGACGTCCATGGATGGAAAAAGCCCTTGACATAAATGGTTTGCCGTCACGAACAAGGTTTAAAAACCGCTGCCGGTTCTATCCATGGAGGCATCATTACAATGTCACTGGCAGCCAAACTTGTCTGCATCCTTGCTCTTGGCATCCTGTTTGTGCCCGTCCAGCACGGCGTGCAGCAGACGGCCATGCAGCATGCAGCACCGACGGCGACGGCGGGCAACGACACATTGTATGTCGGCGGCTCCGGGCCGGGCAACTACAGTACCATCCAGGCGGCGCTCGACGATGCAGGCGACGGCGTCACGATATACGTGTATCCCGGCAGCTATACGGAAACCATAGAGATAGCGGCATCGGTCACGCTCACCGGGACGGATGCGGCATCGACCGTTATCGACGGGCTCGGCGGCAGCGACGTGGTCACCGTGCGGGCGGACAACGTCACCGTCTCAGGTCTGACGGTGACCGGGGGCGGCAGCGACGACCATGACAGCGGCATCAGGCTGCACTCCGATGGCAACACCATCCATGACTGCATTGTCAGGGACAACGGCCGGGAGCGCTACTGCTATGAGCAGGGCGGCCTGTATCTCGACAGGAGCGATGGCAACCATATCGTGGACAACGAGATATATGGCAACCGGGAAACCGGCGTCTATCTGCATCACAGCGCCGGCAACGTCATCGTGGGCAACCACATCTATGACAACGCCTTCATCGCCTTCGTGTTCAACGCCTCCTCGGGCAACACCATCGCGGGAAACAGCATGCATGACAACTACTGCTGCATGACCTTCTGGCCCTATTCGTCAGGCAACACCATCGCGGGCAACCACGTCTACAGCCATCCGGGCTGCGGCATGGCGTTCAAGGCATACTCTGACGGCAACATCGTTCGCTACAACCATCTCGAAGACAACCTGGAATGGGGTGTCATGCTCGGGCCCGGCCCGACGATGCACAACACGGTGGAATACAACACCATCATGGGGGCAACGGGCGGCCCCGCGGACTGGTACAACGGCTCCGGCGTCGTCGCCAGCTACGCCTACCGCAACACCATCCGGTACAACAACCTGGCCGACAACAACCAGGACGTATGGCTGGAAAACTCGCTGCTGAACAGCTGGCAGGGCAACTACTGGGCAGACCATGCCGGCGGCATCAAAATCATCCAGGGAAGCATGTATCTGCCCGCCTATCCCGAGCTTCGGGTGCCCTGGCCCGCCGTCGACTGGCAGCCGGCACCAGCACCATACCCCCTTGACGAGGTCACCCTGGCGGTTATGGACACCTCCCATGGCGCGATGGTGCTCGCGCTCGAACACGAAAAAATGCCGGCGACGACGGAAAACTTCGTCAGGCTCGCCCGCGACGGCTTCTACGACGGCCTGGTCTTCCACCGGGTCATCGACGGCTTCGTCATCCAGGGCGGCGGCTACACGGCCAACGGCACCCGGATGGAGAGCCCCTATGGCCCCATAGAGCTGGAGGCACATCCCGACGTTTTGCATGTCGACGGCGCCATCTCGATGGCCCGGACGAGCGACCCGGACAGCGCCACCAGCCAGTTTTTCATCTGCAACGGCGCGCAGCCCCATCTCGACGGCGACTATGCGGCCTTTGGCAGAATCATTGGCAGCATGGACACACTGCGCTCCATCGCCTCGGTTGACACCACCATGAAACATGGCATGCAGGACTGGCCAGCCCGCGAGGTCGTCATCCGGAGCGTACGGATTTTATAGCGAATGAGTTCCCGTCGTTGAGCAGTGCGTCACCGTAGCCATCCTCAATGCTTTTATGCTGGCATGTGTTATGTGTGTGGACAATGGGGGATGCAGCATGCGCACCTGTGGGCCGGCGGCTTTCCATCACCGTTGACGGGGCCGCATCGAACTCGCGGCGCGGGCTGAACGGCGCCGGCGTGGTCATCGAGCTCGACGGAGCGATCATCGCCGAGATATCCGAGGAAACCGGGGTGGGAACAAACAATGAGGCCGAGTACAAGGCGGTTATCCGGGGGCTCGAGGAGGCCGTCCGATTGCACGACAGGGGCATCGCTTTTGACGGCGTCGACGTGAACAGCGACAGCCGGCTGGTCGTCCGGCAGCTGACCGGGCAGTGGGCGGTGCAGGCGGTCCATCTCCGGGCGCTGTACATCCGCGCCGAGCAGCTGGTCATGCATCTCGGGCTGCTGGGAAAAGAGGTCTGGTTCAACAACGTTTTGCGCGCCCGGAGCCGGAAGGCGGACATGCTCGCCGGGGTGGCCATCGGGCGAACCGACAGCCTCGACGATGCGGTGTATGCCTCCCGTAAACTATACTAACCGGGGGCTGCTATATCCGTGATGGCCGAGGACACCGAGGAAAACAGCGGGGTGCCGCAGAAGTTTTGTCCCAACTGTGGCTCGAGCAACATCGACTGGACGCTACCGCAGACCTGGTCGAACTGGCAGTGCCGGGACTGCGGCTACATCGGCGCGTTTATCGTCGAGGACGGCCGCATCGCCGACCAGATACAGAAGGAATACCGGGAGCGCCGACAGGACGAGTAACGGCAAGGTTTTTGAGCCCCGTGCCGCTATGGAGACATGGCACACTATCAGACCCGGCATGGCTACAACGACGACGAGATTGTCAGCGCGCTCCAGAAGGACATCCGGCGGGGCAACGAGCGACGGGCGATGTACTGGGCGCTTGAGCTCGGCGGCGAGGGCGCGAGCGGCTTCGGGCAGCTTGCCAGCCGCCTGACGGTCATCGCCTACGAGGACGTCGGGGTGGGCGACCCGGCGGCGGTGATGCAGGCGTGCAGCGCGATCAGTGACATGCGGGACATGTACCGCAACGACCGCGGGGAATGGCGGATGGCGCTGGCCTACGTGGTGCTGCTGCTGTGCCGCAGCGAGAAGTCACGGATAACCTGTCATTTTTTGCAGGTAATGCGCCGGTGCCATGAGATGGAGCGTTTTGAGATACCGGAATATGCGCTGGGCATGCATACCTCGGCCGGTGCGCTCATGGGCCTGACGAAGGGCAGCCCCGAGGGCGTCCGGCAGTTCCTCGAGGAGGGCGAGCGGCTGTCCAACGAAAGCGACCTCGAGGACATCTATCGGGCTGAGGCACGGGAACTGCTCAGGGAGCGCGCTGAAACGACGAAATGATGGCTATCCGTAGAGCGGCGGATGCGCGGCCTGGGGCTCCATGTCTGCCTGCGCCTGCTTGGTTTTGGCGACGAGCTGCGCATATTGCTGTTCGAGCTGGTCGGCGCTTTCGATGAGCGGGCTGGTGTCGATGTCCAGGTTTTTGTAGGATGCGAAGATCTGGAGGAGCTTCGCTGCGGCGCGGGGGTCGGGCAGCTTGGGTGTGCCCTCTGCGAGCATGCCGATGGCTTCGATGTTTTGCTGCTGTGCGTGGAGCAGCAGCGAGCTGGACATGCCGGCGATGGCACCTCGTTTGATGAGGTCAATGCCTGCCTCCTCGGCTTTTTCGGCTGCGTCGTGGCTGCTGACGATGGCCCAGACCTTGTTTTCCTCGTCGGCGTCCTCGCGTTCCTGGATGCCGTCGAAGACGATGGCCTCCCGGGCGCCGTTTTCCCTGGCGTAGGTGACGATGTGCTCTGCGAGCTGGGCGGTGAGCACGGGCGGGATCACCATGTCGGACTTGGCGAGCAGCATACCGGAGCCGGCGAAAACCCGGACGGGGCGGCGGGGGATGCCGTCGAATATGACCGCGGTGGGCGGAAACCGGTCGCAGTCTATCGAGGCGACCTGCTCCAGCTCGAGGGTGTTGATGAGCTGCTCGGAGGCCATGCCGCCGATGAGGCCCATGCCGGGGAATCCTGCCACCATGTACTCGATGTCGGGCATGTCCCGGTCTGCGTGGATTTCAAAACAGGCATCTGCCATGCTATCAGCTATCAATATCCGGGCGGACTATTTTTATCTTTGCACGCATGCTATGGATAGCCGCCGATTTTGAGCGACGGGTCACCGAGGAGCACCCATTCCTCCACGGTTTTGGCGTCCAGCGCCGGGTCGTGGAAGGCGATCGCGTTCCAGTTTATCGGGTACTGGTCGAGGTAGGTGTCGATGGCGTGGCGCCATGCCCGGCCGAGCATGTCGATACCGTGCCGGCCACAGGCGTCGAAGAACAGCACGTCGAGCCAGTCGCCCGCGCCGCCGTCCTCTGGATGGAACTTGTCTTCTTTGCCGTAGCCAAGGCCGGTGCTGCCCAGGGTTGCGATGGCACCGCCGCGCGGGTGGCTGGTCAGCCGCCAACTCCAGCATTCGTAGACCGGGATGCCAAAGGTCCAGGAGGGATTGGCCAGGCTGACGTTGAACAGGCTGTTGTGGCAGCCGGCGACCACGCAGACGGGCAGCTTCCCACCGTTGTTCAGCAGGGGCATCTGGAAGGTCTGCAGGCCGTATATCCATGTGTCGGGGTCGTTGGGGGGATGGGTGCCCCAGGTGGTCGGGCTGCCATGTCCGGCGAAAAAGATGAATCCGCAGCCGTTTTCGAGCGTGGCGGCGACGTCGCGCCATCCCTGGAGCGACCCGTCAGATGTCCAGAGATGTACGGCGGTCATGTTGGGCATGCGCTCGATGGCCTGTCGGGCGGCGACCTCGCCCTCGTTGTAGTCGTTGAAGGTGTAGGTGTCACCAGCGACGGTGACGAAGGTGTCCAGCCATCCTGCATCGTAAACGCCGGTCTCGTAGGTGATGATTTTGTCGACCATGATGGCAACCTCGCGGGCATTCCGGCAGGCGAGGCGGCCCAGGCACACGTCGGGATACAGGTCGCGGATGTCCTCCGCCGCCCGGTTTTTCCGCCATTCCCCGTAGACGCCGTCGCGGTCGGTGTCCCATGAGGAAAAATCGCCCTCGCTGGTGTAGATGTCCGCGTAGTAGAGGTCGCTGAGATATCGGTCCTCCTCGGTTGCGACGTTGTCCTCTATGTGGCTGTACCGGGCGGGAAGCCACCATGGCTCGCCCTGGAGCGAGGGACGGCGGCCGCCGACGAGCATGACGTAGGTAATGCTCCAGTTTTCGAGCGTGTACCTGATGAAGTATTTTATCCGCTCGGCGTCGTCGCGTCCCTGGACGGGGAACCAGGCACCGGTGTATATCTCGTCGAGGGTGACGACCTGTGTCGCCAGCCCGTATCGTTCCTTGTGCTCCGCCAGGCGCTGCAGCTCGTCTGTCCATTGTGCCGGGGAAATGACGAGGAGGTCATATGTATCGCCTTCGCCATCCGTGGCGGTCGGTGCGACGACCGGGTCTGCCGGCTGTATTGTATCCATGCCGGCGAGCAGCGGCGAGCTGAGCAGGACAGCAATCGTGCATGCTACAGGTATCCAGGTTCGCTCCATCGTGCTCCTCTCATGGATACAACCCCGGCAGGCATATAAATTGTTGGCCCTCGAAGCGGCACTGAGGGACACCACAACGCTTAAAAAGGAGTTTAGGTATACCTAAAAATATCGGTGACGGTATGGAACAGCCAATCGCAGACCTCGACACGGGAGACACCGCAACCATCGCCCGCCTCGCCGGCGGCCGCGGCTGCCAGCGCAAGCTCCGCACCATGGGCATACGCGAAGGCAAACACATCCGGGTGGTCACCAAACACCCCTTCGTCGGCCCGCTCGTCGTCGAGGTGGAAGGGCGAAAAACAACCATCGGCCGGGGCATGGCACAGCGCATCTTCGTCACAACAGCATGAAAAAAATCGTTTTAATGGGCAATCCAAACGTGGGCAAAAGCGTCGTCTTCGCACGGCTCACCGGCGCCCAGGTCATCTCCTCAAACTACCCGGGCACCACCATCGACATCTCCAGAGGAAAAATCCGCCTCGGACAGGACCGAGCAGAAATCATCGACGCACCGGGCACCTACTCACTCGAAGCATCAAACAAGGCCGAGGAGGTCGCCGTTGAACTGCTCCACGAAGCAGACCTCGTCATCAACGTCGTCGACGCCACCAACCTCGAACGCAACCTCTACCTCACGCTCGAACTGCTCGAGCAAAACGTGCCCATGGTGGTAGCACTCAACATGTGGGACGAAACAGCCCACCAGGGCATCCACATCGACCAGGAACATCTCAGGGCGAGGCTGCACGTCCCCACGATACCAACGGTGGCACTCACCGGCGAAGGATTCCGCGACCTCGTTGCAGCGTTCCCACACGCCCGCACGGGCGATCGAGCATCAGGCAGCGACGAACAGCGATGGATCGACATCGGCCACATCATACGGGACGTACAGCACGTCGAACACCGGCACCACACGCTGCGGGACCGGCTCGCCGATGCGACCATCATGCCCGCCAGCGGCATCCCCATCGCCATCGCCGTGCTGCTCGCCTCGTTCTGGCTCATCCAGGTCATCGGCGAAACCATCATCACCATCCTGCTTGACCCCGTATTCGAGGCATACCGGCCGCTCGCCATGGACATCAGCGAATGGCTCGGCGCCGGCGTGCTGCACGACGTGCTCATCGGCCAGCTCGTCAACGGCGGCATCGACTACGAGCAATCAATGGGCATGCTCACCACCGGGCTCTACGTCCCCTTCGGCATGGTGCTCCCCTACATCATCGCGTTCTACCTCCTGCTGTCGCTGCTTGAGGACACTGGATATCTCCCAAGGCTGGCGACGCTCACCGACAACGTCTTCCACCGGCTCGGCATGCACGGCTACGGCATCGTCCCCGTCTTCATGGGGCTGGGATGCAACGTCCCCGGCATGCTCGCCACCCGGAACCTGGAAACCAGGAAACAACGCTTCATCGCGTCGACGCTGCTCGCCATCGCCGTGCCCTGCATGGCCCAGACCGCCATGATATTCGGCATCCTCGGGCCGCATGGATTCCGATACATCCTCCTCGTCGTCGGCGTGCTCATCGCAACATACGTCACGGCGGGGCTCCTGCTCACCCGCGTGGTGGCAGGCGAAAGCCCCGAGATATTCATGGAAATACCGCCCTATCGCCGGCCCTCGATGACAGCAATTGCCAAAAAAACATGGATGCGCGCCCGCGGATTTCTCGGCGAGGCTATCCCGTTCCTGTTCCTCGGTGTCCTCCTCATCAACGTGCTCTACTCGGCGGGTATCCTCCAGGGACTCGGCGACCTCTTCGCACCGTTCACCCATGGATGGCTCGGGCTGCCCAGCGATGCGACGACGGCGCTGCTCATCGGCTTCCTCCGCAAGGACCTCGCCATCGGCATGCTCCTCTCACTCGACATGACAGCCATGCAGCTCGTCATCGCCGCCGTCGTCCTCACCATCTACTTTCCCTGCGTCGCCACCTTCGCGGTCATGCTCCGCGAACTCGGCCTCCGGGACATGCTCAAGGCAACCGGCATCATGCTCCTCGCGGCAACCCTCGTCGGCGGGCTGCTGCACATCACACTGCTCGGCACATAGCACACCATGAAACAAAAAACCATAGAAGAATACATAGAAACCATCCACGTCCTCCAGCAGCGAAACGGCAGCGCCCACACCAGCGCCATAGCCGCAGAAATGAACGTCCAGGCTCCCTCAGTCACCGAAATGCTCAAAAAGCTCCAGCGCGCGGGGTACGTCGACTACACCCCCTACCGGGGCGCCATGCTCACCGACACCGGGCACGCGCTCGCCGCCGAGCTCATGGACAGGCACCGGGTCATCGCCGACTTCCTCGACATCATCGGCGTCGAACGGGCCAGAGCGGAAATCGACGCCTGCCAGATAGAACATCACGTCAGCGAACAGAGCATACAGCAACTCGAAAAATTCGTCCACTTCGTCACCGGCGCACCCGACGAGCCACGCTGGGTCCACCACTTCCGGCAGTACTGCAAAACCGGGAAACGGACCCCATGCGATCTCTGCGACACCGACCGGCAGTAACAGCCCTCACATCACCCGGCGGATACACACCTTCAACACGAACGCGGCGCCGCCGATAACCACCACGATGGCGACCACGATGGCGACAAAGGCAAGACCGACGCTGCCGAGCACCCAGACCGTATACAGCCCGCCGAGCAGGACAGCAATCAGGATGAGCGCAAGCGACGTCCAGTCCACGATACGGCAGTAGCGCCGCGCCCTGAACGCTCCGTCATCCTCCCCGGCATCGGGTTCATCAGCCACTGCCACGGACATCATGGATACAACACACGCTGGCTTTTAAGCATTCGCCCCGGGACGACCCTGCACAGGCGGCAAACTCCGCCGATGGCCGAACGAAAAGATATATGATACACCCACAGGATGATACAACCGATGAAGGGTACACAGAAAATGCTGTTTATCCTCGTCATCGGGTTCGTGCTGGCCTCCTCGTCCATCGCCCTCAACTGGCAGTCCTCCGGCGGAGGCGAGGTGCCAGCGGCAACGTTCACGCTCAACCCGACAACGGCGATGCTGCACGAGGGCGAAACCGCCGCGCTCGAGCTCTCCTTCACCATCAACGGTGGAGCGCCGTTGTCCACCGCGGTGTCCTGGAACATAGATGCCCCGGGCGGCAAGGGCTCGCTCCGCTGTGCCTCCGCGCTCAACGACACGGGAAAGCTCACCGCAATCTATACGGCACCGGAGGACGTTGACGTCCGCAGATACAACGTAACCATCGAGGCGCGTACCACCTGGCTGGGTGAAACCTACCATGCCCGGGCGCGCTACATGGTCATCCCGGAGATATACGAAACCAACGTCACAATCTCGGCTGAGCAGGCAGCGATGACGGCCGGGGAAACCGTCAGGCTGACAGCCACGCTCAGGGGTCGCCACGGCGAGGAATGGCGTCATCTGGCAGGGCAGCCGCTCTCGTGGACCTTTTTCAACGCGGGCGGGAACACGGTGCAGCCGCTCAGCGTCAGGGAAACAACAACCGACAAAAAGGGCAGCGCCAGCGTTCCGTTCTATCTCTCCGACGTCAACGAGACAACCGAGATATGGTGCGTGGTGCAGATGGATGAGAACCTCACAGGGGAGCACGAATACGCAGGATGCAACGGCATGACATCCATCCAGGTGCAGCCTGAGACACCGGGCACGTACCCTGTGGTGCTCATCCACGGCTGGTTTGGCTCGATGACCAAAAAACTTCTCCAGACATGGTCAAATATCACCGAGAAGCTGCAGCGGCATGGACACACCATCCTCGACTTTGACACCAGCCTGCCGGGGATACAGTACCTCCGCTATACACCGGGCTGGGCCGACCGCCACATCCCCTGGATGGCGGGCAGGGTCAACGACGCCATCGAACGCGCTCTCGTCGACAACGGATACAGCCCCAACCAGACGATCGACGTGGTGACACACAGCATGGGCGGCCTCGTCGCCCGGTTTCTGGCAGAGCAAACGGGTGCAGACGTCGACTTCTGGAACAATTCATGGCAGCCTGGCGATCCCGGCACGCCGTGGCACGGCGACGGCACCCCGGACATATCCATCGGCCCCCATCAGATAGACGACCTCTTCATGGTCGGCACCATGAACCACGGGATACCCCCCGGATTCAACGAGACGTTCCTGGAGCGACTGGACTTCATTCCGCTGCCCTGGTGGGCCTGCCAGATGCAGGACATGGTCTACCATTCCAAGTTCCTCGAGGCCATGGGCTACCGGGGATGCGACCTCGTCGACTACCACGCCATCGGCTCAGACATCGGGTTTCGCATCGGAGAGCCAAAAGATTTCGACGGTGACGGGGTGAACCATACCACGGACGGCCTCGTCCCCACCGAGAGCCCCTACCTCGAGGGTGTTCCGCTGTACATCGTCACCGGCCAGGCGCGGCCACATGGCGACGCAGACCACAACTCTCAGATAGCCATCAACGACGACATCCACCGGTACATCATCCGCCATCTCACCTGAAAAAGAAAAATCAGGAGCAGCCTGGCAAGACAAACCGGCCAAGAAAACCACAGGTTAGCCTTCCTGTGACT
>CAZESS010000032.1:0-13247 GCA_964514975.1 uncultured Thermoplasmatales archaeon | reverse complement strand
CGGGTCTCCCCGCTACATAGCTTCGGCTCCAATACATCGGCCACTGCTCGCGTCCAGCCAGCTGAGCGGGTACTCGCTGCGACTTTCTGGCGTACGTCCCGCTATGAATGGCAAGAATTCAATGGAGACCATTTCAACGGCCACCGATAGAAAGTTCAACGGATAAGCAATTTATACTGCTTTACCATTTATTTTTTCTGAAAGGAGCATTAGATGCCGCAGGATGTTAGGACTTGGGAAATCAAAAATGGTAATATCCATGGATTGAAAAAATATCAGTTGGATGTAGAGGAACGTATTGCAGACTGGATAGCGGAGGACATATCCTTCCTGTCTTATGGTCTACTTATCATCGGTGGGCAGGTTGCGACGGTTGCTGGTGGGATAATCGACCGTGCTATCCATGAACTGAACTGGTACATCACATTTCTGATGGTGCACATGCCAGATACGACTATATGCACGTCATCCAGAAACGTGCAGGTGAAACAGTCATGCTAGCATTTGAGCGCCCAGAATTGTTTGAACAGGTGGAGCATGAAGGATAAAGAATACTTCAACATCATTATTCAACACAAACTCAATGTTGCACATGCCGGCATTAAGATTGCCAATGAATTGTTCAAGGAACATCCGATGATGGCCAAACGCGTCATGCTCAATTGTTTCAACCATGACAATCGGAAGGTCAGTGCCGCCATCGAGTTCATGCATCTTCGGTCAGCCGACAGTGAACAATTCCAAGAAGCACTTGATTCCCACCGCAAGAATTCAAAACATCATTTCAAGTATTGGGACGACATCGCGGAGATACCTCTCGATGTGATAGGTGAAATGGTCTGTGATTGGTACGCCCGTAGTTGCGAAATGGGTACATCACTTCAGGATTATGTCAATGACGTACTGGACAAATATGAATTCACTAAAAATCAAGAAAACATGATACAGAGATGTATCGGCATTCTCACACGTCCACCATTTGGTGAGGGTGACTAGCATGCAGAACCCCAAGCTCGGCCAGATCCAGCTCGGCCACAAAAACATCAAGACCACGCTCACCAACTACACCGGCCCCAACGAAAAAGATAAACAGCACATTGACACCATCCTCATCCCATATCGAGAGCTGGCACCCGAAGCACTCGCTCAAGACCTCTCCACCCGCTACGTCAACAACGAACTCCCCACCGAGGAATACATCAAAGCCCTCAAAGCCCTACGCACCAACAAAAACACCCGCTCACACGACACAGACCCCGCCTTTCAATGACGCGGGTTCAGTGCGAAGACGCGGGTTCGGTAGGGCAATGGACCGGGTGGGATTTGAACCCACGGCCTCCTCCATGCCAAGGAGACGATCTTCCAACTGATCTACCGGCCCGGTATGTGCTCTGGTAAACACAGGTGGTTCATAAATGTTTTTCTTTGAGCTGCTGTTTGACCAGGGACATCGCCTGCTGAAATGCGTCGTCGAGCGCCTCCGTATCGGGGCCGCCCGCCTGTGCTACCTCGGGTTTGCCGCCGCCTCCGCCGCCGAGCATGCCGCCGATGTCACGGGCGATGGCACCGCAGTCCAGGTCTATGCCGGGTGAGCGGGCGATGTGGATGGCCGCGGTGTCGTCGTCGATGCGCTTTGATATGACGACCGTGTTCCCCTGCTCGGTGATGTCTCTGGTCGCAGCGGTGCCCAGGTTGTTCTGGGTGACGATGCGGATGCCGTGGAAGTCCTCGACGTTTGCGCTGATCGATTGCTTCTGGAGCTCCTCGACCTGCTTGCGCAGTTCCTTCCATTCGGTGAAGAAGCGCTGGACGGTCTGGGGGAGCACCTCGGGTGAGACGTCGAGCGTTTCGGCGGTTTTCTGTAGCAGCATGTCGCGGTGGTTGATGTAGTCGATGGCCTGCTCTGCGGCCCTGAACTTGAGGCGTTCGACGCCGTCCTGCACACGCTCGGTGCCCGTGATTTTGATGCAGCCGATTTCGGCGGTGTCGTCGACATGGGTGCCACCGCAGGCTTCGACCTCGATGTCCTCGATTTCGAGGATGCGGAGGGTGCTGCCTGCCGGGGGGCCGCCCTGGTAGAGCCGCATGCCGTACCGCTGCTCTGCAAGTCCCAGGGGGAGCTGCTGCTTTGTTACGGGCCGGGCGTCGCGCACCCATCCGTTGGCCGTTGCCTCGATGTCCCGCAGCTCGCCGGGGGTGATACGTTGGTAGTGTGAGACGTCGAGCCGTGCCTCGGTGTCGTCGAGCGCGGAGCCCTTCTGCCAGACGTGGACGCCGAGCACGTGCCGGGCTGCGGCGTTGATGAGATGTGTGGCGGTATGATGGCGCATGATGTCGTAGCGGCGCTGCCATTCGAGGGTGCCTTCCACGCTGCCCTCCGGGAGGGGATCGTCGAGGACGTGAACGATTGCGTCGCCCTGTTTTTCGGCGCGGAGCACCCGTCGCTCTTTGTCGCCCTGTCTGAGTATGCCCGTGTCCGTTGCCTGGCCACCGCCCTCGGGGTAGAACAGCGTTGTATCGAGGATGACCGCTGGATCGCCCTCCACGGTGCCCGTCCAGATGACGGTGGCTTCAAAGCTGCGCTGGTATGGCTGCTCGTAGTAGAGCTGCCTGGTGCTGTACTTGCTTTCCTGCGTTTCCTCGGCTGTCTGCCGGGCGTTGCTGTGGAGCTCTGCGACGCGTGACACGAAGTCGTCGGGGATGTCTACGGCGTCGCCGGCGACCTCTTTGACGACGTCGGGCGGCACGCCATGTGTGTCGTAGAACTGGATGAGCTTGTTTTCCGGTACCTGTCCATGTTCCCTGACGTAGCGGGCGACCAGCCGCCGACCCCTGTTCAGCGTCTCATCATATTTGGTGGTTTCCTTGTCGAGCATCGCGTGCATTGTCTCGCGTGCCTCGAGCAGATCGGGGAAGTCATCTGCCAGCCGGTCGAGATGCATGTCGACGATGTTCGGGAGCGTCATGTCGATTTCGAGGCGGTCGATGAATCGCAGCGCTCTGCGGGCTATCAGCCGTGCGAGGTATCCCTCTTCGGCGTTGCTGGGCACGATGCCGTCGCCGAGCATGAAGGCGAGGCAGCGGGTGTGGTCCGCCAGCGCGTAGATGTCACGCGGCTGCGGTGCTGCCGCTGCGTCGCTGATGGCTTTGATGACGTCGGGGAAGATGGCGTCGTAGACCGTCTGGGAGCCCCGGGTGAGCCAGACGAGGCGTTCGAGTCCGTAGCCGGTGTCGACCACCTGGAGTGGCATCTTCGTGTATCGCTCGTTGTTGACCTCGTATGTGCCATCCTGGCTGCGCTGGAGGCTCATGAACACCAGCGTCGATATCTCCATGCCTGCAGCCAGGACCTCGAGGCAGGCGCCGGCGTTGCCGCCGCCGTACCATTCGCCCTCCTTGTAGGTGACCTGGTCGGTGGGGATGCCGATGCTTTTGAGGAAGTCGTTGCAGAGCTGGATGGTTTGTTCGCTCCAGTATATCTGGTCGTGGTTGTTGAACGCATGGTGCCCCATCATTTCGAACATGGTGAGGTGGCGTCCGCTCCGCCCGACCTCCTCGAGGTCGTTGAGCCGGATGCTCGGCTGCGATATGACGAGCGGGTTGGCCGGCGGTGGCACCTGCCCCGAGGTGACGTGGGGCTGGAAGTCGGCGATGGAGGCGATGGTGAGGTAGACGTCGTTGCGCCATCGGGCGACGACCGGATATCGGTCGAGGCGCGTATGGTCGTTGTTCTCGAAGAAGGAGAGGAAGGCCTCGCGCATTTCCGATGCAGTGTAGGGATGGTCGCCGAGCGGGTTGTCGATGAACGTGTATGGGACGCAGGGGGCGTCGCCGCAGCGCTGCTGCTCGGGATTGGTCGTCCAGAAGTGGGCGCCGCATTCGGTGCATTGGTTGCGGGTGAATCCGTGCTGCTGGAAGAAGTCGAGCTGCAGGAATGCCTGTAAATCGGATTGCATCCTGGCTATATATTGCGAGCTTTTATAAAAGATTTGACCGGTGTTATCTGTCGATGCTCGCCGTGGTGAGGGTCTTGGTGTCGGCGACGCCCTCGAGGGACCGTATTTTGTTGACGACGATGCCGCCGATTTCGGTGGGCGTTGCTGCTTCGACGCGGGCGATGAAGTCGTATTCTCCGAAGAGCGGATAGAGTTCAGTGATGTCGTCTATCTCGATGAGCCTGTCGTAGATGTCGTGTTCCGACGCCGGGGCCACGTTGATGAGGACGAATCCGATGGCCATGAAAAGATAATCGGTGGCGCCTATTAAGTTTTCTGTCCCCTCCCTTTCGAGCGGCGGGAAAAGCAAAGGTTTATATATATGCAGCGGCATCTATATTGTTATCGTTTAGATAGCAAAAAGAAAGCAAAATGGAGGACCATGAACGAAACCATACTCCTGGTGGAAGATGATCCATACATCCAGGACCTCATGGAGAGCGTGCTCGGCCCCCTGAACATCACGCTCTACCGTGCCGGAGACGGCATGGCCGGCGTCCGGATGTACAAAAACCTGACGGAGCAGGGCAAGCGACCCGACCTGGTCATCATGGACGTCAACATGCCCATCGTCGACGGCGTCGAGGCCACCCGGCAGATACTCGAAATCGACCCCCAGGCGACGATCTACGGTTTCACCGCCTTCGCCTCGCTGCTCGCCCGGGAGATGCGGGAGGCAGGTGCAAAACGGGTATACCCCCGCACCATCGGCTTCACCGCCATGCGGAAAATCATCGACTCTTCCATCCACAACAAGCAGATGCCCGCAGTGTGAAAGCATTAACCCACGTGGGCATTCTTTTTAAAACAGGAGCCGGGAGAGGACAACGATTATATAACCCCGGGATGTTGTTCCGGCAATGCTCGACGGATTGGGAGACTCCCTGCGGGGCACCATCAAAAAAATCGCCAACGCCCGGCACATCGACACCTCGCTCATAAAAGAAGTCGTCAAAGACATACAGCGGGCGCTCCTCCAGGCCGACGTCAACGTCGAGCTCGTATTGCAGCTATCGAAGCGCATCGAGCAACGAGCCCTGGAGGAAAAACCCCTGCCCGGGATGAGCAACCGCGAGCACGTCATCCGCATCGTCCACGACGAGCTCTCCGGGCTGCTCGGCCGCGGGCGGGAGCTGCCGCTCAAAAAGCAGACCATCATGATGGTCGGCCTGTACGGCCAGGGCAAGACCACGACCTGCGGCAAGCTCGCCAACTATTTCCAGCGGAAGGGGCTCCGCCCGGCGCTCATCGCCGGCGACGTGCACCGACCAGCGGCATATGACCAGCTCAAACAGATCGGCGACCGCATCAACGTCCCCGTCTACGGCGGTGGCGACGACGCGGTCGAGGTCGTCAAAAAGGGGATGGAGACGTTCAAAAAACATGACGTTGTCATCGTCGACACCTCCGGGCGGCACAGCCTCGAGCAGGACCTCATCGACGAAATGAAACGCATCTTTAAAGTGGCAGACCCGGACGAAAAAATCCTCATCATGGATGGCTCCACCGGGCAGCAGGCCGGCCCCCAGGCCAAGGCTTTCAACGACGCCATCGGCGTCACCGGCGTCATCCTCACCAAGATGGACGGCACCGCAAAGGGCGGCGGCGCTCTCTCGGCGGTGTCAGAAACCGAGGCCCCCATTCTCTACGTGGGAACCGGCGAACATCTCGAGGACCTCGAAAAGTTCGACTCCACGCGCTTTCTCTCCCGCCTGCTCGGCATGGGCGACATCGAAAGCCTGCTCGAAAAAGCCGAGGAGGTCGCCCGGGAAAAGGGCAAGGACAAGCTGGAGAAGAGCGCGCAGCAGATCATGTCGGGCAAGTTCACGCTCAAGGACATGTACGAGCAGATGGAAATGGTCTCCGGGATGGGCTCCCTCCAAAAGCTGGCTGACATGCTCCCCGGCGGGCTCGGACAGCGAATGCGCGGCGCCGACATGCACGAGACCGAGGAAAAACTCGAAGTCTTCCGGGTGCTGATGGACTCCATGACCGAGCAGGAGATGGAAAACCCCCGACTCATCAAGTCATCCCGGGTCAACCGCATCGCGCGCGGCGCCGGCGTCGAAGCCCGCGAGGTCAAAGAACTGCTCCGCTACTACCGCAAGTCCAAAAAACTGATGAAGGGGCTGTCAAGCAGGAAGGCGCAGCGCCGCCTGATGAAACAGCTCAAGTTCAGCTAGCCGGCTAGCGCAACCCGAACTCCTCGAGCTTCATCCGCTTTTTTTCCTTCTCCAGAAAATGAAACACGGTTGAATGATCCGCACCGTTGAGCAGCATGCGCACTGCCTCAAGGGCGACGTCGAGGCCGCGGGGCTGTCCGATGAGCCCCACCGTGGTACCATACACAGAGAGATACACTCCCGCAAGGTCCTCGATGACACGGCGGGAGCGACCGTTTTTGCCGATGACACGCCCGGCAATGCGGTGCACGTCCTTGCTTTTCTTGCCCACGTAGTCGCGCATGTCCAGCAGCTCGAAATAGTAGTCATCCTCGAAAAGATGGAGTGCATGCTCGGGCGAAAACCCTCGGCCGATGGCCCGGACGACGCTTTGCGCGTCGAGCTCCACGACGGCATCGTCGCTCCGGATGGCCACCTCCCCTGTCTCAGAGTCAACGTCCAGCATCACGTCATGTGTCTCTATTGCCTCCTTTGTTTCCCCGTCATTGCCGACCAACACGGCAATCCGGTCACGCGGTATTTTCACATATTTCATACAGATTCCTCCACAATAGCTTGTAACATTTCGTCTCGGTCAAGCGAGAAAAAACGGCTGAAAAAATGAGACAGGATGTCGACGTCGTGTTCCAGGAACGACCGGGCCATGGGATGCTCGCGTTTCACCATCTGCCCCACGTCGATGATGACCGGCCCCTCATGAAAGAGCACGTTGTACTCCGACAGGTCGGCGTGCACAAGCCCGCCGGTGTGATACATCCGCGACATGTCTGCCACGATTGCATCGAACGTTTCCTCCGGTGCTTCCAGCTCGGCGTCCTTGAGCATCGGCGCCGGCCGCTCCGCGCTGCCGATGTATTCCATCACGATGACGTTTCCCTGGTGCGCCACCGGCTCTGGCACGCGGACGCCGGCCTCGCAGAGCCTCTCGAGGTTGCGGAACTCCTTGTTGGCCCAGGCGAAGATGGCGCTCCGCCTGTTTTTTTTCACCGATGAAAGCCGGTCGTACTCAAGATACTTGGAAATGTTGCGGAACGTGGACGTGCTGAGGCGATATATCTTGACCGCCACATATCCATCCCGGTTTCGGGCGCGGAACACGTTGCCCTCCTTACCCGTCGAAATGGGAAAATCGAAGACCTCGATGGCCCCCTGGGACATGAGCTTGTACAGCGCCTCATAGGTCGCTTTTTCGAATACCTCTCCCTCCGTTTTCCCGGATAAAAGATCCTCAGACTCGGTGCTCCATTTCATGATTCAAACACATCTATGTTTTCCGGTATCCTGTGCTGGCGAGCCAGATGCGAGGTTTCGGTCGGCGAATACCGGTACAGAATGTCCGCTTTTTCGTTCTGGAACTCCCATGGCCGGACGATGAGCAGGTCGCCGCTGCGAATCCAGGCGCGGCGTTTCATCTTGCCGCGTATGCGACCCATGCGGGCGATGGCATCCTCGCAGATAATCGTTATCCGTCCGGCGCCCATCCGCTGCTCCGCTACGGCAAACAGTTCACCCTCGTCCTGGTCAGGCAACCTGACGTCGCGGACTGTCTCCTCACGCGGTCCACTCATCGCCCGTTAAACATCACGTGGTTATATGTATGTATCGCCATCCAGCAGTATCATTCCCGTATCTCGCCTCGTTCGACGATGTTTTTGATGACGCTTTCGACACGCGTGACGGCGTTGCGCGAGGACATGATTTTTTCCCGGCAGCCCTCAGACATCTCTTCCATGGCTATCTCCATGTAGCCCTTGGCGATGGCGATCGGGTTGAGGAAAAAATGCGCGGCATCGGCTTTGAACCGCTTTTCGAGCTCTAGGGCACGATGCATTTCAGCCATGGCCTGCTCCCGCCCGCGCTCGGCCTGCTTTCGCTCGGTGATGTCCAGCACCTGCGCCATCGTTTTTGTCTGCCCCTCAGAGTCCCGGATGACGGTGGAGCTGATCTCAGCCCATCGTTTCTCCCCGTTTTTGCGGACCACGGCGAACTCGTACCGTGACGGCACACCCTTGCCCCGCTGCCGCCACCGGTAGCGCTCGACGACCATGTCCCTGCTTTCCTCGTCCAGAAACTGCCTGAAATCCGCTCCGAGGAGCTCCTCACGGGGGTAGCCGAGTATTTCACAGAGCCGGTCGTTCACAAAAGATATCCGGTATTCGCTGCCGACGACCAGGACGCCGGCATGTGCATGCTCGACGATGGAGCGATACCGTTCCTCGCTCTCCGCGAGCCGTGACCGCCGTATCTCCTCAAGCCGGTCGCGATGATGCCGCGTCCACACCATGAGCAGCGACACCACGACATACAGCAGCAGCGGTCCGCCGGCGACGTCGACGACGGAAACATGGGAAAAGCCCAGCGGGAGCGCCAGCATGCCGACGGCGTTGGCAACTGCAAACATGAGCGTTCCCCGGAGCGACAGCAGCATACCCGAAAAAAGCAATGGAAAAATCAGGAACACGAGCAGGTTGACATCACCAGGATCATACCGCGCCGTCCAGCCTGACATGACCACAATGGCCGTCCCGAACACCGCCAGCGAAAGCGTCCCCAGGGTAACCATCGCACCGGCGGTGTACAGCCCCCGCCTCGTCAGAAGATAAGCAGCAGTCAGCGCAACGAGAGCGCCCACGCCGAGATACATCGTCTCCACGGACAACAGCGGCTCATCCAGGTCGGCAGCCACTGCAACAACCAGCACCACGACCAGCAGCACAACAAGCGAAAGCAGCAGCGAGGCAAGCAGCCGCAGCCGGCGGCGCCGTTCCTCGTCCCCTACCGACAACGATGGCTCGACCAGCCGCTGCCACATCGCAATGCCGACGGCGCTGTCCCGCATGTTCATCGTTCCACCCGCCGAAGACGGAGCACAAAAGCGGTGCCACGGGACTCGTTATCCTCGACGGCGACGGAGCCACCATAGCGCTCAACTGTCTGCTTCACGATGTACAAGCCCAGGCCTGTGCCCCCGGTGTCACCATGACTGTAGCCCTCCTCAAACACCCTGTCCTTAAGGCTATCCGGGATACCCACGCCGTCGTCGGCCACCCGTATCTCGCATGTGGCGTCATCACAGCGCAACGAAATATCTACCTCGTCGGCCCTGCCATGCACCACGGCGTTGTGCACCAGGTTCTGGAGCACCGAATGCACGGCGTCGTCGGCCATGACCACGGCGTCGCCAGCAACCCTGCACTTTACGGTGCAGTCAGCGGCGATGTCCTTGGCGACCTCGCGCAGGTCGACCGGGCGGAGCTCTTCCCCCGAGGCAACGAGTGACTCAAGCCCCCGCATCCGGTTGATGAGCTCCACTGCATGATGCATCCGGCGTATGGCCTTTTCATAGAGAGGAGGCTCGGCCTCCTCGTCATACAGCTCGAGCGAGCTCCGGGCGATCTGGAGGTCGTTGAGAATGTCATGGCGCATGATCTTGTTGATGAGACGGAGCGTGTCGTTGAGCTCAGCTATTTTTTGCTCGGCCTGCTTCCGGTCGGTGACGTCGGTCATCACGCCGCGCAACCCCACCATGTCTCCACCCTCATATATCGGCCGGCTCGAGGTACGTATCCATTTGACATCGCCGGATTTTAAAATAATGCGATATTCATCCGGGGATGGACGGCCGTCACGGTCACCCGATATAATCTGCTTGAAACGGTCCTGGACACGGGGAACATCATCTTCGTGGATAAAATCCGTGAACACGTTCCCGATGACCTCCTCCGAAACGAAACCGCTTAGCTGCTCTATCACCGGCGAAATATAGGTAATCGTGCCCTCCATGTCGGTCGTGTAGAGCACGTCGTTGATGTTTTCCACCATCTCACGATATTGTTCCTCGCTCTCCCGCAACGCCCGCTCCGCGGTCACCCTGGCCGAGATGTCCCTATAGATGCCGAAGATGCCATCCTGTCTGTCGTCGATGACGACCGGAGCCCCAAGAATCGAGACCGGCATCATCTCGCCTGTTTTGGAGCGACGGACCGACTCCCGCCTGACAATCTCACCCCGCTCAACCCGTTCAGACATATTCCGCCCCTCTTCCCGCAGATGCTCAGGAACAATGACGTCGTCAAGGTTTTTCCCCTGCAGCTCCCCGGCGGTGTAGCCGAAGAGCTCCTCGAACGCCCGGTTCACGGTGATGACATAATGATGCACGTCGAGCGAGGCGATGGCCTCTGGGGAATCATTGAACAATGCCTCAAAATATTTGCGCTGATACCTGAGCTCCCGCTCCGCCCGTTTCCGGTCGGTGACGTCACGGATGACGACCTGGATGAACCTGCCCTCGGGAAGCTTGATCAGGTTTGCTTTCACATTGACAGTGAACGTTTCATCAGTCACCCGGTCATGCACCGTTATTTCGAAGTCATCGAGCTCCCGCCTCATGATGAGCGTCTCAATCTTTTGGAAAATATCCTTCGTGCTCAGACTGTAGTCTATACCAAGGTCGCTGAACCGTCTGCCGACGATGTCCTCCTCCATCCGGCTGAAAATGGTCTCATATCGCTCGTTGACATCAACAATCTTGCCGGTCAGATCGAGGATCATGATTGCATCGTTCGACTGCTCGAAAAGCGTCGCATATCGTTCCTCGCTCTCACGGAGCCGCTGCCGTGTCTCCGTGGTTTCTGTGATGTCGCGTATGTTGCCCTGGGCACCGGTGACCCTGCCCTCCTCCATTACCGGGACGGCGTTGACCTCGACCGTCCGTATCTCGCCGTCCTTGCGCTTAATCCTGAACTGGACCGCCTCGACGGGCTTTCCCATACGCAGCCGGGCGAACGTCCTGAGCGTTTTCGGCAGATCGCGCATCAGGATGTAGCGTCCAAAAAAGGTGCCCTCGACCTCCTCTGGCTCGTAGCCGGCGATGTGGCGCACGGCCGGTGACGCATAGGTCAGCTGACCGCGCCTGTCAAAGGAAAAAATGCCGTCCAGGCTGCGCTCGGCAAGATGCCTGAACGTTTCCTCGCTCTCACGGAGCGCCCGCTCCGTTTGCTTGCGGTCCGTGATGTCGATGGCGTTACCCAGCCCCGCCGGACGCCCCTCATATGTGATAATGGTGACCGCCAGGTCTACCCACCGCGTGGCACCGTCACGGGTGACTATCCGCACCTCATACCGGCCCGGCTGGTCGGACGTGCCCTGCAGCCGCTTCCGGGCATGCTCCCAGACCATGTCCCTGTCCTCGGGATAAACGACATCCAAAAAAGGCATGCCCAGCAACCTGTCCTCCGGGTAGCCTGTGACACTTTGCATGGCCGGGTTGACATATTTGAACACGTCATCCTGATAGATGAAGACCGCCGCGGTCGCGGATTCCGTCAGCTCCTTGAACAGGTTTTTGCTTTCCTGCAGCGCATGTTCCATCTCCACCCGGTCGGAGATGTCCCGTAAAATACCGGCGACCCGGCCATCACTCCCCGTATCGAAAGACATCGTGGTTGCCTCGACCGTCCGAACATCGCCATCGCTGGCCAGGATACGGAACTCGTAGCGGCCGGGCACCTTCTCCCCATGTTTCCGGGACCTGCCGCGCTGCCGTATCATGTCAACGTCGTCGGGATGGATGATATCCCAGAAGCTGAAATCCTCTGCCCGGACATCTGCGGTGGTGTAGCCGGTGAGCCGCTCGAAGGCCGGATTGACATACTGGAACCCCTGCCGGGGATGGATGATGTAAATCGCGTCATGTGCATGTTCCACGATATCCCGGAATTGGCGCGCATCGCCATGTGACGCATGCAGCCGCCGGAGCAGCTCCTCACGGGAAAGCCCCTCGTCGGGCGTGATATCAAATGGCATGACAGGTGTTCAACCCGGCCAGATATATAAACATTCGGCGGAGCAGGACATCAGACATCCAGAATGGCTACCACCGGCGCATGGTCAGACGGCCGCTCCGCCGCCCGGAGCTCACGATGGATGACACAGTCCTCGATGCGCTTTTTGAGCGCCTCGGACACCCATATGTGGTCGACGCGCATGCCCCTGTTGCTGCGGAATGCGCCGCCCCGGTAGCCCCACCAGGAAAACGCCTCCACGTCGGGGTGAACCCGGCGATATGCATCGGTAAAACCCCATTCGCGGAGGAGCTCCAGCATGTCTCGCTCCTGGGGATGGAACCCGATGCTTCCCTCCAGCAGCACTGCATCATAGACGTCGATTGCCTCAAGGGCGACGTTGAAGTCACCGAGCAGCACGACCGCATCGCCTGGAGCAAAGGCGTCGTTCAGGTATTCCCGCAGCGACTCGATGAAGTCAAGCTTGTCGTAAAACGTCGGCGACCCCGGCGACCTGCCATGGGGAAAATAGCCGTCGATGACCGTCACCTCGCCGACGCGCGCCTGCAACAGTCGCCTGTCGTCACCCTCGATATCCTCGAAATCTCTTTTGACGTCTTCCAACACCATGGTTGACAAGATGCAGACGCCGTTGTAGGTCTTCTGCCCCTTGAAAACAACGTTGTATCCAAGCTCATCGAACACATCAACGGGGAACTCCTCGTCCCGAACCTTGGTCTCCTGCAGGCAGACCATGTCGGGCTCGTATCCTCGCAGCCATTCCAGCAGTAGGTCCATCCTGGCCCGGATTGAGTTCACGTTCCACGTCGCAACGCTCAGGGTCATCACACACGAATCAGGACGGCGATAAAAACGCTTTCGGCAGAAAAAAACCGGAGCTACCGCTATCCAGAAAAAATGCGAAAAATATGGAAAAGGAAAGGAAGGATTTGACAGCGAGCCGAGGATCCGCGGTCTTCAAGCAGTGAAGTTTACGCCGGAAGGTCCCCGAAGGGACAACGACCAGCGCTCTCCACCTAAACCGTGGTTCCAAGCCCTCTCTCGAGGGTACGTTTCCCATGGGCTCGCGCACCATAGTACTCAGAATCACGTGCCAGGCTTAACTTCCGGGTTCGGGATGGGACCGGGTGTTGCCCCAGCACTATGGCCGTCAAACCCTTCCTTTGAGAGTGAATGCATACGCAATCTGTTTAACGAGAGCTGCCGAGCGGTTAGTAACCGCGGGCTTAACAGCTCGCCGAAGCTTGCTGCTTACACCCCGGTCC
>CAZESS010000031.1:0-15162 GCA_964514975.1 uncultured Thermoplasmatales archaeon | reverse complement strand
GAGTAAGAGGTGTAAACCGCATGGCAAAGGACTCCAACAAAAAGAGCAGGCTGTATGCATTGAAGCCAATCGTCGAGCGGTGGCCCGCCATCAAAAAACCGAAGGGCCATGTTCATTTCCGGAAAAAGCTCCTGTGGACGGCCACCTGTCTGATTATCTACTTCGTCCTGACGCAGGTGCTGCTCTACGGTGTTGCTCCGGAGCAGCTCGACATTTTCGCCGGCTACCGTGCCATCATCGCCGGAGCCAGCGGCTCGGTCGTGCATCTGGGTATCGGACCCATCGTGACCGCCTCCATCATCCTTCAGCTCTTCGTTGGAGCCAACATTATCAACCTCGATTTGCAGGACCCCAAGGACAAGTCGCTCTTCCAGGGCGTCCAGAAAATCCTGGTCATGATCATGATTCTGGTGGAGGCCATCCCCCAGGTTTTCGGCTATCTGTCACCGAGCGCCTCGCTTGAGGCGTCGCTGGGCGGCCCGGCGGCCAGCGCCGTCATCGTCGCGCAGCTCTTCATGGGCGGTTTCCTGATTTTCTGGATGGACGAGACGATTTCCAAATGGGGTATCGGCTCCGGCGTGTCGTTGTTCATCGCGGCCGGCGTTTCCGAGGCCATCATCACCGGGACGTTCAACTGGCTGCCGCAGGACACCGCGGCAGCGTTGAGCGTGAATAATCCACCTGCGGGCGTGCTGCCGAAGACCGCCTATCTCGCCTCGGAGATGTCGCTGGGTGACCTCATCGGCGGCGGCTTCGAAACCATATTCATCTCACCGCCAAATCCTGTTATCGCCTTTCTTGCCACCGCAGTTATCTTCTTCTTCGTTGTCTATGCGCAGTCGTCGCGCGTTGAGCTACCGCTGACCCATGCACGGGTGCGAGGCGCCCGCGGTCGCTATCCGCTCAAACTCGTCTATACGTCGGTTCTTCCTGTCATTCTTATATCGGCGTTGATGGCCAACATCAACATGTTCGCCCTGCTGCTCTATACGAAATTGCAGAACTTTCCGTTACTCGGCGGGCAGTGGTGGCTCGGCAAATACCTGGCTGGGTCGACGGAGCCTGTGGCGGGGGCCGCCTGGTATCTCAACTCGCCACGGGGGCTGCACACGTGGCTGTTCCCCATGATAGATCAGAAGTATTCGCAGGCCCTTGCAGGGCATGAGCCCTGGCAGATGATTCTCCGGATTGTCATCTACGGCGCCATTTTCATTGTTGGAACCATCTTTTTCGGTAAATTCTGGGTTGAGACCACGAACATGGGGCCTGAAGCCGTTGCCAGCCAGATAGAGGACAGCGGCATGCAGATACCCGGCTTCCGGCGCGACCCGCGCATCCTGAAGAAGGTGCTCAAGCGGTACATTCCCGCGCTGACCGTTCTGAGCTCCATCATTGTGGCGTCGCTGGCACTGTTTGCCAACCTGATAGGCACGGTCGGCAATACGAGTGGGACAGGGGTGCTGTTAGCCGTAGGCATCGTCATACAGTTGTATGAGCAGATCGCGCGAGAGCAGGCTATGGAAATGCATCCGGTGCTCCGTAAGTTCCTGGGAGTTGAGTGACGATGTGCCGGCAGGCCAAACAGTTAAAAGCCCTGACGGGTTGCCATCGTAGGAAGTGATAGCATGGCTCAGGGATCATCCGGTGGAAAGTCGTCGTCGCTACCATTCTTCGTACTGCTCATGGTGGCGATGTTCGTCATGTTCGACCAGAATCTACGGTCATCGCTGGGTAACGCCGTCGGCACGGTGTTTTCACCGCTGTTCGGCTTCAATCATGCCTTTCCGGTGCTGACCATTTTTATCACAGGCTCGATCGCGCTGTTCGTCTCGGCGGCCATCCGCCATGTCAGCATGGACTGGGTTGAGATGGCGAAAAATCAGCAGGTGATGTCCAAGTTCCAGAAGGAATACCGGCAGGCCCGTCTGGACAATAACACCTACAAGACCAAGAAACTCGAGAAGCTGCAGCCGAAGCTGATGAAAAAACAGGGCGAGGTCTCCAGCAGCCAGATGAAAATCATGCCGATAACGCTGCTCATATTCATCCCCATCTGGACATGGATATGGGATTTTTTGACGGGCACCTCGCACTACTATTTCGATGTTCCCTGGGCGATGCATGTCAGCCTGCTCGACAAGACCGTGATATTCCCCAACTGGATTCTCCTGTACATGCTGCTGTCCATCCCGCTGACCCAGATCATCCAGCATGCCTTCAAACTGATATCCTGGTCCGAGTGGCGGGCATCGCATGCCGGATAGCATCACCATCGGCGGCCTCCCCGGGAGCGGTACGACCACCACGGCCAGGCGGCTGCACGAACAGCTCGATATACCCTATGTGTATTCGGGTGACCTGTTCCGGGAGATGGCTCGCGAGCGAGATATGTCCCTGGCTGAGTTTGGCGCCTACTGCGAGAACCATCCCGAGGTCGACCGGTCGCTCGACCAGAAGCAAAAAGTCATCCTGATGGCCGGGAACGTCATCCTCGAGGGACGGCTCGCCGGCTGGATCGCCCACCGGAACCACATCCCCTGTTTCAAGCTCTGGCTGACCTGCAATGCCAGCGAGCGGGCCAGGCGCATCGCTGAGCGTGAAGGCGACCCTGTAGGCCAGGTATGCCGGGAGATGCAGGAGAGGGAGCAGAGCGAAAAAAAGCGATACCGCACCTTTTATGACATCGACCTTGACGACCTGTCCATCTACGACCTGGTCATCGACACCACCGACCTGCCGCCCCGGGATGTGGTCCAGCAGGCTCTCGATGCCATGAACCGGTGATAGATGTCCTACCTCTATGCCTGCCGTTGGGGGATGGACAAACTATAAATAGAAGGCAACTAATATTTTATTATGAAATCTGGATTGGCGGTCGCGGTTGGCTGTCTGCTGCTTCTTTCCATCTGCGCTGCCGGCGGCGTTTTTTCGCCGGATATCTCCGGGCAGATACGGGACACGGATGCCGGGACAGAATCCCCGTCCGACGGGCACACCAGGCAGTTATCGATGGAGCATCGCAGCTATCAGGCACCCTCATCGCATGCAGAACTGCGTGACAGACAGCGCTCGCTCCCCGACGGAGATACGGGCGGGCTGTCGCTGGCGCCCCGGCTGGTCCGGGCATATGTGCATACCACCTATGCCGGCGTGGAGAAGAACATGTCGCTGCTCGACGCCGTTTTGCAGCCGATAAACGCCGATAACAACGACGAAACAGGGGAAAACGGCAACGATTTCAGGGTGCGCTTTTTCCCGTTTCCGGACATTGGACAGCAGGATGTCGGCTGGGTGCTCGCGCTGTCGTCGGTGCTCGAGGTCGAGCGGCTGGGCGACATGCCCGGGCAGGAGGCATTCGATATTGAGCTCTATCTGCATCTGTCGCTCGACGCCCTCGGATACGGCGAGCACACCATCCGTCTCGGCTACAGCTCGGACGATGGCGACACGATTCCGGAGCGCGAGCAGATAATTTTCACCGTCGCCCCCTACGTTTTCTATGACCATGCGCCGGTGTTCGCGGTGACACATGCACCGAGCTTCGACGGCGCCCCCGGCGACGTCACGCTCCATGCCGCATATGGCGCCACGTTCCGCGGGGACACGCATCACCATGCCGCACAGATCACCTACGCCCCGGCGGTGGCGGCAACGGCGATGCTCACACCGCATCTCGACGATGGTCGCCTCGATCTGTCGCTGTCGCGGAGCGCCTCGCGGGACACCGTCATCACGCTCGGCTACCAGGGAGAGGTCAACGGCAGGGGAACCGACATCACGTTTACCATCGATGCGCTGCCGGCGGAGATGGCGTTTTCGCTCGGCTATGCTCTGTCGGGTAACACCGGCAGCCTCGTATATGAGAGTAGCAGCGAGTTCAACGTGACGTTGACCGTCAGGATGGACCGGCTGAACCTGATGGGTATTATGCAGGTCCGGTATCTTCCGACGATGTTCCAGGCGAGATGGACGCCCCGGCTCCGGGGTGGCCATGTCAACGTGAGCACAACCGCCTCGCGAACAAAGCTAATCCTGGCTGACGACATCGATGACCCCGACCTGTATTTCGCGGTGTCGAATATGACCACCGACCTGTCGCTCGGCTGGGACATCGACCGGGATGGCTCCCTGCAGATGGACACGGCAACTGCGGGGCAACACGTCCAGTTTTGGTGGAAAAAAGACGCCGTTCGCCTGGAAACCGATGCATGGCTCCGGACAACGTCGCTGTCCATGGACTGGCGTATCGAAAACGACGGACACGTAAACGTTGACACCGGCGACGAATGGCTGAGCACATATTCCCTCAATTTCACCATCGATGACACGGTCGGCCTCCGGCTGATGGCCTCGCTGCTCCGCGCCGACATGTTCAGGGCTGCGTGGACGGTCTGGCCGCCGAGCTTTGACCTGTCGGGCTCCATCGAGCTCACGGGCAACATTACCTTCGCGGTGATGCTCAACGGGGACTGGTACGACGTTATCTCCGGCGGCTAGGAAACCCGGTAGACGGTGTCGCCCTCTCTGACACGCCCGGTGGTCCTGATGCCGACCTCGTCACCCGTGGACACCTCTTCCACCGACGTGCGGTCGATCTCCATCGAGTTCACCGGCTGGGAAAAATCGGTCGTTGCACCAACGATGTGGATGGTGTCGCCCACCCGTAGCGTGCCACCGGTTATTTTGATGGCAGCGACGCTAATATCTGTGAAGTAGTGCTCCACCTCGCCGATTTTTTCTTCCATAGCTGTTTATCGTCACCGGCTATTTATAGCCACCGATACCGCTGCCGATCAGTCACGCCGGCCGTTCAGGATGACGATGCCCCCGGCGATGACATACAGCAACACCAGAGAGATAAGGTTGGCGAACAGCTCCATCACCAGCTTCAGGAACAGAAAAAACGCGGCGACCGGCTTCGCCGAAGCGGTGTCCTGCGCCGCCTCCAGCAGGGGAATGATGTCGGGGGCGAAGACGTACAGCGCCATGAAGGCCAGGAGCAGCAGCAAAAGCTCCAGGATAACCTTGTCATGCCGCGCCATGGACATCCTCCGGAACGGTGAGCACCTCGCAGCCGCCATCGGTCACCAGCAGGGTATGCTCCGCCTGCGCCACCATGCCATCGGCTGTCTCCACCAGCATGCTGTAGGGCCGGACGACGCGCCGGCGTTCCAGAAACGCCAGCGACAGATTGATGCGCCGCTCGGGCATGATATCTGTCATCCACCGGCTGGCGAACGGCAGGCCGTTGAAACGCTGCCGGATAGCCCGCGCGGTTTTCCCCCGCCCCCGCCCGACCATGTGGTAGATGTTGCCGTTGTCCCCGTTGACCACCCGGCCTGCGCCATCGGTGGCGAAGGGCTCGATGGCGATGACCTCGCCCTCGCGCAACCGCCGGGTGTTATCATTTGCGACGCTAGGAATCGACAGCCCGGCATGGAGACTGTACCGCTCGAGCGAATGACCCTGCAGGTTTTCAACCGGCCGGAAGCCCCGTGAGGTGATGACGTCCTCGATGCACCGCCCGAGCTCCGAGATGGTCACACCGGCCCGCACCATGTCAATTGCTGCCCTGAGCGCCAGTTGTGCCGTCTCGATGAGCTCCCCGTGGCCGTCACCCACCGACACGGTCACCGCGGCATCGCCGATGTAGCCGTCCACGTGCGCGCCGGCGTCGAGCTTCACCAGGTCACCCGTCTTGAAGCATCGTTCATCGCCGGGCTCGGGCGTGTAATGCGCTGCTACCTCGTTGACCGACACGTTGACCGGGAACGCCATTGCCGCCTCCTCGCATATCATGTCCTCCATCCGCTCGGCTACCTCGAGATATGCCACGTTTTCGTCGACCATGGCAGCGCCGGCCTGCAGCGCGGTGCCGACGACATGTCCAGCCTTCCGGTATTTTTCAATGGATGATGTCATGCAATCGTTCCTCCGAAACGGCGCCCTCACGTATAACGGTAACGCCTTTCAGGGTAATTGCCACCACCGTCGACGGTACACCTGGCAGCTCTTCACCGTCGAGATACAGGTCTACGGCGTTGCCCAGTTGCTCCCGCGCTTTCTCGACCGTTGATGGCGCCATTCGGCCGTGCCGGTTGGCGCTCGTCGCCGTAATCGCCCCCGCAGTCCTGCAGAGCTCCCGCGCCACGGGATGATCGGGCACCCGGACGGCGATGGTGTCACCGGCGACCCGGTCTGATACCGTATCCCGTTTGGAGAGCACCATTGTGAGCGCCCCGGGGAGCAGCGCCCTGGCGAGCGTCCATGCCATGTCGTTCATGACCGCAACGGTATCGATGTCGTCGACGCTGCCGACGGCGACGGGCAATGGCATCTCATGTGGGCGCCGTTTTATCCGGTAGACCCGCTCGACTGCCTGTTCGTTGTACACGTCCGCTCCGAGCCCGTAGAGCGTGTCCGTGGGATACACCACGAGGCCGCCCCGCCGGATGACATCCATCGCTTCGGCCACGTCATTCATCCTGTTTCAGCAGGTCTCCGATGGTGAGCCCGCGCACATCTTTTTTCTGGGTGACGCCCTTGGATACCTTTTCGAACAGCGAGATGTCGAGCGCCCGCTCGATATGTTTCGCCGTCTCATCGGAGGGCCGAAGCTCCTCGTTTTCTATCTTCGCCACGGTCGTGGTTTTTTCCTCTATCAGCGAGCCGAGCTGCTCGCGGCTCATGTCCTGCTGCTGCCGGGCCTGCATGATCTGTTTCCCCCAGCCGTCTATGAGCTCGGTGTCCATGTCGGCGAAGGGGTCCTTGCCCGAGTAGGGCTCCACCCGGCGGGTTTTCGCGGTGACCGGCGCAGCCCGCTTTTTTTCCTCCACCGGCGTCCCGTAGCCGGCGCAGGCGTCGCAGACCTGCATCTCGCTCCCCTCGATCATCACCCGCCTGGGCTGCTGGGTTTCCTTTCCGCAGAGTTCACATCGCATACATGCTCCAATACGAGCCGGCCATAAGAATCTATCGGGATTGCGTTACCTGGTTTTCCTCCGTACGGCACGGATGACGAGCACCGCGGCGACGATGAAAACGACGGGGACGACGATGAGCAGCGCCTTGCCGTAGGCGTTGACGTTGTACCATGCTGCCACGATGTCCCGGTCGGCCGTCCAGTTGTGGAAGGATACCCGGGCGACCATGTAGCGTGGTGTCTCGGTGACATTGAAGCCGGACAGCCCATGGGCGTAGAGGTCCTTCGCCACCCTGAAGGTATACCTCGCCTCATCGATGCTGCCGTTCCAGTGCTGGCCGGTCTCGGCGATGTAGGTACACTCGTAGCGGTAGGTGACCACGTCGTGGATGACCTCGGCTATCCGGAGCGAATACGCGGCGGATATCTCGCATGTCCCGTTGGCCGGGATATGGCAAGAGAAGCGCGCCGCCGGCGAAAAAGAATGGTTGGAGGGTATACCTGTGTGGTTCACGGAGATGTTGTCCCGCCGGATGGCGAGGTCGTCCGGCATGCGCTCACGGAACGGCAGCATGATGCTGAGGTTGAGCTCCATGTCGGTCGGATTTGTCAGGCGGTAGACAGCCGTAACGTTCGCCCTGTGCGCTTTGTCGATAATGTAGGTGACGTTTTCGTACTGCAGGATGACCGGGGTGTCGCCATCCACGGCAGGGGTTCCACCCTGGTCGGACCCCGGCACGGGGTTTCCGTATGCCGGCTGCAGCGTCATGCAACACAGGACCAGCGCGATGACAAGGGATTTTTTCATCTATATCTTCCGCTCCATGTATCAACGGCTGCCGGGTCAAATATATTTGTATGGCGGACTACAACTCATAGTAGTATTCGCCCATGCGCCGCTGCTTGCGGTCCAGCCGGCTGCCCGGCTTGTTGACCCGCGGTCGGTTGCTTTCCTCGTCCCGCCGGAACGTGATGTCCAGCTCCCGGAGAAAGCGGTTCATGCCCTCCCGGAGGCCAAATGGTCCCTCGCCGTGGCCGTGGACCTCCGCCTCGCCGGTGAACACCATCAGGGACTGGCTGACCAGGTCGATGAAATAGACGTCGTGGTCGACCACCATCGCCGCCCTGTTTTCGTCCTCCATCACCCGGTTGATGACCTTGGCGACATGCATCCGCTGGCTTGCGTCGAGATACGCCGAGGGCTCGTCGACGAGGTAGATGTCCGCCCGCCGGGAGAGGCAGAGCGCTATAGCCACCGTCTGCAGCTCGCCGCCCGAGAGCTGCTTCACTTTTTTGTCGTACAGCCGGTCGACGCCCAGCGGCCGGATGATTTGCTGCTCATAGTGGGGGGTGAGCCCCTCGCTGGTTAAAAAAATATCCTGTACGGTTCCCTTGACTGGCCGGACATATTGTGGCTTGTAGCTCACCGTCACCGCCGCGTCGACGCTCCCATCCGTGGGCTCGAGGACGCCGGCCAGCATCCTGACGAACGTGGTCTTGCCGATGGCGTTGGGGCCGACGATGCCGACGACCTCGCCCCTGTGTATCTCTCCCTGCTCTGTTTCCAGGGTGAAGCCCTCGTAGCGTTTTTCCAGCGGCTCGAAGGTCACCAGGACGTTGCGCCCCTCGAGCTGCAGCGGTGGATGGACCTCGAACTCGATTTCCTCGCCGAAGCGGATGTTTTCCTCCTTGAGGTAGCCGGAGAGGTACATGTTGATGCCGTGGCGCACCGACTTCGGCTGCGTCACCACGCCATAGACGCCTTTTTTCCCGTAGAGGAGGTGCACCATGTCAGCCAGGAAATCCAGGACGGCGAGGTCGTGCTCGACCACCATGACCATGGCGCCGCCGTCGGCCAGCTCCCGTATCTCACGGGCCATGCTGATACGGTGATGGATGTCCAGATAGGAGGAGGGCTCATCAAAAAAATACACGTCGGCGTCCTGCGCGACCGTCTCGGCGATGGCCAGCTTCTGCAGGTCGCCGCCCGACACCTCGTCTAGTCTCCGACTCATAACACGCTCGAGGTCGAACCGTCTCGCCGCAGCGGGGTCGATGAAATCGCCAATGGTGCCCTTTTTCGATGTATAGGTGTCCACATACTGTGATTTAAATGCGACGTCGAGCTCGTCGTCGTAGAGCCGCTCCATGTAGTCGTGCATCTCTGTTCCGGCGTAGTAGTCCAGCACCGCCTCGACATCCGCCGATGCATCCCAGTCGCCCAGGTTCGGCGCAAGCGTGCCGGACAGGATGTTGATGGCCGTGGTCTTCCCGATGCCGTTCTGCCCCAGGATGCCGACCACCTTTCCCTGCTTGGGCGTCGGCAGGCGGAACAGGTGAAACGCGTTTCTGCCGAACTGGTGGACCATGTCCTCCTCTAGCTCGTCGGCCAGGTTCACGATGGAGATGGCATCAAACGGGCACTTGTGCACGCAGATGCCGCATCCCACGCAGAGCCCCTCCGATATCACCGGTTTCCCAGTCTCCTCGTCCATCACGATGGTCTCGTCGCCGCTCCGCACCCGGGGACAGAAATGGATGCACTCCTGGGAGCAGCGCTGCGGATAACAGGCATCACGGTCAAGCACCGCGATTCTCATCGCTGCCACCCGGCATACCATACGAGCTTGTCCAGTGCCTCGATGGCCCGGGACGGCTCCGATACCAGCGGGATATCTATCCTGCGCATTCGACGCTGCTGCTCCTGCACGAAGCGGGAGCCCAGCGCCACCCCGACCACCGGCTTGTGGATGTCGAGCGATGCCAGGCCCTGGTAGAGCTCGTCCAGCGTGTCGAGCAGCGGGGCGTCCTTAAACACGAAAAACGGCATGATGATATCGACGTCGTCGTCCATGAGCAGCGCCTCGATGCCTTCGAGGTAATGCCCCGCGGTAGCGCTCCCCGTCAGGTCGACCGGGTTGCCCCTGATGGCATAGGAGGGCAGCTCTTCGAGCCCCTGGGGGTCGACGTCTGCCAGCCGGAGCTCTCGTGTCCCATGGATGCTGTCGGCGGCTAGGACACAGGGTCCGGCTCCGTTGGTTATCATGGCAACCCTGCCACCGGCGGGCAGGGGCTGCATGGCGAGCAGGCTGACCAGGTCGTGGAGCTCCTCGAAGCTGTCGGCGACGAGTGCGCCGTGCTGGCGTGCTGCACCCTCGAACAGGGCATACCGGGTCGCCATCGCTCCCGTGTGCGATGCAGCCGCGTTTTTTCCCGACGTGGTCCGGCCGGCTTTCAGCATGACGACCGGCTTCGCGGGCAGATTTTCGAACAGTGCCCGGCCGTCGTCGACGCCCTCCAGATACATGGCGATGATGTCCGTGGCCTCGTCGTCTGCAAGATAGTCAAGCAGGTCGCGCTCGTCGACGTCGGCTGCGTTGCCATAGGAGACAAAGCGCGAGATGCCGATGTCGTCGGATGTTTCGAGCAGCCCGATACCCATGGTGCCCGACTGGGTGACCACGGCCATAGGCCCCGGCCCGGGGAGCTCCATGTCACGCTGGAAAAACGTGTTGAAGCCCGTGGCGCCGTTGTAGACGCCGATGCAGTTGGGGCCGATGATGCGGATGCCGTGCTGCCGCGCCCTGTCGAGCATGTCCTGTTCGAGCCCCTCGTTGCCGACCTCTTTGAACCCGCCAGAGATGACTATCATTGCGGCCACGTTTTTTTTGCCGCAGTCGTCAACGATGTCGGGCACGAGATGGGGTGGCACCGCCACGACGGCAAGGTCTACCCTGCCTGGTATATCCCTGACAGATGGATAGCACCGCCGGCCGAAAATGGTATCGGCGGATGGATTGACGGGATATGCATGTTGCGCGGTCGCGAGCACATTTTTAAAAATCTCATGGCCGATTTTGCCGGGGCTGGCGGACGCTCCGACCACGGCGACCCCGTCCGGGGAAAAAAATGAATCCATTTATTCTTCGCCGATGACGATGACGTCCCGCACCGATTTGACCGATGAAAAGGGAAACAGCAGGTAGCCTCGCTCATCCTGATGATACAGGCGGGGATCGATTTTGTCGGATGCCTCCACCAGCAGGTTTTCGAGGTCGCCGGTATGGGTGTCGACGGTGATGTTCCGCAGCGTGCCGAGGTACATGCCCTCGTCGCTCATGACTCTTTTTCCCCTCAAATCGTTCTCCATGACCTTCATAGTTCCACCCTAATGAATGTCCTGATGCCTTTTTAAGTTTTCTTCTCGATATGGGCTGTGCGGTGCGGCCAGAAACTTGAAATATGGTTTCCGTTATATATGGTAATGGGGATAACAGAAATCCTTGACGGATACGACACGGACGACATTTCTATAACGACGGTCTGCTCGCATTCCTCCATGCAGATTTTCGACGGCGCCAGGAAGGAGGGCATGCGCAGCATCGGCATCGCCATCAGGGAGCCACCCCGGTTTTATGAGGCGTTTCCACTGGGTAGCCCCGACGAGTTTTACACCGTCGACGACTGGAAAAACGTGAACGCGCATGCCCCTCAGCTGCGTAGCAAAAACGCGGTGGTGGTGCCGACGGGCTCCTTCGTTGAATACATGGGTGCTGACAACTTCAAGCAGCTCAACGTTCCAACCTATGGCAACCGTGACGTCCTGGAATGGGAGTCCGACCGACAGAAGGAACGGGAATGGCTGATGAGTGCCGGCCTGCCCATGCCCCGGGTCATCGAGGATCCCCATGACATCGAGAAACCGGTCATCGTGAAATATCACGGCGCCAAGGGCGGCAAGGGCTTTTTCATCGCCAAGGACTACCAGGATTTCAGGAAAAAAATAGACGAGGACAAGCCCTACATCATGCAGGAATTTTTGGTTGGCACCCGCTATTACATCCATTATTTTTATTCGCCGTTGTCCACCGACGGCTACCGGGTCCGGGATGGCTCGATCCAGGTGCTCGGCGTCGACCGGCGGGATGAGACCAACATCGACGAGGCACACCGCCTTGGCTCCATCACCGAGCTCGAGGACATGGGCATCAAGCCGACGTTCGTGGTGACCGGCAACATTCCCATCGTGCTCCGCGAGTCATTGCTCAAAAAGGTCTTCGAGATGGGCGAAAAGGTCATCAAGAGATCATATGAGCTGTTCGGCGGGCTCTACGGCCCGTTTTGTCTGGAGACGGTGGTCACAGAGGACCTCGACTTCAAGATCTTCGAGATATCCGCCCGCATCGTCGCCGGCACCAACATCTACATCGACGGCTCACCATATGCCAACCTGGTGCAGCCCGGCCTTTCGACGGGGCAGCGCATCGCCCAGGAACTCAAGATGGCGGTGGAGCAGGACCGCCTCGACGAAATCATCACATAACATCCATCGCTCGTCATGAACGGACCATCACCAGGAGCATCCGGCATCGCTCCACGGCGGTGAGCGCATGTGGTTCATCGGCCGGCATGAGCACCATCTGCCTCTTGTGTACCCGGACGGAGCTCCCCGATATCCGGATATCGAGGGCTCCCTCGAGAACGTAGACCAATGCGTCATAGGGCGCGGTGTGCTCGCTCAGTCCCTGCCCCTCGTCAAAGGCGAACAGGGTCACGGTTCCCGCAGTACGGTCGAGGATGGTTCTGCTCACCACTGCGCCATCCTGCACGGCGGCGAGGTCAGGCACGTTTACGACGATTCCCGCTTTTATCCCTACATCTGTCATCATACCCTCTTTTCTACATTGCGAGCGCGTTATACATGTTTTTCTGACCTCGCAACGAATTGCTCGATGACGAGCCCCATGATGACAACGAACACGACGGTCAGGACAAGGCGGAGTGCCATGAACCGGGCTCCCATGAACTCGAGCTCGACCAGCTCCTGCGGCAGCTTGATGCAGGCCCAGGCGGAGAGGAACACGATGATGTTGGCCACCCGGGCGCCCTTTTTAAGCAACGCTGCTGCCATGGGAAACGCGACGTAGAGCGGCTCCGTCGGCAGCATCCCGAGAAACAGGGAAAGCATCGTGCCCTTTCACCCCTGCGGCATGGCCCAGATATCGTACCACGACCTCGTCTGGCACCCATATGGCAAACAGGCCCATGATGACCATCACCCAGGGCAGAATCACAGCCATCTCCATGAGATAATCCCGGGAGGTCGAGGTAACCGCTGCCTGTTTTTCCGGGAACAGCAGCAGCATCGCCACCGCGATTCCTGCGACCGCGGCCAGCGCCGCGGGAAGCGCTCATCGATCAGGGACACAGTTTTATGCTGCTGGCGGTGAAAAGAAACGAAAGGTCTGTCACGGTTTGAACGGTGTTGCAGGGAATAATTTCGAGGGCATATGCAAAAAGATTATATAACTTTGTTATATAGTTACAGCGATGTGCAAAAGACCGGGCACCGATTGTCCTCATGGACACAATTACCCAGAGCGAAGGTGGATACAGTTCCTCATCCTTCGGGTCGTTTGTGAAGAGCCACTTCATGGATACGGCATCATCCAGAGGATCGAAGAGCTGAGTGAAGGTAGACATGTAATCAAATCCGGGACCATGTACACCACACTCAGAAGGATGGAAAAAGAAGGGCTTCTCAGGTCGGGATGGGTAAAAAGCGATTCTGGCCCTGATAGAAGAGTTTACAGTATTACAGAGAATGGAAGAGAACATCTGAAGGAGTGGCTAGAGATGATCAAAAAACGAAAGAGAATGATGGAAAAGATACTCAGCTTTTATGATGAAGAGTTTGGAACAGAATAAAAAAGCAGAGGCGAGAAAGATGGAAGTTTTTGACCTAAAAAATATGAACGAAAAGAAAGAGTTCCATAACGCAGAGGAATTCAAAGCGAGACACATAATTTTAGAAAAGGGAGAAGAAATATTGCCCTGTCCTATGTCCTCCCATGTACTATTTATGGTGCTGGCGGGTGAAGTTGAAATCACCATAGATAATACATCGGTGGTACTAAGCGAAGGAAAATGCCTGATCACCGAACCCGCCACGATATCTATGAAAGCGGATAAGAATGTGAAAATACTCGGTATCCAAATCAAGGTGAATAAATGAGTATAACAGCTATCTTCATCAATGCATTCGCTCTTATATCGCTTACCTACGGCTTCTATAAAAATAAAGAAAAGGCTATCCAATCCCTCAGGAAAGCAGGTATGTCTTTATTTCATATCTTACCGACGGTCCTCATTATAATAGTGATCATCGGATTGATGCTCGGTTTTTATTCCTCCCGATGAGATATCACGGTTCGTTGGTGAACAATCGGGTTTCTTTGGTGTCCTTCTTATAGCGGCGGTGGGTTCAGTTCTGCACATTCCTGCTCTCCTTGCGTTCCCCCTTGCAGCATCGATATTGGATAGTGGCGCCACTGTTACAGCAGTTGCAGCATTTATTGCTACATTAACGATGATTGGTATGGTCACTTTGCCACTGGAGATTAAGAAACTTGGCGCGAAATTCGCTCTGTTGAGGAATGGTGTGAGCTTCATTATCGCTGTTATCATAGCTCTGATAATGGGGATGATACTGTGAAAGATGAAAAGGGAGGGCAGAAGAAAAAGATAGCCCGTGATTGGATCATACTTGCGCTGCTGTTGGTGTTCGCTTTGGGTTTGCTTTATATCTACCCTGGAAGACGAGAACCTGTGATGTCTGCATCTTTAGATTATCTTATGGAAATGGTGTTCATTCTTCCAGCTGTGATGATACTGATGGGTCTCTTTGCAGTATTCATACCTACAAAAACGGTTGTCAAACATTTCGGAAAAGCATCCGGCATCAAAGGATTTTTCCTGGCACTTCTCTTCGGTACCTTACCCACGGGTCCCTTGTATGTTGCCTTCCCTATGGTTTCGACGATGATAAAAAAAGGGGCGAGGATATCGAACATGGTGGTGTTCCTATCAGCGTGGGCCTGCATTAAGATGCCCCAGGAGATGGTGGAACTGCAGTTCTTATGACCCAACTTCATGCTGGCGAGATTATCATTAACCATCGTTTTCGTGGGGTTGATGGGGCTCGTTATAGAATGGATCATGGATAAAACAGGGAGTGGCACATCAGGATGAATTTGGGTCTACAGTGTATAAAGAATGAGATGGGTGTATCCATGTGAGTTGATAGGATGAGTAAATATGCGATTGAAGTAAAAAACCCGGTCACTTGACTGCTCTCGGAGGAGCATCCTTTAATGTTTTCGGGACAGTACAATATGGCATGCAGAGTGTACTGTCCTGAAAACATTTAACAAACGGAAACGCTATGCTGAGATGCCGAA
>CAZESS010000030.1:0-15186 GCA_964514975.1 uncultured Thermoplasmatales archaeon | reverse complement strand
CATGCCCTACAAAACCATCTACGCACACGACTACCACGGCTGGCGAGACACCATGGAGCGCGCCAGCGACGCGTTCAACGCGTTCACCGCCCGCGAGGACATGCTGCTCCAGTCAGTCGGCTTTTACACGGCCGCTGACAGCGAGGCATATACCCTCACGGTCTACGACCGCTTTACCGATGGAGCGCTGCACGACGAGCTCGCCAGCACCAGGGGCACCATCGAGCACACGGGCTATCACACCATCAACATCGAGCCGGTGGCGTTTACCGCAGGCGACGACTTTTACCTGCAGCTCTCGCTATCCCGGGGCGGCCATCCCTATGACCGGACGTCTGAGGTCCCCGTTTTGCTGGGCGTCCAGAGCGACGGAGCCATGGTCACCTCGAGCGCCAGTGTGGGACAAAGTTATTTCCGCACCGGCCAGCGGTGGCTCGACCTCACCTATCTCACCCCGTCGGCCAACTTTTGTATCAGAGGGCTTGGCAACCCCTGGACGCCGACCGTGGCGGACCTCGCCTGCAACGGCTCCCTCAGCTGGAGCGAGGTGCAGCCCGGAACGGAGGTCACCGGTCGGTTCACCGTCAAAAACGTCGGGAACGACCTGTCAAGCCTTAGCTGGGAGATAGCCGAGCAGCCCGGCTGGGGGGCATGGACGTTTACCGTGGAAGACCGTCAATACGTGAAGCCGGGTCATCCAGCAACGGTCGAGGTGTCCGTCGAGGTGCCAGACCAGGAAAACGCCTCCTTCAGCGGCAGCCTCACCATCGTCAACACTCGCGACGGGAGCGACACGGCCACCATCCCCGTCAGCGTCGCCACGCCGAAAACAACGCTGCCGCCGCTGCTCCGGCTGCTGGCACAACGATTTCCGCTGCTGCAGCGGCTGTTCATGCTCCTCCAGTAGGCGCTATGCCCCGAATCTGAAGCCTCTGACGACTGGCAGATCCGCTGCCTTCCACGCGACGATGCCGCCTGCCATGTTGTAGAGCGTTCCCTGGAAGCCCTCGTCGACGAGCGTGGTGCCGGCGGTGTAGGACCGGTTGGCGCTCCGGCAGTACAGGATGACCTCGTTGCCCTGGAACGCCAGGTGGAAGATCTGCCTGAACAGCGGTATCTCGATGAAATGCAACGGATACAGGATGGGCGAGTCGTAGCTGTGCGGGGTGTCGATGCGCTCGTTGAACCATTCGGCAAAGGTGCGGACGTCGACGACGAGCTCCCGTCCATCGCTCTCGTTTTGCAGCATTGCCTGGGTCTCCTCGACGGAGATGTTGATGAGCTCGTTTGCTGCAGCATCCGGCGCATTGACCGGCGTTGACGACGATGTTGCCCCGCCGGAGAGGGGAAACATGGCAAGGACCAGCAGCCCTGTCACCGCCACCGCTGACGTTTTCATACACATACATCCCCTGCTTTTTTATAAGCATTGGCACAAGGAGCCGGCGACTGCCCCCGGAAAAACACCAACCTTTTATATCGTTTGGCAATATCATATGGGAGGGAACGACTATGGCGGTTGAGCCGAAACAATGGAGACGCTGGCTTTTTTATCTCGACATCATCGTGGTGGCAGTGCTCATCATAGCCATCGTGTTTCTGGCGCAGGATGCCTACATGGCGGGCTATCATTACGGCAGCGACGCTGAACGTGCGTCGATGTGGCATGTCGCCCGGGACGTGGCCTTCGTGACCGGCGCGCTGGCCTGGCTGTTTTACCGCTTTTTCCGCAACGAGTTCCTGGTGCTCCGGCGGCCATGGTAAAGGTTATTAAATCGCGGGGTTATATGGATGCTGGCCAAAGGTGTGGACTAGACCGGGAAGTTAGGCGTCTCCTGTCACCGGAAATCGCCTTCAGTCGGGGTCGAAGTCCAACGGCGGCGTGGAGTCCAGGCAGCGATCCAGCGTTGGACGATGAAATCCCGTCCCCTGGGACCAGAGGTGATGGCCGCAGCCGGCCGGAGGGTCGGCTGTCCATCTTGGTTTCGGACAGAGGGTCAGGCCCGGAAGGGAGCAGCCCGGCCGATGACTCATGGTGCTCAGGGGATCGCGGGATTGAGAAAAACGCTGGGCCGTCGCTGCCCGGTGCTTCCCGCCCACCGCGGACGCGTCCATGCCGGCTAAAATGAATGAGCGACGGAAAGTCATCGAGTACTTTCAGAAGCGGCATGTCTTCATCCAGTCGGAGGCCGTGGACTATCTCGTGCGACAGGGAGACTGCCTGAGCAGCGCGCAGCGGGTGCTCGAATGCCTTGACGGAAAACCGCTCAACATCCTGCTGGACGACGTCAAGGACGTGTTCCCCGGAGATGACGGCGCAATCGATGCCGTGCAAGCCCCGGCGCGTCCGGTGCAGCTCGAGGTCATACAGGATGTCACCGGGAAAAGCTGCTGTGAGGGGGACATCACCGATTTCACGAAGCTGTTCCGCGACCGGTACAGCCAGCTCTACCGGCTGCTCCGGAAACGCCAGGAGATGAAAAACGTCATCCCGGTCAAAAAGGCGAAGGGCAGGGACGGCCCGGTTGCGGTCATCGGCATCGTCGACAGCGTTACACGAAGCTCAAAGGGACATGTCCTGGTGGACATCGAGGACGAGAGCGACAGCGCCACCGTCTACATCCCGGAGGAGGACGCGGCGATGGCGGACACGCTGGTGGAGGACGAGGTTGTCGGCGTCGTCGGCACGGCGGGACGCAACGGTCTTCTCATCGGGCAGCAGTTGATCCGGCCGGACGTGCCGATCGGGCAGCAAAACCAGGGGGGAAACAACGACGGGTATGTCGCCTTCGCCGCCGACGTGCACATTGGCAGCAAGACCTTCCTGGAGGATGCATGGCGTAGCTTTATGCGGTGGATGAACGGCGAGGTTGGAACAAGCCGCCAGCAGGATGTCGCCCGGCAGATACGATATCTCGTCATACCGGGAGATGCCGTCGAGGGTGTCGGCATCTATCCCAACCAGGAGGATGACCTGTACATCGAGGACATCTACGAGCAATACAAGGCGCTGGCGGGGGAACTGGAGGCGGTGCCGCGCGATGTGACGATTGTGCTGCAGCCAGGGAACCATGACGCGGTGCGGCAGGCGCTCCCGCAGCCGACGTTTGATGAGGACATCCAGCGGATTTTTTCTGGTTTAAATGTGGTGTTCGTGGGCAACCCGGCCTATGTCCGCCTGGACGGGCTGGAGGTGCTGCTGTACCATGGGCAGTCATTGTTTGATTTTTCGACGCGCATCGGCATCAACCAGAACCAGCCGACGGAGATCATGAAGCACATGCTGATGCGGCGGCACATGGCTCCCATCTACGGGGAAATTACCCCGCTGGCGCCGGAGCTGCATGACTACATGGTCATCGACCGCATCCCGGATGTCTTCGTCACCGGCCATGTGCATACGACGGCGATCGACTCTTACCGGGGCGTACAGCTTATCAACGCCTCTACATGGCAGTCGCAAACGGACTACCAGCGGATGATGAACTTCATGCCCGACCCGGCCAAGGTGCCCATCGTGTCCCTGGATAGCGGGCGGACGAGCCTGATGAACTTCACCACCTGACCCACACCCCCCTATTTCCACTGGAAAAGGTTTTGTACCCCACCCCCATTAAATGAACGAGATGGACGAAAAAAACGCCGTCATCGTGTCACTCCAGCGTGACAACGAGGAACTGCGGCATCTCGCCCGGGCGCTAGACTATCATGTCCAGCAGACCTTCATCCAGCAGCGGGACGCACCGGACCCGGCGTCATACATCGGCGCGGGCAAGATAGCCGAGGTAGCGGAATATGTCGATGGACATGACATCGACTGCGCCATCGTCGACCAGCGCCTGCGACCATCGCAGTGGTACACCATGGAAAAAGAGCTGAACGTCACGGTGTACGACCGCATCCGGCTCATCCTGAACATATTTGCGGACAGGGCGCAGCGAAAGGAGGCAAAGCTGCAGGTCCGCCTTGCCTCGCTCCGCTACGAGCGACCCTATGTCCGGGAGCTCATCCACCGCGCCAGAACCGGCGAGCACCCGGGGTTCATGGCCGGCGGCCAGTACGAGGTCGCCAACTACTACGAGATGATCAAAAAACAGATGAAAAACATAAAGGAGGATCTGGACAAAACCGAGAAGGTCCGGGAGGCCCACCGGAAAAACCGCCGCGAGAAGGGCTTCTATCTCGTCTCCATCGCCGGGTACACCAACGCCGGAAAAAGCAGCCTGCTCAACCAGCTGTCCGACGAAGAGGTAGCGGTCGAGGAGCGCCTGTTTTCGACGCTGTCCACCACCACGCGGCGCCTGAAACATGACCGGGGAACGCATGCGATGCCCATTCTCATCACCGATACGGTCGGGTTCATCCGCGACCTGCCCCACTGGCTGGTGGACGCCTTCCATCCAACGCTCGAGGAAATCGCGCTCTCCGACGTCATCGTCCTGCTCATCGACGCCAGCGAGAGCCTGGACACCATCAGGGAAAAAGCATCCGTGTCGCTGCGGGAGATCATGGAGATGGAAAACCATCCCGACATCATCGTGGGGATGAACAAGGCCGACCGGCTCACCGGACGGGAGCAGCAGGCGGTGCGGTCGTGCACCGAGGACGTGGTTGGCAACCGGCCCTGCCTGTTCCTGTCCGCTCGGACCGGCGACAACCTCGGCGAGCTGGTAGACGAAATCTACGATGCCCTGCCAGACCGGGTGGAGATGGACATCGTGTTCCCCGACGGCGTCGACGAGGACGACATGTCGTTTATTTTTAACCAGCAGGCCCGCATATGCAGGGTTAGCAACGACGGGAGCAGCGTCGTCCGCGTCACCTGCAGCGAGCGCGTGAAGGACAAGATAACGGGGCGCTGCCAGCAGCGGGGCGCGGAGGTGAGGCAGACATGATGGATCAGCGTGAGCGCATCGAAAAAGACCTGGCATTGTTCGAAAAACATGTCGCCGGGATGGGGGCAAAGGATGTTGTTGGCATGGCCCGGCGTTATTATGACGACGCTCGATATTATCTGGAAAAGCAGGATTTTTTTACCGCCTTTGGCTGCATCAACTACGCCCACGGACTGCTGGATGCAGTGCGGACGGAAGCATTTAAAGATGACGATGCCTTGTAGGTATCATGCACAAGGTTGACGTCGCCGTCGGCAAGGACATCTTCGAGGAAAACGAGAAAATAGCGCGTGACAACGCCGACCGATTCAGGCAGGCCGGCATGACGGCCATCGACCTCATGGGCGCCATTGGCTCCGGAAAGACGTTGCTCATCGAAAAGATAGCCGACCGACTGCTCGGCACATACCGGGTCGGCGTCATCGTGGGCGACGTCACCGGCGACAGTGACTACCGCCGCATCAGGGAGCACCATGTGCCCGTGGTGAACATCAACACCGGCAAGGAATGCCATCTCGATGCGCATCTCATCGAACATGCACTGGACGACCTCGACCTTGAAAGCCTTGACATCGTATTCATAGAAAACATTGGCAACCTTGTCTGCCCCGCTGATTTCTCCCTCGGCTGCGACAAACGAGGCGTCGTGATATCGGTTACCGAGGGCGACGACATGGTGAAAAAACATCCGCTTATCTTCCAGACGGCCGACTTCGTCGTGGTCAACAAGATAGACCTGGCCGAGCACATGGACGTCGACATCGACGGCATCGTCGCCGACATCGAGGAGATAGCACCGAAACAATATTTTTTGACCGATGCCAGACACGATGAGGGCATCGACGAGCTGGTAGCGTGGCTGCTGTAGACGAACAAGAAAAACAGGTCGTGCTGGTCGGCGTCGGCCATGTCTTCGACATCGCATCCCAGGTGGAGGGCATCATCACCAGAGTGCAGCCGGACGTTGTCGCCCTGGAACTCGACCGCAGCCGCCTCCAGGCGCTGCTGTCACCGGGTGGACAGCGCGGCGACCTGCCCTTTTTCCATTCCCTGCTGGCATCGCTGCAGGAACGGATAGCGAAAAAATACGGCGTTGCCACCGGGTCGGAGATGGCCGCCGCCGCCCGGAGAGCGCGGGACAGCGCCATCGGTATCCTCTGCATCGACCTAGACGTCAGGATGGTGATGACCAGGCTGTGGCGGAGCATCCCGCTGCGAAAAAAGCTGCTGTTCATGGTGAGCGGCCTCTCGTCGCTCTTCATCAGCAAAAAGCGCGTTGAAAAGGAAATCGAGTCGTTTGAAACCGAGCCGGAGACCTATCTGCAGGAGATGCACTCCACCCTTCCCGAGCTCTACACCATCCTCATCGAGGAGCGAAACCGGCACATGGCAGCCCGGCTCAGGCAGGCACTGGACATGTATGACAGCATCGTCGCCTTCGTCGGCGAGGGACACACATCCGGGATGGAGGAACTGCTCACCGACGAAACAGTATCGCTGACCGTTGTCCATCTGTCAGAGCTCCGCGGCGGTACATGGCGGGACAGGCTACCCGAATCGGCACCAGCCTGATATCGCTCCGGGCCTGAACTCGTCGTCCATGACCATGGCGAGCTCATCCATATCTGTATGGGGGCGACCGGCGATGATGCGGGCGGCCCGTTTTTCACCGACCGTTGGCAGCGACGCCAGCGCATCGAGCGATGCCTCATTTATGTTAAGCGGATATACGACGCCGGTAACGCTCCGGTAGCCATGCCCTGTCAGCTTCACGTCGACATAGCACCCTGTTTGTTCCTGGTATGGCAAGCAGACCAGCAGTGGATAGGAGCCAATTTGCCGGCCGAATGTCTGCTTGCCCCGATGTATCTCAAGGTAGACGTCCGCCAGGACTGTTCCCCGGGGCACGATTTGTCGGAGCATCGGCCGGTTTATAGACTCGTTCACCCATTGTTTAAACCGCTGCAGCGCCCCCGTGTCCGTTCCCGTGTGATGGCCACGGACGGGCACGACCTGACGGATGTTGATTCGCCGCAGGAGCAATCTCTCCCGTTTTACCTGTTTCAGGAAAGCACGGTTTTTTTGGGAGGTATCGTCGCTCTCACCGGGCAGTCCGTAGAGCAGGTTTATACCGGGCAGCAGCTGGGGCATACCGTTGTCGCCGCGCCTGCCGCCGATGTCGTTGATGAGGCGGATGGCAGCCATCGTATCTTCGGGCGTTGCGTTGAGATTGTTTGCCCTGCGGACCGCTGCATCCGCTGTTTCCATGCCGAGCGCTGCCGTGTTCCCCGCCGTGCCGTAGCGGGCTATCAGGCGTGTTATCTCCGCAGCCTCGTCGGGATAGCATGCGATGACCGACGGGTTGGCATTGTCGATGTGCAGCACCCTGATATGTGGAGCTGCCTCCCATATCTGTGTGAGTAGTTGGTGTATCGCTGCGACGTTTGGCCGCGGTGTTTCCCGGCTGCCGATGTCATCGGAACCATAGGAGTAAAAACAGGACTGACATCCCAGCCTGAAATGCCGGACACCATAGTGATGCAGCCGCCCGATTTCTGCCACGATACTCTCGACGGAGCGAACCGACGGCCTGCCGTAGAGCGGCTCCATGCAGAAGCTGCACCCGCCCGTCAGATACCGGGGGCATCCCCGGTAGGTCTCGATTTCCGCGAGCAGGGTGTCAGGGAAATCAGGATGGCCGGTGACGACCGATGCGCCTGCAAGAGCCCAGCGCCGCCATTCCTGCCGTGTGCGATGGCGCTGCCGCAAGGTATCATGCAGCACGTCGTAGATAAACGTATCGGCATCTTTTTCGGCGGTGTAGTCGACGAGGTCGTCCGCCGCGCGCGGCGGTGCTCCGCCGCCATGGCCAATGCCGTACAGGGCTGCCGAGCCTCCGAGGATGATCGGGCCGTTGAACGTTGCGGAGATGGTCTTGAGCTCCCTGTATGACAGGGGCATACCGCGGAGGTACCGGCCCGGGACGAGCGCCCCGGTGATGACGAGGAGCAGCTCACCGTCGAGTGACATACCCTGTCGCCACTGGTCGACGGTGCGGTACTGGCAGCGATGCCCGGCATCGATGATGGCGCCTGCTGCATACCTGATGTATGGAGATATGTAGGGCGGGACGCCTAGGCATGCGGGCTCGTCGACGTAGCCGTCGAGCAGCGTCAGCAGCATAGGTGAAATCCCGCAGCTATATTAAAGTTCCAGTGGAAACAGGGGGGTGTGGGTAATGTTTTTTTATATGCGGGCGGTATGGACACCATGCGTCCCGTCATTGTCTGCTGCGTGACCGTCATGCTGCTCGGTGTCATCCCATTGCAGATGATGCTCTGCCCCATGTCACCTGGCCATCCCGGGTCGGTGTACACCGGTGCATCTACCTGGACGGCGGCGGATGAGGGCGACCATTACCCCTGCAGCCGTGAATGGTGGAACATCGACGCCATTATGACGCTCGACAACGGGGCGCGATGGACGCTGACATCTTCCTTTGAATACGAGCGGGAGACCCCAGCCTGCAATCTTTTTCTCACCCTGTTCAACCTTTCAAGCGGTGTAAGCTATTCCCTCGGGTCATATGGCGACCCGATCGGTACGCTCTCGTTTGAAAAAAACCGCGTCGACCTGCGCTACCATGATTCGTGGATGCAGGGCAGCTATCCCTCCTATCGCGTCCATTTCGAACGAGAAAACGTCACCGTTGATTTGCAGCTCGAGGCCACGACGCCGCCGAAATGGGTCGCTGACGGCATCTCCGACGCGGTGCTCCCGATGGGGCTCGGCTCCTACCGCTACGGGTTCATCCCCCGCTGCGATGTCTCGGGCACGTTTACCATGGACAACGTGACACAGAGTTGTATCGGCACGGGCTACTATGAGCACGTCTGGGGCAACTGGACCTACAGCAATCCATTGCAGGGCGGCAGCGCCCCGGAAACGATCAGGGCATACGGCCGGCTTGCCTCCTGGTGGCTGTCGTATCGCAGCGACCTGCCAGCAAGCATCGGTCTTGCCACGGAGAGCAACCCGTTCGGCTACGACTGGATATGGGCCTCGTTCGACAACGGATGGAGCATGTTCTATGGCAATATTCCGTTCTGGGTCAGCGAGGGGCCAGCCTTCGGCATCCTCTACCTTGTTTCCCCCAAGGGACGCTATCTCACCTTTTCCGACATCGATTTTTGTTACGGTAACATGGTATATGCCCCTGCCTACGACGCATATTACCCGACGAGCATCGGGCTGACAGCCCGGCACGGCGAGCACCATGTCACCCTGAACTGCTCGATGGCCTGCGATGTCCATACCTATCTGGACACAAATCTGTCGTCGTCGTTCTGGCGGGCCATCTATCTCTGGGAGTCACCCGGCCCGGTCACCGGCGTGTACAGCAACGGGAGCGAGGCCGTGTATCTCAACGGGACCTGTGAGATAGAGCCGATGCGCCAGGTGTCGGTGCTCGGGCACAACGCGCTCGACCTCACCATGCGCTCCCCGCGAGATGGCCTGGGCGTTGATTGCCGGGTCGTATCGCATTTTTTCGACGTCGCGGTGCGCTTCCGGTGCAGGATGCTGCCGTTCCCCCGGATAGACATCTCGCTCGGGCATTAGCTTGGGCGGCGCAGCCGCCGTTTTTCGATGTAGGAGGCGACGAGGCTGACGGCGATGGTCGTGATGATGAGTACGAGCGTCGCATTTTGTGCCACGCCTCGTTTGAACAGCCGGTAAAACGTCCCGGAGAGCATCAGCAGGACGCCGAACTTTACGGCGGCGCCGACCACGATGTAGGTGATGGACAGGCGGTATCGCCAGTTGTTGACGGCGATGAAAGCCCCGGTATACGGCAAAACAGGGGCAACGCGGTTTATCAGCAGGATGCGCTCGTCGTTGACGATGAGCAGGTCGCTGTATTTCTGCATGGCCCGAGCGATAAAGCCGGGTACCGAGGCCTTTTTAACGAGCAGGTAGAGCAGGGTGTTCCCGGAGAAGCTGCCGGCGACCGCCACGCAGAACAGGGTGAGCGCCCAGGGGAGGCTGTGCGGATCTGTCGCATAAATCATCAGCAGAAAAAAGTCGGGGAGCGCCGGGAATATCATGCTGTCCACCAGGAATATCAGGTAGAGCGCGATGATGAGGCCGAGGCCGCCGAAGCCGCTGAAAAAGTCGACGATGACGTCGCCGATCATGCTACCAGCCGGGTATACGCATCGGCCAGCAGGTCGACGGTTTGGGAGATGTCATGTTTTTCGGCCAGCTTCCGGGCACCCTGCCGCAGCCGTTCCTGCAGTTCGTCATCCTGCCGCATCTGTTCGATGGCCCCGGTGAACGCCACAGCGCTGTCGCCTTTCAGGCAGTTTTCGCCGTGCCGGAGCCAACTCCGGTAGATGTCGATGTCTCTGATGAGGAGCAATCGTTTCGCGGCGGCGGCTTCGAAGAGCACGTTGCCGTAGCTCTCCGCATGGGTCGGAAAGAAAAAGATGTCGCCGCCCGAGTACAGCTCGCCGATGCGGTCGAAGGGAACGTGGCCGAGGAAGGTGACGTTGTCCGGCGCATCCGATATATCAACGCGTTCGAGCCCCGGCTCGGTGGAGCCCGCCCAGAAGAAGGCGTAGTCGTCGCGTGGCCGCAGCCGCCGTGCGGTCTCGATGAAATCATGGACCCCCTTCCGCGGGATGAGCAGACCGACCGAGAACACGACGCACCGGTCGCCGACGCCGTGTCGCTCACGGAAACGGCGTCGCTTTTCCTCGCTGTAGGCAAATCGCTCGAGGTTGACACCGTTGGGGATGACCGTCAGGGCCGAGGATACCTGGTTGTCCTCCATCCACCGCCGGACGTAGGGTGTCGCACAGATGACGAGGTCGGCCTGGTTGTACAGCCAGCGGGAGTACCGGGTGAACAGCGGATGGATCAATGATTCGAACTTGAAGCCGCCTTTGACGAGCTCGGGGAGATGGCGGGCGTGGATGACCACGGGCGTGCCGCGCTTCTTTGCCCTGAGGATGAGCGGCACGAACTGGGGCATGGGGTTGTGCAGGTGGATGACATCGCATCCCGTGGGGTCGTCGATGGAGACCTCGAATCCCCGGCTGCGCAGGCGTTCCGCCAGCATGGGGACCTGTGTGCCCATCCCGCCGGCGCTGGTGAACGACAGCATCCTGCCCAGCTTCTGCAGCCCGGTAACCATGCAGATTTTCATGCTCGCCCTCTTTACAGATGAATGCCGCATTGCTTATTAAGGTTAGCTCGCCCCCTGCCCCCGTAGCAGTTCCAGTGGAAATAAGGGGGTGCGGGTGGCGGCAAGTATTTTAAGGCATCCGTGCATCAAAAACGATGGCCACGGAGTGGGAAATCCTAGAAGACCCGTTCGACGTCATGTACGAGCCGCTTGCCGGCGCCAACACGACAACGTTGCTCAGGCTGCTGGCACAAAATCATTTCCGTATTGCAGGCCGCTACGTGCCACGATTGCTCTACGCCGGGCTGATTAGCACCATCCTGGCGCCCTTCCGCCTGCTCGACAGCGTCCGATATGGCAGCGCCGTCGCCGACACCGCCATCGAAAAGCATCCGGTGTTCATCATCGGTCACTGGCGTAGCGGCACCACCTATCTTCACAACCTGCTCGCCATCGACGAGCAGTTCGGCTACTGCTCCACCTTCCATTCCCTCGTCCCGGGCGCCTTCCTTGGCAACCCCGCCCTGAAATCTATCGTGGCGGCGAGCATCCCCGACACCAGGCCGATGGACGAGGTCCCCATGGGCGCCGACCTGCCCCAGGAAGAGGAATACCCGCTCGGGTCACTCACCCCCCTACGCCTATTACAACGGCTGGATTTTCCCCCACAACATGCGCTACTACAATGCCACCGTCCCCCTCGACAGCGCACCGCGCACCATGCAGGCCATGTGGCGCCGGACATACCGTCACTTTCTCAAAAAGCTCACCTACACCTGGGAGGGACGCCGGCTGGTGCTCAAAAACCCGGCGAACACCGCCCGGATACCGGTGCTCCTTGACATGTTCCCCGACGCACGCTTCATCCACATCCGCCGCAACCCCTACGACGTCTACGCCTCCATGATGAAGTTCATGACCCGGGTGCTGCCCCGCTACACCGTCCAGCGGCCGCCCTCGCAGGAGCAGATGGGCGAGGCAATCCTCGATACATATGAGGCGCTCTACCGTTCCTATGAAGCCAGCCACTCGAGCATCCCCGACGGCAGGCATGTCGAGGTTGGCTACGAGCAGTTCGTGCAGCATCCCATCGAGCAGCTCGAGCGCCTCTACACCGCGCTGTCCCTCAGCGGGTTCGACGACCACCGGGAGCGCTTCACCAGGTACATCGCATCGCAGTCACACATCACGGCGCGGAACTACGAGCTGGACAATGTGCACAAAAACCGGGTTGGGGAGCGCTGGGCCTTCGCGTTCGGCATGCTGGGCTACGAGCCCTAAAACCGCGTATATGTTTCCTTGAGATACTGCTCTCGCAGGTGATGGTAATGCCGCGCGTTTTCACGGATGGCGTCGAGCAGCCCTTTGTCCTGCCTGACGACCCGTGCGGGGACGCCGGCCGCCAGGCTGTGCGCAGGGATATGCGTTCCAGGGGGTACCACCGCGTTCGCGGCGATGATGCATCCCTCCTCGATGTGCACCCCGTCGAGCACCGTCGCGTTGATGCCCACGATGCAGTCATCGTCGACCCGGGCGCCGTGCACGATGGCCCCATGGCCAACCGAGACCTCCGTCCCGATTTTGATTTCGTCGTCCGGTGACACGTGCAGCACGCAGCAGTCCTGCACGTTGCTTCCATCGCCGATCGTGATGCTGTTCAGGTCCGCCCGGATGACCGCGTGCTCCCAGACGCTGCATCGATTCCCCAGCGAGACGTCGCCGAGCATCACGGCGGATGATGCCACATATGTATCCGTGCCAACGTTCATGGCAGGGAAAGCACCATGCCTTTAAAGATTTGCGTGTGCGGCCAACATTTTAGTACACATACCCATTATCAGGCCATGGCAGCATACACCGGCACCATCGAGGTGCAGACAGAGGAGATGGACATCGTCGACATCTCCGGGCAGGCGCAGCAGGTCGTCGAGGCATCGGGCATCCGGGAAGGCATTGCCTGCATCTTCAATCCCGGGTCAACGGGCGCCATCACCACCATCGAACACGAGCCGGGGCTGCTTGAGGACCTGCCGGCGGCGCTCGAACGCATCGCACCGCACGACATCGCCTACCGGCACGAGGAGCGCTGGCACGACGGCAACGGCCATTCACACATCAGGGCGAGCCTCATCGGGCCAAGCATTGCGGTGCCGGTCATCGATGGAACCCTGCAGCTCGGCACCTGGCAGCAGATCGTGTTCGTTGAATGCGACGTCAAGCCCCGGCAGCGGTCACTCATCGTCCAGGTCACCGGCGACTGAGGGATACAACGTTAAAAGCACGCCCTCGCCCAGCCGCTTGGTCCCGGCAAGTTCCAGTCCGATGACCTCGGCAGGGGTTGCCGCCCCAGTGCCGCCGGCCATCGTCGGCGTCCCGGTGCCGCCGATAACCATGGGGGCGACATATACCGTAAGATGGTCGACCAGCCGCTTCCGCAAAAATTGATAGATAACCGTTTCACCGCCCTCCACGAGCAGCCGCCGGATGCCGCGCTCATGGAGCAGCGACAGCAACGCCGGCAGCGACACCCGCCCGTCGCCACATTTCACCGCCGCCACGTTGCCACGCGAAAACGACGGCCCGCCCGTGGCGATCAGCGTCGGCGCCGCATTGCTCATCACCTCCGCGTCGGACGGCGTCCGCAGCTCGCTGTCCAGCACCACGCGCAGGGGCTGCCTCACCGACGGGACATATCGTTCCTTGACCGTCAGCTTCGGGTCATCCGCCAGCACGGTGCCCACGCCGACCAGGACGGCGTCGGAGTCATTGCGGAGCCGGTGCACCCGGGCCATGTCCGCCTCACAGGAGATACGTATCTGTTCCCCTGTGGCCAGCGCTATCTTGCCGTCGACCGACATCGCGCAGTTCACATGGACAAAGGGTTTCATACCACTGCCCCGGCGAGCTCATGGAGCACCTCCGCCGGCTCGGCAGCCTTGACAACGCCGCTGGCCAGCAGCACGCCCCTGGTGCCCAGTTCCAGCGCCGCCTCGACATCCCCGGCCGTTTTCACGCCAGCGCCGCACAGCACCCGCACCGCCGGCGCCACCTGCTCCACCCGTGCCACGGAGCACGTCACGATGCCCGGGTCCGCCGACGTAACCGAGACGTCGCCGCCGATGAGCTCCGGGGGCTCGATTGCCACGTAGCCGGGATGCAGCGCCGCCATCGCACCTGCAACAGCGGGGCTGTCCGCGCAGACAATCGTTTCGAGACCGAGATCATTCGCCCGTTCCACCGCCGCAGCCACCTCGCTGGTTCTAAGACGGTGCTCCGAATGGTTGAGCAGCACGCCGCCCGCACCCGCCCCGGCGAGCGTCTCCGGCAGCAGCCAGCCCGTATGGCTGCCATATACAACGGGATCCATGTGCTGCGCGAAAACCGGGATGTCAACCGCCTGCGCCACCCGATGGAGGTCGGCGGCCTGCACCGCGATGACAAGCGAGGCCCCCGTATCCTCGTGCACCTGCTGCATCGTTTCAGCCAGCCTGACGGCATGGATGCCGGTGCCCTTCTCGTAGGTTTTCAGGTTCACCACGACAGCCGGTGTCTTCATGGATGATGTAATGCCAGCGGGGCATAAAACCTTGTCCCCGGAGCGATACGTTTAAAAAACAGGCCGTTTTTCCCTTTTGAGGTGATACGATAGGAAACATATTCCCGCCGTGCCCAGAATGCGAGGATGGCTCACTGGTGCCGTTCTCCTTCGAGCATGACGTCTACGAAAAGTGGAAGTGCACCCACTGCGGCTACACCGTCGAAAAACGCTGACACACGCCGCCGGAACGCCGGCATCCAATCTGTCGGGGTGGCTCAGCCTGGTTAGAGCGCCTGACTCATAAGCACAGCTCAAGGGTTCGCTGGGACATCAGGAGGTCGCGGGTTCAGATCCCGCCCCCGACACTATTTTCCTTTAGGAACATTGAAATTATAGATATATTGTCGACAGTAGGCCAGGGTAAACCCAGCCTGCGTTCTATGCTTGCATTCTCAGGGGGCGGATTGTTCTCATACTGGCCGCATATTTGACAGCCTAGAGTGCATGAACTTTTTTGTCTGACAAATGATATACAATGAAGCTTTGTCATATAGATGGTACCGATA
>CAZESS010000029.1:0-15933 GCA_964514975.1 uncultured Thermoplasmatales archaeon | reverse complement strand
CGCCAGCCCTCCGCCGCGTAGGAAGCCCCGCCATTCATGGCGGGGAGTACGTCACCTTGGAGGTCATACCGCGTCCATATGCCGACGGCACCGTCACCTATGCCGTCCGATATGCCAGGCAATTTTTTATATGACCACCTGTTATGAGCCCAGATGATATCGAAACACCTTCTCTCCCTGTTTGTCATATGTCTCCTGCTGGCAGGAGGCGCAGGAACCATCTCCATGCAGGAGCCCGCAGACACAGCGCCCGGCCGGCAGCGCCAGCCCGTATCAACGACCGAGACCATTCGGTTTGCCGCGCCATCCATGACCGTTGCCGATGGACACACCCTGATAGACCTTGACGGAGCAACCTCCACCGTCGGCCATCCCGGCGCGCCCCGGCTTCCCGTGGTCAGCACCACCTACCTGTTTCCATTCGGCACCCGGATAAAAGATATAGAGGTAGCCTACCATGATATCAGCCAGCTGCAGCTGCAGCAGCCCATCGAGACCGCGAGCGCACCCCGGATAACATCCATCGACGTCACGGAGCAGCCAGCCCCTTCGGCAACCTACACCGGCGGAGCGTTTCCCCCGCAGCCGTACACCGTCACCCGTGGTGGGGGTCTCGTCGACGGCGAACGCGCGACCATCGTGACGGTCAACATGTACCCCGTGCAATACCTGTCGGACGCCACCATCACATCCGCATCGCGGGCATCCCTCACGCTGAGCTACACGCCTCCGACATCGCCAGCGCAGACAGCAAATGACTACGACCTGCTCGTGCTGGCACCACAGCAATATGCACAGGCATTGCAGCCGCTCCTGGACTACAAAAACAGTCATGACACGCCGGCTATGCTGACAACGCTCGACGACATCCCTGCAGCGGGCGACGACGAACAGGCGTCCGTCAAGCTCTACATCAAGGACGCCATCGAAACCATGGGCATCAACTCTGTCCTGCTCGTCGGCGGCGGCGTCGACGACGGCATCCAGTTCCCCGTCCGCAACGCATGGATACCCTCGGGCAGCTACGAGGACTACTTCCCCAGCGACCTGTACTACGCGGACATCTACGACGCCAATGGCAGCCTGTCCACCTGGGATGCCAACGGCAACGGCAGATACGCCGAATACCCCGATGACATGAGCGCCGTGGACGTATACCCCGACGTGTATCTTGGGCGGTTGCCCGCGACAAGCACGGCGCAGGTCTCCGCCGTTGTCGACAAAATCCTTGACTACGAGGAGCACAACCAGATGCTCAACACCATCGTGCAGATAGGCGGCGACACCTTCCCCGGCGACCGGGAAAACATCAACGAGGGCGAATATGCCAACGAACAGGTGCTGCAGCGGCTGCCCGGCTACGAGGCAACGCAGCTCTGGGCGTCCACGGGCACGCTGAAAAAGGGATGGATCATCACGAACTTCTACCGCGGCGCCGACTATGTTGACTTCTCCGGCCACGGCAGCCCCCTGAGCTGGGCGACTCATCCCCCAGGCGACGACAGCACATGGCTACCCCGGCAGACGCTGTACTCCCCCTACTCGGGCTTCCTCTACGTCGACGCCAACTGGGTGTTCAACGTCAAAAAGCTGCCCGTCGTCGTGCTCAACGCCTGCTCGTGCAGCAAGTTCACCGAGACACCCAACACGCTGGCCTGGACGGTCGTCAAAAAACAGTATGGCGGCGCCATCGCCAGCTACGGCGCCTCCGGCATCGGCTATGGCAGCCACGGCAGCACCGAAACCGACCGCCTGTTCGGCTGGATGGAGGTCCACCTGCTCCAGGGACTCCACGAGGACAAGGTGCTCGGTGTGGTCTGGGCCAACGCGCTCACAGATTATGCGAACAGCTTCGACCTCGAAGAGGGAGACTACAAGACCCTGCTCGAGATGTCGCTGTTCGGCGATCCCACGCTGGCCATCGAGGACGGACCCAATCCGGACACCCGGTGGCCATAAACGCTCCTCCCTCTTTTTTTTTCTTAATTTCTTTTCCATCACAAACCTTTAAATAAGCGCCCAGATAAGGCACACAGCATGACCTCGAAAGCCGAGCGGCTTCGGCAGCTCAAGGAGGAACACAATGCGGTCATCCTCGCCCACAACTACCAGCGCCCCGAGATACAGGACAACGCCGACTACCTGGGCGACTCCCTCGGGCTCGCCCGGCAGGCTTCAGAGACAGATGCGGACGTCATCGTGTTCTGCGGCGTCGACTTCATGGCTGAAAGCGCTAAAATACTCAACCCCGACAAGACCGTGCTGCTGCCCGACACCGGCGCGCGGTGCCCCATGGCGGCCATGGTCGACCCCGACCGATTGCAGCATGTGAAACAGGAAAACGACATGGACGTCGTCTCCTATGTCAACACCACCGCCGAAACCAAGGCGGTCAGCGACATCTGTTGCACCTCGGCAAACGCGGTCAAAATCGTCGGCAGCATGCCCGACGGCGTCATCTTCGTACCCGACACCAACCTGGGCAGATGGGTCCAGCGGCACTTCGAGGGCAAGGACATCATGCTCTGGCCCGGCTTCTGCCCCACCCATCAGGGCATCGAAAAAACAGATGTCGTGGCGCTCAAGCAGCAGCATCCCGACGCAAAGATACTGGCGCATCCCGAATGCACGCTCGAGGTGCTCGACATCGCCGACGCGGTGGAATCAACATCGGGCATGCTCCGCTACGCCCACGAGTCAGATGCGAAGGAGTTCATCATCGCCACCGAGCAGGAGCTCGCCTACCGCATGCGCCAGGAAATGCCCGACAAAACGTTTTACACGCTCGAGGTCGCCATCTGCCAGACCATGAAAAAAATCACGCTCGACAAAACCATCACCTCGCTCGAAACCATGCGGCCCGCCATCGAGCTCGACCCCGACATCATGGAGGCAGCCCGCACCCCATTGCAGCGCATGATGGACATGGGACGATGAGTCCCTGAAAATACTGCGCTGAAAGGCATTAATCTTCACAATATTTTCTCAGATATTTCTCTATCTTTTAGACCGATGAGCTCATCGACCAGATCGTGTACCGGATGTATGGGCTATCCGAGGAGGAGATAGCTATCGTCGAAGATAGCATCCAGCGATAGCAGATGGCTGCATCAGGCGCCGCCTTCTCTGTTATTCATCGCTCAGGTATGCGACGTCTTTTGACGGGTTAAAATACAGGCCGAGGTCATGATACATGAGGAAATCCACTCCGATGATATTCGGCAGATTAGCGGATTGCTGAGCACTCCGGTCATCATCGCTATATGGCAACAGTACATACAACTCCGGTGGTTCTAGCGTGACGACCTCCCGCCCGCTTTTAAATTTAAAAAATGCGGCTGTATGCAGTGGATGACCCTTGTGTATTGCTCCACCGATTGAGAGCTTTTTGAAGTCCTCTCTGTCGATGACGCTGTTGACCGACAATCCTACCTTGTCGAACTCGATGAGGCTGAGGTTGGTTGTCGGGCTGCCGGTGTCCACAAAGGCGGACACTGGCATAAACTTGTGCTGGTTTGGAAACTTGCACAAAAACTGGGTAAAGGGCTTCAATCCCCCGCTGTACTCACGGATCTGTAGCTCGATACGCATTTTTTACAGCACTAGCATAAGGTCTTCCGGAGGAACAAATTCGATGACAACGCTGCGCAGGTCCTCTTGTGTCTCCCGCAGTCGTTCCAGCAGCCTATCCGCATTTTCATCTGCCCCTACAATGTGATGATCTTTTACGGCGACGTACTTGTTGGCGTAATCTTTCCTGATCTCGTTGTAATGTTCTCTCAGCCACCGACTGTCTTCTGTATAGTCGTCTAACATCCTTAGCTCTTCATCAATATTGTCACTGGAATGCATTGTAGCCATCACCTAATCTACATGCTGTTACAAAAAATTTTCTATCTATTCCCACCTACCTGTCTGTATACCAACCTATTTAAAATGCATTACGCATCTTGTCGAGATGCTTGGCACGCTGGTGAACGCCGGGGCCGTGGTGGCCGGGAGCGCAGTCGGCCTGCTCATCCATGACAGGCTGCCGAAGCGCGTGATCGATATCGTGTTTCAGGCCATCGGCCTGTTCACGCTTGTACTGGGGATGCAGATGGCGCTGAAGACCGACAACCTGCTTATCATGATATTCAGCCTCGTCCTAGGCGCCATCGTCGGTGAGCTGTTCGGCCTCGATGGAGCGGTGCGTGGCTTTGGCGACTGGCTGCGCCGTCGTCTTGGCTCCCGGCATGACCGCTTTTCGGAGGGATTTGTCACCGCGTTTTTGCTGTACTGCATGGGCTCGATGACCGTGCTGGGTGCCATCGAGGAAGGGCTCAGTGGCTCGCCCGATCTTTTGCTGGCGAAGTCCGTCCTGGACGGGTTTTCCTCGATAGCATTGGCGGCTGGCCTGGGCATCGGCGTCATGTTTTCCGCGGTGCCGTTGCTCCTCTACCAGGGCGGATTGACGCTGGCGGCCGGCGAGCTGCAGCACGTGCTGTCCGACCCGGTCATTGCCGAGGTGACGGCTGTCGGCGGTGTGATGCTGCTCGGGCTCGGTGTTCGCATCCTGGATATCCGGGAGATACGGGTGCTCAACCTGCTGCCGTCGCTTGCCGTAGCAGGGGTGCTGGCCGCGGTGCCGCTCTGAAGGCCAACGTTTATATGGGTGATGTATATTGTAGGGCTCAATATCGAGGGATTCCCATGAAATGGCAAGGGAAGTCACGGAAGAAAGAAACCGGCGGAAAGCGAAAGGTCGCCCGGAAAAAACGGCGCTATGAGCTCGGACGGGAAAAAACGACCCCGGTTATCGGCGAGGAGCGGCACAAAAAGGTCCGCATCCGGGGGGACAACCAGCGGATACGTGTCATGGCTGCGGATGTGGCCAACGTGACCGATCCCGAAACCGATGAGACGGAGCGCGCTGAGATACAGGACGTGCTTGAAAACCCTGCGAATCCGCATTATGTTCGCCGTAACATTTTGACCAAGGGCGCCATCGTTCAGACGGATAAGGGCAATGCCCGTATTACCTCGCGGCCCGGCCAGGATGGCTGCATCAACGCTGTTTTGCTGAAGTAACATGCGCGACCGCTATGTGCTCTGGCCGCTCTATTTTGACCGTGGTGTGAGTAGGCAGCAGGGCCGCCGTGTGCCCCGGGAGAGCGCGGTGAAAAACCCCTCGGTTGGGGACGTCGCGAAGGCAGCAAAGAAACTGGATCTCGACCCGGAGGTTGAGGAGACGGCTGCGCATCCGTCGCGGTGGTGGCGGGAGGAGGGACGGGTGCTTGTGCGGCAGGCGGCCAGCAAAACCGATATCGTGCGTGACATTGCCACGGAACTTGATAAAAAACAGTAAAACTATATTTTGTTTAACTATTATAGATATCTATTAAATTTATTATAAGTTTTTATAAAACTATATGCAATAGTGTTTCATGCTAACAATAAACACTATTATGCCCCGGCACTTATATTTTACATTAATACAACATTAAATAAAATAAATACATAAAACTATTAAATTAAATATAACTTTTTCATAAAATAATCTTTTCGAGGTTGCTGGACACCACAAAGTTGGTGCCCTTCCGCCGCGCCCGTCCGTGTTCCCCCGCTGCACCTTGTTGAACGTCTCCCGGGACACCACCGCCCGCTGACCACCCGGCACCAGGACATCCTCCCACTGTTGCAGACCACAGTAGACGGGATTAGAGAGTATCCGCGAAACCGTCTTTTTGTCCCAGCCCCCCTTTTCGTCACGATTCCCCGGTTTTCCAGCCATGCCGTCAGCCCGTCCAATGAATCGCCGTCGAGATATCGCCCATAGAGCTGCTCCACCACGTCAAGCTCCACATCGACCCCATCCAGCTTGTCCATCATCGTACCTGTATCCATACGGTGCAGGCGACCCAGCAACCCCGTGCCACCCTTCGCCTTCTGACGCATCCCAAAATAGACGCGCTCCCCCGATCTGCTCGCTCTCCAGCTGTGCGGTCCGCTGGATGATATCCATCACGAAGCGCCCCATCGCCGTCGAGGTGTCCAGGCTCTCCGTCATCGACACAAACTCCTCGTCATGCTGACGGAGCGTCTCCATTATCACCATGAAGTTCTTGCTGTTCCGATGCACCCAGTTCATCTTCATCACCAGCAGCGCATCCCACCCCGCTATCTCATCAAGCATCTCTCGGTATGCAGGCCGGTTGGTGTCCCTGCCGCTGTAGCCGTTGTCGACATATTCGTCGGCGACATCCCGGTCGCGGGCGTCACAGTAGGAGCGCAGCGTCTCCAGCTGGCCATCCAGCGAAAAGCCCTGCACTGCCTGCCCCCTCGGTCGACACACGAGCATAGAGTGCGACGTTTTTCATGCCTACATCCGTCCACGAGGTTCTTTTATTAAAACGTTTCTAAAAACACAATTGCATCTGTTTTTAAATACTGTCTTACAATGCATATTGTATGACAAATGTGCCCGACGAGTGGCTGGACGACCTCTCGCGGACGAAGACAGAAACGACGGTAACGGTCTACCGGTCAGCGCTCCGTTGCATCCTTGAAGACCTTGGGTGGAGCGCGGCGGAACTCGTCGAGGCAAGCCATAGATGGCCCAAGAAGCTTCGAGGGCACCTCAAACGATATTTCACCAAAGATATAGCCCAGCTGGCGCCGCTCACGAAAAATCAGCGACTGTCGGCGCTGCGCTCCTTTCTCCGCTATGCAAACGAGGAGTTCTCTCTGGGAAACATCGAGTTCGACAAGTCACACACCCAGATGAGCATCTTTGATGCCGAGATACCGAGCAACGAAAAACTCCGCGAAATCATTAACCGTGCAGACAGGAAGACGAGGGCGGCGATCGGCCTATATGCGTTCTGCGGTTTGCGTCCAAAGATAATCGTGAACCTGAACATCGAGTCGGTTGTCGGCATGGATGTCACCGACAACGTTTCTTTCTCCAACGTTCCGGCGATGGTCATCGTTCGGAAAGATATCCCGGGTAACAAGGCAAAGGTGGACTTTTTCACATTTTTGATTCAGGAGGGCGTCGACTACCTGAAAGAATATCTCCTGGCCAGGGACAGCGTGTCACCGGAAGAAAACCTGATCGACTACCCGACGACGAGATACCCCAAAACGTATCTCTACCGGGGAATAAAAAAAGCGTTTGAACAGGCAGACTTTGACGCGCATCCGTACATCCTTCGAAGCTACTTTGATGCCGCCGCAAGCGAGGCGTTATCAAGGACAAAACGAGAATTCTATATGGGGCATGTTGGAGATCTCGACGTCCGATATCGGATGCGGAAACGACACTCACAGCACAAGATAGAAGCTCTCCGGCAGGAATGGACAGAGAAAATGGAGCCGCGACTTGGAACCCGATAACTGCCATCCACCCCCTCTTTCTTTGTTCGATTGGCTTTTGCGGCCACAAAAGCGGGGTGTTGAGCGCCAAAAACCGCATTTGAAGCATTTTTTGGACACCCGGGGGTTGCCAAACCATATTTGGAATCGCGCCGTGTAATCTTTTGTACCTGCCTTTGTTTTGATGGTGTAACGAGGCGAGAGATATGGGGGAGAGAGACGCCGAAGAAAACGTTCCCCCCGGCCGTTAAACGAACCGTGAGTAAGCGGTCTGACAATCGATGCGAGCGATGCGGAATCGATTTGGACGAAGGCGGCAGAGCGTTCCACCATATCGTCCCGCTGGCCTACGGCGGAAAACAAACAGCCCGGATAATTGCTCGCTGCTCTGCACGGATTGTCACCGTATAGCGCCGAACGTGAAGGATACACGTGACCGGTTGATATATGACAAATTCTTTTTGCGATTTGCATCATTCAAGGAGGCAACGAGCTATTACGACGAGGATACCCGGCTGGGTGTATACCGTGCTTTTGCCCTTGAACTAGCGGAAAGCACTGCGGGCAAACGGGGGATACAGAACGAACGATGATGACCCTGCTGCAGACATGCCGTGAGTGCTATAATTTAGCATGAAAAATGTTATTTCATATAAAAGCTAAATTTAATTTAATGTTTATAGCTAAATAGTATATTTATTATTGTTTATTTCGGAAAAAGGCGATGCGCTCCGAGTAATTGCATAAAAAACAATATAAAATATATATATTATCAATATACATAATTATAAATATACATTTTTTATAAAATATAGGCTCACGGCGCTTTCGTGCTATATACTAACGTGGCTGCATGTTTTTAAATGTCGCCGTATTGCGCTATTGCGGGATGGCACGGAAAAGCAAGAGCCTCCACGACGTCGCGCTCCGCACGCTTGAGAAGGCTATCGCAGCGACGTTCATCGGAGACGTTTACACCGCCTTTTTCAGGCAGATGACCATCAGCGAATTCCAGATGGCCACAATTCAGCCCGGGCACCGCGTCCTCCATGTCGGCTGCGGAAGCGTCCCAAACACCCTGCTCATTTTGGCGAAAGCGACGAGGGCATCCTACCTGGGTATCGACCGGGATGCCGGGGCGGTTGCCAGCGCGCGGGAGATGACCCGGAGATACGACCTCGAGAAGCAGGTCACTATACAGGAGCGTGACGCTCTCGCCATGGAGTATGGCGGCTTTGACCTGATTGTCCTGTCGCTCGGCGTGGAGCCCCGCAAGGCCATCCTGGCCGCCATCCATGACGGCATGCACCCGGATGCACATGTCGTCGCGCGGAAACCCTGGGATTTCATGGACCGCCTGTATGGACGAAAGGAGTTCGTCCCACATGGATTCCGGGTTGTGGACACCTTTCATCGCCCGGATTTCATCAAGTCGCTACTGCTCGCACCTGCCGTCGCTGCGCCAGCGCGTAGCCCGTGATGACCTGTCGGGGACCGGCAAGCATCTCGTCGAGTGCTGCATCGCCGGTGTCCACGAACAGCGTCGGTGTCTCTGCGAGCTTGTGCGGCGTGGCGGCCACGATGATGTTCCCCACGCCGATTTTTTTGATGACCCGGGGGCTTATCTGCTGGTTGCCGCGGCCGAGGATGCAGCCCTGTCGGCCGATGGGGCTGACCACTATTTTTGTAGGTCTGCCGTCGAGCACCGTCAGGATGTCCGCTTCGCCTGCGTCGGCTGCCACGAGCCGACCGTCGGTGACGACGTCGACGCCCAGCATGCTTCCCTGCACGTTCAGTGCGCTGGCGATGGCTGCGGTGGTGCTGCCGCCGCCGAGGATGCATGTGCCGCGCCGGAGGACCAGCAAGAGAAAGGAGGCAATCTGCTGCTTGCTTGCTGCCTCGTTATGGACGTGGTGCAGCTGTTTCCCTCGCTGGACGAGCGCCGGCACGGTGAGCGTGCGTGCGATGCCGTAGCGCTGGATGGTCATCCGGCCAGCCCGGACGTTCTTTTCGTCGATGTCCATGATTTCCCGCTCGGCTATGGCGGCCTGACCGTTGAGGAACCGACGGATGACGTCGCCTGCTGCTGTCGGGGTGAGCGCGAACACTGCTGAGTACATCTTGACGCCGGCGGGAATGCCGAGGATGGGTATCTGCTGGCCGACTGTGCTGTGGACGTCGCGGGCGGTGCCGTCGCCGCCGCAGAATATGATGGCATCGGCGCCTTCGTCGATGAATCGTCTGCATGCTTTGCGGGTGTCGGCCGCCGTTGTCTTCGCGGTCGGGCTGTAGACCACCTCTGCCTCTTGAGTGAGGCAGGCGGCGCCCATCCTGCCCGTGCAGGTGAACACGTGGGCCTGGATGTCCTTCATGGCTTGGCGGGCGCGTTCCGGTGCGATCGGTGTGGCGCCCCGTCGTCGTGCTTCGTCGACGACGTCGTCGGTGCCCTTGAGGCCGACGCGGCCGCCCATGCCAGCGATGGGGTTGACGAGGAAGCCGATAGCTGTCATTGCAGGGGGAGTGTCGCTATCGCCTGGCGGACGAGCTCAGCTGGGTATTCGTAGTCCTCGAGGTTGCCGTCGAGGTAGGCGTCGTATGAGGCGAGGTCGAAGTGACCGTGTCCGGAGTTGTTGAAGAAGATGGTTTTTTCTTCGCCCGTTTGCTTGCATTGCAGTGCTTTGTCGATGGCGGCTTTGACTGCATGCGCCGCCTCTGGAGCAACGACGAATCCCTCGGTTTGGGCGAATGTCTGCGCGGCTTTGAACACCTCGTTCTGGTGGAAGGCTGCCGCGTTCATCACGCCGTCTCGGGTCAGCCGGCAGAGGATAGGTGAGTCGCCGTGGTAGCGCAGCCCGCCGGCGTGTATTGGTGGGGGAACGTAGTCGTGGCCAAGCGTATGCATCTTCATGATAGGTGTGAGGCCTGCCGCGTCGCCGTAGTCGTAGGCGTAGAGTCCCTTGGTCAGTGTCGGGCAGGCGGTGGGTTCGCAGGAGACGATACGCGTATCTGAATGCTCGCCGCGGAGCTTGGCGCCGGCGAAGGGAAACGCGGCGCCGGCGAAGTTTGACCCGCCACCGGTACAGCCGAGCACTACATCCGGATAGTCGTTTATTTTTTCGAACTGTTTTTGTGCCTCGAGCCCGATGATGCTCTGGTGGAGGCAGACGTGGTTGAGCACCGACCCGAGCGAGTAATGGGTGTCGTCGTGCGTTGCGGCGTCTTCGACCGCCTCGGATATGGCGATGCCAAGGCTGCCTGAGGTGTCGGGGTCTTTTTGGAGGATGCTGCGGCCTGCCTCAGTGGTGTCGTTGGGGCTCGGCAGACAGGTCGCCCCCCATATCCGCATGAGGCTCTTCCGGTATGGTTTTTGTTCGTAGCTGACCCGGACCATGTAGACGGAGCATTTAAGCTCGAAGAAGGCGGTGGCGAAGGCGAGGGCTGACCCCCATTGGCCGGCGCCGGTTTCGGTGGCCAGCCGTTCGATGCCTTCCTGCTGGTTGTAGTAGGCCTGGGCGACGGCCGTGTTGGGTTTGTGTGAACCGGGGGGCGATGTTCCCTCCCATTTGTAGTATATCTTTGCCGGGGTTTTGAGGTGTTTTTCGAGGCGCCGTGCCCGATAGAGTGGTGTCGGCCGCCAGATGCGGTAGATGTCTCTGACTTCGTCGGGTATGTCGATGTATCGCTCGTCGGTCATTTCCTGTCGTATCAGCTCTTTTGGGAAGAGCAGGGTGAGGTCGTCGGGCGTAACCGGCTCCTTGGTGGCTGGGTGCATGACGCCGTCGAGTGGCTGTGGCAGGTCGGCCTGTATGTTGTACCATTGCCGCGGCAGTTCGTTTTCGTCGAGGAGTGTTTTTGTCGGTTCCATGGCTGCCGTAATTGCAGGAGAGTATATAAAATTTTGTACAAAATAATACTTTTAAGTATAAAATTTTACTATAAAGATTATTTTTGTAATACGATGCTTTATATTGGCTATTTCAATGTGGAGACATGTGGCAGCAGATATACACCTTCTTCCGGCAATACCCGGCGCAGCGAAAGGTGGCCGAGCTCCTCCTCCGATACGGCCTCCGCGTCCGGGACGACGGACTCTTTTGCGGCTCCATAGAGCTGTCCCATGCAAAGGTGGCACGGGCCGTCGGCGTTGACCGCCGGGCGGTCACCAGCACCGTCGAAACCATCATGGAGCACGACCAACTGCAGCCCGTCTTTGCCAACCTGCAGCCAACAAGCCACCTGAAAGAGGTGGCGCCACACATGGGCTGGGGCGTCGTCGAGATCATACCCGTCGATGCACGCCAGCCGGGCATCCTCGCAGCCGTCGCCGGCATCATCGCCGACAATGACATCAGCATCCGTCAATCCATCGTCGACGACTACCAGCTTACCGAGGAGCCATGCCTCTTCATCGTCACCGAGACGCCGCTCTCAGGAGACATCATCGAGGCAATCCGCTCCTGCACCGGCGTCCGAGCGGTCATCGCCTATTAACCAGCAGCGCATCGCAACTTTAATAAATTCCGAGCGGCTTCTCATCCCATGCGGGTCACCCACAGGGGCATCGTCATCTGTCTCATCGCCGCCATCGCACTGCTACCCGCGCTGTCCGGCTGTATCGGTCCGCAGGAGGTGGCACAACGGGTGCTGGAGCGGCTGGAAACCGAGGACGAATACCGGTGGAACGAAAAGCTGGACGGCAGCGAGGATTTCAAGGTCATCGACACCATCAACGAGCAGGCTGCAAAGGTTGAGACCTATCCGCTCCGCCCGCTCAAACGGGATGCACTGTTTTTGCATCTCTATGTCAACATCAACTTTTCCAATGTCATCAACAAGGACTGGGAATGCCTGACCACCGGATACGCGAACATCACCATCACCAGGCCCTCCGGCGAGAACATAACCTGCGACTACCACGTGCTGGGGAAGGACAACACATATAATGAGTTTTTCTATTTCCCTCATCCCGCAGTGGGGAACTGGAGCCTCACCGTGAAGGTGCGGGGCTCCGGCCATTACCGGATGTTCGCGGAAGCATATGAGCCCGTGTAGCCGGCGTAGCTCAGCGGTAGAGCGTCTGACTCGTAATCAGAAGATCGAGGGTTCAAATCCCTCCGCCGGCTCTATCAATGAAGTGCAGAAGCCGATATAGTTTACTCTATAAAGAAAGACAATTTACTTAAATAAGTATACAGTTACATGAGCAGGTGTATAATCATGGGAATCAAACGCAAAGTCAGGCAGACCGGCGAAAGCATTGCTGTCACCATTCCATCGCAAATCGCTCAACTCCACGATATAAACGAAGGCGACTATTTAGAGTTTGAGCCAATTGGAACCGGCGAATTCAAGATAAAGAAGACCAACGATTGAATCAAAAATTAATTTTTTTTGACGCTGGAAGACAGTTTTATCCTGTAAAAATCCCTTGTTTTTATTGGTATAAAACCAAGAATAACAGATATAGAGCGTTTTTTGATTGAAGGCTTCAAAACCCAATATTTTTTCAGATTTTTTGAAATCAAAAAAAAGAAATTCGTTTCTGAACCATTCAGCAGGTAGGCAGCAACTTGGGTAACAGCTTGGACAAGTATGTAGATAACGCACCCACAATGAAACTACTATATGCCACTTTTCCCCTACTTTTTTAAGGATACAGTAGTTACATGTAGCGGAGGCAAAACATGCGAACGAAGAAACTAGCCATGATTATCATGGTGACAGTCAGCATAGCAGCGGCATCATTTATCGTATTTGGAATGGAAAACGGACTAGGAGCAATGGAGGCAGAGGCAGCAGGAGGCGGAACGCTCTCCGCTGATGTCTATGTGGATGACGACGCCGACCCCGGCTGGTACGATGCAACCCATGTCCATACCATTCAGGAGGGAATAAACAATGCGACGGTAGGAGACACAGTGTATGTGTTCAATGGCACATATTATGAGAATGTAGTTGTCAATAAGACCATTGATTTAATTGGTGAAGATAGAAAAGGGACGATTATTGATGGGGGTGGAGGCGGAGACGTTGTCAGCACAAATGCTGATTGGGTGAATATCTCTGGATTCACGGTGCAGAACAGCGGGTCAGGCTATTGGGATGCTGGGATAGAGTTTGATGGTGTCCAGCATTGTCGTATTGAAAACGTCACCGCCAGCAACAACTACGAGGGCATAGAGCTGTCTTCTTCCAGCAACTGTACCATCACCAACACAAATGCCAGCAACAACACCTATGGCGTCAGGCTGGATTCTTCCAGCAATTGTACCATCACCAACACAAATGCCAGCAACAACACCTATGGCGTCAGGCTGGATTCTTCCAGCAGTTGCACCGTCACCAACATAAACGCCAGCAACAACGACCACAATGGCATCAGGCTGCAATCTTCCAGCAACTGCACCATCACCAACACAACCATGGTAGACGACGGGATAATGATTGGGGGCAATACTGTTGAACACTGGAACACCCATAGCATCGACACGTCTAACACCGTCAACGGCAAGCCTGTCTACTACTGGAAGAACGTGAATGGTGGCACCGTACCGGCGGAAGTGGGAGAGGTCATCCTTGCGAACTGCACCAATGTTATGGTGGAAAACCAGAACCTGTGCAACACAACCGTGGGAGTAGCGGCGGGCTTCTCATACAACTGCACCGTCACCAACACAAATGCCAGCAACAACACCTGCGGCATCTACCTGTCTTCTTCCAGCGGCTGCACCGTCACCAACACCACCGCCAGCAACAACAACATTGGCATCTGGCTGGATTCTTCCAGCAATTGCACCATCACCCAAACCACCGCCAGCAACAACAACATTGGCATCTGGCTGGATTATTCCAGCAGCTGCACCGTCACCAACACCACCGCCAGCAACAACAACATTGGCATCTGGCTGGATTCTTCCAGCAATTGCACCATCACCCAAACCACCGCCAGCAACAACAACATTGGCATCTGGCTGGATTATTCCAGCAGCTGCACCGTCACCAACACCACCGCCAGCAACAACAACATTGGCATCTGGCTGCATTATTCCAGCAGCTGCACCGTCACCAACACCACCGCCAGCAACAACAACGAGTATGGCATCTGGCTGGATTCTTCCAGCAGCTGCACCGTTACCAACACCACCGCCAGCAACAACCACGCTGGCATCTATCTGTTTTCTTCCAGCAGCTGCACCGTTACCAACACCACCGCCAGCAACAACAACTGGGGCATCAGGCTGCATTTTTCCAACAGCTGCACCGTCACCAACACAACCATGGTAGACGACGGGATAACGATGTTGGGCGATGCTGTTGAACACTGGAACACTCATACCATCGACACGTCCAACACCGTCAACGGCAAGCCAGTCTATTACTGGAAAAACAGGGATGGCGGCACCGTCCCAGAGGGAGCGGGGCAGGTTATCCTTGCTAACTGCACCGATGTCATGGTGGAAAACCAGAACGTGTGTAACACAACCGTGGGAGTAGCGGCGGGCTTCTCATCCAGCTGCACCGTCACCAACACAAATGCCAGCAACAACAGCTATGATGGCGTCAGGCTGGATTCTTCCAGCAATTGTACCATCACCAACACAAATGCCAGCAACAACACCTATGGCGTCAGGCTGGATTCTTCCAGCAATTGTACCATCACCAACACAAATGCCAGCAATAACACCTGCGGCATCTACCTGTCTTCTTCCAGCAATTGTACCATCACCAACACAAATGCCAGCAACAACACCTGCGGCATCTACCTGTCTTCTTCCAGCAGCTGCACCATCACCAACACCACCGCCAGCAACAACAACTTGTATGGCATCGAGCTGTTTTCTTCCAGCAGCTGCACCGTCACCAACACAAATGCCAGCAACAACCACTGGGGCATCTGGCTGCATTCTTCCAGCAGCTGCACCATCACCAACACCACCGCCAGCAACAACAACTTGTATGGCATTCACCTAGGTGATTCCAGTTACTGCACCGTCTCCAATGTTACCGCCAGCAACAACTGGGATGGCATCAGGCTGGATTCTTCCAGCAGTTGCACCGTCACCAACACCACCGCCAGCAACAACAATTGGTATGGCATCGAGCTGTCTCCTTCCAGCAGCTGCACCGTCACCAACACCACCGCCAGCAACAACCACTGGGGCATCTGGCTGCATTCTTCCAGCGGCTGCACCATCACCCAAACCACCGCCAGCAACAACAACATTGGCATCTGGCTGGAGTCTTCCAGCAGCTGCACCATCACCCAAACCACCGCCAGCAACAACAACATTGGCATCTGGCTGCATTTTTCCAACAGCTGCACCGTCACCAACACCACCGCCAGCAACAACAACATTGGCATCTGGCTGGATTCTTCCAGCGGCTGCACCGTCACCAACACAAATGCCAGCAACAACAACTGGGATGGCATCAGGCTGGATTCTTCCAGCAGTTGCACCGTCACCAACACAAATGCCAGCAACAACAACTGGGATGGCATCAGGCTGGATTCTTCCAGCGGCTGCACCGTCACCAACACAAATGCCAGCAACAACAACTGGGATGGCATCAGGCTGG
>CAZESS010000028.1:0-19436 GCA_964514975.1 uncultured Thermoplasmatales archaeon | reverse complement strand
ATCCTTCTCTATAAAATCATGCTTCCTTGGCATTTTTTGGGATTCGGAACTACTGGCGGGGGTTGACAGGCCGTCGCACGGCCTGTAAACTTGATTTTACAAGCTACTGCGCTGTGCCTCCGGCCAGGGTCATAACCCTTATATAAATAGGGCCGTTATGCCTGCCAATGGTAGACTTCACCGCCATCGAGGAAAAATGGCAGCAGCGGTGGTACGACGAAAAGCTCTATGAGGCAACGCTCGACGACGGCGACGAGCCGTTTTTCATTCATTTCGCCTACCCCGGCATCTCCGGGTTTCTGCACGTCGGGCACATGCGCGGGTTCGCGTATGCCGACACGATCGCCCGCTACAAGCGGATGACCGGGCACGCGGTCTGCTACCCGGCGGGCTTTCACGCCTCGGGACTGCCGGCGGTCAGCCTCGCCAAAAAGGTCGCCCGGAACGACGAAGCGATGCTCACCTATCTGCGGAGCAACGGATGCCCCGAGGAGGTCATCGAGCGGCTGGACGATCCCGAGGAGGTCATCCGGTATTTCAGCGAAATATATGTCGACGACTACTGGAAACGGTTCGGCTTCCTCATAGACTACTCACGCCTGATGACCACGGTATCAGAGGGATACAAGCGGTTCATCACCTGGCAGTTCCATAAGCTGCGGGATGCAGGACTGCTCACCCAGAAGCCACATTTTGCGCCGTTCTGCCCCGGCTGCGGGCCGGTGGCCGTCGACCGCTCGGAAACCGACATCTCGGAGGGCGGCGACGCCGAAATCAACGAGTTCACCGTCATCAGGTTCCAAATGGACGACCTCGTTTTGCCGGCGGCGACCCTGCGCCCGGAGACCATCTTCGGCGTCACCAACATGTGGGTGCATCCCGACATAACCTATGTCATCGCCTCGGTGGACGACGAGCGATGGGTGCTCTCAGAGCAGGGATACCACAAGCTCGCCAGCCAGCTCGGCAAAGTAGTTGAGCAGGTCGACACCATACAGGGCAGCGAGCTCGTCGGCCGGACATGCAGGGTGCCGCTCGTCGACCGCGAGGTGCCCGTGCTGCCGGCGCCGTTCGCCGATCCAGAGGTAGCGACGGGCATCGTCATGTCGGTGCCCGCTCATGCCCCCTACGACTACGTTGCTCTGCAGGAGGCCGCACCGGACATCGAGCCCGTCGTCATCATCGAGGTGGAGGGCTACGAGGTACCCGCCAGGGACGTCGTCGAGGAGATGGACATCGAGCGGCAGGACGAGCACGACAAGCTCGAAATGGCGACGCAGCAGGTCTACAAGGCCGAGTTCCACAAGGGCAGGCTCAACGAGCGCTGCGACGGCTACGCCGGCATTCCCGTGTCGGAGATAAAAAACGCGGTGAAAGACGACCTGCTGGAGCGGGGCCATGCCGCCATCATGCGGGAGTTCTCGAAGTCCGTGGTGTGCCGCTGCGGCGAACGGGTCATCATCAAGCGGGTGCCCGACCAGTGGTTCATCCGGTACAGCGACGAGGAGCTGACCAGGATGAGCAAAGACCACGTGGCAACCATGAACATCCATCCCCCGGAATACAGGGAGGAGCTGCCCGGGGTGCTCGACTGGTTCGACGACCGGGCCTGCATCCGGAAGGGCGACTGGCTGGGCACCCCGTTTCCCTTCAAGGAGAGCTGGACCATCGAGCCCATCTCGGATTCGACGCTCTACCCCGCCTACTACGTTGTCTCCAAATATGTCAACGACGGCACGCTGGACCCCGAGGAGCTCACCCTCGAGTTTTTTGACTACGTGTTCCTGGGCACGGGCGATCCGGCCGACGAGACATGGCGCCGGGTCCGGGAGGACTTTCTCGCCTGGTATCCCGTCGACATCAACCTGGGCGGCAAGGAACACAAGACCGTCCATTTCCCCGTGTTCATCATGAACCACGTCGCCATCCTGGAGCCGGAGCACTGGCCCCGGGGCATCTTCGTCAACTGGTGGATCACCCAGCAGAGCGGCGAAAAAATCTCCAAGTCAAAGGGAGGCGCCGTGCCCATACCCGATGCGGCGGAGCGCTACGGCGTCGACACCATGCGGCTCTACTACGCGCACATCGGCTCCCCCTACGTGGACATCGAATGGGACGGCGACCTGGCCTATAGCTACCGCCAGCGCCTCAATCGGCTCTGGGAGCTCCACCAACGGCTGCTCGAGCTCGACTGCCCTCCGGAGGCCATAGACAACTGGCTTATAGCGACCGTGAACAGGCACGTCGGCATGGCACGGGAGGCCATGGAAAACTATGAGCTGCGGCGGGCCGCCAACATCATTTTTTACGACCTGTACAACGCGGTGCAGTGGTACCGGAAGCGCGGTGGCGCCAACCGCGAGGTCATCCGCCAGGTGCTGCACAAATGGATCCGGCTCATGGCACCGTTCACCCCCCATCTCGCCGAGGAAATGTGGGACAGCATCGGCGGCAACGGCTTCGTTTCAACGGCGTCGTTCCCTGCACCGGGCGACATCGACGATGCGGCGCTGCAGGGCGAGCAGCTCGTGCGGGACACCCTGGCCGACGTCGAGGAAATCCTGGAGGTGACGGGCATCGACGCCTCCGACATCCACATCTATACGGCCCCGGCATGGAAATGGCAGGTCGCCGAGACGGCGATGGCGCTGGCCGATGAAGGCGAGCTCAGCATGGGCGGCCTGATGGGCCGGGTGATGCAGGACCCGGAGATAAAGCGGCATGGAAAAGGGGTACCGAAATATGCGAAAACGGTCGTCGAGGACGCCCGGCGGTGCGCCACCTACCATCGGGTGGACGAGAAGAAAGCGCTCGACGGCGCTCAGGATTTTTTGGAGCAGCATCTCAACGCCTCGGTGCATGTCCACGAGGCGGACGACGAGCAGGCGCCCGACCCGGGCGGCAAAAAACGTCACGCTATACCTGGACGCCCCGCCATCTACGCCGAATGACGCCACCGGAACGATTTTTCGACGGCGCGGCGCCATCCACGGTAGAGGCGCTCCCGCCGTTCCGGGGGCATTGAGGGCTCGAAGACCTGCTCTGTGCTATGACGAAGTCTGAGCTCGTCAGGCTGCCATATGTCGGCCGCCAGCCCTGCCAGGTGGGCGGCGCCGAGCGCGGTGCCGTCGAGCATCGCCGGTCGTTCAACCCGGACGTCGAGCATGTCGGCCATGAACTGGAGGAGGAAATCGTTTTTTGAGGCACCACCGTCGGCCGTGATGGAGCGGACGGGCAGGCCGGCGTCCCGTTCCATCGAGAGCATGATGTCCCGGCACCGGTAGACGATGCCCTCCAGGACGGCGCGGACGATGTGCTCCTTTTGCGTGGAGCGATGCAATCCCACGACGACGCCGCATGCATGCGGGTCCCAGTAGGGTGAGGAGAGACCCGTGAAGGCCGGCACAAAATAGATGTCTCCAGCGTCGTCGACGCACTGCGCCATCTGGCATGACTGGTCGACATGGTCGATGACACCCAGGTTGTCCCTGAGCCATTGGACGGCTGCACCGCTCGTGTTTATCATGCCCTCCAGCATGTAGGTAGCCCTGCCATTGATGCTCCAGGCGATCATGGGCACCAGCCGGTGCAGCGACGCAGCCGGGCAGTCGCCGACGTTCATGTCGATGAAGGTTCCCGTGCCGCTGGTGCATTTCACCTCGCCCGGCTTGAAGCATGCCTCGCCGAAGAGCGCCGCCTGCTGGTCGGCGACCACCCCGGTGATGGGTATCTCCCGCCCCAGGATATCCCTGTCGATATGGCCGTACCTGTCGGCGGTGTCCCGGACCTCGGGCAGCACCGCCGCGGGGATGTCGAAGGTGTCCAGGAACAGCGAGTTCCACTGCAGCCGGTAGGGGTCGTACATGCCGGTGGCGCTTGCGTTCGACGTGTCCGTCGCATAGGTCTCGCCGGCGGTGAGATTCCAGAGGAGCCAGGTGTCCATGGTGCCGCAGCGCAGCTCATCCCGCCGGGCGAGATACCGCGCATCGTTGACGTTGTCGAGCAGCCATGCCGTGTGCGCCAGCGCCGATGCGGGCGTGAACGAGAGATGGGAGGCGGTGATGAGCCGGCCGGCGGTGCGGCCGCGGCGCAGCCCCGGCCAGACGCGGGAGAGCGCTCTGGCGGCGTGGCCCAGCCCCCGGGCGGCCCGTATCGTGGCTTGGCCGTCCATCTCCCGGCATAGCCCGGCGGTCCGGGTGTCATGCCAGGTGATGACATTGGAAAGCGGGGTTCCGTCGCTGCGCCACAGCAGGTTGGTCGAGCGGAGCGTGGCCACGCCGATGGTTTCGATGTCCCTTGCTGCCAGGTCGCTGTCGGTGAGCGCGGTGTGCATGACCCGCCGGCATGTCTCCCAGACCTCCCGGGGATCCTGCTCGCTCCAGCCCGGATGGGGCTGCCGCAGCGTGATGGTCTCGTAGGCATGCGATACCGCCTGGCTTTCCTGGTTGAAGATGATGGCACGGATGCCCGTGGTGCCGGCGTCGATGGCCATGACGTGTTTCATGGTGCCTCCATGGTCCGGGTTGCGACGATGTCGATGCCGGTGCCGCAGATGTCGCTGCATACGCTGTCGCCGCACTGCACCGGCGCTGTCACGGACACGGTCGCAAGCGTTTGGAGACATTCGTCTATCCGGTCTTTGGGCAGCGGCCGGGCGCTTTTCACGGGCAGCATGGGATGCATGGCGCCCTGGATGAACACGGTGGTGGTGAGCACCCGCCGGGAATCGGTGGCCTCCTGCATGGCGTAGCGTTCGCCGCGGGGGCAGGCGTTGCCCGTGATGAATAGCTCGCCGTTGCGCTGCTCGACGGATATTTCGCAGCCCAGGGGGCATTCGATACAGATGACGTTATCCATCGTGCACCTCGACATTGATGTTTTTGATATGCTGGAGTTTTTCGGCGGGCATCGTCAGCGTGACCATCTCGGGCGGCCGGACGACCCGCTCCCGCTGCTCGTGGAGCAGGTCGCCGTCCCCGTAAACCGTGACCACGGCGTCGTGCTGCTCCCGTTGCACCCGGAGGTAGAAGCGGACGTCGGTGTCGGCGGCGGTGATGCGCTGGGGGACGACGTAGCTGACGTTCCGGCCCGGCTGCACCGGTGCGGCATGGCCGGGCTGCCGGTCGCCGGCTGCCCGGGCAGCATGTCGTCCGGCGGTCTGCGCCGCGATGGTGACGTCGTCGACGACGTCGTGGACGTGGACGACGTTGCCGCAGGCATAGATGCCGGGCTGCGTGGTTTCCATGTGCTGGTCGACGACCGGGCCGCCCGTTGTCGGGTCGAGGCTGATGCCTGCATCTCTGGAGAGCTCGTTTTCGGGGATGAGGCCGACGGCGAGGATGAGCGTGTCGCAGAGAATTTTACGCTCGGTGCCGGACAGGGGCTGCATGTCACCGTCGACCCGGGTGACGGTGACGGCCTCCACCCGCCTGGTGCCAGCGATGTCGGTGACGGTGTGGCCAAGGTGCAGGGGGATGTCATGGTCGTGGAGGCACTGGACAATGTTGCGTGTCAGGCCGCCGGAATGGGGCATGATCTCGTAGACGCCCTCAACGGTGGCGCCCTCCCAGGTGAGGCGGCGTGCCATGATGAGGCCGACGTCGCCGGAGCCGACGATGACCGCGCGGCGGCCGGGCATCATGCCCTCGATGTTGATGAGGCGCTGCGCCGTCCCGGCGGTGTAGATGCCGGCAGGCCGTGGCCCGGGGAGCCGTATCTGACTCCGGGTGCGCTCCCGGCAGCCCATAGCGAGCACGATGCTCTGGGCTTTGACGGTGAATAAGCCCCTGGCGGGGTTGACCGCGGTGATCGTCCTGTCAGTAGCTATGTCAAGCACCATGGTGTCGGTCATCACGTCGATGGCTGATGCGTGGACGCGGTCGATGTAATGCTGCGCGTATTCCGGCCCGGTCCACCTTTCGCCGAAGATGAAGTTCCCGAAGCCGTGGTGGATGCACTGGGGCAGGATGCCGCCGAGCTCTCTGTCTCGCTCCAGCAGGACAACGGTGTCGGCGTGCTCCGCTGCTTCCAGGGCGGCTGCGAGGCCGGCGGGGCCGCCGCCGATGACCGCGACGTCAGCCTGCATGGTCGGCCTCCAGCAGGCTTTTCGCCCGCCCTATGAAGAGATAGGAGCCGTCGCCGTTTTTGTTCACTTCTTCGAGGGGGATGTCGTGCTCCCGGGCAATAATGGCCGCTATCCTTGGAAGGCAGAAGCCGCCCTGGCATCGTCCCATCCCGGCGCGCGTCCGCCGCTTGACCGCGTCGACCGTGCGGGCGGGAACCGGCCGGTGGATGGCTGCGATGACGTCGCCCTCGGTGACATGCTCGCAGCGGCAGACCACGTGGCCATGTCGGCTGTCACGTTCGATGCGGCACTGTCGTTCCTCGCTGCTGCTCTCGTGGAATGCTGGCGGGCGACGGCGGCGCGGCTCGAAATCGGGTTTTTCGGGCAGGGCAAGCCCCTGCTCTCTGAGCATTTTGATGGCTCGTGCAGCGACGGCGGGGGCGGCGGCCAGCCCGGGGGACTGGATGCCGGCGACGTGGATGAAGCCTTCAACGTGGCGGGCGGGCCGGATGACGAAGTCCTCGGTGAACGTGCATGCACGCAATCCGGCGAAATAGGTGATGACGTCCCGGGTTGGAAAGTCGGGGAGCAACGGCCGGTATCTCCCAAATATCGTTTCGAGGTCGTCGGCGGTGACGGCGGTGTCATCTCGATCGGGGGTCTCCATCATGGTGGGCCCCCACTGGATGTTTCCGTCCGCCGTGATCATGACGCCGCCTCCCTTGTAGTGCTCCCGGCGGGGAAAGCGCAGGAGGCTCATGCAGTGGTTGACGTAGCCATTGTGGCGGCTGTCGAACAGCGCGATGGCGCCCCGCTTTGGATGGATGGTGTATTCGCGGGCGCCGGCCATCTCGGCGACCCGGTCGGCATAGAGCCCTGCTGCATTGATTATCCAGGAGGTTTTGATGCGCCCGTTGGTGGTGACGACGCCGGTGACATGGCCGTTGCCAATGTCGATGTCGGTCACCGCTGTGTTGAGCATGATGTCTACGCCGTTGTCAGCGGCGTTTTCGGCCAGGGCGATGGTCAGCCGGTAGGGACAGGTGACGCCGTAGGTCGGCGAAAAAACGGCGGCGGTGACGTCATCGGTGATGTGGGGCTCCCTGCGCTTCACTTCCTCGACGCTCACCTGTTCCATGGGCAGCCCGAGCTTTTTTGCCCGCCGCAGGAGCACCTGGGGAACCAGGTGTCTGCCAATCCGGGTGGCGAGCCAGGCGGGAACGGGCAGGCCGGTAAAGGATGCAGGGGTGAGCACGATCCACATGCCGCATTGATGGTAGGGCACGTCGAGCTCCTCGCAGAGACGCGGGTACATCCGGTGGCCCTCTATGCAGAGCTGCTGCTTGAGTGTGCCCGTCGGTTCGCCGATGCCCGTGTGCACCATGGCGTTGTTGGCCTTGGTGGCCCCACAGGCGACGTCGGGTTCTTTTTCAACCAGGATGATGTCGAGGTCGTAGCGGGAGAGCTCCCGGGCGATCATACAGCCGGTGACCCCACCGCCGACGATGACCACGTCCGCGGTTGCGACGGTCTCGCCGTTTCCCTCGGGCGTGCATGGCTCGGGTTTCCCGGGATATGAAAGGTCGTTGACGACGCCGTCAACCCCGGCGATGCGCCCCGCGGCTCTGCCTGCCTCGAGGTATTCGTTGTATGAGGATGCGTTGCCGTCGAGTGAGATGATGCCGTCGTCGACCGACACCTCTATGGCAGGCCGGATATGGCGGATCGCCCGCATGACCTTTTTCCTGAGCGCCCGGTCGTTCATATGCGCTCCCGTGCCTCGCGGAGTATCTCGGTGATGTCCTGCACATGGGCGCTCTCGCCCGTGAAGGCGCTTTTGCAGGTGGGGCAGGCGGTTATGATCGTCTCGCTGGCCCGGTGGAGCTCCTGGATGCGCCGTCGTGTTATCGCCGCGGCGAGGTCGGGCTGCATCGTGCCCAGGGAGCCGCCGCGTCCGCAGCAATCCGTGTCCGCGCCGGCGTAGTATGCCTCGCGGATGGTTACGCCAGCGCGGCGGAGGAGCTCCCGTGGTGCCGCTGTTATCTCGAGCGTGCGGGCGAGCGTGCAGGGGTCATGGTAGACGGCCGTACGGTCGAGCGGGGCGAGCGGGAGTGCTCCCTCGTTGGCGCGGCGGAGCAGGTACTCGGTGCTGTGCTGCACTTCTGCCTCGATGGCGACGCCGATGGATGGATAGATATCCCGGAACATGTGGGTGCAGGTCGGGCAGCTGCACACCAGGGTGCTGCAGCCGCTTTTTTGAATAGCAGCGGCGTTGTGCCGGGCGAACTCTTTGAAGGTGTCGTCGAACCCGAGGGTGTAGAGCGGGGCGCCGCAGCACCATTCCTCGGGGAGCATCGTGTATCCGTCGTCGAGGAGCTCCTGCATGGCGACGGCGATGGCGGGGTGCCGTCCGGCGACCTCGCATCCCATGAAGTAGAGGACGTCGCCCTGCGTTGCACCGGTGGGCTGCACCTGTCGGTCGTGGAGCACGTGCTGTTCCTGGAGGCGACGGTGCAGGTCCATGGCCGCCGGTGGCGCCCGCTGCTGCCCGGCGAGGTCGGCGCGGACGCCGCGGAGGATGTCCCCGGCGGAGAAATCAAATGGGCACCATTGCTGGCAGGCGTCGCAGTTGCAGCAGGCGTACATCAGCTCGACCGCGTCATCTGTATCAAGGCGGTCGGTTTCCAGGAAATAGGCGACGCGTGCCTTGCCCGATGGCGACGTGGCGTCGTTTTGCGCCGCGGCGAGCACGGGGCAGTCGAACTTGCACATGTTGGGGCAGAGCGCGCATTTGATGACCTCGTCGAGGTCGGCGCTGGTGTTTTTTTGTGGCAGGTACTGTTTTTTGCCCCGGAGGAACTGTTTCAATGCGGCCGCCTTTGTGGCCATGCCGGCGTTGGACATCGCGTCCATGACCCAGCCGTATTTTTTCCGCATGCTAGCCATCGTCACCTCCCATTTTACCCGGGTTCATCACCCGGTTGGGGTCGAGCGCGTGCTTTATCCGGCGGAGCATGTGCAGGCGGCCGTCGAGCTCGTCCGGGAGCCAGCGCTGCCTGATGATGCCGATGCCGTGATGGTGGCTGATGGAGCCCTCGTGCTCGAGGCAGGCTGCCATGATGGTATCCCACACGGCCCGGTAGAACTCGTAGGGCGTCTGTTTGCGGGGCAGGCCGCCGAAGGTGAAATAGAAGCAGACGCCCTGCGGATAAAAATGGGAGGCATGCCCGGAGGCGACGACGACGCCCGGTATCTGCTGCATGGCCTCGATGACTGCGTGGTAGGTCTCCAATGCGTTGCGCCATCCCGCGGATATCTCGACGGTGTCGAAGATGAAGCCGCGGGGGGTGAACTCCGATGACTCCTTAACCGTGAACCGGGTCTCCAGCCATCGCTCCGCCGGCGCCGTACCCGTGTCATTGCCGTTGAAGCGTGTGCACATTTTGGCTGCGATGGCTTCCTCGAGGTCGAGGAGGTCAGGGTCGCCCTCCATTATCAGGATGAGCATGCATCGATGCTTGACGTTGAAGTGGCGCAGGGTTTCGTGTTCGTCGTAGATGCGCATCACCGCCGGGTAGACGTTTTTCCGCATGATATGCCTGGTCGCCTCCAATGCATCGGCGATGTCGTCGAAGGTGTAGGCGTGCAATGCGCGGCGCTCCGGATATGGCCATATCTTGAGCGTTGCCTCGGTGACGACGCCCAGGGTGCCCTCGCTGCCGAGCATGAGCCGCTCGACCCGTGGGCCCGTGGAGGTGCGGGGCACCGGTCGGGAGCGGATGACGGTACCGTCGGGGAGCACCGCCTCGAGCGCGATGAGCATGTCCTCTATCTTGCCGTATTTGGTGGAGAACTGTCCGGCGGCGCGGCAGGCAATCCAGCCGCCCAGACTCGAGCAGTGCAGCGACTGGGGGATGTGCCCGAGGGTGTAGCCGGCGCGGTTGAGCTCCCGTTCCAGCGTCATGCCGTTGATGCCGGTCTGCACCCTGGCCATGAGCCCCTGGTCGTCGATGGACGGGATGTCGTGCATCCGGCGCATGTCGAGCATCACGCCGCCCTGCACAGGTACGGCGCCGCCGACGACGCCGGAACCCTCGCCGTAGGGTATCACGGGGAAGCCATGCCTGTTGGCCAGCCGCATGACCCCGGCGATTTGCTCGGCGGTTTCGGGCCAGATGACGGCGTCGGGGAGCGCGGGCAGCCGGCCGTCGAGCAGCCAGCGCAGCGATATCGGCCAGTAGTCCTTGCCGTAGACGACGCGGTCGGCCTCCCGGGTTGACACGCCATCCGGGATGATGACATGGAGCCGCTTGATGACGTCGTCGTCGAGGCCGGCACCGGCGCTGTAGACGGTGTCGTATCCCATGTGATGTGACAACGGCGGGAAATATAAAAGGGTAGCCACTCAGCCCGCCCATCGTTTCGTCATCGTCGGCTGGCGTTCTTCATCATCGTGGCAGTGCTGTATCGCAGGGGTGGTTAAAATAGCCTTTGGAGCCACGCTGCTTATTCGGACTCTATCCGGGGGGCCAGCAGGTAGGAGATGTCGCCGTTGCCGTCGGCGACCTTGAAGGCCATTTTGACCGGGTAGTCGGTGCCCAGCTTGAAGGTTACCTGGTCGCTTTTCGCGGATTTTATCATGTCGCTGAAGTAGTCGAGGGAGAACAGGCTGCGCACCTGTTCCTCGCATTCAAGGGACACGAGCTGGCTTTTCGGGATGACCAGGTTGACGGTGTCGGTGTCGCCCTCTGCCGACAGCTCGAACTCGTCGGGGGATGCGGCAAGGGCAATGTGGTCGGAGACGGCCTCCGACGCGCGGACGCCGCGGTAGACCTCGTCGGTGCTGACGACGACCTCCGTATCAAGGTCGAGGCTCGGTATCTTGGCGTCGCTCATCTCGGCGGTGTCCAGCAGCGTCATATGCCGGGTGAGGTTGCCGATGCGGACGACGAGGCGTCCTTCTTCCTCCTGCTCCAGGCAGATGACGTCCTCGGTGGCGGGGAGCTTGAGCATGCCCTTCACCTTTTCCAGGTCGACGGCGACCTCGTGTTCCTCCTCGACCTCGTATTCCTCGAAGGCGTCCCTGGTGAGCTTGAAATCGATCATGCCGACATGGGCGGGGTCAACCGCGCGCGCGTACATCTCGTCGGGCGTAAAATGCAGCTTGACCTCGTCCACCAGGATGGCGGTGGCGTCGACCACGGTCCGGAGAAAATCGCTTTTTATCGTTACCCTGAACATGGTGATAAATGAGCCGCTGCTTTAAAAATATAGCGATGGACATAAAAACCATGCGGCAATGTGGAAACATGGACCTCATGGAAGCCATCCGCCGGCGGCGCTCAGTGCGAAGCTACCGGGACAAAAAGGTGCGGGAGGACATCCTGCAGCGCATCCTGGAGGCGGTGCGGCTCGCCCCGTCGGCGAAAAACCGGCAGGAATGGCGGTTCGTCGTCGTGACCGACCCGGCAAAGAGGCAGCACCTGCAGCGGGCCGCCAAGGGACAGCGCTTCGTCGGCGAGGCGCCCGTGGTCGTCGCCGGCGTCGCTACCGAGACAGATTACGTGATGAGCTGCGGTGTCCCGGCTGCGCATGTCGACGTTGCCATCGCCATGGAACATGTCGCGCTCGCAGCCGCGGCGGAGGGGCTGGGCACCTGCTGGATCGGCGCCTTTTACCAGGATAAAGCGCGGGAGGCGCTCGACGTCCCCGATGACTGCATGGTGGTGGCGCTGATGCCGCTCGGGTATCCTGCCGACAGGGCGGGGGAAAAACGGCGGAAGCCCCTGGATGACGTGGTCTCCCGGGAGCATTATAGCCGGTGATTCGCCACACGATGAACAATCTCCATAGCCATTTATATCCCCGTCGGGTTAACTAGCTGGAGATGAGAGACATGAAAAAACCAATGGTGGTGCTTATCGTCGCGGTCTTCATGGCCAGCGCGCTGAGCGGCTGTCTGACCGCGGAGCGAGACGTGCAGGTTATCAGCATTCCCTCCATGTCTGCTGCGGCGGGCGATGACCCGCAGACCGCGATGGCGAGCATGTACCGCAATGAGGGTGCGACCATCAACGCCTCCGCTCCCTCCTATGAGCTGCCGCTCGACCTCGCTGACATCGAAAACCTCGAGACGGTCGAGGGGGCATTTCATCTCACGGGAGAGCAGCGTGGGTTGCTCCGGCGCAATGGCTTCGTCGTGGTGGACGATGGCGCCGTGGGCGACATCAGCGTTTCCTATCGCCGGGTGCAGCGGATGGGATTGCCGATTTTTGTGACGAGCGACACCCTGCTGCATCTCTACCATGTGCAGTTCAGCCAGTTGCTCAAAGGGATAGAGGAGCAGGTGTTCTATGACGACATCGCCAATCTCAGCCTGGCGATGGCCGAGCATGCGAGAGCGCAATACGAACGCTTTGGCAACGCCACGCTGCGGGAGGCGGCGCGGCGCAACCTGGCCTTTTTCACCGTCGCCGTCCGGCTGCTCGACAGAGATGCCGGGGGGATACCGGCGAGCGTGGCGGACATGGTCGACGGAGAGCTCGAGCACATCGCTGCCCATGACGGCTATCATGACAGCGAGATTTTTGGCTACCGGGAGGACTACTCGCAGTATGTGCCCCGGGGACATTACACGTCCTCGCCTGCGCTGCAGCGCTATTTCCGCGCGCTGATGTGGTACGGCAGGATGGCGTTTTTGCTCAGGGGCGGCACCCCGCATGGCCCGGCGCAGCCCTATCTGGTGTCGGAGCGAGATGCGACGGTTGCGACGGTGCAGGCAGCGCTCATCGCCACCGGATTGCCGCAGGTATCGATAGGTAGCGAGACGGGATGGGCTGTCTGGCAGCGCATCTACGCCGTTACCTCGTTTTTCGTGGGCACCGCCGATGATTTGACGCCCCATGACTATCTGGGCTGCCTCAACGAGACCTATGGCAGCAGCTTCAACGCGTCATTGCTGGTCAACGTCACACGGCTCCAGGAGCTCAAGGGGCATCTGGCGCAGTTGCCGGGCCCGCGCATCTATGGCGGAACCGGCCAGTGTAGCATAGCGCCGCCGTTTACCGCTGAGCGGCTCGACGAGGTGCTCGCGAAGACGGCCGGCCTCCGGTTCATGGGGCAGCGCTTTGTGCCGGACAGCTACATGTTCCAGCAATTGGTCTCCCCGGCGGTGGGCATGTACAACGGCAGCATTGAGGATAACAGCAGCATGTGGCCGTTCACCGTGGAGATGACGATGGGCGGGCCGGCGCGGTGTTTCCCCCGCGGGCTGGACGTGATGGCGGTGCTGGGCTCGGACAGAGCGGAGAGCATTTTGCGCGATGACGGCGATACCGACTATGCGGGCGTGAACGGCAGCTACGACGGGCAGCTCGGGATGCTCCGCGACATGTTCGACGGCTTCAACGTTACCGGGTGGAACCGCAACCTGTACTGGAGCTGGCTGTATGCGCTGCGGCCGCTGCTGGACGGCTACGGCGAGGGCTACCCCTCGTTTATGGCCACGGAGGCATGGCGGGACAAGCAGCTCAATGCAGCGCTGGCCTCGTGGACGCAGCTCCGGCATGACACCATCCTGTATGCGAAGCAGAGCACAACCCCGGTGCTGACGGGGGTTATGGAGGCGCCCGGCTATGTTGAACCGGTGCCCCGGCTGTACATGCGGCTTCGGTCGCTGGTGAACATGACCCGGCAGGGTCTCGCCTCTTTTGGCGTGCTCGACGATAACGGCAGCGAGCGGCTCGACGCGCTGCACGGGATGCTCGACCGGCTGTTTGAGCTGGCAGCGAAGGAGCTGGAGGGCACCCTGTTTGACAGCGCGGATGAGCAGTTCCTTGGCTCGTTCGTTCGTTCGCTCAACCGGACGATGGACGGCGTCAACGAGGAGGGACGCCGCCTGCCAATGGTGGCCGACGTGCACACCGATGGCAACACCGGCCAGTGTCTCGAGGAGGCGGTCGGCTACGCCGACCTTGTCATCGTCGCATATATGCTGCCCGATGGCACCGTGATGGCCGGTGCCGGGCCGGTGTTTAGCTACTATGAGTTCAAGCAGCCCGTCGCTGCGAGGCTCACCGATGAGAGCTGGATGGACATGCTCGACAGTCCGCCGGCGCGCCCCGAATGGACGGCCAGCTTCGCCCCGTAAGGTTCATCCACGATGGCGGGGCTAGGCCACGATCTGCTGTATTTTTTGGGAGAAGGTATCGAATCCTATATTCCGGGGGAAGACCCGTATGGCTCCGGTTTTTCTGAGGCGGTCTCCCCATTCAATGTCGGCGAAGGCGGTGAAGCCCACGATGTTGGCATCGGGGTCCAGCTCCAGTATTTTTTTCGCGGTTTGGACGCCGTCCATCTCGTCGCCGTTCATTTGCCGTATCATGGCCGCCTCGTCTGTCGTCCCTGAAAGGTTGAGGTCCATGACCACGACGTCGGGTCGCCGGCCCTGCTCTGTCATCGCTTTGTACAGCTCCACGGCTTCCTGACCCATGTATGCTGCATGGATATCGAAGTAGCCGGGGAGATAGCTCCGGATGAGACGCTGTATCTCGGGGTCGTCGTCGACCACGAGCGCATGTTTCCGCTGCGTCATGTGCCTCCAGATACATATCGTCGCACCGCAATTTAAACCTTTTTTAAAAATAGCTTTAACAGGTATCATTTACACAAAATGTATATATCGTGATACTGTACCGGCGCCAGCTAATCGGGGAGCGTGGTCGTGCCCCGGGGGATGGCAAGCACGGAGGCATCGTCTCCCTGGTCGGCGAATGCTTGCCGCAGTGCCTCGTTGATGTCATTGTAGACCTGCATCCGGAACACGTCGCGGAGCATGTCGTGGTCCATGTCTGAGACGATGTAAAAGTCGGCCTGCTCCAGCGCCTTGATATGGTAGTAGGCCTTGTGGCCGCCGGGCACGAACTCCTCCATGAGTTGCTCCTGCATTTCCTCGCGGGTGTCATATCGTTTCATCCAGTCATGGTAGGGCTGCGACCCGTGGCCGTCCGGGCACCGGGCGGCGAGGACGATGGCGCCGCCGGGTTTGACGACGTTGAGCGCGAGATGGATGGCCTTGTATGCCTGGTAGAGGTTGACGTCGTGGGGTGCGCCGTCGGCGGCGGTGACGACCACGTCCGCCTGCTCGGGCACCTCGACCTTGAACATGCGGTCGATGTCGGCGGCTCCTTTGCGGAGCACGAGGTCGAAGTCGCCGGCGTAGGCGCCCACGAGCTCATGCCGTGGGTTCTGGACGACGTTGAGGCAGAAGTCCGGCTGGGTGAGGCGGGCGGCCTCGGTCATGTTTTCGTACATGGGGTTGCCGTCGAGCTTGCCCGGCCTTGAATTGACATCGAAAAAGTTGGTGGTGTAGTTGTCCTGGATGGTCTCGTAGCTGCACATGCCGGGGAGGATGCTCTTCCGGCCGCCGCCGTAGCCCGCAAAATAATGTATTTCGACGTCGCCGAGCAGGATCTGGAGATCTGCCTCGAGAAAGGCGTCGTTGACGTGGACCGGCGTACCGCGGGAGGTGGTTCCCACCGAGGTGAAGTCGTCCTGCTTGCAGCGGTTGCTGGTGTAGGTGAGCCTGTCGGCGTAGTCGGCGCCGAGCAGCTCCCTGGCCTCCTCATGGGTGACGGGGCGGTGGGTGCCCGTCGCGAAGATGACGGTGATGTCGTCCATGTCCACGCCCTGCCTGGTGAGCTCCGCCACGACATGGGGCAGCATCTCCCAGGTCGGACAGGGACGGGTGTTGTCGTCGACGGCGATGGCCGCGGTCATGCCCGCCTCGGCCAGCTGGCTCAGGGTCCGTGTGCCCATTGGATGTCCCAGGGCATGCCTGACGTATTCGGCGGGCGGCCTTTCTGGCTCCAGCTCGTTGGGATACACGACGTCTATGAGGTTGCCGTCGGGAATGTCCGCCTCAAGCGAGCCTTTTCCATAGGGCAGGTCGACCTTCATGGGTTTGTATGCCGGGCTGGCTATAAGAACGTTTTTCTGCAGCACCGGTTACACCTTGGTGACCGCGACGACGCGGTCATCGGCCTCCAGGTTCATCAGGGTGACACCCATGGTGTTGCGGCTCTGCCGGCTGATGTCCCCTGCCGGGATGCGGACCATCATGCCGTCGCGGCTGGACAGCATGAGCTCGTCGTCGTCGGTGACCTCGCGGATGGCCGCCACGTGGCCGTTCCGCTCGTTGGTGATGATGGTGCGGACGCCCTTGGCCCCTCGCCGCGTGACGCGGTATCGTTCGAGCGGGGTGCGCTTCCCGTAGCCGTTTTCCGTCACCGTCAGGATGTCGTTTCCGGTCGCGACCTCCATGTCGACGACGTGGTCGCCCTTGTTGAGGCGCATGCCGATGACGCCGGCGGTGACCCGGCCCATCGCCCTGGCTTCACCTTGGTCGAAGACGGCTGCGTTGCCCTGCGCCGACGCGATGACGACCTGTTCGTCGCCCTCGAGGCGCTTGACGGTCATGAGCTCGTCGCCCTCGTTGAGCTTGATGGCGCGGATGCCCGTTGAGAGGATGTTCTGGTAGCGGGACAGCAGTGTTTTCTTCACGCGGCCGTTGCGGGTGCAGAAGAGCAGCGCTCCCTCGGAGAAGTCGCTGACGGAGAGGATCGCCCGGATGTCGCCCTCGATGGGGATGACGTTGACGACGGCTCTGCCCTTGGAGTAGCGGCCGCCGGGGGGTATCCTGTAGCCCTTGACGGCGTAGACCTTGCCCCTGTCGCTGAAGATGAGCACGTGGTCATGGGTCGAGGAGATGAGCACCTCGCTTATCGCGTCGTTTTCCTTCATTTTCATGCCGACGAGGCCCTTGCCGCCGCGGTGCTGCGACCGGTATTCGTCGAGGGAGAGGCGCTTGATGTAGCCCTGGCTGGTGACCATGATGACGACGTCTTCCTCGGGGATGAGGTCCTCTGCCTCCATTTCGATGGCCGCGTCGACGATCTCGGTGCGGCGTTCGTCGCCGTAGCGGTCGCGGAGCTGCTCGAGTTCCTCCCGGATGATGGTGTCGATTTCCTCGGGGCTGCCCAGGATTTTTTCCAGCGCGGTGATCTCTTTTTCCTTTGCCTCGCGTTCGCTGCGGAGCGACTCGGTTTCCATCGAGGTGAGCGACTGCAGCCGCATCGACAGGATCTCTTTGACCTGAACCTCCGATAGGTCATAGGTTTCTTGGAGCGCTCCGCCGGCCGCTGTGGCGTCCTCGGATGACCGGATGAGGTCGATGACGTCGTCGATGTTGTCGAGGGCGATGATGAGGCCGTCGAGGATGTGCTTGCGCTCCCTGGCCTTGTTCAAATCATAGCGGGTCCGGCGTTCGATGATGTCCCGCCGGTGGTCTATGTATGCCTGCAGGAGTTCTTTGAGCGTGAGCCGCTTGGGTTGCCCGTCGACGAGGGCGATGTTGGAGATGCCGAAGGTGGTTTCGAGGCCTGTATGCTTGAAGAGCTGGTTGCGGACGACCTCGGGTATCGCGTCGCGTTTGAGCTTGATGACGACCCGGATGCCGCTCCGGTCTGATTCGTCGCGGAGGTCGGAGATGCCCTCGATGCCGCCCTGTTTGACGAGCTTCGCGATTTTTTGGAGCAGCGATGACTTGTTTGTTTGATATGGCAGCTCGGTGACGATGACGTGATCGTCCTCGAAATGGGTGCGGGCGCGAACGGTGACCTTGCCCTTGCCCGTGGTGTAGGCGTCGAGGATGCCCTGCCGCCCGTAGATGATGCCCGCGGTCGGGAAATCGGGGCCGTGCAGGTGGTCCATGAGGTCGATGATGTCGATGTCGGGGTCGTCCATGTAGGCCTGGAGCGCGTCGACGACCTCGCTGAGGTTGTGCGGGGGCATGTTGGTGGCCATGCCGACGGCGATGCCCGATGCGCCGTTGACCAGCAGGTTGGGGAGCACCGCGGGCAGGATGACGGGCTCCTGGAGGGTGCCGTCGAAGTTGTCCCGCCATGCAACCGTGTCTTTGTCGATGTCCCGGAGCATTTCCTCGCTCAGCCGCTCCATGCGGACCTCGGTGTACCGCATCGCCGCCGGGGAGTCGCCGTCGATGGAGCCAAAGTTGCCCTGCCCGTCGACGAGGGGATAGCGGAGCGAGAACTCCTGCGCCATCCGGACCATCGCGTCGTAGACCGCGGTGTCGCCATGGGGATGATATTTACCGAGCACCTCGCCGACCGCCCTGGCAGATTTGCGGTGCTGCTTGTTGTACCGGAGCCCCATGTCGTTCAACGCGTAGAGGATGCGCCGGTGGACGGGCTTGAGACCGTCGCGGACGTCCGGCAAGGCGCGCCCGACGATGACGCTCATCGAGTAGTCCATGTAGGACTGCCGCATTTCTTTTTCGATGGGCAGCGGGATGACGGTGGTGCCGTCGTCAGATGTCAAGGTTGTCCACCTCCTGCGCATGTTTCTGGATGAACTGGCGGCGGGGGGCCACCTGGTCGCCCATGAGGATGGTGAACAGCTCGTCCGCCCTGACCGCATCCTCCACGGTGACACGTTTCAGGATGCGCCGCTCCGGGTTCATGGTGGTCTCCCAGAGCTGGTCGGGGTTCATCTCGCCGAGGCCCTTGTACCGCTGGATGGACGCGTTTTTGGATGTGAGCTCCCGTTTTTCCCGTTCGCTGTATGCATATTGTATGCTCCGGCCTTTCTTGACGCGGTAGAGCGGCGGCTGCGCGATGTAGACGTAGCCCTTGTCGATGAGGTCCTGCATGTACCGGAAGAAAAAGGTGAGCAGCAACGTCCGGATGTGCGCGCCGTCGACGTCGGCGTCGGTCATGATCACGATTTTGTGGTAGTTGGCCTGCTCGATGGCGAACTCGTCGCCGACGCCCGTGCCGATCGTCGATATCATGGCCTTGATCTCGTCGTTTTCGAGCATGCGGTCGAAGCGGGCTTTCTCCACGTTCAGTATTTTTCCCTTGAGCGGCAAAATGGCCTGGAACTCGCGCTCCCGGCCCTGCTTGGCGGAGCCGCCGGCCGAGTCGCCCTCGACCAGGAAGAGCTCGCATTGCTCCGGGTCTGCCGAGGAGCAGTCGGCGAGCTTGCCGGGCAACGCCGATGACTCGAGGTAGCTTTTTTTCCGGGTGAGCTCGCGGGCCTTGCGAGCGGCCTGCCGGGCGCGCTGCGCCTCCAGCGCCTTGTCGATGATTGTTTTGGCGACGGCGGGGTTTTCTTCGAGGATGGTTGACAGGCGGTCGTTGATGACGCCCTCGACCAGTCCCTTGATTTCGGAGTTGCCCAGCCGGGTTTTGGTCTGCCCCTCGAACTGGGGGTCGGGGACCTTGCATGACAGGATGGCGGTGATGCTCTCCCGGACGTCTTCGCCGCTGAGCCGCACGTCGTCTTTTTTGAAGAT
>CAZESS010000027.1:0-23121 GCA_964514975.1 uncultured Thermoplasmatales archaeon | reverse complement strand
GAAAAACTCAGAGAGAAAAATCAACGCAAAACACCCTGTCATTCGCAGAGACTATATTTCTCGGAGCGTGTGTTATCAGAGCGCCTCAGAAGATAATACACAGGGAAAACATCGCGTGTCCACAACCCCCGCCCCCGCGCCACCAGAAGGAATAAGGAACACCTGCCACCGGACATACCTGCACGCCGATGAGAGATATCTCCAGCCAATGCCTCTATAACGCGCACGGAAAACGATTAAATAAACCCGTGGCTTGCAGCATGTCCGCCATGAACGACACACCACACCGTCACGACCTGCCCAGCAACTCGTTCTGTACCGGCAGGCTTCCAGCCGGATGCCGGCAGTGCAGCACCGGCGCAAAAATGGTGCTGCTCGTAACCGGGCAATGCCCGGCAAACTGCTTTTACTGCCCCCTCTCCGCAAAAAAGCGGGGGCATGACGTCATCTACGCCAACGAGCTCCAGGTACACGACGACGAAGATATCCTGGACGAGGGCGACGCCATCGAGGCATCCGGCACCGGTATCACCGGCGGCGAGCCGCTGCTCGTGCCCCGGCGTGTAGCTCGATACATCCGGCTGCTCAAACAGCATTTCGGCACCGGTCACCATGTCCACCTGTACACAGCCCACATGAACCGGCCCAAAATCGAGCTTCTTATCGATGTGGGCCTTGACGAGCTCCGGCTGCACCCGCCCATTCCCGTCTGGAACCACATCGAAACAACAGAGCTGGAAGCCACGGTCGACGGCCTTCCAATCCCCGTCGGCATCGAAATCCCGATGCTCCCCGACATGCGAACGGAGACGAGACATCTGCTGGAAACCATCGCCGGCTACGACATCGACTTCGTCAACCTCAACGAGCTCGAGTTCTCGGCGACAAACCATGCAGCGCTCGAACGGCGCGGCTACCACATAAAATCTGACATCTCAAACGCCGTCGAGGGAAGCGAACAGCTCGCCTACGAGATAGCCCGGTGGGATCTGCCGCTGCCGGTCCATTACTGTTCATCGTCGTTCAAGGATGCCGTCCAGCTCCGCCGGCGCCTCGCCAGACGTGCTCGAAACGTGGCACGCCTGTATGACGTGATCACCGATGACGGGACGCTGCGCAAGGGCATCATCATGGCGAGCAGGGAGGATTTGCCGGAGCTGCGGGAGCGCTTCGACATCGAGCCCGGCATGATAGCATGGGATGCTGAAAAAAAGCGTGTTGAAACCTCGCCGACTGTCGCCGCATGGCTGGCCGGGCGGGTACCGTATCCCTGTTTCGTGGTCGAGGAGTATCCAACCGCGGACCGGCTGGAGGTCGAACGGGAGCCGCTGTGACGCTATTTGTGCTTGGCCTTTTTCGTCATCCGTTTTTTTCGTTCCTTCGCGGTCCGCCCGGTGACATCTTCGAGGAAATCATTCCATTTCCGGATGACGTCGATGCCGCCGTCCATGTCGGGCTGCGGCGTCGTTTCGATGTAGAGGCTTTTGCCGTCCCGCCTGAGCGTGATGGTGCCGATGCCATCCGCCGTGAACTCGACGCCCTCCTCAACGTCGCCGCCGGCACCGAAATATTCGTCCAGAAGCTTATCGATGTCCGGGTGATAGCCTCGTTTGATGGAGTACTCGCGCATGGGTGCACAATATCCGCCATGTTATAAGCATTGCCGTTTTTGTGAGCTGGATAGGCCGGCTCACCTGTCGAGGGATGGGGGTCTGCATAGGTTCAGCGGCGAACACATACGGCAAATTTTATATATCAGCATATCCATTACTTTGTTAGCAAAATATTAGCAAAGGTGTTCAATATGAAAAATACCATCTTGGTCGTCGACGACGAAGAACCCATCCAGGAATTGATACATACATATCTCTCCCCGCTCAGCGCCGATATCCGTTCAGCATTCACCGGCGAAGAAGCCGTCGCCATGTACGAGGAAATGCTCGAAACGGGAAACCGACCCGACCTGGTCATCATGGACCTCAAAATGCCGGGCATGGACGGCATCGAAACCACCAGCCACATCATGGACATGGACCCCCAGGCTCGCATCTACGGGTTCACCGCGTTCTCCCGCTCCGTCTGGGCAACAGAAATGAAGAAAGCAGGCGCCCGTCGCGTCATCTCACGGGGAATCGGCTTCAACGGCCTCCGCGAAATCGTCGAAGAAACACTGGAAACGGAAAAAATCCCGGCATACTGACCGCACACCTCCCGAGCATGACCACATAGCCCCCCCCCCGGTTCAATCAAGAGAACGTGGCATCAGCACAATATACCCAAAAAAAGAGGGGCGGGTGAGGCACCCGAAACAGGACGGGAAAAGGAGGCGGAGGCAAGGGACGGATGCGCTCACCATGCCCATAAACGCCGATGCACATATCAAGGCTGCCAAATCGTTCACCAAAACAAAAACAACCTGACAATGCCACACAGCACACCCGGGCACATCTGCCATGTCAGCCAAAATACGTATATCCACCACCGCTGCCAGAAAGCCCATAGAGCGAGCTGGAGGCATTTTTTGCCGGGGTCATGTTTCCCGCACACGTTCCCTGCCGGAATCGTCCACAGGGGCGTTACCGGCGTACAGCGCCCCATATGCGGCGTCCGCGACGGTTGTGTCGCGGCACGATGGACGGGAAGAAAATGCTCCCTGCAAAAAGTGTTTTCCGGGCCAAGGCGAGCAGCGTCGCCATTTTACTGCATAAACTAATGACACACCACGTTTCCCGCCGGTGGTACGAGCGCGGTGGGATTTGAACCCACGACAGCTGGCTTAGAAGGCCAGCGCCCTGTCCTGGCTAGGCCACGCGCCCTCGGATTTGATAGCCGCGCGGCTTTTATAGTTTTCTTTGTATAAAGAGGCAGGTGAAGACGGCTGCCTGGTCTGTCGGTTATTCAAACTCCGCCGCTTCGTCGATGAGCTCGTCGACCCGGTTTTCACGAATGATGGCGGGATGCGCGACGATGGTTCGCCGGCAGCAGTAGCGGCGGACGCCGAGGTCGTCGAGGACCTCCTGCGGGTTTTCGTCGTTGAGGTAGACACGTTTTTTGTATTCCTCGAACGCGGAGCCGAGGACCTTGCCACAGGTGAAACATCGCACCGGTATTATCATGGTTATCGGTATGACTTCTGGCGTTTTTTCCGGGCGCCACGGCCCAGCTGTTTCTTGGGTTCTTTCTGCCGGGTGTCGCTGACCAGCAGCGTCCGGTCGTAATCCATGTACATCTCGCGGAGCTCCTCGTCCTCCGTGTAGGCCAGGATGGCTTTGGCGATTGCGGTGCGGGAGGCCTCCGCCTGGCTCATCGGGCCGCCGCCCTGGACGTTGACGCTGATGTCGAGCTTGCCCCTGTACTTGTCGGCCATCGCGACGGGTTCGCCGATGATGTGCCGGATGATGGGAGACTGGTATGCCCGGAGGTTGACGCTGTTGATGCGGATGGTGCCGTCTCCTTTTTTCGCGACGGCGCGGGCGGTTGAGCTTTTACGCTTGCCTGACTCGACGACTGCTTTTACCATGATATCCCCAGGAAAGATGAAAGATCTTTGAGCGTGACATGCGGCGAGGTGGTGGACTCCGCCAGCGTTTCCGCCTCGGCAGCATCGATACCATCTGGTGTACCGATGTGGGCCTTCAGGTTTTTGAACGACTGCCGACCCCTTGCTTTCTGGTATGGTAGCATGCCGCGGACCGTCCGTTTCAGGATCTTATCGGGCATCCGCGGGAACAGCGGTCCTTTCCGCTTGGTGCCACCGACTTCGCGCTTCCGCTTGTACCGCTGTTGTATCTCGTCTCTGCTGCCGACGATGATGGCCTGCTCCGCGTTGATAACCGTTATCTTTTCTCCATCGAGCAACTGCTCTGCGAGCTGTGATGCGAGCCGTCCGAGAGGGGCGCCGGTTGCGTCTACCACTTTCATTTAACCACCTATGATGCGAACGTTGCGGCCGTCCGTGTTGTGTTCCACCAGTTCCCTGATGGAGAGGCAGGTGCCGCCGGCTGCCTCGATCTTTTCTCGTGCTGACCGTGAAAACGAAAACGCTGCGACGTCTATCTTGGGTGCGATACCGGTACCCAGGACTTTGCCCGGCACCAATGCTGTTTCGCCCTCGTTGAGATGTTTCGCGATTTCGTCGACGTTGACCTCCGCCCATCGCTGCCGTGCTTTCTGCAGCCGCCGGGCGAGGTCTCGCCAGATGGCCGCTTCGTGTGTCTCGGCTGCCTCGTTGAGATAGTCTATGAGGGCGATGAGCTGTGGATTGGTCTTGGTCATCTGGCCTGTTAATGGAGTGTTATTTATAAAAATTGTGCCTCCATCGACGGCGCTGCACGACGTCCCCGGGCACCGGCCACGGGATATGCAGCGGTTTATACGGGGCGTTATATACTTATACCGCGAGCGGTATGAAGGGCGAGGGACGGTGATCGTGCATGTTTACCCAGTATAACCCAGTTCGGCTGGTGTATGGCACCGGGACGGTTTCGCGCATCGGTTCGCTCGTGCGAGAGCACGGCGGAACGGCGCTCGTCGTGACCGGACAGAGCAGCATGAAGAAAACAGGCGTGTTGGACCGCATTGTCGGGTCGCTGGACGAGGCCGGCCTTGAAGCGATGGTGTTCGACCGGGTGGAGCCCAATCCCTCGTTTCCGACGGTCGATGCGGGAGCGGAGAAGGCGAAGGAATGCGACCTGGTCATCGGGCTCGGCGGCGGCAGTCCCATGGATGCGGCGAAGGCCATCGCCATCGCGGCTGCCAACAACCGGCCGATAGCTGATTTCTACAACGGGGAGGAGCCCCTGCGGTCGAAGCCCATCTTTGCCGTGGCGTCGACGGCGGGGACGGGCAGCGAGGTGGACCGCTATTTCGTGCTCACCAATCCCGCGTCGAAAGAAAAACATGGATGGGGGCATCCCTCCACCTATCCCGAGGCAGCCATCGTCGACCCCGAGATAATGGCGACGATGCCGCCCCGGCTGACCGCCTCGACGGGCCTCGACGCGTTTTTCCACGCCATGGAAGCACGTATCTCTCTGAAAGCAACGCCGGTGAGCGACCTGTACGCCATGGAGGCGCTCCGGCGCATCGTCCGGGCGCTCCCGGCGGCATACCGGGATGGTGATGACCTGTCGGCCAGATCGAGTATGGCGCTGGCCAGCACGCTGGCGGGAATGGCCATCGACGCCGGCCGGGTGACCATGCTACACGGGCTCGAGCACCCGGTCAGCGGGCATTTCGACGTCGCCCATGGGGCGGGCCTGGCAGCGTTGTCCATCGCCTATATTAAACATGTGGGCAATGCCTGCCCCGACCGGTGTGCGCCGGTTGCCGCGGCGCTCGACAAGGCTGGCGATGACCCTGTCGGGGGGATGGTGCAGGGGCTGCGGGAGCTGCTGCGGGCGGTTGACATGGACATGGGGCTGTCGGACCTTGGCGTTCCTTCAGACATGGTAGACCGGCTGACTGAGGACGCAATGAAGAGCGGCCAGATGGCGGCGACACCCTGCGACCTCGATGCCGGGGACATACGGGCGATATACCGGGAGTCGCTGTAGACGGCTCTGGATGCACATGCCATTTTTTTGTGGACCGGTCGCCGTTATCCTTTTGAAGGTGCGCGGGATTGCTGGAAAACAGGTGTGCTAGGGCGATGCCTCGAGGAGCTCGTAGAGATTGTAGCGATGTATCTCGTTGTATTGCGCGGGCTGTCCGCGGGATGCGAAGGCGACGTCGATGTCGCCCGATGAGGTGTCGGCAACCCACATGTTCCACGCCCGGTTGAAACTGGTGCCCTCTGTCAGCCTGAGCAGTATCCTGAGCCCGAGGTCGGTATCGCCACGGTAGCCCCGCTGGAAAAGGTCCATCGACGTGTCAAAGTCAAGGGCGCCATGGTGTGTTTCTATGAGCTCGCTCATGGCCCTGTAGCTCCGCCAGATAACAAAAAACGGCTCGTCGTCGGTAAATATGCGGATAAACCCCGGGATGCCGGATGGGTCATAATGTGAGCGCTGGGTCGCCGCAATGTCGGGAGCAACAAAAAAATTGGTTCGTCGGACCACGTCGGGAATATGCCAGAACGGAGGCGTCGATTCAACCGGGCTGTCATGGGCGCCGACATATGAATGGTTCGCCGTGGTTTCGACGGCGTAGCCAGCCGGCGTATCGGCGTCGGATACGATAAAATTCCATCCGGTGGTGCCATTGGCCGTGAGATATGACACGCCCTCGGCCACGGTGCCGGCGTGATCCAGCGTCATCTGAACGCGAAACGTGGCCGGCGTGCCCTGAAAGGTTGCATCATGGGTCCACGAGGTATGGATGCCCACCGCGACTCCTTTTTCGTTAAATCCACCGCCGCCATGCAGCGACCCTGCTATGGAGGCAGACAGCGAGGCATACCCGTATCGTGGCTCTCTGACAACCAACACCGCGTTTTCATGGACATATGTGCCGGTGACCGGGTCCTGGATGTCCATCGGTAGGTCAAAGCTGCGGAAATGCAGCATGTTTCCCTGTTTCGTTGCATTGTCCCATGCGGCGATACCGAAGCAGCCCATGCCCCAGGTGACCACGGACATGTATGCGGCTGCCACCTCGGCAAACGGCAACCCTGCGCCGTCCGCCATACCATGCAGCTCTTCGATATATGCGTCGGGGATATATGCCTTCGAAATGTTCCACAGCTCATACAGCTCGGTGACAGACCGCCCGTGCAGCATCGCCCGCAGGTTTTCCCGTGTTTCATTTTGGAGGAAATATCCATGCTGGTATCCCATCTCGTAGTGTGAGCCGGCGACGTGCAGAACCGGGACGCCGTCACGTATTTCAAGCCATCCGCCATCCGGGGCATCCTGCTCCGGCATAGCGGCGGTGTCCGTATAACGGGGTGCGGTATACTCGAGCGAGGTGACCGGGGCCACAACCAGCACTGCTGCCAGCAGACAGATGACACAGCGGATGTTCATGGTATGCTCATCCTCTATCAGACCAAACCCGTGCCCTGTTTTAAAAATTGCGCCCGCCATGAAACACGGGGGAACACAAATTCCTGCGAACACCCGGTCAAAGGGTCAAAGATGGCTTGAAAGAAGGGCATCAAAACATCCCAATGGGCAATACGAAACAGGAGGAACCAATAAACGCAAAAATACGATGGCGCTCACCTCATTCGGCCGTAGAACAATACAGCCAACATCCGCACAACGACAGGGATGTCACCTGAATAACCGTCACATCGAGCCTGGAGAGTTAAATCCTTAAAGGATGGCGTGTTGCACGGATATGCTCATCATCGGTGTTCTCGCCTCCGGCACGGGCACCAACCTCCAGGCCATCATCGACGCCTGCAGCAGCGGCGACATCAACGCCCGGGTGGGTGTCATCGTCAGCGACAACGAGGATGCATATGCGCTCGAGCGAGCCCGGCAGCACGGCATCGACGCCAGGTTCTGCAGCGCATGCGACAAACGGCAGCATGAGGAAATGATACAGCTGGCGTTCGAGGAACACGACGTCGGGCTCGTCGTGGGGGCCGGCTACATGCGCATCCTCTCGCCTCGCTTCGTCCGACAATGGTACGGCCGGCTTATCAACATCCATCCCGCGCTGCTGCCCTCGTTCAAGGGCACCGACGGGCAGGGCGACGCGCTCCGCTACGGCGTCAAGCTTTCCGGATGTACGACGCATTTCATGGATGAACGGGCGGACCATGGGCCCATCATTTTGCAGGCAGCCGTCCGCGTGCACGACGACGACAGCCGCGACGACCTCGCCCGGCGCATCCTCCGCGTCGAACATCAACTGCTGCCCCGGAGCATCGACCTGTCCGAGCAAAACCGGCTGCACATCGAGGGACGACGTGTGCACATTCAACCGGGGGACAGCTGGATGGACAGAGCGCTCCCGGACGTGCTGTACGCGGATGGATTTTGATGGACACGCCACGTGAATGGCTGCAGGGCCTGAAACAGCGGGGCATCCGGCTCGGGCTGGAACACATCCGGCAGGCGCTCCAGGACACCGAGATGCCCCGGCATGTCATCCGGGTGGGCGGCACCAACGGCAAGGGCTCCATGTGCGCGTTTCTGGGCAGCATCCTCAGGCAGGCGGGCTACGACGTGGGCGTCTATATCTCCCCGGAGCTGGAACGGGTCAACGAGCGCATCACGGTCAACAATGTCGCCATCAACAACCGAGAGCTGGAGCAGCATGCAGCGCGGCTCATGAAACAGGACGTAGAGCTCACCTTTTTTGAGGCGATGACAGCTATCGCGTTGATGCATTTCAGCGGCAGCGTCGACATCGCCATCCTGGAGGTCGGGATGGGCGGCCGCTGCGACGCGACGGCAGCAGTCGAGGCCGACGTGACCGTTATCACCAACGTGTCGCTTGAACACGTGCAGCACCTGGGCGACACCATAGAAGACATCGCCCGGGAGATATCCGGCGCCATCACGGGCGGCATCGTGGTAACCGCCTGCACCGGACCGGCGCTGGAGGTCATCCGCCATCGATGCAGGGCATACGATGCCGCGCTGCACATGGTATCCGATGACCTATGGGAGCACATCGAGCGCAACCATTTCATCGTCCAGTCCGCGCATCGCTACGGCCTCGAAACCAGGCTCGCCGGCGCCTACCAGGGCCAGAACATCGCGCTGGCCGTAAAAACGGCGGAGATACTCGGCATCGACCCGGACAGCATCACCGGGGGCATCGCCAGGGCATGGCTTCCCGGGCGACTGGAGCGCGTCGATGACATACTGCTCGACGCGGCGCACAACCCGGCGGCGATGCATGCATTGCGAATATCACTCGAAAACATGGGCATCCGGCCCGGCAGCATCCTGTTCGGCGTCATGCGGGACAAGGACATCGCAGGTATCATCAGGGAGCTGCCACCGGGCGACATCGTCGCAACCAGGATGCCGACACCGCGGGCTGCAGATGTTCACGCTCTCGCCGGTATGCTCCGGGATGCAGGACGACCATACCATGTCGAGGAAAATCTGGGCCGGGCGCTACGGAGAGCACGGGGCATCGCCCACGGTGATGCCATCCTCGTGACGGGCTCGCTCCGCCTCGTCGGCGAGATACGAGGGCTGCTCCGCTAGCCCGCTGCCGTGGTTTCAATGTGGATACCGCGCTGCTGCAATGCCTCGATAAAGAGCCGGGCGGGAACGCAGCGTTCCGGCGGATGGCAGCCATCACGGGCTATGTCCCCTGCGGCGAGCATCTGCGCCGTGACAGACGTGGGGAACCCGGTGGTGCGCATCATGGCGGTCAGCCCCGTCGCCGCGTCATAGCGATCCTGTATCTCGACGGTCATTGTGCCGTCGCCGATGGCGGTCAGTCGGGCAAGAACAAAGTCGGGCACATCCGTGTCGAGCGAGCGCTCCAGCAGGCGCTCAGTCATCGCCCGGGCATCTTCATCAAAAAAACCAAGGTCTTTCAGCAGCTGTATCCTGTCGCGGTGGCCCGGATAGCGGATGGACTTGTCGTCGAGGACGTCGACCTGGCCGGCGTAGGTGTCCGGCAGCGTCGAGGTGCCACCCGCGGTGATAAATGCCTCAAGAGCGGGGTAGCCCTCAAAGGTGATTGATTCCAGGCCAGACAACGGCTCCGCCATGGCTACCCGTCCATCCCGGAGAACCCGTGCCATGCCGACATATTCGTTTACCAGGCCATGTGCGGAGAACACGAGCGCATATTCAAGCGGCGGCGCCGGCTCCTGCGGCAGACCGCCAACCCGTATGTGCAGCTCTTTTGCATCGACGGCGTCGATGAGATATGCTCCAAGGACATTGGTCAGCCCCGGGCTGAGACCGCAGTCGGGCACGATGGTGACACCTGCCGCAGCGGCGCGGTCATGCAGCGAGAGCTCCCGTGCGACCATGTCGGTGTTGCCGCCCAGGTCACAGAAATGTGTCCCGGCATCGACGGCCATCTCCGCCAGCATGTAGTTGAAATCATAGGGGAGCGCACTGACAGCGACGTCATGCCGCCGCATCTCTCGCCTGATGACTGCGTCAGACGCCTCTGCCTGAATATATGTGACCATGTCGCCCAGCCGGGTCGCGGGGCAGCCAGGGACGACGTCGGCCACGGTAACCGATGCATCATGGCAGGCCAGGTCATAGGCGATGGCCAGTCCCATCTTGCCGCCGCCGATAACGAATGCGTCCATACACCGGCATCACCGGCATGTTTTATCACGGTTTCGCTACAGCAGGTACACGGCCGTGAGCTGCACGAAGTTGAAGGTAAAATGCGCAGCCATCGGCGCCATGACGTTCCGGTAGCGCATCATCAGCACGCCGAGGACCACGCCAAAGGCAAAGGGAGCAAAAACCTGCACCGGATGCCGGTAGGCGAGATGAGCCACGCCGAACAGCAGCGCCGACACCGGGATGGCGAGCGCCTGCCCGCGCCAGGATGCGAGATGCATCTGGATGAAGCCCCGGAAAAACAGTTCCTCGCTGAGCGCCGAGAGCACCGGCACCATGAACAGCAGCAGCGGTGTCATGTTCTCCGCGATGGCCCCGGACAGCTCGTTATCGACGTCGTAGCCATACTGCTGCGCCATCACCAATGCGATGCCAAGCACCAGGAGAAAAAAGCACTGCTACCACGACACCAGCGACGGCTGAGATGACAGCGTTGCTCCGGCGGACATAGAGCCGATGGAGCACATCGCGCAGACTCCCGCCATACAATGCCCTGGAAGCCAGCATCGCGGAGCCCGCCATGACCAGAAGGTTGAGGAACAGCGAAACAAGGAGCACGGACGGCGTAATGTATGCATCATCGGTGTCCAGGAACAGCGACACCAACCCGAGGCCGTAGATGTACAGAAACGGGACGACGAGGATGATGGCGGCAAGCGCCCGACGGGAGGCCATATTGGTTTATTGACCAGGGTATAAAAATATGCCTATCGGGTAAGCTCGACGGCACATGACACCGTTGCGAGGCGTTCACCGTCATGTTTTACTGATACGGTTATGTTGTAGACGCCCGGGCTGAGCTTGGTGCAGTCGGAACACTGAGGCACGACCTTGGAGAAATTGAAAATGTTCGTCCCGGATATGAGGTCGTCTGTGACCGGGCCCAGCCAGAGTTGCGGCCCTTTGCTGCTTACCAGTCCGCTGCCGCTGACGGTGACGTTGTCCATGCTCTGGGATGTGTTCACGAGTACCCTGAGCTGCATGGCCTCGCCGAACCGGTATGTGTCCCGGTCGGTTGTAACCGAGGTCTCAAACATGTCCGCCGTCTCCAGGGACAGACAGCCCGCCATAAGAAGGATACCCACAACGAATATCGATACCATGAGGGCTCCATGTTTCTCTATCATATCAGTGCTCCATGGTTGAGGTGTTCATGCGGCATGAATTGCGGGCGCCGGGATTTGCGCACGAGTTTACTAGTAAACATTTCAAGGCCTATTCAGCGGATAATTCCAACACAGCCTTCACCTGCTCAAAGGGAATGACCTTGTATTCGAAGCCTTTCCCTCCACGCACGATAACGGCTCTGCAGGAATAGTCAATCTCCGCATCGCCATATGTTTCTTTTTGACCATCCGTGAACTCAACCCGCACCCGCGCCATGATCGGTCAAATAGAGTAATAGTGGCCACAATTTATTCTTTTGCCCTTCCTAAAAATTTTGATTGTCCCTCCACCAACTGGGGATTATACCCTTTGGATTCATTTATCTAGAGGGAGGGATTTGAACTCCTGGGTGTGTGTTGCTGAGGGAAGGATTTGAACGTCTATTTGAGGTTAAATTTTGTATGGGCGGTATTTTACCCCTTCAATCGTCGTTTCTTTGATATAATAGTAGCTACAATTGTAGCAGCAAGCAGCAGTACAAACTCGAAGCCTGCAATGCCGCCGCCCTCACCTGTTTCTACGGTGATTGTGATGGATTCTGTATCTGAATAGTCAGTTCCATCGTAGGCTCTGACCTGTATCGTGTGGTCGCCGTCACCCATTGTATTGGGTTCAAGGTTGTAGGCCCAGTTGACGGTGCCATCGGCTTCTGTCCAGTTGCCATTGTCTATCTTTACTTCGACCTTTGTAATGGTGCTATTGTTGTCAATGTCACTGGCGTTCCCCCGAATTAGCATTGATTCGGCTACCGTGGCTCCATCTTGGGGAGATGTAATAACAACGGTAGGTGGATGGTTATTGGACACGGTGACGGTCACAGATGCAATAGTGGAATAGTCTTCGCCATCGTAGCTTCGGGCTTCAATTGTGTAGATCCCATCGCTTACTCCCCTCGTATCCCAGGTATAGCTCCAACTGTTCGTGCCATCCACCAACTGCCAACTTCCATCATCAATCCTTACCTCAACCTTCTGCACGGCGCCATCACTATCGGATGCAGTCCCCGTGATGGTCGTATTGTCCGACAGCGAGTCATCCATCGTTGGAGCAGCAATAGACACCGTCGGCCGGCTATTTATTGGATTATCTACGGTGAATGTCGACGAAGTAGCTGTGCCCATATTGCCGGCATCGTCGCTGGCGGAAAGACGAAGCTGATACTGGCCGTTGTCGACACTCTTCGTGTTCCACGAATAAGAACCGCTATTGGCAACGCCGGAGGCCAGAGATTGCCAGCTACCGCCATCAGGCCGATATTCGATTGATATATCAATGGCGGCTGCCAATGTATCGCTGGCCGTCCACGCAACATTGACTGTGCCATTTATGTTGCCCCCGCTGGGAGACAAAATGTCAACAGACGGCGGCGTAGTATCAATATACACCGAGGTGGACGCCAATGATCCATTAATCCCTGCGTTATCCATCGAATAATACTCGATGATATGCTCTCCTTCAGAAGTCACCGCAAAGGCTCCCATATACTGCTGCCATTCCCCATCGTCAAGGCAATACATTGTCCTGTTCACCCGGGAGATACTGTCGGAAGCGGACACTGTCGCTTCAACATCGCTGCTAAACCAGGGCTCATATCCATCTCCCGACAGTGACAATGTGGTCGTCGGAGGTGTAGTATCCACCCGATAGATGGCCTCTTTGCTGCTCTCCGGGTTCCCTGCATGGTCAACCGAGTAGTACTCCACAGTGTGATTACCGTCGCCAGCAACGCTAAACGGCCCGGTATAGTTCTGCCAGTCCCCACCGTCTATACGGTAGCTGGTGGTATTCACCCCAGCGGTCGTGTCGGTGCTCTCCAGCTCCACCATCACCTCGCCAGTATACCAGCCATGCATGCCAGATGGCTCATCAGGGTCAGCCGTCGCCGCCGTAGCTGGCTCAGTGCCATCGATAGCAACCATCACGGTCTCGTTCAATTCAGTATTTCCAGCGGTATCAACCGAGTAATATCGGATAGTATGATTGCCGTCGCCGCTCACCACGAAAGCATCCTGATATTGCTGCCAGTCGCCATCATCAATCTGGTAGTGTGTGATGTTGATGCCTGAGGTGTTATCCACCGCATTTAATGTTACGATCACGTTGCCAGTGTACCAGCCATTGTTCCCTGCTGTCCCTGCCAGAGAGGCATTTGTATTTGGCGGCGTTCCATCAATAGATATGGTAAACGGGATGATTGACGCATTGTTCCCTGCCTTGTCCAGTGCCCGATAGCCAATGGTATATATGCCGTCTTCCCACAATGAGATATTGTTATACATGAGCGGCTGCCATTGGCTATCGTTTATCTGGTAATATTGGCTGTCTAATCCAGAAATGTTGTCGGTGGTAGAAAATCCGATGTGCACAGGGTTGACATACCATCCCTGATCACCGCCGGGGGTGGAGGGAATTATCATATACTCAATAGCGGGCGGTGTTGCATCGATTTTGAACGTGTTCGTTGATATCTGTTCATTGTTCCCAGCTGTGTCCACGGAATAAAAAGAAAGGTTATGCATCCCTTCCATCGTTACATAGATGGTTTCATTGTACTGCTTCCATGCGCCGTCATCCAGCCGATACATCATGTAGTCGACGGCGGTCAGATTGTCTGTTGCATTAAGCGCCACCGATACAGGGCTTTGATACCAGCCATTGTTACCTTCTATCCCCGATAATGTTACCGTGGTAATGGGTGGGGTAGTATCAACTATGATGGTGCAAGTATCGCTATCAACACCCCCGTCATCATCGGTGACCTCCAATGTCACCACGTGTACCCCCTGAGCAAAGCTGTGGTTGAATATCATTCCATGCTCCACCGTGCCATCACCGAAATCCCACCTATAATCGGTGATGTTACCGTCGCTGTCATATGACCCAGAGGCGTCAAGCTGCACGACGGTCTCATTGACCGTCTGGTTGAACCCGGCATCTGCCACTGGGAGACTGTTCTGTTCTACCCGCACAGTTACCGTGCTGTTTGACATGCCGTATGGTGTTTCAGAGAATATGTTCACTGTTCCATTGTAGCTGCCGGCTGCCGGAAAAGCAAGCGTGATGTCGATGGGATGGCTTTCGCCGCCAGATAGATTGCCCGAGGGCCACCATATATCGCTGACGGCCTGTATGATGTTGCCAGAGATATTCACACCCAAGATTGACGTGTTTTCATATGGTGGATGATAGGCGAGGACGAGATGGCTCCGGTTGCTGTTGATCGAGGCGGTAACGTTCGGAGGATACACCAGTGGGGTAGCTGAGGTGTTGACAGCGAGAAATTTAAGGGTGTAGTTTGTCTCGGTGGGCATGTTGAGCCCATAAATCTCAACGGTATAGTTGCTATCGGTGTCGTCCTCGTTGACGATGTGCAGCCATTGCGGTGATGACAGATAGCCGGAGTAGGTGCCCGTTATCTCTTGGTCCATGACGCCGGCTGTATAGTTCATGCCGAGGTGGCTGTTGCCATAGAGATGCAGTTCCACGCCCTGAGTGGCCGATGCGACATACATCTCGGAATGCGGGGGCAAAGAGAGATTATATTGAATGGTTGATGTATCATACAGCATCCCTTGTTCCGTAAAGGATGCTATGGACTCATCTTCTCTGGTGGCTGTGAACAGCGACGTCTCATCGGGTAGTGGCTCGTCACCCGCCGATAGAGATATCTCTGCAATGTATCCTGCCGGCATACCGGGATAGCATGAAACATTATATTGGAAGGAGATAGTCGAAGTTGATGAGGCCTGGATAGACGTGCTGATGGGCACACGGTCGACGATTGGCGTTCCGTTTGTCATCTGCTTGATGACTACTTCCCCGGTCACCTGCCTGCTACTGGCTGACGGGTTATCCACCGTGATGGTTCCTGTTGCACTTCCCGTATAACAATTATCCTCTATAACGATGCTTGGCATCGACATGTTGACCACGGTTATGCTATCCGTGCCTGCTGAGAAGGTAGTTGGGTTGCTCATGTCGTCCATAAATGAAAAGATGTTGCTGGTGCATCGGGTAAAGTTATCCAAATCTGATATGTAGCTCACGCAGCTGGTCCCCGTTACGTTCACCAAGCTGTGCTTGATGAGCTGCTGATAGGTGCCGATAGCGGCACCGCCCACCGTCAGCATCAACGATACCACCTGCCCGCCTGGTATCAGCAGGAAGCCGAGAGAGCCAACTGTTGTCAGCTTTCCAATGGTGCCCCAGCGGTCATATTTCTCCCTGAGGCCTACTGACTCGAATAGCAACGGGTAGACAGTCCCGAGCGTTGACGAGTTGCCAGCCACCTCAACCACCGTGTTCTGCCGGGCGGAGACCTGCAGATCATGCAATATGTCAGAGACCTCCTCTTGGTCACCGCCAGAGAGGTCGCCCATGCCCTCCACATCATGTAGGGTGTCGTTGTAGTCCTGGTATAGCCAGTCCGAGAGGGCCTGGCCGGTCATATGATTGTCGAACATGGTCAGGTTCACCGAGACATTGTGCTGCAGCATCCGGGTGATATTTTCCAGTATCTGCTCTTCGGTCGTCGCCTGTTTGACTTGTTCATCCCCGAATATGCTGTCAAATGCAACGTTTTCTGCCATGTCGGCAACGGAGAGTGCAAGGTTGTAGGCGCCCACGATGCCGCCGGAGCTTGCGGTATTAATCGCATGCCACAGGAAGTCCTCCGAAGTGGTGGTATACACCATTTTACATTGCGTGAGCTCGCCGGCGAAGGCATGCATCTCTGCATTCAGTACCTGCTGACTGGCGATGTAAAGGGCCGTGGTAGCCCCGCTGTATGTGTCATCGTAGAAGGTAAGCCGGGGTTCCAACGTGCCATCCCGGTCGGTGTAAACGCTTGACGCATCCAGTACCACGAATCCTGACACTGACGGGATGAGCCGCCAGGCGGCATACTTGGTTTGTCCAGGCTTTATGGTCCCCAGGTATTTGGTGGCGGCATCATCCAAGATTACGTTGCCGAGAGCATCGTTGTGGAGGCTGATGCTGACGTTGTAGGCTGCCCGAGGCGTCGGGTTATGGATGCCCATGGTAAACACAAAGGGTATCCCTGACCTGACATAGCGAGCGGGCATGAACACGGGTTGTACTCTCCCTGTCCCATAGACGGTTATCGTGGCCTGGCCACTCCCTGTAATGTCCACATTGAATGGCATCACGGTTGCACACACCCCAACGGAGAGGTTGTATGTCCCTGCCTTGTCGCCTCGGACCACCCAGCTTGTTGTCCCATTGGTTTGCCCGGGGATGTCATCCATGGTTTTCGTGGTCGGCTGTGCGCTGCCATTCAACTGCGGGAGCGACAATCCCTCCGGGAGGGTGATGTTCGCCGTGATGTCGGTAAACGTGAATGATGGGTCAGCGTTATTCGTTATTTCCACCGACACCCGGAAAAACTCTTTGAGGACATGGACGGAACCCTCGATGTGGACCCATGCGTGTGCTATCTCGCCTTCTGCCCCGGCAACGTCGTCGTAGAGGTTGCCGATATAGGTGTATGAACCGGTGGTACCGCTGCCGTCATCATAATGGATGGTAACATCATTTAGCGGATTTTTGCCCTTCGGTACCCAGACATAGTGTTTCTGGTCTCCGTCGAACAAGCCACTCCAGCTTCCACCGCCTTCGCTTGGTGTCTCGAACCAAGTGTCGTAGTCTGTCAACGGATGGTCTTCCACGAAGAGGTCGAGGGAGAAGCTGTAGAAGTCATAGTTGTCAGGGTCTTGCACGTTCACTCCTGCATCGGATATCTCGCTGTAGTTCATTGGCTCTGCGGTGACGTTGACCAGCATGACCTCGCCGGGATCCAGTCGGATGGTAGCCGTGTTGTCGCCGATGTCGATATGTGCCTGTGTCTCTTTCAGCAAATAACCTTCCCTCCCGGCATAAAAGCTGTGTATGCCGGGTGTGGTCTGGAAGCTGGTCTGGCCATCCTGGTTGGTATAGTGGAGGGAGGCGTTGTCATCGATCATCACCATGGCATTCTGCAGCGGGCTACCAGTTTCGTTGTCCACGACGGTGACGGTAACCGAGGCACTCCGCTCCTCATATATCTGGATGGAAAGCTGTCGCTGTATGGTGCCATAGGTAGTGGTATCTATGGTGAAAGTGATGGTGTGGGTTCCAGTGGTGGCGTCGGCTGGCACCTGCATCTGCAGCCAGGTGTCGCTGCTCTCATCGCTGTCTATGGTGAACGGGGAGGTCATCCATTGTATCCAGTTCTCGCTGACGGTGATGTTGGTGATGGTGGTGTTCACTGTGCCGGTGTTTGTGAGCGTGATGTTGAAGACCCTGCTGCCGTTCACCCAGCAGGAGATATCTCCATATCCAAGCGTAATGTTTTCCACTGGAGGAGTTGTATAATTCCATGGTTCCATTAGTGGATACAGGTCTTGATTGTCTCCACCGCTGATATTATACGGCTGGTCACCTATGCCGTCACTATTTGTGTCGCTGCCATTGTAGTCATCCCAGTAGTTGCCCTCATCAAGGGTTGCGTTGTACCATGTATTGTTTCCTTCGTCGTAGGCGTTTTGGGTGTTGTTGATGAAGTTGTTGTGGTAAATGAAGTTGTTACTGGAATATTTTAGCCAGACGCCAAGCCAGTTTTTGTTAGCGGTGGTATTAGTGATGGTGCAGTTATGTGAAAAGTATGCCTGTATTCCAATGGGTGCGTTGCTCACATTCTGGTTTTCCACCGTTACATTTGTGCAGTTAGCAAGAATAATTTGTCCTGCTCCCGATGGAACGGTGCCACCCCTTACGTTCTTCCAATAATAGACGGGCTTGCCATTTACATTATTGGAAGTATCGATTGTGTGGGTGGCATATTCTTCTATGTTGTAGCCATATATTGTTATCCCGTCATCAACCATGGTGCTATCAATAACAGTGCAGTTGTAGGAGTGGACCAAATCAATGCCAGCCCAGTTGTTGTTGGTGATGGTGTTCCCCGACACAGTATTATTGCTGGAAGAAGACAGCAAGATGCCATCACCGCTGTTGTTGGTGATGGTGTTCCCCGACACAGTATTATTGCTGGAAGAAGACAGATCGATGCCATCATCGCTGTTGTTGGTGATGGTGTTCCCCGACACAGTATTATCATTGCAGGAAGAAGACAGATCGATGCCATCATCGCTGTTGTTGGTGACGGTGTTCCCCGACACAGTATTATTGCTGGAAGAAGACAGATCGATGCCATCATCGCTGTTGTTGGTGATGGTGTTCCCCGACACAGTATTATCATTGCAGGAAGAAGACAGCAAGATGCCATCCCAGTTGTTGCGGATGGTGTTCCCCGACACAGTATTATCATTGCAGGAAGAAGACAGATCGATGCCATCATCGCTGTTGTTGCTGATGGTGGTATTGTCTATACGGCAATGCTGAACACTGTCAAGTTTTATCCCTGCATCCCTCCAGTCTGACCCACTGCCCCGCACAGTGAATCCAGATATATTCACCCAATCAGCGATAACATGCACAACATCCCCATCTCCGCCACCATCTATAATCGTCCCATTTCTATCCTCGCCTAGAAGCGTGAGCTGTTTATTTACCTCCACATTTTCAAAATAGGTACCATTGTATACAAAGATGGTATCGCCAGCAGATGCGTTATCAACTCCTTCCTGCACCGTATGAACATGTGTTGCATCATACCAGCCGGGGTCGGCGTCAGCATCCACGTAGACATCAGCGGCGGGATACCCTCCACCTGCAGCCTCTACATCCATCATGCCGTCTCCAATTTCATATACCAGAAAAGAAGCGGCGGCCAAGCAGGCAACCGCAACAATCAACAGAGCCAAATATGTCTTCCGCATGGGTAAACCTCTTTCATCCATAACTACAATATATTTAAAAATATAACCCAAAATTATTCTATATAGGAATTCAGGGTTTGTATAATATTTATTGATTTTTATGATGGATTTTCATTCCACAAAATGCCTACTATTTTAGCACCCGTTATGTGCTACTGTATACAGTAGCGTTATGTTATGAGGATAACGTAACAAATATGGGAAAATCAGGGAAGAAAAATATTTTTGAGAAATTTTGAATTTTTTCGTCAGAATTTTTTGTGATGGTCTTGGGGAGAAGCTCTATAGAAATCCTCTCTGGCATTCGTCCGTAGGGATGCAGGATGGGGTATGCAGTACCACCATCTGCAGGGAGAGCGCTCCGGCGTTTTTGTAGGCGGGGATAGTTTCGAAACTTTACCATGGTAAACCCCGTCCTGAAACGTGGTATATGGGGCAATAGAGGGGGTGTGAAGGCCTTGGATACGTGTGGCTTGCAGTGCGGTTCTGGCCGACAGAGGTGGTGATGATTTCAACTACATTGCAGGTACTTTTTCCAAGAAAAGTTGACGTGGTTGTCAACCTTTTTCTTGAAGATATACTTTGCGTAATTGTACATGGCGTCGTTGAAGATGTAGTCGACGATGCAGCTGCCTTCTCTTTTTTGCCGGTAGCAGAGGCCGTCGTTCTGTAACTTTGACAGCATCTTGTGGGCGAACGTGTACGACATGTCGAACCGCCGCTTCAGGTCGTAGTGGGTCACTGCCCAGTTTTTACGGGGCAGCCAGAGGGCAATCCGTTGCCGCCACGTGAAGTTTTCCTTTTCTCTCAACACCCGCATCAGCCAGTCGAATATAGGCTCGGATCCAGTCCATGTTGACATCTTATAATATATAAATGGCCTTCCTATATTAAGTTTGCTTGTTATTAATAAACGGGAGGTATGTTTGCATGGCTGGATTGTGCTTTCATCGCCGTCAACGTGCGGTATAGAAGACAGGACAAGAAGGTTATGCTGTCTGGTGCTTTGTCACCTCCGACGCCAATAACTATACGGACGGCGGCCGGGAACAAAGTCAGCATATTCCTTCCACGAAAACTTGGTGTGCGGTTTGACCTTTTTCTGGTATACTTTCTTAGCGTATCGGCGTAACTTCTGGTTAAAAATATAGTCAACGATGCGGCTGCTTCGTCTCTTTTCCGTCCTGCAAAACCCATCATTTGCAAATTGCCTCAAAATCTTATCCGCATGCTTGTAGGAAAGACTGAACATATACTGGAGGCGTTTCCGGTAGGTCTTCATGTCGTCCTTGATAACAAATAGAGCCACTCGCTCCCGCCACGTGAAGTGCTCCTTCTTTTCTGCGTCGGGGATTATGTTAAGGTAAAGTGGCCAATTGCTTTCGTATAATGACATCTTGTATGTACTAACTTGCCGTCCCTTTTTACCCTTTCGCTTCCATGAGGGTAGAGGTAGTAGATGTTACCCTATGGGTAAAATCCACGCCCCCTATAGCCCCCGTCTATAGCCCCACTCAAGCCACATTTTGGCTAAAACAAGCCGTTGAATGACCGAAAAACCACGTCTGAAATTTGAGAAAGCGGGGAAAAAAGCACGATGTTGGCAAAATTGAGGGAAAAATGGAAGGAAATCGTCAGAAAGACAGGGTAGATACTGCCATATAAACAGTTTTTCAGGGCTATTGTCAAGATGTAATATAAACATTATAGGGGATTATCGGAGTGTAACGAAGGGTGAAAATTTCTATATGAACATTTTTGGATTTGATGGAATTTGACAAAAAATATCCTCCTGTAAGACAGTGACAGAGAGCATTAATTTTTGAGGGCTATATAAACAGTGTGACCTTGGTATTTTTATCGAGATTTATTGGTTTGAATTCTCTACGGTCTGAATTTGTTCAGGGTAAATTTCCATGAGTAGAGGTAGACTTCGACTTTTCCTTCGTTTATTCGTTTGATGAGGTAATCTTCAAAAACCGGGAGTATGTCAGCGCAGACAAGAATGCCTTTCACCTGTTCGCCTTCTTCTTTTTTTAGTTGTTTCATGTATTTCCTGACTTGTTTGTAGGCGTCTCTGCCAATGGAACCCAGTTTTATCTCCACTACGACGTAGCCGTTGTTATCTTTGCACAATAGGTCAATTCGGTGGTCTGATTGCAGTGTATATTGTCGTTCAAGTAGCTGGATATCGTTTCCCAGAACCTTTGGATTTTCTTCGATGAAGTTTTCGATGTCTTCTTCTCGAAGTTGCTCTATTTCCTTCGTGGATATGGGTGTGTGGCGGAGAAAACTCCGTTCCTCTATCTCCGCTATTTTATTTAATAAAAATTCGATGTCGTCGTCACCCAGTTCTCTCCAGCTGCGGAGCGTTGATGATATTTGCCCGAGCTCTGTTTGGGTGCGATTGAAGGTTGTTTTTATGGACAATTGCTGTAATAGTTCCTTGGTGAGTTCGAGCGGTCTTTTGAGGTTGTTGGAGAATATGGGGTTGCCGAATGCGAGTGTGTCGTGCTCGTAGATCTCTTCCCTATCCAGATGTGGGTTTTTGTATTTCATCGTGATCAGTTTGTTTTGCTTGGCTTCGTCTGCAGGCATTGTTTTCTCGATAACGAAATATGAGGTAAGAACTCGCTTGCCTTTTTGGGTTGTGTGGAAAAACAGATAGTCACCTTTATCGACTTTATTGAGCAATTTTTTTCCTCTGCTACCAATATCCCCATAGGTGTATTCCTCAAACATGGGGTCTTCGTGCCCCTCGATCTTACGTGGGTCTTGGTATGGGATTAGATAGCTTGCCATGGTACCAGTGATTGTAAACCTATTCCTTATTATTTACGGAAGTTTCTAAATTTGAAGGCAAAAATATACAACCGCCTCTGCTTATCACTTACTCACCGAACGCTATTTTAGAATTTCAACAGTTGGTATTAATCGCTCTTTTTCCGCCTAACAATGCACCTCCCAACCGTTTGCCATAATTTTGTTTCATTTTTGAAAAATGCACAATGCATCCTCTACTCGATAGATTAGAAATTTATCTCTCTTAATTTTATCAGGTATATCTGAATTTTTAATAATATTGAATATTTGCGCCCCTGCCTTTTCTAAAACTTCACCGTCAGTGTACTCATTAAGGCAGTCATCGCTAAACTTATATTTTAGCTGGCTAACATTTTCTACGCCAAAGAAATAGAAAACACCATTTTTTGGGCCTGTAGCATTTTGTAAATACATTTTGGTTGGATGTAAACCCCCGTCTACAATTATTCTGTCAACACATTCCAAAAAATCCCATGTAGCAGTTCTTCCAAAGGAATACAAACAGATAATCTTATTGTACAATCTATCAAATGTTACATCATTCTGGATATCATTTTCAATTTGCTGCAGGATTCCTAAAAAACTATTTACGGCTTTTTCGTAATAGTCATAGGATTTTTTGCAATATTTCCTATGATTTCCATAATTGTACTTTAAAAATATTTCATCAATGACCTTTTGTATGGTATCAGATTTTTTGTTAAGCAATGACAAAAAATGTGTATTATATTTTTCCGCCACCTCAAAGTCACCAAAGAATATATAGTGAAATATAGTCATCAATTTCTCATTCAACTGGTCGATATTTTTCGATTCAATAAATCTTTTTAAGTTATTGAAACCATCATCTTCGGAACAGCCGTCTTCGTATAGTTCTAATAACACCCTCGATAATTCCTCTAACTTATAATCGTGATAATACTTTTTGGCTTTATGTGCTACCATATTATCTTATTGGGTTTGAATATATAATTCCCTTGATAGTCTCTGCGAATGAGAATTTTTCTGAAACATTTCAACAGAATTAAAAGCAGGGAGCTTGCTCCCTGCAGGGAGGGGAGCAGGAT
>CAZESS010000026.1:0-23977 GCA_964514975.1 uncultured Thermoplasmatales archaeon | reverse complement strand
CGGAAGACCGAAACGGCGCCAAAAGCGACACCGCAACCCTCAGCGTCACCATGCCGCTATCCCGCGCGCGCTCCGGCAGCCCGTCGGTGTCTATATCGGCTCCAAAAAACGGCATCTACCTGGCCGGCCTCAAGGTGTTTCCCGTCCCGGGACAGGTCGTCGTCGGCGACGTCACCGTGGAAGCCACGGCATCCGACGGCGTGCGATATGTCGAGTTTTTGCTGCAGATGGCCTGCGGCTGCGGCCGCGCCGTCATGCACACCGACACGACAGCGCCGTATACCTGGGAGTGGAACACCGACTACGATGACGACGAGGTTATCGACGAGGGACTTGTCCCGGTAACGGTGTTCGCCTACGGCGAGGAAAGCAGAACCAGCGACAGCACCACGGTTTTGAAGCTTGGATGATACCATGAACAGAACAACATATACCGTTCTCCTGATGGGGCTGCTCATATGCGCGCCCATGGCCGGCGCCCTCGACGTCACGGTTTCCCCGGAGACGCCGGCGACCCACGAGGAGATTACGGCCACGTTTCCCGCGCCTGCCGGGGCGGTCAATGCGACGGTTATGGTCTGCATAGGCGACAAGTGCTTTATCCCTGCCGAGATGGAACGGCAGGGCGACCTGTTCCGCCATACGTTTTACATCAACGAGACAGGTGAGGCGCATCTCAACATCACCGTCACCCATCAGAACGGGTCGGTGACCTATGACAATTCCACTGCATTCCGGATGGAAGCGGCGGGCGGCAACGGGATGCCCGGGTTCACCGCCGGCGTCGTCATGGCAGCCGTCGCCGTCGTCGCCCTGCTGGCACGAAGGACGAAATCTTGAAATACGGCGCGGTTCATTCACGCTACGATGAAAGCAGCCGCTCTCGCGCTCTCCCTCCTCTTCCTTTTCTCTTTTCTGCAGGTCATACCCGGCGAGGCGTCACCGTCCAGCAACGACGTCGTCCTCTGCGAGGTGGCAACGGCGAGCTGGTGCCAGGGCTGCCCCAACACCGGCATGGCGCTCGAGCAGCTCCGCCGCAGCGACGACGACTTCATCTATGTCATGATGGTCACCGACAAAAACAACCTGGCCGCTGACCGGATAGACGGCTACAACCCGGCGGTGTATCCCACCTCGTTTTTCGACGGGGGCTACGAGCTCGTGGTCGGCGGAAAATCAGCCGTGACGCCCTACCGGAGCGCCGTGGAGTCCTCCCGCGACCGGGCGCGGGCGAGTGTCGACCTGTCCCTTGATGTTGCATGGCAGGACGGCGAGCTCTCGGTCGATGGCACCATCCGGAGCAGCGACGCCTACGAGGGCACCCTGCGGGTCTATGTCGTCGAGCCAACCTCTCGCTGGAAGGACCACGACGGCGAGGACTACCGCTATGCGTTCCTCGACTTCGCTATCGAGCGCTCCGTCAGCCTTGACGGCACCATGTCCATCGACGCCGTATGGAACGCCAGCCAGGCGGGCTTCACGGGGGTGACACGGGACAACGTCATGGTCATTGCTGCGATGTTCAACGCGGAGGGACACCAGCGGTACTCCGACCCGCCGGATAACACCCGGCAGTTCACCGCTCACTATGTCGACGCTGCCGTTGCGGCTCGTCCGCCAGAGGATGCGCCGCCGGATGTCTCCATCATCGAAAAGCCGGATGTGGTCATCGGCGTGCGGAACGCCTCCTTTGGATGGACGGCCACCGACGACATGACCCCTGCGGGGGAGATATCGTTTTCCGTCCGGCTGCTCGGCCGGAGCGACACGTGGTCGCCATGGACAGGGACACGGCAGAGCAGCTACGACGGGCTCGCCGACGGCACCTACACCTTCGAGGTGCGGGCGAAGGACAACGCCGGGCAGACCGCCACAGCGAGATGGCAGTTCACCGTCGACACCTCGCCTCCGTCGGTCACGGGCACCAGACCATCCGGCGACGCCACTGACGTCGACGTTTTCACCCCGCTCACGGTCACGTTTTCCCATCCTATGAACCAGAGCATCGCGGCGCAGGCCGTCACCATAACGCCGTCCGTCCTCGCCGGTGTGTCATGGCGCGACGCCACACACCTGGAGATAGCTCCCCGGGAGCAGTGGGCCTATGAGACCACCTACACCGTCACGCTGTCAACGCGGCTGCAGCGGACAAGCGGGCAGCATCTCGCCCGGCCGTTCAGCGTTTCATTCCAGACGGCCTCCGCCGACACCACGCCGCCCTCGGTCGAGGAAACACATCCCGGGCAGGGTGGAACGATGCCGGCCAACGGCACCATCCGCATCCGGTTTTCCGAGGAAATGGAAACCCGGTATTTCATCAGGGCGCTCGAGCTGCAGCCATGGTTCAGCCATCATCTCGAATGGAGTGACAACGGCAGCGTGCTCGCCATCGTCACGGACGTGCTGCAGCCCGGCTCCTACACGGTGACCGTAAACCGGCATGCGACGGACCGGCACCGCAACCATCTGCCCGCAGCCTACACGTTGTCTTTCACCGTCGTCCGTCCCACGCTCCTGTCGGTATGGCCCGAAAACGGTGCTCGGAAGGTGCCCGTGGACACATCGGTCAGGATGCGTTTCTCGGAGGCGATGGACCGGGGCAGCGTGGTAAACGCGCTCTCCGCAGATTTTCCCCATATCACCACATGGAACACCACGACGCTTACCCTGCATCCCACGGGCAACCTGAGCCATAGCACGAGCTATACTGTCATCCTGCATGACAACGCTACCAGCCTGCATGGCATCCGGCTCGACGACAGCTACACGATATCGTTCACCACCACCGAGCCAGCCCGCCCCGGCCGGAGAGACGATGGCGGCGACGAGATACCCGGGTTTTCCATGGCGCTGCTGTTGCTCGCCGCGGCGGCGCTGGTGCTCCATCGGCGGCGGGGCCACTGACCTGCTCCTCATCTGAGCGCAATGTATGCTCGATGGTCAATAGGGGTCTGTCTGGGGATGGTTCGCTGTAAACCAGCAACACGATGTTACTCACGTATTTCGCCTTTTTCGACGATGTTTTTAATGACGTTTTCCACCCGTTTGATGGCGTCACGGGACGCTTTGATTTTTTTTCGGCAGACAGCGGGCATCTCTTCCATGGCTAGCTCCATGTAGCCCTTGGCGATGGCGATCGGATTGAGGAAAAAATGGGATGCATCTGCTTTGAACTGTTTTTCGAGCTGCAGGGCCCGTTTCATTTCCCTGACGGCCTGCTCCCGTTGTGTGACATCGCGGAGGATGCCCATCACCAGGGCCTTGTCTCCCGTTCCGATGTCGACCGTGGTGGCCTCCAGTATCCTGGTCGCACCGTTTTTGGCGATCACCCGGAACTCGTAGCGTTCGGGGACATCCACACCTCGGGCTCGCGCTTTCCCCCGCTCTTCTACCATCGCCCGGTCGTCGGGATGGATGAGGTCCCAGAAGGAAAACGTGTCGCTGTATATCTCGTCGGCGCTGTAGCCCGTGATGTCCTCGAAGGCCGGGTTGACGTACTGGAATCCTTTTTCAGGATGGATGATGTAGATGGCGTCATGGGCGTTCTCGACCACGCTGCGATATCGCCGCTCCGCTTTTTTGCGTCCGGTGATGTCAACCGCGTAGGCGAACTCGTATTCCTGTCCCTTGTGCTGGATGTAGCAGGATGTCACCTCGACGGGGTATATCCGGCCGTCCTTTGTACGATGCCTGGTTTCGAAGGTCTTCAGTTTATTTTGCTTGTAGTCTTTCCAGGTCTCCTGTCTTCTGTCCCGGGTATGGTCCGGGTCTATGTCCCATACGGACATGTCAAGCAGTTCCTTCCGGGTGTACCCGAGCTTTTTACAGGCGGCCTTATTGACATATTTGAAGTGGCCCTCGGGCGTAATCCAGAAGATGCTGAACGCGGCGTTGTCCAGGCTATATTGGGCCAGCCGGAGCTTTTTCTCCGTTTCCTTCCGGTCGGTGACGTCGAGCACCGATATGAGGCCCGCCGGTCGTCCCTCATGCTCCATGTTGGCCCCTCGAGATAGACCCACCGCTCGTTTCCCTCCTTGGTCACTATTTTAAATTCGTAACCTGAGGGGGCCGGTTTTCCCTGCTGTCGCTGTTCCGCCCGTTTCCGTACCATGTCTCGCTGTTCCGGGACGACAATTTCCTCAACCTCTTTTCCCCTTAGCTCCTCCTGGCTGTACCCACATATGTTCTCCGCCGCGGGATTGGCATAGATCCACCGGTTATCCTGGTAGAGCATGATGGCGGTGGAGGTGGTCTCAGCCAGTTTTCTAAATTTCTGTTCGCTCTCCCGTATTCGGCGCTGAAGGTCATGGAGATGGCCGACCGCGCCCCCGACCACCACCAGGATGATTGTCCCGATGAGGCCGCCATGGGTCATCAGATGCCAGGCCGCCTCTCCCTCCATCAGCAGGAGCGCCACGTTCACCGGGAACATGGCCAGGCCGCTGGCCACGCCGGGTCGCAATCCCCACATCCATCCCCCAATGAGCGGGACGACGATGGACAATCCCACCACGGCAGCTCCCACCACCGGATACAACAGAAAGAAAAATGTGACATATATTACGACGGAGGCGGCCAGCAGGAGGATGCCTTCGCGTTGGTTCATGGTTCCTCCCCCCCTGCGGGCAGCCGCAGCACGAAGACGGCGCCGTGCGGCTCGTTGTCCTCGATGGCTATGGAGCCGCCGTAGCGCTCCACGGTTTTTTTGACGATGTAGAGGCCGAGACCTGTACCGGCGTTATCGCCATGGCTGAAGCCCTCGGCGAACACCTGCTGCTTGATGTCGTCGGGGATGCCGGTGCCGTTGTCGGCGATGCGTAGCATGCCGCTGTCGTCCCGCTGTTCGATGGTTACGTCGATGGTGTCAGCGCCGCCGTGCACGACCGCGTTTTCCAGGAGGTTGTCGATGACGGAGTGGATGGCGTCGTCGGCTTTCACCATGCAGGTCCCGTGCACGTTGCATGTCGCGGGATGGTCCTCCGCTGCCTCCGCAACGACGGCTCCGGCGTCATAGGCCTGCATGTCCCCGCCGGCGGAGATGAGAGATTCAAGCTGGCGCATCCGGTTGATGAGCTCGACGCTCTGCTGTATCCTGCGACGTATGCGCTCGAGCATGTCCTCGCTTTCGCCCTCGCGGTACAGCTCAAGGGCGCTCTGCGCGACCTGCATGTCGTTGAGGATGTCATGCCGGAGTATCTTGTTGGTCAGCCGGAGCACCTCGTTGAGCTCGGCGAGGTTTTTCTCGGCCTGCTGCCGCTCCGCGATTTCTCGCTGCGCCTGCTCGTACAGCCGGGCGTTTTCGATGGCTGCAGCTATCTGGGTGCTGAGCGTTTCCATCGCGGTCACGTCGCTCTCATCAAACACGTCGGAGGTGTCGGCCTGGATGTCGAGGACGCCGATGACCTGCGCTCCCTTTTTCACGGGGACGGCCATCTCGGCCATGGTCATCTCACCTGCCTTCTGCACATAATGGGGGCTGGTGCTGACGTCGTTGCTGACCTGTGTTTCACCTGTTTCGGCCGCCCGGCCTATCAGGCCCTCGCCCGGCGCTATGGTGAGCTCCAGCGGAAACACCTCTTCGTATCCGCCGGCGATGGACTGCAGATGCAGGTTTCCGGTGTCCTCGTCGGCGAGAAAGAGATGCACCCCGAAATAGCTGAAGGAATCCCGGACGGCCTGAACGATTTTCGGCAGCAGCTCCTGCAGGTCGAGCTCGCCGCTGACCTCCCGTCCGACCTCGTAGATGAGCGATGCCTGCGTCGCCCGGCGCCGGGTTTCCCATTCGGCCCGCTTGCGCTCCCCTATGTCCCGGTATATGCCGAAGATGCCGACCTCTTCGCCGTCGACGAAAATCGGGGACGCCCACAGGGATACGTACACCTCGCTGCCGTCCTTATGCTGCCGCACCGTCTCCGTTTTCACCTCCTGGCCGTGCGTTACCTTGTCCGTTATACCCCTGCCCTCGCGCTCATATTCGTCGTCGGGAAGAATATAATCGTCGATGTTTTCTCCTTTGAGCTCCTCGGCGGTGTATCCAAACAGCCTCCGGAACGAGGGATTGACATCCAGCACCCGGTGATGCCGGTCGAGGGAGACGATGGCCTCCGGGGAATCATTGAACAATGCCTGGAAATATTGCCGCTGAAACCGTCGCTGCCCCTCGGCTTTTTTCCGCTCGAGCGCGTTGACGATGATGTCGCCGACGAGCCGCAGCAGGTCAACGGTTTCGTCCGACCACTGTTTTTCCTCCCGCACCGAGTCAAACCCGATGAACCCGACCAGTTCCTGCCGGTACGCCATCGGCACGACCACCAGCGACCTGATGTTCTGCGCCTGCAGGATGTCTTTCTCCGCCACGGCAGCCGGTGGCAGGTCATCGACACATGGGGCATGTATCACCTCGAAGCGGCGCAGCCGTTCCATCCACCAGGGAAACGAATCCGCCGACAGCCCCTGCAGATGCTCCCGCTGCGGCTCGACATCCTCGGCGCACCATTCATGGGTGTTATCCATCCGAGCGAGGTCATCGGAAAACCTGAACACATAGCACCGGTCAACATCAACGAACCGGCCGATTTGCCGCAGCGCGCCATGGATTCCGTCGTCGACCTCATCCGGTGGCAGGTTGATGAAATGCGTCGACAGGCCGCTGATGAGCTCCTGCAGCTCGATGCGATGGCGCAGCGCATTCTCCACCTCCTTCCGGTCGGTGATATCCCGCATGGTCACCAGGCGGCCGACGCATGTCCCGCCCCGGCCGTACATCGGCGACGCGGTTACATCATAATATCTCTCCTGGTCGCCAGCCGAAACAGCGAGCTCCGTCTCCATCTTCTCGGTCGCCCGAGCAATAGCAGCCAGCTCGGGATACCCCGAAAACATGTCGTCGGCCTGCCGGCCTATCACGCCGCCCTCAAGGGATGACGACAGGCCGGCGAGAAGCTCAACCGCGGCAGGGTTACCATCAATAATCCGGCTCCGGTCGTCAACGACGAAAATGATGTCGTCCAGGCTGTCGAACAGCGCCCGCCGGGCCACCGGCACCATGTCCAGAAACCGGAAGCGGAAAATGCTCCACCAGACCGCCACCGCCGCCACCGGAAACAGCGCCGGCGTGACATCATAGGGAAACGAAAACGGGTTCACACCCAGCACGACGAACAGGTTGCCCAGAAACGGCACGAGGATGCCGGCCACGACGGAGAGCGCCTGCCGGACATAGATGCGAGCGCCGGTCGCCGCATGCCGGAGGAGGAACACGATGCCGGCCATCACGAGCAGATATCCATAGACGGCCTGCGCCCAGAAAAACGGCCCGGCGCTGTCCTCGATGACCGTGAAAGGCCCGTCGGTGACGCTGGCCATCCCGGTAAAAAACAGCCCCTCATGGCCGCTGAGCCACAAAAAAGCCAGGGCCACCACGGGGACAATGGACAGCAGCACCAGCGACCGCAAACGGGTACATTGCTCCCGTCCGCTGTACCGCATCGCGAAACAAAACCAGAGGACGGGGGCAAAGCAGACGCCGACATATCTAACCTTCCGCCAGAGCAGCGTCCCTGAGAAATCACCCGCCCATAGTTCGAGGATGTAGGCAAACGTCCACAGGCAGACGGCGCCGAGAAACAGCATGAACATCCGGACCAGTGGCGAGCGGCGCCGGGGAAACAGCGTCACCAGTAACAGCAGCGAAACGATGCCGCCGACGAGCAGCGGTGCCAGATACAGGGCGGCGTCCAGGCCCATTCTGTCTCAATCCTCCCGGCATATCCGCCAGTGGCGATACAGATGATAGCATCCGTCGGTATATATACCCATTGGAAATTGTCCTGTCTGCCGCAAAACATTTTTATGGGAGTCGCCATACGATGTCTATGTTTTGTCCGGACTGTGGGTCTCTGCTGTATCCTGACGGCAACGAGATGGTCTGCCGCAAGTGCGAACACCGGGAAAAAAAGACCGGGGAACGGTGCATCGTCGCCGGCCGGGAGGAGCAGGAGCTGACCGTCATCGACAGCGAGGAAGACCTCGAAGTGCTACCGAAAACCCAGGTGACCTGCCCCGAATGCGGTCATAACGAGGCATACTGGGTGCTCAGGCAGACCCGTGCGGCCGATGAACCCGAGACACGTATCTATACCTGCACCGGGTGCGGCTACAAGTGGCGCGAATACTGACCAGTTTTTTCCCCGTTACAGCTTCTTTTCCGGGTACCACCAAAAGAAGAAAAAAAGGGAGAGAAACGGCGCCCGTTCAGCCGTTGTTCACCGGTTGATACGGGTTGAACGCCGGGTCGCCGTAGATTGCGTATTGCAGGTAGGTGTTGTATTTTTTGAGGAGCACCCGGTCGCCGCGGCTGTCTGGCTTCAGGATGCCCGTGTCGCCCTGGTAGGTGGTGCTCGCCTCGCCGCCGAGCGGCGGCACCCACAGAAACGTCTCGTTTGCATCCTTTGGCAGATAGTCGTTGCGGGCGTTCCGTAACGCCATGCCTATCGTGGTGTCGTTCTGCGCCATGTCATGGAACATCTGCTCGTGCATCAGCATCCCGAAGTTCAAACGGGGATACTCGCCGTTGACGAGCAGGTCATACCAGGCCTTCACGTAGGCGGTTATACCGAGGCTGTGAATAAACGGGCGTGGCTTGAGATATCCGGCGACATTGGTGAACGTGGTCGACGCCAGCAGCGAGTTGACGCCGGCGTGGATGTATGCCTGCCCGATGTTGTTGGGGATATACATGCCGTCTATCTTGCCGTTCACGCAGCTCTCGATCATCATGGTCGACGGGCCGAGCTCCATGTCTTCGACGCCGCGCGGGCTATAGGTGCCGAGCGCGGCCATCGGCGTCGCGAACATCGAAATCCGGGTCAGGAAGCCCATGATGAGCGGGCCGAAGAAGTAGCCGATGCCCAGGCCCCACATGACCACGTCGCCGAACTCGTAGAGGTGCATGCTGCCGTGCCCGTTTTCGTAGATGATGTTGCTCTCGGGCTGCAGCTCGCCGCCGACGACGACGTCCTCGCCACTGAGCATTTTTATCTCGAACTTGGGGAACAGGAGCATGTTGAGCAGGCCGCTGCGCTTTATATCCGTTAACGCTTCGTCGCTGAAGCCCTTGCGCTGCGAGAACGTGAAATAGGTGCGGTCGACCTCGTAGCCGCCGTCCTCGATGCTGGCTGCCACGGCGTCGCCGGCAAACCGGGTTGCCCCGGACGGAAACTTCATGGGGTCGCCCGCGGCGCCGCCGAGCAACGGCGCCAGCAGGTTTTTGACCTGCTCGATGACCGGCACCTTCTGGAAATCGGTGCCCGTACCGGACTGCACCGTCGCGCTGCTCTTCCAGTCGCCCATGTCCTGGATGATTTCCTCATAGAAAATGGTGCGGCAGACGAGCGCCGAGGCATCCTGGACGTCCCAGCCGGTGATGCGGCCGACGATGTTTTCCTGTCGCGGCCAGTAGCTGAAGGTGTCGTTTTTGGGGTCGCCCTGCTTGGGGTCGATGTTGCCGTAGATGACGTCGCTCGGGGTGCCGTAGCCGAAGTAGTAGATGCCCATTGGGTCGTCCCGGGGCGTGTCCGGGTTGTCATGGATGTACTGGGGCAGCATGGTGGTGCCGCCGACGAGCGCGACGTTGATGGGGTTGTCACTGTAGTGCTGCCAGAGCGCCTTCGTGTCATCGCCGGAGATGTTGGACATGTTGCCGAGCAACATGTTGAGCTCCTCGTGGCGTTCCATGAGCTTATCGTTGAGCGGCTCCGCCAGGTCCGGGTTTTTCCGGGGGACGTAGAAACCGGGGCAGGTGTCGCCGTTGACCGTCACGTTGTCGGTGGCGGCAAACGCGAAGTCCCGCTCCGCCCAGATGACACCCTGCCGGTAGGCGGTGAGATAGGGAGCAACGGCCGAGAGCTTCGGCATCGTCGAGATGTATGGGTCGCTGAGCTGTTCGACGGTGACGTCGAGCCGGTATTCGCCCTGCTTGCTGGCGAGCCAGGTGCCCATCAGCGACAGGTCATAGGTGACGCCGCCGCGGTCATAGAGCACCGTCTCGTAGTGCAGCCTGTCGGTGACGATGTCGCCGTTTTCGTCCCGTTCGGGGATGCCGGCCATGGTGTTTATCTGCACGAGCTCGTAGTTCTGCTGCGCAGCGGGCAGGTCCTCGAGGCGCGGGCCGCCCGATATGGTGACGTGGTCACCCATCTCCTGCACGTTTTCCGAGTTGAGGTTTATGAGGTCAATTTTCACCCGGGCATACTTGTAGCCCTCGGGGATGGTGAAGTTGTGATACCGCGGCTGGAGGAAGCCCCTGGCCGTTGAGCCCAGCGTCGATGGCAGGATGGCAACCGAGTTCAGGGTGCCGCTGAAGTCATAGGAGGTGGTGTTCAACACCGCCGGGGGGTAGGCATCCCGGGGGTTGGTGATGGAGAGGTATTCCACGGAGCCAAACCGCTCTTTCACGTAGTCGACGAGGAAGTTGGTGATGGCCTGGTCGTTTTTGAAGCGCCAGGTTCGCTCATGGCCCTCCAGGTCACCGCACATGAAGGTATATTTGACGCCGAGGTCGTCGAGCAGGTCGCGGACATCGTCGGTCTCGTCGGTCACGACGACAGGGATGTTGAGATATGAGGCGATTGGCGTCGCGGCGACGCCGAGGCTGTAGCCCCGCTCGCTGTCCTCCACGAGCACGACCGCATCGCTCTTGTCCCATATCTGCGGCACCAGGTCGAGCGACAGGTTTTCCGGCGTGCCATCGTCGAGCGTTATCTCGCCGCTGTATGGATACTGGCGGTCAAAGCGGGCAACCGGTTTCGACGGGTCCGTCATGTTTTTCACCAGCAGCGGCGCAATCATGCTCTCGTTGCCCTCATAATAGGCGGCGATGGGGGTGCCGATGAGCGCATACAGGGGGGTGTGCTCGGCAGCAACCACCGGCATGGCTCCCTGTTTTCGTTCCACGTCAATGTCGTCGATGTCGTCCATGTCGAAGCCCTTGACCTCCTTGACGCCGGCGTTATCCACACACCCGCTCAGGGTGGCACCGATCATGATGGCGATAGCAAAGACGACCATGACCTTCATCTCTTTTCTATTCATTGGCATCACGGTGATATCCATATATGCTACGTCTCTATAATAATTTCGGGTGGCCACAGGGGAAACATTGATTACCGCCGCGGCATTGCCTCTCCATGCAGCAACAGAGAGATAAAAAGGACGAAAAGCTGGCTGACAACCTTGCGCAGATCGGGCATACGCTGGCGGTCATCAGCGGCAAGGGCGGCGTCGGCAAGAGCACCGTGGCCGCCAACCTTGCGACGGCGCTCGCCATGCGTGGCCACGACGTCGGCCTCCTCGACGTGGACATCCACGGCCCCAACATCCCGAAGCTTTTGGGCATCGAGGACGTCCGCGTCTCCGGCGACGAGGACAGCATCATCCCCGCGACAACCCCGTCTGGCCTCAAGGTGATGTCGATGGCGTTTCTGCTGCAGGACAAAAACCTGCCCGTGATATGGCGCGGCCCGCTCAAGATGAGCGTCATCCGGCAGTTCCTGGGCGACGTGCAGTGGGGCCCGCTCGACTATCTCATCATCGACCTGCCCCCGGGGACGGGTGACGAGCCGCTCAGCATCGCCCAGATCATCCCGGGCGGCCATTCCGTGGTGGTGACGACGCCGCAGGATGTCGCGCTGCTCGACGCGCGGAAGGCCGTCATGTTCGCCAGACAGGTCAACATGTCGGTGCTGGGCGTCATCGAGAACATGAGCGGTTTCACCTGCCCGCACTGCGGCGAGTCCATCGAGCTGTTCAAGCAGGGCGGCGGCCGGCGGGCGGCGGAGGAGCTCGACGTGCCGTTCCTGGGCGCGGTGCCCCTGGACACGGCGGTCGCCGCCTCCGGGGATGCCGGCGAGCCGTTCGCCGGCGGGACGTCGGCGGCCGCAGCCGCCTTCATGGACATCGTGGAGCGGATAGAGGCTGCTGTCGGGGAATAACGTGGCTGCCGACGTGCCGGGCACCTATGTGCTGGAAATCGAGCTGCCTGCTCCCGCCGACATGGTGGTCGGGGCGCTCGGCCGTGTTCGGTTCGATGCGGGAGGGTATGCCTATGTCGGCTCCGCGATGAACGGCCTCCGGCGTCGCATCGCCAGGCATCTCCGCGCCGACAAAACAGTGCACTGGCACATCGACTACCTGCTACGGGAGGCCACCGTGACAAGGGTATGGCATACCCCGGATGAGCGGCGGGAGTGCGAGGTGGCAAGGGCGCTTGCAGCACGCTTTGCCGCCGTGGACAAATTCGGGTGCAGCGACTGCCGGTGTTCCAGCCATCTGTTTCGTGCCGACGGGGAGGCGCTGTCCCGTCTGCTCGTGCATCATGGGCTGTCGGCGTCGCCCCTGGAACGATGGCGGTAGCCGGGTTTTTTTCCGAAACGTTTATAGCATTGCATCCCGCTTTGAGATGCACATATTCGCCTCGTAGCAGGGAGCATCATGGCAAGCGACAGCGGTTCAGCCCGGATGCCCGACGACCGGGAGCACGTCTATCATACGCTCGTCGAGCACGCTCTCGACGGCATATATATTATTACGCCGTCCGGCTTCGAATATGTCAACCCTGCCTTCGAGGACATCACGGGCTACAGCGCCGACGAGGTCTGCTCCGAGGCATTTGATTTCTGGGACGTCATCCATCCCGACGACCGGGCGCTGATAGAAAAGCGGGAGCAGGCACGGGAGCGCGGAGATGAACTGGATCCGGTGTACCAGTTCCGGATTGTGTCGAAGGACGGCTCCGTCCGACATGTCGAGGTGAACACGGTTGCGCTTCCCGGCGATGAAACCCGTGTCGTGGGTATGCTCCGGAACGTGACCCGGCGGGAGCGCTCGCTGGTGAAGGTGAAAACGAGCGAGCGGAAATACCGGACGCTGTTCGAGTCTGCCAACGACGCGATTTTTTTGATGACTGAGGACGTGTTCATTGACTGCAACCAGAAGGCGCTGGAGATGTTTGGATGCAAGAAGGAAAACATCATCGGTCATTCGCCCGGGGAGTTTTCGCCGCCGCGGCAGCCCGACGGCGCTGACTCGGCGGAGAAGGCACGTGCCCGCATCCGGGCCGCTCTTACAGGGGAGCCACAGCGGTTTTACTGGCGGCATGTCCGCATGGACGGCACACCGTTCGAGGCGGAGGTGTCGCTCAACCGGATCGAGCTGGAGGACGCCTCGATGGTGCAGGCCATCGTCCGGGATATCACCCGGCAAAAACGGGCGGAGGATGCGCTGCGCGTCGCGGAGGAAAACTATAAAAACATTTTCAGGAACGCCGTCATGGGCATCTATAAGAGCACGCCGGAGGGCTACCACATCAGCGTGAACCCGGCGCTCGCCCGCATCTATGGCTACGAGTCCCCGGAGGAGCTGCTTCACGGTATGCGCGACATCGGCTCGCAGCTCTACGTCACCCCGGAGCGACGGGAGGAGCTGGTCAGACGGCTGCTCGAAGAGGGCGAGGTCGTGGATTTCGAATCGCAGGTCTACCGCAAGGACGGGGCCACGATATGGATATCGGAGAGCGCCCGTACCGTCCGCGACGACGATGGCGAGGTCGCATATTTCGTGGGGACGGTGGAGGACATCACCGACCGGAAGATGGCAGAGAAGGCGCTCCGTGAAAGCGAGGCGCGCTATGAGGCGTTTTTCGACCGGACCATGCTCGCCGTGTACATTCATGATTTTTCGGGGAACTTCATCGACGCGAATCAGGCGACGCGTGACCTGCTTGGCTACTCCGAGGAGGAGATGTCCATGCTGTCGTTTTCCCGGCTGCTTGACGACGAGGCACATGTCGAGCGGGCGATGGAGACCATCGAGGAGATACGTGAGACCGGCACCCAGCATGAGCCGACGGAGTACCGGCTGCGCGCCAGGGACGGCAGCATCGTATGGGTGGAAACAGAGGGGTCGCTCATCTACCGGCAGGGGGAGCCATATGCCGTGCAGGGCATCGCCCGGGATATCACCGCCAGGAAACAGGCGCAGCTGGCGCTCGAGCACAGCGAAACAAGGTTCCGGAACCTGGTGGAGAACGCCCATGACGCCATCTACATCATCCATCCCGAAAAAGGATTCCAGTACGTCAACCCGGCCTTCGAGGACATCACGGGCTACAGCGCCGACGAGATATACAGCAACACGTTCTCCTTCTGGAACATCATCCACCCCGACGACCATGACATCGTAAAAAAACGGGCGGCTGCCCGGGAGAGCGGCGAGGCGGTACCCAGCCGCTACGAGTTCCGGGTAATCGCTGCCGGCGGCGACGTCAGGGTGGTCGAGGTAGCCACCGTTGACATCGGCACGGAGGACATGCCGCTGGTGATGGGCATCCTCCGCGACATCACCACCCGGATAGAGATGGAGCAGGCGCTGAAGGAAAGCGAGGAAAAGTTCCGGCTGCTGGCCGAGTCCTCCACCTCCGCTATTTTCATCCATCAGGGGGAGACGTTCCAGTATGTGAACCCATCCATGGAGGAGATGTCCGGATACGACCGGGGTGAACTACAAAGGATGCCGTTCTGGGACATCGTCCATCCGGACCACCGGGAGATGGTCAGAGAGCGCGGGAGACAGCGGATGGCGGGCGACAGCTCCATCCCGACGCGCTATGAGGTCAAGGTGCTCACCCGTGACGGCGACGAAAAATGGGCGGACCTGACGGCGACATCGATCATCTATCAGGGAAAGCCGGCCATCCTGGGCACCGCCTATGACATCACCGAGCGGAAGCGAGCCTACGAGGAGATGGAACGCGCGCTGGAAAAAGAACGGGTCTTCAAGCTTAAGACCGCCCACCATTTTTTCAACCCGATTTCCATCGCGAAGGGATACATCGACCTGGTCTCGGACAGCCTTCCCGGGGAGGATCGGGAGAAGATACTGGCGGCCCGCAGAGCCATATCGCGGGTGGAATCCGTCGTAAAAAACGTGACGCAGAGAGGTGAAATCTGTGAGTAAAATAATTCTTATCGTCGACGACGAGCCAATGATCCATGACCTGCTGGGAGCGCATCTCGAGCGTATGAGCACGCCGGTGGAGCTCCACCATGCGGAAACCGGCGAGGACGCCGTGGAGACCTACCGCCAGCTGCTACAGCAGGAGAAACGACCCGACCTGGTCGTCATGGATCTCAACCTGTCAGGCGAGGGGGACATGGACGCGGTCGAGCGGCATCGGACGGGCAGCGACCGGATGGACGGAGTGCGGACCACGAAGGCGCTGCTTGACCTCGATGACGGGATTCGCATCTGGGGCTACACGGCATGGTTCGGCACCGAATGGAGCGACAGCCTGGACGCCTATGCCGAAAAGGTCGTGGAGCGGACGGTCCCGTTCCATGAGTTCGCGGAGATGGTCGACCGGTTTTTCCAGCAGCAGGACGGATGAGCACCGGCGGCGATAGCGGCCAAAGTTTTTTGTAGCGCTCCCGCATTACACCCCCATGACAACGACCTTTAGCATTATAAAGGCAGATGTGGGCGGCTTTCCCGGTCATTCAAAGGTGCACCCCCGGCTCATCGAGACAGCCGAGAAGCACCTCTCCGGGGCGATGGAGGACGGGCTGCTCACCGATTTCCGTGTGGCGCATTGCGGCGACGACCTGGAGCTCCTGATGACGCATACCCGGGGCGAGGACGACGAGGAGATTCACTCCCTGGCATGGGACACGTTCAAGGATGCCACCGAGACGGCCCGGGAGCTTGGTCTCTATGGCGCGGGGCAGGACCTGCTCAAGGACGCGTTTTCCGGCAACGTCCGGGGAATGGGCCCGGGCATCGCCGAGATGGCGTTCACCGAGCGGAAGTCGGAACCCCTCGTCGCGTTTCTGATGGACAAGACGGAGCCCGGCGCGTTCAACCTCCCGGTTTTCAGGATGTTCGCCGACCCGTTTTCGACGGCAGGGCTGGTCATCGATCCCTCGCTGCACGCGGGCTTCCGCCTCGAGATATGGGACATCAAGGAGCACACCCGTATTTTCATGGACATGCCGGAGGAGATGTACGACGCCCTGGCCCTCCTCGGCGCCAAGTCCCGGTTCGTCATCAAGCGCGTATTCCCCAAGGAGGGCGGCAAGCTCCCCGCCGATGAGCCCGTCGCGGTGGTGTCTACGGAGAAGCTGTATCACATCGCCGGTGAATACGTGGGCAAGGATGACCCCGTCGCGGCTGTCAGGGCGCAGTCCGGTCTGCCCGCGCTCGGCGAGGTGCTGGAGGGTTTTTCGTTTCCGCATCTCGTGTCCGGATGGATGCGCGGCTCCCACAACGGCCCGCTGATGCCCGTCAGCGAACAGGAGGCGACCTGCACGCGGTTTGACGGCCCACCACGCGTGGTCGCTCTGGGCTTCCAGGTCAAAAAGGGCAGGCTGACCGGGCCCGCCGACCTGTTCGACGACCCGGCCTTCGATGCAAGCCGGCGGCAGGCGCAGGAGGTCACCGACTACATGCGCCGCCATGGCCCGTTCGAGCCGCATCGTCTCCCGCTCGCGGACATGGAATACACGACGCTGCCGAAGGTCATGGAACGGGTGCGGGGTCGCTTCGAGGACGTCTGAACCACGACGTTTCCGGGGATGGTAGCATCGGCAAACGTGGTCTATCAGCCGAGCGGATTGCCCGACGCATGCTGGACAGCATGGGCTACGCCATCATCGAGGCCAACCATGAGCTGCACTCGAAGGGCGAAACCATCGCCGAGATAGATATCCTGGCGGAAAAAGACGGCGTGCGCTATGCGGTTGAGGTCAAAGCGGGCAGAGCAAATCTCAGCTCGGTGCGCCAGGCCTACGCCAACGCGCAGCTCGCTGGCATGCAGCCGATGCTCATCTGCAAAAAAGCCGATGACGCCGTCCGGGAGTCAGCGGCGCAGCTCGATGTATCAATCATTGCGTTCAGCGAATATCACCTGCTGCTCGAGCCCGAGGAGCTGGAGTCCATCATCAAAACGTGCATGGAGGAGACCATGGAGCAGTATGGCTTCCTGCCCTACAACGTGTCGCTCGACGAACGTGACAGAAAGGTGCTGCATGCGCTGGCCACTACCGGAGACTTCGCTGCTGCAGCAAAGAAGCTTGACATGAACGACGACGAACTCGGACGGGAGCTGACGCGGCTGTCCGACAGGAGCGTGCTGCCGAAACGGTCGCTGTCGTTCAGCGACCTGAAGCGCTGCGCCGGCCAGATTCTGGCGCGGCAGGAACTGCTGGAGCGCCTGGACCGCATCGAGACGCTGCTACGGGAGCATCGCTAGATACGCGGAGAGCTTTTCGACCGCGCTCCCGCGGTGCGAATACCTGTTTTTCTCCGTCGGCTGCATCTCGGCGAACGTCATCTCGCTGCCCTCCGGCACGAAAATTGGGTCGTAGCCGAAGCCGTGCTCGCCCCACACCTCCCTGGCAATGGAGCCATGGCATTCCCCGGTGAAAAAATGCTGCTCGCCGTCATACACGCCGATGACCGAGCGGAACACCGCCTTCCTGCCCCCGGCGTTTTCAAGCAACTGCAGGATGCCATGGATGCCGATGGTTTTGTAGACATAGGAGGAATACACGCCGGGAAAGCCGTCAAGGCCATCGATGAACAGGCCGGCGTCCTCCAGCATGAACGGGCCATCGATACGGGGGCGGAGCCAGTCCAGCCCGAAGCGCGCCACCTCCTGCAGCGTGTCAGCCTGTATCTCCGGGTAGCCGACGTCATGTTGCACCACCTCACAGGGCAGCATGGCGCTGACCTCCCGCTGCTTTCCCTCGTTGCCCGTCACAAACCGCAGTTTCATGGTTTCACCACATATCGGCCGCGGGCAGCGATGTCGTCCACCGTCCGCCGCACCGCCTCCGCGTCCGGGGACATCGAGGTGTAGCCCTCCATCACCCATCCATACAGCCGGGGGTTTTCGTGTGCCGCGGTCAGCGCCTCCATGAGCAGGTGCATGTCGACGGCCCGCTGCTCCACGCCGTCGCTTTTCTCGCCCAATCCAAAGTCGATGAAATAAATACACTCGCCGTGCACGATGATATTCGAGGTGGTCAGGTCGCCGTGCACGATGCCGCCCCGGTGGAGACGGCCGGCGGCGCTGCCAATCGACCGGCACAGCGAGCGCTGCTCCTCGCCGCCTAGCCCATCAATGACGTCCTTGACGCGCCGTCCGTCCAAAAACTGCATGGTGATCGCCATGTCATGCAGGTCGACATCGTAGACAACCGGGGTGGCGACGCCGCTGCAGCGTGCCTCGTGCAGGAGCGCTGCCTCCTTCCGGGTCCGCAGGCTGCGCAGCGCCGCATCTATCTCGGGGATGCGGTATCGCTTGGGTACCCGGCGCTTGACCACGACCTGCCGGCCATGCCACCTGTCGCGGCATATCTCGGCCTCGGCGCCGCGCTGTATCAGTCGCGCCATACCACGTCCACCTCGTCGGTACGAAACCGCTGTCTGACCTCAGTCGACGCGACATCCATGGAAACGCCAGACCGGTGCATCAGCAGCGCCGTCCACGCTATCATGGCTCCGTTGTCCACCAGCAGGTCGCCCGGCGGCACAAAACACCGGGCGCCGCGCGCCTGCGCCATCGTGGTAACCATGTCCTGCAGCCGGTGGTTCGAGGCGACGCCGCCGCCCAGGAGCACCTCGTCCTTGGCGGTGTGCGCCATCGCCCGCTCGGTCACCTCTGTCAGCATCGCGAAGCTGGTCTCCTGCAGCGAATAACAGACATCCGGCAGCGCCGCGTTGTCGGCCAGGGTGAGCGCCGCTGTCAGGATGCCCGAAAACGAGACGTCCATGCCCTTCACCGAGTAGGGGAGCTCCAGATACCGGGAGCCCTGGCGCGCCAGCTCCTCTACCCGGGGACCGGCGGGGAACCCCATGTCCAAATGGCGGCCGAACTTGTCCAGGCAGTTGCCGATGCCGATGTCCAGGGTTTCACCGAAGACGCGGTAGCGGCCGTTCAAAAACGCGATAACCTGGGTGTTCCCGCCCGACACGTACAGCAAAACAGGGTCATGTGCATCCGTCAACGCCCGGCCAATCTCAAGATGCGCGATGCAGTGGTTGACACCCAGCAATGGCACGTCGAGATGCAGCGCCAGCGACCGGGCCGCCGTCGCAACCGTCCGCAGACAGGGACCCAGTCCGGGCCCCATCGAAAACCCGACCAGGTCGATGTCGCCGGGGGTAACATCGGCATCGTCGAGCGCATCCCTGACGACGGGTACGAGCTCGGCGGCATGATGATTCGCGGCATCACGCGGATGGATGCCGCCCTCCGTCGGCCGGTACATCCGCGTCACGTTGGACAGCACGAACGGTGGCTCGTCGCGGATGACGCCCGCGCCAACAGTGTGGGCCGTTCCTTCCAATCCAAGACAATGCATTGTGTACCCGCTGCCCGTGCTACCGGCGGATGAAGGCTACCACCGATACCTCGGCACTGGCGGTATGCCCCGCGGCATCCTCCGCCGTCACCCTGACCGTTGCGGCGCCGGCCGTGTTTTCGTTCCATTCCCAGGTGTACGGCGTCCGGTTGTCAATGCTCTGGATCTCTCCGTCGACGGAGAAGCTGACGTTGCGGACCCCTGCTGTCGCGTCATAGGCGGTGGCCTGCACGGTGAGCGAGCCGATGACAACGGCGGCCTTGTTGACCATGGCGAGGGGCAGCATTTCCCGTCCGTTTATGTAGAGATATGAGGTGCGGGGAACATCAATGGAAACAGCGGGCTTCGTTCTGTCTATGGGGACGGTGACGTTTCTGAGGCGCTCGGCGTTGCCGGCCACGTCTCTGCTGTAATACTGGACGACATGCGTGTCCTCGGCGGTCAGGTTCAGCGGCTCTCCATACTGCTGAAACGACCTGTTTTTGCCGATGATACGGTACAGGGTCGCGTCGACGCCGGAACCCTCGCGGCCGTCTGAGGCTGACAGCGACAGGTCCACACCGGAGGTATACCAGCCGGTTTCGGTTGGCGCCGCCCCGTCAATCATGTATGAGGATGTCGGGGCATGGCGGTCGATGCGAAAAGTGCGGGAATGCCGTGATTCACGATTCCCCGCATTGTCAATGGAATAATAGCTGACGTTGTACGTGCCGCTCCCGGTCAGGGAAAACGGCCCGGTGTATTCCTGCTGCGTCGCGTAGTTTATCGTGTAATAGGTCGCGTTGACGCCCGACATGTCGTCCCTGGCGGCTAGCGTGATGGTCACAGCGGTCACCCACCAGCCATGCTGTCCGTTCGGACGGGCCGGCGCCGACGTGAGGGTAGTAGCGGGCGCGGCAAGGTCAACCATGATGGATGCCGTGGAATCGTTGCTTCTGCCGTCGTCATCGGTAACCGTCAGGGTAACACAGTAGGTGCCCTCCTGCCCGTAGGTATGCAAGGTGGTCATGCCGTACCCTGCGGCGCCGTCGCCGAAGCTCCACGTGTAGTTGACGATGGGCGCATCACCGGCCACGGAGCCCGAGGCGTTGAAGGACACGGTTGCCCCCTCGAGGGCGTAGGTGAACATGGCAACCGGCTGCGCGCCAGGCTGACCCGGCAATCCGTCGTTTCCCTGCACCTGCAATACACCGGTTACAGCCAGGAGAAGGATGACCACGAAAAACGCCCGTGCTTGAACCCATGCTTTCATGTTACAACGGTAGTAAATTGTCTGTTTCATTTATATCTTTCGTCATCGCGCGACCACGCGAGGGAGAAGCCGTGACCGCACTGCATGACCAGCATGAAGGCGGCGACGTCGCAGCGCAAAGTTAATTTTAAATGAGACAGATGTATTAGTTGCCGTATGCCTGCTTCCATCCCCGCCTCCCGGATATGCTTTTCGTTGCCCGGCGCCATCGCGTGGAGCAGGACGGCCTGACGGATATCATGCGACGGAAAGCTCTCGCGGTCATCATCATTATCTTCCTGGTCTGCACGTGGCACCAGGCAACCGCAGCACCGGAAAGCATTGTCGCGGTTGAGACGCCCGGCCATGCACGTCCCGGCGACACCGTCACGGTCAACGTAACCGTTGCACCGGGGGAAGCGCTGGGCGGGATGCAGTGCGGCATCATGTTCAACGCGTCGGTGCTTGAGGCATGGCGGGTCGACGGCGGCGGCCTGTTCGACATCTGGCTGAACAGCAGCGTCGATGTCGATAACGGCAACGGAAGCATCCGCAATATGGTGGGGCTCAACCTTGACGGCAACACGACGACGGACACGGGCGTCTTCGCCACCGTGACCTTCAACGCAACCGCCCCGGGCCTGGGATGGATCCGGCTCGTCAACGTCAACCTGACCGACCCCGGGGGCGGCGGCCTGCTGCCCGCCATCACCGTCAACGACACCGTGGTCATCGAAAACGACAGCACGCCACCGTCGCTTGCATACACGCTCTCCCCCGCCATCCCCGACGGCGACAACGGCTGGTATGTAAGCCCGGTCAACGTGTCGGTCAACGCCAGCGATACATATGGCGTAGCGAACGTCAGCTACCGTGTCGACGGGGGCAGCTGGCACACCACCGCGGGCAGCACCACCTCGTTTTCCATCTCCACGAGCGGAAACCACACCGCAGCGCTGCGGGCAACCGACAGCGGCGGCAACGTCAACAGTACGGCCTTCCCCGTCCAGGTGGATGGCACGGCGCCTTTCGCGAACATAACGCTCACCGGTATGGAGACAGCGAGCGACGTGTACCGGGACAACGTCACGGTTGAGGTAACCGCGCAGGATGCGCCATCGGGTGTCAACTACAGCGAATACCGCCTCGACGGCGGCGCCTGGACGGCCTATGGTGGAATGTTTCCCGTGACCGGGCAGGGCAATCACACCCTGCTGTACCGCGCCGTCGACCTCGCCGGTAACACCGGCACAGCAGGCACGCGGACGTTTGAAATCGTCGACAATGTGGCGCCCAGCGCCGGTTTTACCATCAGCCCGTCCGAGCCTGCCACCATGGAAACGATACAGTTCACGGACACGAGCAGCGACCCCGACGGCAGCATCGTCAACTGGACATGGAATTTCGGCGACGGCATCCAGAGCTACCAGCGAAACGCGTCCCACAGCTACAGCATGGCGGGCAGCTACACCATCACCCTTGAGGTGAGAGACGACAGCGGCGCAACCGGCAACGCAAGCGACACCGTCATAGTGAGCAATCGGCCACCCCATGCGTCGTTCACAATTGAACCCGCAACGCCCTCCACGCACACCACCGTCTATTTCAACAGCACCAGCAGCGACCCCGACGGCAGCATCGTCAACTGGACCTGGCAGATAGATGACGGAACCATGCTCCACGGCGGACAGGTGCAGCATCGCTACACCGCCGGCGGTGACTACAACATAACGCTGGAGGTAACAGACAGCCACGGCGCCACGGATACGGAGACGGCGCTGCTGACGGTCAACGCACCGCCGGCACCGCCCTTCAGCCCCTCACCGGATGACGGCAGCAGCGGCGCAGGCATCACTCCACCGTTGAGCGTCACCGTGTCCGACCCCGACGGCGACACATTGAACGTCACCTTTCACGATGCAAGCAACAACGACAGCATAGACACCGTCACCGGCGTCGCCAGCGGCGGCACCGCCAGCGTGACATGGAACGGGCTGAACTACAACACCACCTATAGCTGGTACGCGGTCGCCGACGACGGCAGCGGCACCAACACATCGGACACATGGAGCTTCACCACGGAGCGGAAGCCATCGCCGCCGGAGCCCGAGCCGCCAAGCGCCGCCTTCATCTACAGCATCGACGAGCGCACAGTGGCATTTACCGACCAGAGCAGCGACCCCGACGGCGACATCACGGCATGGCAGTGGAGCTACGGCGACGGCGACGGCGGCAGCGGCGAACAGGTGCAGCATCAGTACAGCGAGGGGGGCAGCTACACTGTCACGCTGACCGTGACGGACAGCGACGGGCTGACCGACACCGCGGAGCAAACCCTGGTCGTCAACACGCCGCCGGCAGCCGCGTTCGACGTGCCGGACACCGTCACCGCCGGCAGCGTCGTCAATTTCACCGACCGTTCCACCGATGACACGGGCAGCGTCGTCAACTGGACATGGAATTTCGGCGACGGCACCCAGAGCTACCAGCGAAACGCGTCCCACAGCTACAGCATGGCGGGCGGATACACCGTCACGCTGGGGGTAACGGACAGCTACGGCGCCACTGGCACCGTCTCCCATACCGTCACGGTGCAGCCAGACACCCCGCCGCAGCCCGAATACGAGTTCAGCGTGTTTGACATCGACATCGACACATCGCTGCTCGGCAGCGACAGCGCCCGGGTGTCCATCGCGAACACCGGAACCCAAACGGCGGAAAACGTGTCGTGCACGCTGTCCGTCGACGGAAAAACCATTGACAGCCAAACCATCGGCAGACTGACAGCCAACGGCACAGCCACCCTGTCGTTCACCGTCAACCTGTCGCCGCTGCGCTCCCATACTGTCAGGGCGGATGTCGACCCGGATGACGAGTTCCCCGAGCGCAACGAGACGAACAACACCATGCATGTCGACGTGCCCATCTGCTGGCTTCCCATCGCGCTGATAGCGGCAGCGGTGGCGGCCGTCATCGTGGGCGGGGTGTACCTGTGGCGCAGGAAAACAGCCAGGGTTCATCGACAGGTCAGAGTGGAGGATGGACGGGAGGTGCAGCGGTGCCTCGTCTGCCGGGGGAAGCTGAAGGCCGACGCCGCATCGGTGCGCTGTGCCTGTGGCGCCCTGTTCCATCGGAGCTGCGCCACGCGCGTCGGAACATGTCCTGACTGCGGGCGTGAGCTCGTCTCCGGGCGGGCAACGGAGGATGCCGCCCCGGCGTCTGACGATGCGGGGCAGTGATGGTTCGAGGGTGACCATGTGACATCGTGTATAACCCAACTTTGACAGTAGGGTAAAAATAGTGTTCTTAGTTCAGTTTGTGATTGTGA
>CAZESS010000025.1:0-25000 GCA_964514975.1 uncultured Thermoplasmatales archaeon | reverse complement strand
ACATGAGTAAAAGAAACCGCGATGACCCGATGTTAAATAATTTCAGGACACTACACAGAAAAAAGCGAAGCGAAAGGTTTAAGAGCGCTGGATTCATTAAGGAATGGGAAGGGATGAGGATGCAGAAAGAGGAAATCATACAGCTCCATACCCTCTTCGCTCAGATAAAAAACGAGCTGGAGCAGGAGCACGCAGACGGCACATCCTTTGCGGAATACGAGGCGCTCGACGTCCTGCCGCACCACGTCCACAAGTCAAAGGATGACCACAAACAAGCCGTCTTCGTGCTGGGTAAGGGGCTCGCAGAGGTGTTTTCCCACGACAAGTATTCTGGCACCGGGCGCGTTGCACAGCGCCTTGCCAGAATGGAAGCACGGCTGCGATAGTCCAGGGGCATCCATCCGCCTGTGTCTCCATGACCATAGCTTTAAGTAGACCCGGCTTTTTTACACCCCATGAAAAAGGCTGCTATCTCTCTTTGTATCCTTGCATTGCTCCTGGGAACAACTTTTCATGTTGCAGGCGCTCCGCCGTCACATGCCGCCTATTCGTTTCATTTTTCCCCTCCATCGGTGGAGCCACATGACGGGTATGCGTCGTTGTCCGTCGACAACGCTACCACCATGCTGCAGCATGCCGGTGAACCCGTAATGCCCTCGGCTACAAAAACAGTGACGTTTCCCCGGGGTACCAGGATAACGGACGTCGACGTTCACGTTCACGATGTGCACACGCGACCCATCGACACCATGATACTCCCCGGTCCGGAGCCAATGCCGCTCAACATGCAGACTGCCACCCCCGTGCAGGAACCTGGCCCCGTCTACGAGAGCAGCGAGCTCTACCCCGGGGAATGGCTGCGATGGCACACCGGCGCCGGATTGCACAATGGCCAGCACGTCATGTTTCTTACCCTGCAGGTGTTTCCCGCCCGATATGCCCCGCAGGCCGACGTGCTTCGCTATGTCGAACGTATCGACGTCGAGGTATCCTATGAGGAGCCGTCATCCTTGCCGGTGGCTGCGGACGGCGGCCTGCTCATCATCGCGCCCGAGACGTTTAGCGACGAGCTGCAGCCACTGGTCGACCACAAAAACGGCTGGGGCATCGACACAGAGCTGGCCACGCTCTCCGAAACGGCGGCGGTGCGCGGACGGGACGACGCAGAAAAAATCAAATACTACATCAAGCGGATGGTCGAGCGCGACGGCGTGTCCAGCGTCCTGCTAGTGGGAAGCGCCGACCGCCTTCCCGCCAGGCTGTCCTACACCGACGACGGCCATGACACGCCGTTCATAACCGACCTGTACTACGCGGACATCTACGCCGCGGATGGCTCGTTTTCATCATGGGACACCAACGACAACGACCGCTTTGCCGAGATCGACTACCGGGGCAACTCGGACACGCTCGACCTCTACCCCGACGTCGAACTTGGGCGGTTGCCCTGCGACAGCGAGGGAGACGTCGAAACAGTGGTCGACAAGATCATCCAGTATGAGACAACGGCCTCCGGGGCGGAATGGATGGACCGGGCCGTCCTCTGCGCCGGCGACAGCCACGACGATGACGACGGGGTGCTCGAGGGAGAATACACCAAAAACCATGCAGACCGCTATCTCGGCGACTTCGACATCACCCGGCTCTATGCCTCGACGGGAGACCTGAGCACCCAGAAAATCAGGCAGGAAATCAGCAAGGGCGCCGGCTTCGTCGACTTCTCCGGCCACGGCAACCGGTACAGCTGGGCGACACATCCACCCGGCGACTTCGACACATGGACGGGCTTCAAAATCAGTGACATATCCCTGCTCTCCAACAACGGCGCGTACCCCGTGGTGGTGCTCGACGCCTGCTCCTGCGGCGACTTCTCAGACGGCACCTGCATCGCCTGGCAGTTCGTCAGGGCGTCCGACAAGGGAGCCATTGCAACCTATGCGGCCACGGCGCTCTCCTGGGGCTACCTGGGTTCATACTGCGTGCAGGGGCTCTCGGGCTACATGGACGTCCATCTCACCGAGCACATCGCGGAGCGCGGGACCGCCGGCGCGGCGCTGTCAAACGCCCAGGCGGACTACCTCAACGACCACGGCGACCTGGATGCCATCGGCTACAAGGTGGTGCAGGAGTTCGCGCTGTTCGGCGACCCAACGCTGGCCATCGGCGGCCGCGGCGGCTGCAGCATCGGGACCCCCCGGCAGGGCCATCTCTACCTCTATGGTAACGAGGTCATGTCGACCTGGCTCGGCAGGACCATCGTGGTCGGCCCGGTCGAGGTATCGGCGACCACGAGCGAGACCATCACCACCGTCGAGTTCTACGTCGACGGCGAGCTCCAGCACACCGCAACCGAGGCACCATTCACCTGGCGGTGGGACCAGCGCATCCTTGGCAGCCGGACGCTCACCATCGTGGGTCATCGCCAGGGCGGCGGCACCAGCGAGCATTCGATACAGGTTCTCTATTTCAACCTATGAACGCGGTCACGGTGGCCGGGCACATCGCCATCGACCACCTGTTCGGCATCCCGTCGCATCCCGCGCCCGAGCATTCCATCTTCATCAGGCGGCATGAACGCCATTACGGTGGCGGGGCGGCCAACATCGCGACCGGTATCGCCCGGCTTGGCGGACGGGCCAGGCTGCTGGCAGCGGTGCCACATGGCTTCGCCGCCACCGGCTACGGGACATATCTCCAGGACACCGGCGTCGAGCTCGCCGTCACCCCGTTTCAGGGCGAGATGCCCACGGCGTATATCTTCAACGACCAACAACATCGCCAGGTAACCTATTTTTCCTGGGGTGTCTCCGAGCACATGCCGGGTGCCGACGTGACCGGCAATGTCGTCCACCTCGCGCCCATACATCCCGGATTTGCCTGCCGGATGGCCGAACGGGCTCGCTACCTGGCCTTCGAGCCCGGGCAGGACCTGCCGCGCTACACCGCCGAGCAGCTCGCCTATGTCATCGAGCGGGCGGACATGCTGTTCTGCAACGCCACCGAGCTGGACACCATCACGGACATGCTTGCCCTGCCGGAAAAAAAGCTGCTCGAGGACATCGACGCGGTTGTCACCCGTGGCGACCGGGGCTGCCTGGTCTACGACGGCAGCGAAACACATGAGATACCCGCCGTGCCGGCAGACATGGTCGACCCGACCGGCGCCGGCGATGCCCATCGTGCGGCGGTCTGGGCGGCATTGCAGCGCGATGTCGACCTCCCGACGGCCTGCGAGCTCGGCAACGTCGCGGCCGCATTGACCGTCGAAACACGGGGGGCGCAGAACGGCATGCCCGACTGGGCGGAACTGCTTCAAAAGCACGAGCAGCGGTACGGCAGGGCAGAAAACATTTAACTGCACGATGCTTTACATGCAGCATGCTTCGCACCCACTATGCTGCAGATGTCAGCACCGACAACGACGGCGACACAGTCACCATTGCAGGATGGATAGAGGAAACCCGGAACCTGGGCGGCATCGCGTTCATCCTGCTGCGCGACAAAACCGGCGTGGCGCAGGTCACCTGCATCAAGAAAGAGATGCCCGACCTCTTCGCCCGGCTGACCGAGCTCCCCCGGGAAAGCGTCATCGCCGCCACCGGCACATGCCAGAAAAACGACCAGGTGCAAACCGGCTGGGAGCTGCTACCGAGCAGCATCGAGGTTCTCTCGGAGGCGGAGACGCCGCTTCCGATGGGCGTCGCCGACCAGGTCAACGTCGACTTCGACACCCGCCTGGACAACCGGTTCATCGACGTGCGGCGGGACGAGGTGCAGGCTATCTTCGCCATTCGCCACACGTTCATCGAAGCTACCTGCCAGTATCTGGCTGGCGAGGGTTTCACCCATGTGCACACACCCAAGATAACGGTGTCGTCGCCCGAGGGCGGCACCGAGCTGTTCACCATCGACTACTTCGGCCGCGACGCATATCTCGTGCAGTCGCCGCAGCTCTACAAGCAGATGCTGATGGCCACCGGCCTCGACCGCGTGTACGAGATAGCATGGTACTTCCGGGCCGAGGAGCATGACACCTCAAAGCATCTCAACGAGTCCACGGCCATCGACGTCGAAATGGCGTTCATCGACGACGAAAACGACATCATGGCCGTCATCGAGGGCATGGTCATCGCGTCGCTCGAAGCTATCGATGAACGTCATCGGGACGAGCTCGAGCTCCTGGACGTCGAGCTGCCCTCGTCGGAGCCCCCGTTCCGGCGCATCCCCTATGACGAGGTTATCGACATCCTGTCCGGGCACATCGACATCGAATGGGGCGACGACCTGGGCACCGACGAGGAAAACCTGCTCGGCGAACAGGTCGACGACGACTTCTACTTCATCACCAGGTTCCCGCTTGAAACCAAGCCCTTCTACGCGATGCCAGATGACAGCCATGCACGGGCATTCGACCTCGCCTGCCGGGGCACCGAGATATGTTCCGGGGCGCAGCGCATCCATGATCCGGCGTTGCTCGAACAACGCATCGCCGACCTCGATCTCAACCCCGACGATTTCGCCGAATACCTCAAAGCATTCCGCTACGGGATGCCGCCCCACGGCGGCTTCGGCTTCGGCATCGAGCGCTACCTCATGAAAATCCTCCACCGTGGCAACGTCCGTGAATGCATCCTGTTCCCCCGGGACAAAAAACGCCTGACGCCCTAACTCTGTTCGGGGACGCGGCGGATGCTGTCGAGCAGGGTGCCGTCGACCCATTCGACGACCGCCACGACGTCATCGTCGAGCTCGGGCTGCGGTGCCGCCTGTCCGCAGATGTCCTCCGCCTCTTTTTTGATGTCCTCGATTGAGCGGAGCGGCAGGTCGCTGTCCCGTGTCGCCTCGACCAGATCGGTCCGGCGCGGGTTGACGGCGATGCCCCGCTCGGTGACGACGACGTCGATGAGATCGCCGGGTCCCACAAGCGTGGTGACCTCATCCCGTATCATCGGCGTGTCTCCCCGGTGGGAGGGAATGACCAGGATGGCGCACCCGGCATGGAGGCTGTTCTGCCAGCCGCCGACGCCGTGCAGGAGCATCCCATCGGAATGGGTGACAACGTTGCCGTTGAAGTCGACGTCGACCTCGGTGGCACCCAGCACCACGAGATCGGTCATCGACACCGTTGACCCCTTTGAATGGAAATTGTAGTAGGTGTTCACGCCATAGGGCACATGGTTCGGGTTGTCCCGGAGGCTTTCGATAGCCGCCAGGTCGAAGCTCTGCCCGTCCAGGATGTAGTCGCCGAGCCCCTCCTCCAGCATCTCGACCAGGTAGCCCGTTGTCCCCCCGTTCATCACCCGCGCCCTGACATCCCTGCGTTGCATGATGTCACGCAGATATTGCACGAAGGCCAGCGAGGTGCCGCCGGCACCGGCCTGAAAGCTGAAGCCATCCCGGACGATGCCCGCCGCGTCGGCAAACCGGGCGGCCAGCTCGGCCATCCGCAGCCGCACCGGGTTGTCGGTGACCTCAGTGGTGCCCGACACGATCTGTTCAGGGTCGCCGACACGGTCAACCGTCACCACATGGTCCACGTAGCTGCCATCTATGTGCCAGGGATGACAGGGAAACTCGACAAGGTTGTCGGTGACCACGACCACATGGTCGGCATACCGCACGTCCGCCTCCGCATATCCCAGCGGGCCGCACGCCGAGGGGCCGTGCAGACCGTTGGCGTTGCCATACCGGTCAGCGGCAGGGGCCGCCATCACTGCGATGTCAATGTGCACGTCGCCGTCCTGTATAGCCCGATACCGGCCGCCATGGGAGCGCAGCACGCCCATCCCCCGCATGCGGCCACGGGAGCAGTACACCCCGAGCGGGCCATTCAGGCTTCCCTCGACATGGTGCACCATGCCGTTTTCCATGTGCCCGATGACCGGTTCATGGCAGGGAAACGACGCGCTCGGAAACCACCGCAGATTTTTCACGTCCATCTCTGCCGCCAGGTCGAACACCATGTTGGCAACATGGTCGCCGTTCCGGAAATGATGATGCGTCGAAATGGTCATGCCGTCCCGGAGCCCGCAGCGCCGCAGCGCTGATTTGATGCTGCCGACGACCTTGTTGCCATCCGACGGATAGTCCACAGATGACGGTATCGGTGGCGCCGCCTGTTTCCCCGTGGGCCGATGCGCGTTTATACCCCTGAACGGTGTTGCCGGCTGCCCGTTGACGTGGCTGGGCACGAGCCGCCCGGCCGCGTTTTCCACGAGCCTGTATGCCTCCTCGGTCATGCTATCAGCGACTGGGAAATTTCTCCAGATATAAATGCGTTTGCATGCCGGCCCGTCGGCCCGTCAAAAAAACAAGACGGGGAAGATGATGGAAAAAGAGCCGGAGCATCATGCTCCGGCGGACATGGAAAAACCGCGGTGAAACTACTGTTTCTTCTTGCTGGTCTTTGTTTTTTTAGCCGTCTTTCTGGCCATGGCGACCACCTCCTTTTTTGCTGTTCCGGGCTGGTGTGTCATAGAGCACGTGCCGTTACCATCGGTCATCGTCGTCATCGTCGCTCAGCGAGATGTCGTCGTCATCGTCGTATACGCCGGTGTCATCGTCGAAGTCATCGTCGTCACTTCTTTTTCTCCCGTGTTTCTGTTTTCTTTTCTCCATTTCATTCACCCTGGAGCGCATACAAACGCCCTCCGGAAGCTATAACATCCGACAGGTAGAAAAACGCTGCTCTTGGAATCCGGTGCATCCCCGGAAAAAATCGTGTATCCCGGGGAGGACACCCGGTTTTGTGCAGCAAACCACGACCTGTATCCTGCGGCCATTATGGAAGGTCAAGGGGCGACAGGAACTCCCGGTCTGCCTCGAGCACCGTGATGATTTCCTCGTCCTGTATCCCCAGCGGGATGATCCGGTGCTGCAGCGTCCGCTTCAAATCCTGGTAGGAAGGAGCCACGATAAAAAACGCCAGCTTGTGCTCACCCGAAATCTGGTAGACGCGGAGCACGTTGGTCACCCGCTTGAGTTTCTCGGTAATCTCGTCGATAGCCGAAAACGAGGCAGGGTTGGCCAGAATCATAGCGAAAAAGGTCAGACCGAGCACCGTCTTGTCTATCAATGCCGTGTAGCCCTGGATGATACCGGCATCCTCCATCGCCTTGATGCGGTCACGGATGGTGGTCTCAGAGCGCTGGAGCTCCTGCGCGATTTCCTTGTAGGTCATCCGCGCGTCCCGCTGCAGCAGATGCAGGATTTTTTTGTTGATGCTGTCTATTTTCACATCATCTATATCCCGGTTGGCGGTAAAAAATTTTCTTTTCAGCCGAGCCGTGCATCGGCGACCACGGCCTGCCCGTAGGAGATGCCGCCGTCGCCCGCCGGCACCAGGCGGTTGCGGATGCAGCGGAGCCCCGCCCGTTCAAGCGATGCAGAGATGACACGGGAAAGATGCTCGTTGTAGGCGCATCCCCCGGCCAGCGCCACCACGTCGACATGTTCCTGGTGTGCATACGATACGGCGATGTCGGCGAGCCCCCCGGCGAGATATGCCTCGGCCGTGCTGGCCAGGTCATGACTGTCCTCGTCGCGATGCTCCCACAGCCACCGGAACAACGGCGACGTATGCAGTACGGCGGGTGCATCCCAGGATATCTCCGGCGCTATGTCGAGAGCGGTGCCCTGCCTGGCGTGGCTCTCCAGCAGCATCGCCGGCTCGCCCTCATAGTGGCGATGGTGGCAGACGTCGAGGAGCGCCGCCGTCGCGTCGAGCACCCGGCCGCAGCTGCTCGTCAGCACGCCTCGCTCGTTGGCGGCCTGCCGGAGCACCACCTCTATCTCCTGCATACCGTGGGGGAACATCTCGGCGCGCTCCCGCAGAAAGCTCTCGAAGCCGTCGCCGCCGTGGAGGATGCCGGCGAGCATCCGGAGCGGGTAACGGGTGGCAAGGTCACCGCCAACCATGGGCTGCATCTCGAGATGGCCGACCCGCGCAGAGCCGTCGAGCCGGCAATGCAGCACCTCGCCTCCCCACATAGAGCCGTCGGAGCCGTAGCCGATGCCGTCGACGGCGATGCCGATTGCCTCGTCGACGTCGTTCTCGGCCATCACCTTCGCCACATGGGCATGATGATGCTGCACCGCAACGGCGGGCACGTCGTGTTCATCGGCGTAGCGCTCCGCCATTGTGGTGGTCGCAAACCCGGGGTGCAGGTCGTGTGCCACCGCCTCCGGCGTGGCGCCGGTGAGCCCCAGCAGATGCTCCGTCTCCCGTTCCAGAAAATCCTGTGCCGCAGGCCGGGAGACATTGCCGATGTAGGGCGACAGAAATGCCCTGCCGCCGGAGAGCACGCAGGAGGTCACGTCGAGCTCCGGGCCCAGCGCCAGCACGTCATGCGACGTCGCGGCAGCGGAAACGGCCGTCGGCACATATCCCCGGGAGCGCCGGATGAGCGCCGCGCTGCCGTTCACCACCCGGACGACGGAGTCATCGCAGCGATGCGCTATCTCCCGGTCGTAGGTTACAAAAAAATCGGCGATGCCGTCCAGCCGGTCGAGCGCATCCATGTTCCGGTACAGGATGGGTTCACCGGGCATGTTCGCCGAGGTCATCACCAGCGGCTCGCTGCAGCTCTCGAACAGCATGACATGGAGGCCGGTGTAGGGAAGCATAACGCCGACCGTATGCAATCCAGGTGACACCTCCGGGAGTTCCTGCCGCTTGCGCAGCAGCATGATGGGCCTGACCGCCGATGCAAGCAGCTCCTGCTCCCGCTCGTCGACATGGGCGACATCCCGGGCCATGTCCAGGTCGGCGGCCATGAGCGCAAAAGGCTTCCGGGGGCGGCCGAGCCCCTCGCGGAGCCGCTCGATTGCCGATGGCATCGCGGCGCTACAGGCGAGATGAAACCCGCCATTTCCCTTGACCGCGATGATGGCTCCCTCCCTGAGCAGCATCCCGGCGCGCCGTATCGCCTCCGCTCCTGTCTCCATTGCTGTGCCATCCCCGGTCAGCAGCGACACCTGTGGCCCGCAGTCGGGGCAGGCGATGGTCTGCGCATGGTAGCGCCGGTCGCCGGGGTCGGTGTACTCTTTGCGGCAGTTTTCGCACATCGGGAACGCGTCCATGGTGGTCTGCGGCCGGTCATAGGGAAGCCCGGTTATCGTGGTGTAGCGGGGTCCGCAGTTGGTGCAGGTGGTAAAAAAATACCGGTGGCGCCTGTCACCGGGGTTCTGCATCTCCTGGATGCAGTCGTCGCAGATGCTCACGTCGGGCGGAACGATGGAGGTACCGCCGCTGCGCTGCTGGCTGCTCCGGCGTATTTCGAAGCCGTCATGCCGCTTGCCGGTCTCCCGTGTGACGTCGCTGGTTTCAATAGATGCAAGGGGAGGTGCCTCCCGGTGCATGACCTCCAGGAAGTCGTCGATGTCGTCGTGCTCCCCTTCCACGACGATTTCGACGCCAGCATCGCCTTTATTGAGCACGTAGCCGTTCAGCCCGCGTGCTGTCGCAAGGCGGTAGATGAACGGGCGGAACCCGACCCCCTGGACGACGCCGCTGACATGGATGACGGCCCGCATGTGTCGGTGAGACAGCCGTTCTATTTAATCCTTTTCCAGCGCCGCAGCGATACGCCGTGCCTTGTCGACGACCTCCCGGGGCGTCTCTCCGATGATGCGTATCATCGCTTCTTTGCCCACGCCACCCTCATCCCAGATAGCGTCGGGTATCCTGCCGAGCTGCTCGGATACGTGGCCGGTGCCCCATTCCATCGTCGAATGCCCCGGGGGCTCATCGGACCGGTCGAAGCTCCCCGTGGCAAGGCCGGCGTTTTGGGAGGCTGCCACCGCTCGCTCTGAATAGGCGATGTTCATTGCGCATCGCATCGATGCATCATGCTGCATGGCGGCGAGCACGATGCCGGCGATGTGCCTCGATGCACCAAAACGGCATTCGCCGACCTGCACCGGCCTGTCCGTGTAGGCGATGCGGCCCATAACGGCGCAAACGCCCTCGCGTGTCGTGGCATCGGGCGATGCAAAGGCGATGTTGACGCCGACCTCGGGCATCAGCCGCCGGGGCAAAAAACCGAGGAGGTCGTCCACCGCCCGCTGGAGCCCATGCCATATCTCCGTCCGGTCATGGTTCAGGATGGGCAGCGGGGCTGGACGCTGCCAGATTACGTCGACGCCTTGCCCGGGAGTGATAGCTGCGGCGACCGCCGTCCAGGTGTAGCGCTTCGCCTGCATGACCGCCTCCCGTGGCGTGGCGCCCCGGGCGAGAAACGCGGCGGCGTAGGCGGAAAACGTGCAGCCGGAGCCGTGCGCTTTGCGCTCCAGCCGGGGCAGGGTGAGCGTCGCAAAGCCGTCGCCGTCATAAAACATGTCGGCTGGCTCGTCGAGATGCCCGCCGGTGACGACGACCGATGTGGCGCCCATGTCGTGCAGCATCCGGCAGGCCTCTCTTATGTCCTCCATGCCATGTATCGAATGGCCGGTGAGCTGCTCCGCTTCGCTGATGTTGGGCGTCGCCAGCGTGCAGACCGGCAGCAGCCGGTCCCGGAGCACCGATGTCAGCTCGGTTTCGGCGAGCGCGTGCCGGGTGGTGGACACGAGCACCGGGTCGACCACCAGCGGAATCCCGGAGAGCTTTTCCGCAATGAGGGACGCGATTTCGGGGCTGTAGAGCATGCCGGTCTTGGCCGCACCGATGTCCATGTCCCCGAGCACGGTGTCGAGCTGCGCCGCGAGTATCTCCGGCGGGAGCGGATGGATATCGGCGACCCCTTGAGTGTTTTGCGCGGTTATCGCCGTGATAGCCGCGGCGCCATGGACCCCGGCGGTGTGAAACGCTTTGAGGTCGGCCTGGATGCCGGCGCCGCCGCCCGAATCCGAGCCGCCCGCGGTCAATGCTACCTTCATAGCCGGATAGCGGAAACTGATTTAAGTCGTTTGTGCATGTAGCTGTATGCCCAAAAAGGTCGTCAAGCGCGAAGGCGACGAGGAGCCGTTCGTCCCGGAGAAAATCGTGGCTGCCGCGGTGAAAAGCGGTGCCGATCCGGAGACGGCGCGGAACATCGCCCGTGACATCGAACAGATCGACAGAGACAAAATCGAGACCAGCGAGATACGGCAGCGGGTGATCCAGAAGCTCCGGGCGCATGACCCGGAATGGGAGAAACAATGGCGCAGCTACGACAAGGGCATCAAGCGCCTCTACCGCCGCTACAGGGACGGGCTGTACGAGTAGCGCTATAAAAAATTTTAAATAAACACGGGCAATAGGGGGAAGTGGTGATACATTGGACGAAGAAGAAAACATCGTATACGTCGGCAACAAAGCGCCAATGAGCTATGTGATAGCCGTGATAACGGAGTTCGAACAGGGAGCAGAACGCGTGACCCTGAAGGCTCGTGGTCGAGCCATCTCCAGGGCCGTAGATGCAGCGGAGATAACCCGGAACCGTTTCATGGAGGACGTAACCGTCGAAAACATTTCGATCGACACCGAAGAAATCGAATCCGAAGAAGGCGGTACACGCAACGTTTCCTCTATGGAAATCGTGCTCACCAAGTAAAAAAGAGAGCAGGATTGGCTGTCTGTCTTTTCCCATTCATTTTTATCTTAAATATTTAATACCCGGTATGGCTTGCGTGCTGTGAACACACGGCAGCGTATCGGCACCGTTCTGTCCACCATCCTCAAGGTGTTCATCGCGGTTCTCGGTATATGGGCGCTCGTCGGGCATCAGGATGTCGTCTGGGCGTTCGCCAGCTTTTTCGCCCTGTTTCTCTCGCTGTCCCCGGTGCTCATCCGGCGTAATCTCAACATTTCGCTGCCCTGGCTGCTCGAGCTGCTCATCGTCATCCCGCTGGCGCTGCACGTATGGGGCGGCGTCCTCGGGCTGTATGATGCGGTTCCCTTTTACGACAAGATGGCGCATTTCATCTCTGTGGCGGTCATCGCGTTTCTGGCGCTCATCGTGGTCTACGTCATCGACGTCTACTGGGATGGCCTCCGGATGGACCTGTTCATGGTCGGGTTTTTCATCGCTATCTTTGCCATCGCGCTCGGCGTCGTCTGGGAGATATGGGAATATGTGAGCGACATGCTGGTGGTGGGGGCGCCCAAGGCGCAGGAAAGCCTGGATGACACCATGATGGACCTCGTCTATGACACCGCCGCCGGCGTGATCGTCGCGGTCGCTGGCACCATCGCTATCCGTCGGGGTGAGCTCGCTGACCTTATCACGTCGCTGGGCGGCGAAGCGAAAAAAATCACGAGCCGGCGGTTCCTGGAGGCGAAGGGGCAGGCCATGACCCGGCTGCAGGAGGCGCTCGAGAATGGCGAGGTCGATCAGCCGGCGGTGCCCATCATCGAGCGGCTCAACGCCCTTGAGGATTTTTATACCACGAGCAGCTGCTCGGGCCGCATCGTCATCATGGAGGTGCCCGGTGTCGGTGACAAGCACGGCGCTCGTTTTTTGGGTGCCTGGGACGGTGAGGTGTCCCTGGAGACCATCCGAATGGCGCTCGGCAAGGCATCTGAGGGAGAGCTGTGGCTGCTCGCGCAGCCGCCGATTTTTCATGTTGCCGCCGCCCTGCTCGAGCGGGCGCAGGAGCTCGTGTCAATGGCGAAGCAAAGCGGGTTCAAGCAGTCGTCGATACGGTCGATCGGCGAGCCGGTGATGGTCGAAATCGGCAGCACCGAAGAAATGGATGTTCCACTGGGGCAGGACGGCGAGCTGCTGTGCAGCGATGCATATCTCGAGCTGCTCGTGTCCATCGCCAACGAGCTTATGCGCAATGCAGCCCGTAAACGGGCGACGCTGCTGGAAAACCTCGCCGGGATGCGGTAGCTGCACCAATGTTTATTTATGCCGTCTGGCATTATACCTGTAATGCATTTCACGGGTCGAGACATCGTTTCCATCAAGGATTTGACACGGGAGGAAATCCTGCACATTTTGTCCGTCGCAGAGGACATGGTGCCGGCGGCCCGGGGCAGTGAGACGAGCACCCTGATGACGGGAAAAATCATGGCGTCGCTGTTCTTCGAGCCGTCGACGCGGACGCGGCTGTCGTTTGCGGCGGCGATGGAACGGCTGGATGGCCGGGTCATCGGCTTCGCACGGCCGGGTGGCACCTCGCTGCAAAAAGGGGAAACGCTGGCGGATACCATCCGCACCGTTGAAAGCTACTGCGACCTCATCGTCATGCGGCATCCCCAGGAGGGCTCCGCGCGGATGGCCGCCGAGTTCGCCGAGGTGCCGGTCATCAACGGCGGCGACGGCGCCGGCCGTCATCCCACACAGTGTCTCCTCGACCTTTTCACCATCCAGAAAGAGCGCGGGGACATCGGCGACAACAGGGTTGCGCTCATCGGCGATCTCAAATACGGGCGGACGGTGCACTCGCTGGCCTATGCACTGGCATTGTTCAAGGCCGACCTGACCTTTATCGCGCCGGAGCAGCTCCAGATGTCCCGTGAGGTGGTCGAGGAATGCGAGGAGCTCGGCGCCAGCATCTCGTTCGAGACGGAGCTCAACGGCGCCATCGAGGACGTCGACGTCATGTATGTGACCCGTATCCAGAAGGAGCGCTTCCCCGACCCCGAGGAATACAAAAAAGTGGCGGGTATCTACACCATCGACACCGATTTGCTGGAGAGAGCTCAAAGCGACGCCATCGTGATGCATCCGCTCCCCCGGGTCTACGAGATCTCCCCGGATGTCGACGAAACACCCGCCGCTGCCTACTTCAGGCAGGCGTTCAACGGTGTCCCGGTCAGGATGGCGCTCATCTCGCTCGTTGCGGGGGTGGTCGAATGAAGGAGCTCAAAGTCCAGCCCATCACAAACGGCACCGTCATCGACCACATCACGCCCGGCTGCGCGCTCAAGGTTCTCAAAATTCTCCGCATCCCGGGCGACACGCACGGCGGCTCCATCATCAGCGTGGTCATGAACGTCGAGGGCGGCCAGGGAAAAAAGGACATCGTAAAAATCGAGAACCGTGAGCTCAAGGCCCACGAGGTCGACAAGATAGCGCTCATCGCGCCCAATGCCACCATCAACATCATCCGTGACTACGAGGTACGGGACAAGCACCGCGTGTCGGTCCCCGACGACATCGTCGGCATCGTTGAATGCGCCAACCCGAGCTGTATCTCCAACGCGAGCAACGAGCCGATTCAGCCCCGGTTTATCGTCAAATCGCGGGACCCGCTCCGTATCAAATGTTTCTACTGCGAGCGCGAAATCGAGGACATCTCCGCCGGGGTTATCTAGCCGCAGGTCGAGTAGCCGCAGTTTTTGCAGACCTTGCAGCCCTCCTCGAAGACCATGGGGTTGCCGCAGTCCGGGCAGACACCGACCGGGCCGATGGGTGCCTGCACAGAGCCCTCCTCCGTTTCATGCTCCATGCGCTCGTGCTCCTGGAACATGTCCAGCTTCGCCGTCTCAGGCGGCATCTCTCCCTTCATGTAGGCCTCCAGCGCCTTGGCGACGGCGTCCGGGCAGGAGAGCATGGGGCCGCCGCGGGCGAGCAACGGTGACGGGCAGCGGATGCCCTTGAGCTGGCGGATGATCGACTTGAGTTCGACGCCCGAGCGCAGGGCGATGGACACCAGGCGGCCGATGGCTTCGAGCTGCGCGTCGGCGCATCCGCCGGCCTTGCCCAGCCGGGCGAACACCTCGAACAGGCCGGAGCTGTCCTCGTTCATCGTCACATACAGGTTGCCGCAGCCGGTGCCGATTTTCCGGGTGACGCCCCGCACGGCGACAGGTCGGGGCCGGGGCCGCTGCTCGTCTTTTTTGTCCTCCTTTTTTTCCTCCCCGGTCGAGAGCACCTGTCCCTCCCGGCTGCCATATCGGTAGACGGTGACGCCCTTGCAGCCCAGGTCGTAGGCCAGCTGGTAGACCTCTCTGACGTCCTCCTGCGACGCTTCCTCCCGGAAGTTGACGGTCTTCGAGGTGGCGTTGTCCGTGTATTCCTGGAAGGCGGCCTGCATCCGGATGTGTTCCTTGGGGGTGATGTCGAGCGCCGTCGCAAACAGCCGCTGCACGTCCCCGGGTACCTCCTCGACGCCCTGCACCGAGCCCCGGTTCTCCGCGATTTTTTCCATGACATCCTGGCTGTAAAACCCGCGCTCCCCGGCCACCGTTTTGAAATACGGGTTGACCTCGACGAGCCGGTCCTCCTCGTCGAGGATGTTCCTGACGAACGAGACCGCGAACAGGGGTTCGATGCCCGAGGAGCAGCCCGCGATGATGGAGATGCTGCCCGTCGGCGCGATAGTGGTCACCGTGGCGTTGCGCATCGCCTCATGGTCGCCGTCGTAGATGCTGCCCTCGAAGTTGGGGAACGAGCCCCGTTTCCTGCCAAGCTCCACCGATTTTTCCCGCGCCCGTTCCTGCACATACGACATGATCTCGCGGGCGAGGTCGAGCGCCTCGTCGCTGTTGTAGGGGACGCCGAGCTGGATGAGCATGTCGGCGAATCCCATCACCCCGAGCCCGACCTTGCGGTTGGCCAGCGTCTGCTCCCTGATCTCCTCCAGGGGATACTGGTTCCGGTCGACCACGTTGTCGAGGAAATGCACCGCCGTGTCCACGACCTCTCCAAGCCGGTCGTAGTCGATGTCGCCATCTGTGACCATGTGTGCGAGGTTGATGGAGCCCAGGTTGCAGCTCTCGTAGGGAAGCAATGGCTGCTCGCCGCAGGGATTCGTCGACTCTATCTCGCCGACATGCGGCGTCGGATTGCCCTCGTTTATCCTGTCAAGGAAGATGATACCCGGTTCCCCGTTCTCCCAGCTCATCTCGACGATCTTGTCGAACACCCGCTCCGCGTCGAGCTCTCCCTCGGTCTCCCCGGTCCGGGGGTTCACCAATGGATATCGCTCCCTCGCTTCCACCGCGTCCATGAACCGGCCCGTGGCTGCCACCGAGATGTTGAAATTGGTGAGCTCCTGCTGGTCCTGCTTGGCCGTGATGAACTCCATGATGTCGGGATGGTCGACGCGGAGGATGCCCATGTTGGCCCCCCGACGACGGCCGCCCTGCTTGATGACGTCGGTCGAGGCGTTGAAGACCTTCATAAACGAAATCGGGCCCGAGGCGACGCCGCCCGTCGAATGCACGATGTCACCGGCGGGGCGGATACGCGAAAACGAAAACCCGGTGCCGCCGCCCGACTGGTGGATAAGGGCGGTGTTCTTGATGGCATTGAAGATACCCTCCATCGAGTCCTCGACGGGCAGCACGAAGCAGGCCGACAGCTGCTGTATCTCGGTCCCCGCGTTCATCAGCGTCGGCGAGTTCGGCAGAAAATCAAGACGTGCCATCAGGTCATAAAACGCGTCAGTGGTCGCCTCGACATCGTCGCCATACTGCTCATCGGCAGCGGCGATGTCACGGGCCACCCGACGGAACATTTCCTCCTCCGTTTCAATAACCTCGCCATCGGCGTTTTTCTGCAGGTAGCGCTTCTCTAAAACAGTCCTCGCATTGTCGGTCAAATCAAGTTTTGTCTTATTCATAGTTTGATTTCCATGTTGCTAAGTGTCCATTCATCCTAGATATTTACTAGGCGTATACCCATAGAAGTCAAGCGAAAAGGTAGATGCACCGGTATGCATCTTGCCATTTTCCCTCTCAAATCGCTCAACTCCACGACGTAAACGAAGGTGACTTTTTAGAATTTACCCCGGCATTTGGCGCTGGCCGGCTCCGGCTTCGGAATATATGCTGACACAGAAAGCAACTTTTTAAAGGAAAGCGGGCCAGGGCAATTGAAAAGAGTTGTCTTTATGCTGCCCCGGGCTATGCAAGCCGCTCATGGCAGACGTCACGCCTGGAGCAATAAATGCATTTGCCCTTGCGCTCGTGGTTCCGATGCGCCTCGTCCCGCTCGCGGTCGCGGAGCAGCTTGTCGCGGAGCTCCAGGACTGTCTCCTGCAGTTCGTCGCTGTTGTCGATGCTGTATTTTTTTTCCTCGTATTCGATGATGCCATAGGGCACCGGGCCAAACGATTCCCCGACGAGCATGCAGTAGGCGATGAGCTGGACGATATGCGAAAACAGGGGCCCCTTGGGCGTCCGCCCCGTCTTTTTCTCGACGGGGATGTAGCTGCTGTCGCGCCTGATAATGTAGTCGGGGCGGCCGCGGATGCCCAGCTGCCCGGACTCCAGCAATGGGCTCTCCTGCTGCATGCCGACGTAGGCGATGTCCTCCTGCGGCGACACATACTCCATCTTCCGCATCAGCATGCCCTCCGACAGGTTCAGCGAGCGATAAAAATACAGGTTGGCGGCGACGATCCACACCAGCGCCAGGATTTCCAGGAAGACGGCGACGTCGCGGTTCGCCGGCAGCGCCGACAGGATGACGACGAGCGCGATTATCATTGCGCCCATCGACGAAAACAGGATGGTTTTTTCGTAGCGGAGCCGCAAAACGTCGATGGCTATTTTTTCCGCCCGGTACAGAAAATATATAGAATAGAGCAGCCAGAGCAGGGCGAGCGCGACGAAAAGGTAGCTGTGCTCCCGTGCGCCGATGTCGGTGGCAAAGGTGAGGCCGACGACGGCGAGGAGCGACGCGGCGCCGATGAGCCCGATGATGATGTTGGTATACTGTTTCCGTTTTTTCTCGTCCCGCCGTATCTCCTCCAGCTCCTCGCCCACGGTGTCATGCCGGCGGACGCCCGCATGGGAGTCGACCACGTTTTCCTGTTCGCTCAGCCACCATGACAGCGGGCAGTATGCATATTTTTCCAGGTCACCGGCAGCGACCATCTCCCGTTGTGCATCGTCCATCGTTTTATCCGTAAGTAGCTATTATGGTATAAACTTTTCTTTGTCGTATCGATGGTTACGGTGAACCCCCAGAACAGATGGCAGAAAAAATAAAAAAGTTTAAGTGTCAGGACATGTTTCTACTGAATAGGTGTTTGCATGAAGCGAGGGGTCGGGATCGCGTTGCTGCTATTTGTAATTATAATAATGATAGGGGGAGCAGCCGTTTTTCTGCTGTCTGAGGACACGGCGGCAACATCCTCCCCGGGAAAAATAATTTTCGTCGACGACGACTTTGTCGACGATCCGCCAAACCACAAATGGAACACGCTCCAAGAGGGCATCGACGATGCAGAACACGGTGACACCATCGCCGTCTTCGAGGGCACCTATGACTCCGTCGACATTTACAAGGACAACATAACCATTTCAGGGGAGGCCACCGGCAGTGTCACCATCACCGACAACGCGACCTATGCGGTCAAGGTCATCGCCAGCGGGGTCACCATCCAGAACCTCACCATACGCGGCGGATACGATGCGGCGTTGTACACCGAATACGATTTTCTGACGGTCAGAAACTGCAGGGTAACCCAGGACAACCCGAAAAGCGACAGCTGGGCCGTCGACATACGGGGCAGCAACGCCTCCATATCAGGCTGCACCATAACGTCGGCGGGCTGGGGACTCCGCTTCATGGAGACAGCGCGCTGCAGCCTCCGTGACACGTCATTTACCTCGATAGAAAACAAGTCCATCGTGGTCGACGGCTGCGCAAACATCTCCATCGACAACGTCACCGCTTCCGACGTGTTCTGCGGTCTCCGCCTTGTCGACACCACGACCACACACGTGACAGACAGCGCCTTCACCGACGGCAAGGTCGGCCTCATCCTCGACGCCGGCGCCACGGGCAACAGCATCCGGAACTGCACCGTTACAGGCAACGCCGGTGTCAGCACCGACTTCGGGTACGGCATCTATCTCAATGCATCCTCCAATAACACCATTGCCAGCTGCCAGATCCAAGGCAACGACCGGGGCATCTACGCCGAGGCAACATCGCATGGCAACCTCATCCACCACAACAACTTCGTCGCCAACGGTATCAATGCCGTCGACCACGGCGGCAACAGATGGAACAGCAGCATCGGCAACTACTGGGACACCTACACCGGCAGCGACACCGACCATGACGGTATCGGCGACAGGCCATACATCCTGCCGGGCAACAGCAGCCAGGACAGCCATCCGCTCATAGCCCGCATCCAGACACCGCCGGCTCGGGTCTGGGTCGACAGCGACTACAACCCGGCAAAACCGGGCTGGAACCACGACCACTTCGACACGATCCAGGCGGCCATCGACGCCGTTGTCCCCGGCGGCGGCTGCTACGTCTACAACGGCAGCTATCAGCCCTGCATCGTTGATAAAAACATCTCGCTCGTCGGCGCCGGCAGCGCCCATGTCTGGGGAACCGCCGAGGGCATCCTGGTGACCGCGAACAACGCACATGTCAGCGGTTTTACCGTGACGGCGAGCAACGCGGCCATCAAGGTACAAAACGCCCGATGGGTCACCATCGCCAACTGCAGCGCAACCCAGGCGGTGTTCGGCGTGTATCTTGTCAACGCCAACGAATGCCAGCTCCATGGTCTCTCCGTCCACGACAACCAGAAGGGCATCTTTCTGTTCGGCACCGTGGCGTCCACCATCCAGAGCTGCCATGTCTACGACAACACCTTTTTCGGCCTTGAGCTGAGCCATGTCTCCGCTGGAAATACCATCGCCAGCTGCCACATCGCGGACAACGGCAACTATGGCGCCTATCTCGTGCAGAACTCGACCGACAACCGTTTCTGGCACAACAATTTCATCGGCAACACCGCCTACGACGCCTGCGTCGACAACCAGTGGGGCGGCGCCTACGACGAGGCGCTGGGCAACTACTGGAGCGCTCATCAGGGCGCCGACGGTTTCAAGGGCGCCAATCAGAGCAGACCGGGCCGGGATGGCTTCGTCGACACGGCATACGTGGTACCGGGCGGAGCCGAGGCAACCGATCTATATCCGCTCCGTTATCCGGTTGACGACCCGCCCTTTTTTGCCTGGGTTAGCCCTGATTTCACGCCATCTATCCCCGGATGGGAGCATGACCATTATCGTTCGATTCAGATGGCGCTCGACGCGCTCCGTGACCATGGCGGCTGCTATGTGTATACGGGCACCTACCAGGAGCAGGTCGCGCTCGACCGCGGGCTCACCGTGACCGGGCAGTCTCCCGACGAGGTGATTGTTCAGGGCGGCGATGCCTCCGGGTTCACCGTGACCGGAAACGGGGCGGTGCTCCACCAGTTTACGGTGCAGGGCTGCTGGAACGACCCCGCCGTGTATGTATCCGGGGACAACGTCAGCATCTATGACTGCGTGTTTGCCGACAGCTACACCGGGCTCATGGTGACGGGCGATAACGTATCTGTTGATGGCAGCGAGGCCGGTTACAATGCCTATGCGGGCGCCGTATGGCAGCATGCCCGCCATCCTGTCATGGAGAACTGCAGCGTGTACGGCAACAACAAGGGCGTCATGCTTGACGATGTCCACGGGGGCCTGTTTGCGCATGTCGAGGTGCACAACAACTCGGTGTACGCCCTCGAGCTTTCCGACGCATCGAACAACACCATTCACCATGTCTCATGTGTCGACAGCATGTACGGTGCCTACGTGGACGACTCATCCGGCAACCTGTTTTATTTCAACGATTTCATCGACAACGAAAATCAGGTGTGGGATAATAGATATAATAGATGGGATAATAGCACTGTCGGCAACTATTGGAGTGATTATACTGGGAGGGACAATAACCATGATGGTGTCGGGGATGTGCCATATGATATCCCTGGTACAAAGTATGCAGATACGTTACAGGAGATATTCCAGTATGCCTCTATGCAACCGATTGTATCTTCACAACATCCTCGCATTATCGATAATATCGGGGATAGCGACACTTATAAACTGTCTTCATCCAATAATAAGTCGGCGTTGATTTGTGTATCTACCAATGACTTTTATTCTCCTCCTCCACCTGTCTATAATGTTGACGGTTTTCCGGCACAGGGATTGCAGGCGTACTATACGCTGAAAGCAAAAGGATACACAGACGAGAACATCACTTTTCTGCTGTGGCATAACAATCAGACCAATGTAAGTATTTATGGTGATCACAATGACCTGTTAGGTCCGCCCACACAGATTGGTGGGCCAAACGAACCTCCAGAGATTGATTATAACCATTCAAGTATTGATAAAGAATTATTGAAACAACAATTCAAGAATATTGCTTCTGAGACAGACAATGAGACCGATGTAGTGCTCTACCTCGTTGACCATGGAACTGAAGATGCGTTTGAATTAGAAACAAATGAATCAATATCCCCTGGGGAGATGCAGACATGGCTGAGCTGGATTACCGCCAATTGCTCCCGGGTAACGTTCCTCTCTGATTTCTGCTACAGCGGAACATTCAATGCACAGGTTAACTCTCCGGCTGCAAGCAACGTAATATTTATCTCTGCAGCTGGTGACTGTCCTGCATGGTATTCCATTAATGCCACCAATCAAACCGGATGGGCGGGCTCTCTCTTTTTCCATCCATTCTTCGAAAAAATTAATCACCCAGGCAACAGGGACAACCATCCGCTGATTCGCCGGGCGGGGCTGCCGGTTCCCTCGTTCACCATGGCTCCGTCTCCCACGTTCACGATGACCCAGGTGTCCTTTACCGACACCTCGATCGATCTCGACGGCGTCATCGTGCAGCGACACTGGACATTCGGCGACGGCACCAATGTGACCACGGCTAACGAGACTGTCACGCACGTGTACACCGATAACGGCACCGACAACAATGAATATACCGTCACGTTGACCGTCACCGACGACGACAACGAAACGGGCAGCGTCACCAAAAACATCACCATTTTCAACACCGCCCCCACTGCGAACATGACCTGGATACCTTTGGAGCCCACGGACGTCGACGATATCATGTTCAACGGCAGCGGTAGCAGCGACCCGGACGGCAGCATCGTCAACTACACCTGGAGCTTCGGGGACAACACGACCGGCTACGGGCGCAACGTGACCCATCGCTATGCGGACAACGGCGTCTACACGGTCACGCTCACCGTCACCGACGACGACGGCGCAACCGACACCATGTCTATATCGCTGCCGGTCGGCAACATGCCGCCATCCCCCGTCATCGATGTCCTCCCCGCTGAGCCTACCACAGCCGACCTGGTCGTGTTCAACGGCAGCGGTAGCAGCGACCCGGATGGCAGCATCGTCAACTACACCTGGATGTTTGGGGACAACACGACCGGCTACGGCAACATGGCGGTACATCGCTACCGGGACAACGGCACCTACACGGCCACGCTCATGGTTCGCGACGACGACAACGACACCGCGACAGCCAGCCGGAACATCACGGTCGCGAACGTACCGCCCCGGGCCAACTATACCTACAAGCCGCCATCGCCCAGCGACGTCGACGTGGTCGAGTTCACCGACACCAGCAGCGACCCGGACGGCAGCATCACCGCATGGCGCTGGGAGTTCGGCGACGGTGCAACGAGCACCGCGCAAAACCCCCGGCATACCTTCCCCGACAACGGCATCTACACGGTCAACCTGACCGTCACCGACGACGACGGCGCCACAGGCACCATTTCCCGGTCGATAGAGGTCTCCAACGTGCCGCCGCGCTCCCGTTTCGGCTACCAGCCCGGCGAGCCGACGGTCATCGACACCGTTGCCTTCATAGACGATGCAAGCGACCCCGACGGCAGCATCACCGCATGGCAATGGGACTTCGGCGACGGCAACACCAGCACCGGTCGCGATGCCACGTACAGCTACAAAAACGATGGACTGTACACGGTCACGCTCACCGTCACCGACAATGACGGAGCGACGGGCACACACAGCATGCCGCTCCTGGTGGTCAACATGCCGCCCATCGTCAACTTCACCATTGCTCCCGGGCAGCCATCAGACCTGGACAACATCTCATTCAACGGCAACGCCACCGACCCAGATGGCGAGGTCACAAACTACACCTGGAGCTATGGCGACGGGAACACGAGCTACGGCCGCAACACCACGCATCGCTACACCGACAACGGCACCTACACGGTCACGCTCACCGCCACCGACAACGACGGCCGGTCGAACAGCCATTCCCGTGCCATAAGCGTGGCAAACGTGCCCCCCACCGCCTCGTTTACCTATGAGCCCGACGACCCCAGCACCGGCACCTATATCTCCTTCCGGGACACCAGCAGCGACCCCGACGGCACCATCGTCAACGCCACCTGGCACTACGGCGACGGCACCACCGAACAGGACGGCGACCTCCTCAACCACAAATACGACAGCGCGGGCACCTACCAGGTCAAACTGGTCGTGAGGGACAACGACGGCGCCACCGCCAACGTCACCCGGACCATCGAGGTGGAAGAAGAAGACGAGGCAACCGGCTTCGAGTTCGTCATCCTCATAGCGGCGATCGGCAGCCTCCTTGTCATGTGGAAGCGCCGGATGGGGGTGTGGCGCCGTCGATGACCGAGGAAAAAATCATCCGCGACTCGGTCTACGGCAACATCCCCGTCGCTGACCTCTTCCTCGAGCTGCTCCACCGGCCGGAGCTCCAGCGCCTCCACGGCATCCGGCAGCTCGGCCTCACCTACCTCGTCTACCCAGGGGCAAACCATACAAGGCTGGAGCACTCGCTGGGCACCTGCCATGTCGCCCGGCGGATGGCCACAATGCTCGGCCTCGACAGCAGAGAGCAGCGCATGGTCGGCATCGCGGCCCTGCTCCACGACATCGGACACGGGCCGTTCAGCCACACGCTCGAACGGCTGCTGCACCAGGCAACGGGCAAGGACCACGTCGAGCTCACCCGTGAACTCATCGCCGGCACCCGAACGCTCAAGGACACCGGGATGGAGCCATTGCCGGCGCTCCTCCGACGCCACGACATCGACCCCGATGACATCGTCGCCATCCTGTCCGGCCAGCGCGGCCATCTTTCCGACATCATCCACGGTTCCATCGACGCAGACCAGATAGACTACCTGCGCCGCGATGCACATTACACGGGCGTCGCATACGGCGTCATCGACTTCGACCGCATCATGCAGACGCTGGCGCTGCACGACGGCCACGTCATGGTCACCAAAAAAGGCATCAGCGCCCTGGAAAGCATGTTGGTCGCCCGGTCGCTCATGTACTCCTCGGTCTACCTGCACAAGACGGTGCGCATCGCCGAGCTCATGCTCCTCCGCGCCGTCGAACACGCGATGCCGCTCGACTTCTCGCCGCTCACCGACGGCGAGCTCCTCCAGCATCTCCGCCAGCAGGGCGACTTCCAGCACGACATCGTCCGCCGCATCAAGTATCGACGCTTGTTCAAAAGCGCATACCGTATCGACCTGTCAGGCATGGACGCCGGGCAGCGCCGCCATCTCGCCGACCTCGATGCCGGCATGGCAGAAAAACACATCGCGGACAGAGCTAATCTTGACAGGGGGTATGTCATCGTCGACGTGCCCAACCGCGACGTTTTGCTCAGCGAGCCACGCCTCAAACAGATGGACATCCCCATCATCAACGATAGCAGTATTGCGCCGTTGAGCGACTATACGCCCCTGGTCAACGCGCTCCAGCTTAGAGGCGTGACGGACTGGGGTGTCATGGTCATCTGCCCCGAGCATGCCAGGCAAAAGGTGGCGAAGATTGCGCCCGAGGTGCTGTGGGGATAGATAGGGGACTATATACAAGGTTTTAAATATCCTGAGCGCTCTCTTTTTTCTCTCAAGGCCAATCCCGGTGCCCGCCCGGACGGCGGATGTGGCAAAGCTCAAAGGCCTTGACAACATGTATCGCTGTATCGCCTGCGCATCGGCGATATACGGTGGTGTATGAGGTCCGATGGAACGAGCATATCATTTTGATACACAGGATATCCTTCCGCACGGATGCCCATAATGGGCTGTAGATACCCACCCCTCTCGCAAGTTTCAAATATCCGCCGGTCTTTCGCGGCATGGAACCAAAGCTGCTGCTCTATGCGCTGCTGCTGTGGATTCTGTTTTTTCCGTTTGCGATTGTCAACGCTGGATTGCGCGAAAAGGTCTGGGTGCCCCGGCTGGGTGAGCACGCTGGCCATGTGCTGTC
>CAZESS010000024.1:0-26534 GCA_964514975.1 uncultured Thermoplasmatales archaeon | reverse complement strand
CTGGCTTTTCACCGAGGTCACATAGCTCCGCCCATCAACATCACGCAAATCATACCGCTCGGGGAGCTCACCGTCGCCTGTGCCCGCAGAGGTGGTGGTCAGCGCCGCGGGTAGCATCCCGGCCGTTACCAGTACGAGGAGGACCGCCGCGGCGGCCAGCGAGCGCGGAAAACGATACATGGTACTGCATTTCCCGGCGATATAAAAGCGTTATCGCTCATCCTGGAGCCGGTATACGATGCGCTCCGTGTCTTTGCCCTTGCTCTCCCGTTTCGTTATCTCGATGGAGGGTATCTCGCCCGTGTTGCGGACATGGGTGCCGGCGCAGGGGCAGACGTCGAATCCCTCGATGGTGACGATGCGCAGCCGCTGTATCGAGGATGGAAGCAGGTCGAGGTTGCATCGCTCGGGGTTGACCCGCTGTTCGAGCCTGCCCCGGTCTTCCTCGGTGATGGCGACCGCGGCGTCGGTGGCGATGACCTCGTTGCATGTTGCTTCGATGGCTCCGAGGTCGTCGTCGGTGAACGAGGCTGGCTTGAAGTCGACGCGTGAATAGTCCGCATGGATTTGATTGCCGACCGTTCTCGCCTCGTGAAGGTCGTAGACGACGCCGGAGATGATGTGCTGGGCGGTGTGCATCTGCATGTGCTTGTAGCGCCGCTCCCAGTCCAGGATGCCGTGGACTTCGGTGCCCTCGGGCGGCAGGTCTTCCTCGAGTGTGTGCTTGACGATGCCCTTTTTGGCGACATGGGCCACCCGTGCTTCATGCTCGTTCCATTGGAGGATGCCGGTGTCGGATGGCTGGCCGCCGCCCTCGGGATAGAAGGCGCTCCGGTCGAGGACGATGTAGTCTTTTTTGCTCTTGGTGACCACTCCGTCGAACTCCCGGATGTAGTTTGCGTCGATGTCGTCCATGTAGAGCAGCTCGGTCATGTGCTCACAACGCCCGTGCCTTAATCATTTTTTTGCTTTGCCGCGAAGTCCAGGGCGGCGGAATTGATGCAGTAGCGTTTCCCCGTCGGCTCCGGCCCGTCGTCGAACACGTGGCCGAGGTGGCCGCCGCATCTGCTGCATAGCACCTCGGTGCGGTGCATGCCATGGCTCTTATCCCGCCGCAGCTCAACGGCATCCTGCGCTGCCGGTGCGGTGAAGCTCGGCCAGCCCGAGCCCGAGTCATATTTGTCGTCCGATGCAAACAGCGGGGCGCCGCAGCCAGCGCAGCGGTAGACACCCTCCATATGGCGGTCATAATATTCGCCGGTGAACGGCGGCTCGGTGCCCTGCTCCCGCAGGACATGGTATGCCCGGCGGGACAGCCGGCGGCGCCATTCGTCCTCCGGTTTTTCAGCAGGGTACGTCATGCACCCTCAACCCGGCGGGGTTAAAAAACGTTTTCTGGCTCCCCGCTTCATTCTCATAAGTATTATATATCGAGCACACATGGACATGATGATATCCATGAAACGGTTTATCTCTCTTGGAATAACCTGTCTGCTGGTGCTCAGCGCGGTCGGCATGGCCACGCTCGGCACATCAAATGACGGCGATGGCCCCGATGTGCTGACCGCATCGACCAGGGCGACGTTTTCCCCGCCCGACATCCATGAGCAAAATGCCTACACCGCAATCAGAATGAAGGAGGCGACCTCGCTGCTGCTGGAAACAGGCGCGCCGGTGCTCCCCGTGTACACCGAGACGTTCACGTTTCCCTTCGGCACATCCATCAGGGATGTCAGCGTCGACCTCTCAACCACGACCTATCACCTCGAGCAAAGGATAGCGCCGGCACCCCGTCCCGCTCCCCGCACCGCGGAGCCCAGCGGCATCGCTCCCGATGTGACACCCGACCCGGAGATATATGACTGCAATGCTCCCTACCCTGCGGAGCCATACCGGGTAAGACAGGGCACCGGGCTGCAACACGGCGAGCACGTACTCCACGTTACCGTGAGCTGCTACCCGCAGTACATTCCCTCGGCAAACATGCTGCGCTGCCCGGAGCACGTGGACATCCGGGTGGAGCACACCCCGCCCGCGGAGCCGTTGCTCACCGCAGACATCTACGACCTGCTGGTCATAACCGACCAGACGTTCAGGGCGGAGATGGAGCGCCTCGCTGACCACAAGGAAAGCCTGGGCGTCCCGACGCTGGTCCAGACCACGCAGCACATCTATAGCTCATACAACGGGCGGGACAACCCCGAGCGTATCAAGCGCTACATCAGGGACGCCATAGAGGACTACGGCGTCGACTATGTCCTGCTGGCGGGCGGCCGGAAGGGGCAGACCCTTGACTGGTATATCCCCGAGGCGCGGAGCAACAACGACGCCGACATGGAGAGCGGCTACGCCTCAGACATGTACTACGCTGATGTGTACGATGCTGACGGTGATTTCGCTGACTGGGATAGCAACGGCAACGGCGTCATCGCCGAATACGGACAGTTCGGGGCGCCGCGGGACGAGATGGATTTCTACCCGGACGTATATGTTGGCAGGCTGCCCATCCGGTATTCCTGGGAGGTCGGCACCGTGGTCGATAAAATCATCGCCTACGAGACCGGGGCCGACAGCTCCTGGTTCAAGCAGATGTTCATGGCCGCCGGTGACACGTCTCCGCCTGCCCGCGACGAGCACGGCGTCATCGAACAGGGCGTCTACGAAGGCGAGCTGGTGGCCGACCAGGTCGCGGCGCAGCTCTCCAATGATTTCAATGTGCAGAAAATGTACACCTCTGATGGCAGCTTCCACAGCTACCAGCAGATCGTCGACGCGTTCACCGCCGGTGCCGGCTTCGCATATTTCTCGGGCCACGGCAACCCGGGCGTGTGGGGCAACTTTTTGCCGGATGCGGAGACCGAGGAGGAATTCGTCCTCGGCTTCACCGATTTCGACATCTGGAAATATGAAAACGGCGACCGCCTGCCCGTCGTGGTTATCGGCGGCTGCCACAACGCCCAGTTCAACGTCTCCGTGCAGCACCTCATCGACGGCAACGAGGCGGCGATGGCGCACGGCGAATACTATCCGCATGACGGCGCCTCATGGATGGCCCTCATGACCGGCGGCTCAATCGGAACTGTCGGGTACACCGGCTATGGATATGGCTACATCAACAGCTACTGTACCGAGGGCCTCGGCGGCTGGATAGAACCCCGTTTCTTCAATGCATATGCACAGCAGGGCATGGACACCCTCGGCGCCGCGCACGGCCAGGCCATCACCGACTACATCTCCATCATCGGCGGGGTGAACAGCGACCAGATCGACCGGAAAACCATTGAGTCCTGGGCGCTCCTCGGCGACCCCAGCCTCCAGATCGGCGGTGCACGCACCCGGGGGCAGGCTGATGCCGATGGTACCTCAATGTTTTCACCCGGTAATTCGTCGCCGGCGTCGATGGACGACGTTCCCACCTGGGAGGAGGGCATGCGCTGGACGTATGCCGTCGACGACGTGACCTTTGCGTTTGACGAGGTGGACAACCGCTCGGTTGACCTGTCCTTTTCCATCGGAGATGTCACCCTCGAGGTGGTCGAGGCAACCGGTGCCTCCTACCGGACATCTTTTCATGCCGAGGACCTTTCGCTTTCGATAGATAGCGTCCTCGACCTCGGGGGCGGCCAGCCAGCCCGGCTGACCGGCGCGGTGTCCGACGGCACCCTCGACGGCCATCTTGTCTTCGATGCGGATACCCTGGGCATCACCGCGATGGACGCGCAGCTCTCGCTCACCGTTGACCCGGACAGCCTGCCGCTCGGCTCGCTGCCACCGTTTGTGGAGAAGCTCCTCAACGTCGTCCCCATTGTCGTCAACGTGGACATGGACGCGCAGCTCGAGGACGAGTACCCGCTGCTCTCGTTTCCGCTGGACGCCGGCGATTCCTGGGGGCTGCCGGCGGTCGACGTCGACCTGGAGGGGACAATCATGTCGTTCTGGTTCCGTGTTGCGCATCTCGCCGACACCCTGGGTGGCCTGGTCGGCATGGAGCTCCTCCCCGACTACCTTGCGGACATGCTGCCGGTTGTCACCGCCCGCGAGATCCTATCCCTGTTCAACATGTCGGCCGATGACCTGGAGACCCCGTCGGTGGAGGACCCCCTGTATCATGACATCCATCTGTTCCAGTGCGGCGACCATGTGCAGGTGTCGGTGCCCGCCGGGACCTATGACGCCCGGTATGTCGGCATGATACGGGACATCGGACGGGTGTACTATGCCCCGGAGATTGGCAACGTCATCAAAGTAACGGGTGGCTTCGGCGACATCCTGCCCGTCATGGAGGATATCTCCATCGATCTCGTCGACCACAGCTAAGGCATGCACCCGGCGATGGACACAAAAGGTTTTAAGACCGGGCAGGTATAGCAGATGTAGCATGAAGACGGACGCGGTGCGGAAGCGCGTGGAGCAACTGGGCGAACGGGCGATAGAGACCGATTTCGCCCGAGGCGTCATCCATACCATCAAGCAGAACAAGCTGTTCCGGCTCGTCCGGCAGGAGATGCAGCGCATCCGCGCCAAAAAAATGATGGAGGACATCCGGCAGTACCCGGTACCCCGCCATCTCGCCGTGATCATGGACGGCAACCGCCGCTACGCCTTCGAGGAAGGGCTCTCCCCGCAGGAGGGCCACCGCATCGGCGGCTCCAAGCTCGAGGAAGTCGTCGAATGGTGCCACGAGGTGGGCATCGAGGGGCTGACCGTCTTCGCCTTCTCCACGGACAACTTCAAGCGCTCACCCGGGGAGGTTGAGCACCTGATGAACCTGTTCGCTCAGGACCTGCGAAGGCTGGCCGAAGACGAGCGCATCCATGAACACGAAATCCGGGTGAGGGTCATCGGGGAAACAGACGTGCTGCCCGACGACGTCGTCGAGGCCGCCGCCATGGCGGAGGAGGCAACCCGGGGCCATGAGCAGCATTATTTCAACATCGCCATCGGCTACGGCGGGCGCGAGGAAATCGTGGAGGCAGTCCGGCAGATAGCAGAGGATGTCAAAAACGGCGAGGTTGACCCCGGCGAGGTACAAAAAGACCTCATCTCGTCGTATCTCTATACGGCGGACAGCCCCGACCCGGACCTCATCCTGCGCACCTCGGGCGAGGAACGCATCTCCAATTTTTTGCTCTGGCAGCTCGCCTACGCCGAGCTCTATTTTTCCGACGTCTACTGGCCGGCGATGAAAAAAACCGATTTCCTGAACGTCATCCAGTCCTACCAGAAACGGCAGCGGCGATATGGCACGTAGACTGCCCCTTGTTTTGTTCCTCGGCGGCCTCACCTGTCTCATCGCAGCCGTCGCCACCGGCGAAGGGCAGGCCGGCATCTTCATCGTGTTTCCATTTGTTGCCGGCAGCGGCTGGTTGATGCTGCTCGGCGTCGCCCTCATCTTTCTGTCCATCGTCGCGTTTATGTTTTCCATGTCATCAGGAGACCCCGGCCAGATAGCCCCCGGACATCACAAAAAATGGCAGACGGAGAAAAAAGCCGGTGGGCTCGTCCTCATCGGCCCCATTCCCATCGTCATTTCCAATGACAAAACCCTGGCGCTTGTGCTCCTGGTCGTCGGCATCGCCGCCGCCGTCATTCTCTGGCTGCTGCTCCCGCTTTTGTGACCACCGCAAAATGGTTGTCGGGATGGCGCTCCGACGCCTTACGGGCGCTCCACAACCTCGTGATGTGAAGACCGGCCCGGTGGATGTCACGACGGAGCTCCCGCCAGCCATAGAGATGATAGAAGCGCTCGACGTGCATGCCGTTTTTTTTCCATGGCACCATGATATTGCCGGCCGTTTGCCATGGTGTGAGCAGCTGCCTTAGCGAGCGCATGCGGAAGCGGTCCTGCCATTTCGACCACACCGATATGAATGCGCTCCCACAGGGCTTGAGGACGCGATGGAGCTCAGACAGCGCGGCGATACGCCTGCCACGCCCCCTGATGTTATGCAGGGCGGCGATGAACAGCGCGCAGTCAGCAACGTTGGCCACAATGGGAAGTGATGTCGCATCCGCGACCATGACGGCAACGTTGTCGAGGTCGTGCTCCTGCACGTTTTGCCGTGCGATGGAGACCATCGCCGGTGCGCTGTCCAGGCCGATGACCCGGCTGCAGCGCCGGGCGAGCGGCATGAGATGGCGGCCGTTGCCACAGCCGACGTCCAGCGCGACGCCTTTTTGCGTCTCGATAAAGTCCAGGCATTCCCGCCAGGGATGCCGTCGTGTTTCGTCGAAGCTCTCGGCGATGACGTTCCATTCGCTGGCCACGGCCCTGATTGCGGCACGGCCATAAAAGGTTAGCCCTTTCGCTGCAGCCGCCCGTTAGCAGGCGGGCGGCGACGCCGACATGCTTGCCGTGCAGCCCCCTCAGAAAAAATCCTCGTCCAGCCGGGAGGTCTGCCGCGCCGGCGCGTCGATATCCTCGAGATAGTCGTCATACCAGTGGATTTTCGTGGGGATGGCAAACGGCGCCCCGGGATAGGTTATCAGCGCCTCGCCGGCCTCCAGGGTCTGTATCTCCTTTTCGAGCTTGGAGAGGTCCTGCTTCGCCGAGCTCTTGATGACATTTCGGTCGGATTCGTCGGCCAGCCCGAGGATGAAAAACGTGTTGAACTGGGAGAGCAATTCCTCCTGTATCAGGCGGGGTTGCTGGGTGATGGCGCACAGACCGACCTTGAATTTCCTGCCTTCGCGGGCGATTCGTGCAAATGCCCCCTGCCGTTCACGGAGCACGCGCTGTGCCTCCTCCATCGTGATGAGCACCGGCGGCAGCTCCCGGAAGCGCTCCCGGTCCCGGTAGAGGCCCTTGTAGCAGTTCAGGATGCGCCGCGCCAGGACGACGCTGACCAGGAGCTCCTCGTACTCGTACAGCCCCGAGGTGTCAACGAGCACCGTCATCCCCTGTCGCAGCCGTGCCAGCACGTCGTCGGTCACCGCCACGCTCTCGTCGGTGTGCACGATGCCTGAGGACAGGATGCGCTCCGCCCGGCGCTGGAGCACCCCGAACGTCGACTCGTGTATCTTCTGGCTGAACGCCTCCGCCAGCTCGTCGATGCCCATCCGGGCGAGCCTGAGCAGCCAGCGCTCCCGGTAGCGTCCCTGCAGCGCGTACAGGCCATCGCGCTGTGCATCCGAAAACGAAAAAATGTTCTGGACGTCCCCGACGGTTATCTCGGTGGCGGCGAGCTGCAGCGTGGTGTGCGGTCCCTGCAGGCGGTGCGGCGAGTAGACGGCCAGCGACCGCTCCGCTAGAGGATGATGGCGGAGCCCCCTGCCCGCGCCGCCGCCGTCATAGTATTCGCCATGCGGGTCGACGATGAGCAGGCCATACCGGCCCTGCCGCATGACCGAGGCCGCGAACACGCGCATCAGGTTGCTCTTGCCCATGCCCGTGGTCGCGAATATGCCAACATGATGGGACAGCAGTGACCCCTTGACGGCCACGCAGACGTCGATGTCCTGCTGGCCGCTGCGCAGCCGTCCGACCTCGATGTCGCCCATCTGCTGCTCAAGGAAGGCGTAGTCGTCCGCCTCGGCGCGTCGCACCCTGGAAAAATGCGCGGGCAGCATCCTGGGCCGCTCGAAGCAGCCGTCATGGAGCATGCCCAACGGTGCGCAGACCGCCAGCTTGAACAGTCGGCGTTCCTTGTCCCGCATCCGGTACTGCTGCTCCGCGTCGTCGAGCGCGAGCATCTCCCCGGCGGTGCGGAGCCCCCATCGGTCGGAGCCCTCCTGACCGTAGCGGAGATCGACCACCCGCAGGAAGAAGCGGGCATCCCGTTCCATGTCGTCGGCGACCACGATCTCGCCCAGGGTGACCTCCCGGCTGTAGGGGCAGCGAAACACGATTTCGGTGACATTGTTGCCGATGATTCGTCCCAGCATACTATCACTCTAAATACACATGGTAGTCATAAAACAATCCCTCCCAGTCGTCATGGGAAAAGCCCGCGTCCATCGCCCGCTCGCGCAGCCGCCGTCGCCAGTAGGACACCTCGTCCGCGCTGAGCACCACGGCCCGGTGCGCTGCTGCCAGCGGATACGGATAGCCCAGGGTGGCGACGTCGTCGGACAGCGCGGCAAGCCGCCGCAGTACGACCTCCGGCGTTTCCACGTGCGGGCTGACGTCGACCCGGAACACATGCCGGGCGGCGGGATGCAGCCGCGCCACATACATGCCCCGCTCCGGGCACAACGGATACAGCCACCGCTGCCCGGGCAGCACCGCGTTGCCCTGGCGTGTCATCCAGTACAGCAATGGCATCCCTCCCGCGGCGAGATCGCTCCGCTTCGACACCGATGCCAGGTGAACGTTGCGCTCGGCGGCCAGCCTGCACGTGCCGTCGACGACGGGCTGCAGCCACCGGTTGCCATGCAGGGCGCCGTCCAGCAGGCACAGGTCGCCCGCGTTAAGCTGCTCGATCATCTCCCGGGCCATGGCCTGCTCCCGGAGGTCGCGCAGCGACGCCGCTGTATCCTCCAGCGTATCAGGCAGCGATGTCGGCTGCACGTCGGACAGCTCCCCGTAGGCGTCCAGGAACATGTCCTCCATGGTCTCCCGTGACAGCGCCACAGCCCGGACGTCCGTTGTCCTGGTGGCATGTATCTCGTCCATGCCAGCGGTCACGCCGGCAGCACGGCTGAGCGACACCACAAACGACAGTCCGTCGAGCGCCCGGCAGGAGCTTCCGTCAATAGCCGCGACGATGCCGGCATCTGCGGGCTGGAGCGACATGAAATACTCCGGTGACAGGTCGGCCGTGAACGAGCCCGCGTCAAGGGCCACGGTTATCTCGCCGCTGAACCGATTGCTGCATTGCACCACATGGCGCAGCGTGGAGAGCACGTGCTGGAGCGCCTGCTGTTCCATCATGCCGGTGGTAACGGAAAAAGGTATTTATGTCCTCATGTCGTATTCGACGACGACGTGGCCCTTCTGGTCGATGATGCGCCGCTGCTCGCCCTTGCTGTACATCTGGAACGTTCTCCCAAAGGTGCCGATGTGTTCCCATCCCTGCATATCTGATAATCAAGGGAGCGATATATAAATATTGCTAAATTTAACGCATGCTGCGTCAGTCGTCCAGCAGCACCAGTTTCAGGTCGTAGCCCTCCGGGCAGTCGACGTCGTCGAGAACCTCGAGGATGCGGTATTTTTTTTCTGTCACTCCGGGATGGCAGATGTCGTAGCGCTCGCAGCCGATGTTGTTGCATTCCACCTCATGGTAGGTGACCTCGGTGCCCTTTGTTCCCTCGCTGGGAATCGTGGTCTCGATGGGCAGCTGCTCTATCTCCACCGGGACGACGCCCTCGTCGTGCAGCTCGCAGTCATGGTGCTTGCCCCGCACCTCCGTGATGCGGTACCGTCGCCCCTCCTTGGGGTTCGAGCAGACCGTTTTCAGCCGGCAGTCCCGACACCGCGAGGGCACGCCGACATAGACGAACTCGGCTCCCTCGTGCGCCAGTTTCTTTCCGATGAGCGTCACAAACGTCATGGTATCAGGCCACCCCCGTTATCTTCACGAGATGCTCCGCCGCATCCGCCGACAGGCCATCGGCGCCCAGGATGGTGTAGCGCTGCGGGCGGACCTTCTGCGCCATCAGCAGCGCCTTTATCACTTCCTCCTCTGACACGCCGAGCTCCCGCGCCGTCGTCGGCGCCCCAATTTTTTTCAATGCCTTCCGGAAGCCCTTCCAGTCGCCGCCGTGCAGGTACATCATCATGATGGAGCCCACGCCGCACTGCTCCCCGTGCATCGACTTGCCCGGTGCGATGCTGTCCAGCGCATGGCTGAACATGTGCTCGGCGCCGCTCGCCGGTCTCGACGAGTTGGCGACGGACATCGCCACCCCTGATACGATCATGGATTTCACCGCTATCCAGGAGGACTCCTCGATACCCGGCTTGATGTACTCTGCGTTTTCCATCAGCAGGTTGGCAGCAGTCTCAGCAAGCGCGACGGCGAACGAGCTGTAGTATTCCCGTTTGAGGCGCCAGGCGAGCTGCCAGTCCATGATCGAGGTCAGGTTGGACATGACGTCGGCGCAGCCCGATGCAAGCATCCGGTAGGGTGCCTTGGAGATGATGGCCGTGTCTGCAAGCACCGCGACCGGGGAGCGCGCCTGCTTGGACACGGAGCCCTGATCCTCCTTGATGGAGGCGCGGGGCGATGCGATGCCGTCATGGGAGGCGGCGGTTGGCACGCTGATGAAGGGGACGCCGTAGTTGAACGAGGCGAGCTTGGCGATGTCGATGACGGTGCCGCCCCCGACAGCGATAAGGGATTCGATGCCCCATTTGGTGGCGTGCTGCTGCACGAGGTTTACCTCGTCCATGGTGGCCTGTCCCACGGTGACGTCGTCCACCACGTAGTCGTGATCCTGCAAAATGTTGATGATGGTGTCGCCGGCGAGCTCCTTGGTTGTTTCGTCGTGCACCACGAGCGGATGGGTCCCCAGGTTTACCTTTTCACAGAGGTCAACGATTTCATCGATGACGTTGTGCCCGGCGATGACGTCCCTGGGGAACTCCATCAGCTTCGATTTTTTAAATGGCATATTATATCAGAAATGCCGCAGGGGCATATAGGTTTTTGCCATTCGTCCTCCTTGATGAAGAGCACGGCTCCCGCGATGAACAGCAGCACGCATCCGGCGGCGAAGGCGGCGCTGATGCCATATCGGTCTGCAAAAAAGCCCAGCACCGGGGCGATGACCATGCCTGCGACGGAGCGCAGCTGGTTGTGCGTGCTGAGCAGGGTGGCTCGCTGCTGTGGGGCGATGCGGTCGCCCAGGTAGCCGACGACCAGGGGCTTGCGGAGGTTGTAGAGCGAAAAGAAAAAGAACACGGCGGCAATAGACAGCAGCAGCACGTCGACGTAGAGGAAGAGTGCTGCAGCCAGGAACAGCCCGGCGAACGTGAAGAACAGCAGGTTGAGCGTCCGGGGCAGGTTGCCGACGCGGTGCATCACCGCTGCGGATTTTTGGGAGGAACCGAAGCTGTTGAGGTAGACGAAAAAGTAGACCACGCCGACCAGGATGGCGGTGCGCTGCGTTGCCGTTTCGATGAACAGCAGCGCGGGAAGTGAAACGGCGAAGAGTTCGACCATTGGCGATAGATAGTCCTTTGATATCTTGAAAAAGCCGTCGTAGATGGCGGCGTTGGCGACCATTCTGAGGAGGCTGGGTCGCCGGATGAGCTGCCTGAAGCTGTCAGATACATGGCTCCACAGATCGGCGAGCGTCCGTCCCGAGAGGTCGCCGTCGAGCTCCCGGGGATAGGTCAGCATGAGCGCCATGCCCAGCAGGTAGGGAATGATGCTGACCGCGAAGATGACGTTGTAGCCCTGCCATAGGTAGACGAGTATTCCGGCGAGCAGCGCGGATATGGCGGAGCCGAGACGGGAGGCGGAACGGGTGATGCCGTAGTAGGCGACCTTTTTGTCGGCCATGTTTTCTGTATCGAGATGTGTCATGATCATGGCCTTGTGGGTGCCGGAGCGGAATGCCTCGCCTGCGGCGAACAGCAGCATAGCCGGGATGAACAGGGTGAAGCCGTTGAACAGGTAAAATATGCTGAATGAGGTGATGTAGGCGCCGAAGGCGGCTATCATGGCCCGCCGCCGTCCTGTCAGGTCGGCGACGATGCCCGTGGGTATTTCGAGGAGGAGGACCGATATCTCTCGGATGGAGATAAGCGTGCCGATTTCCAGGTAGGAGAGCCCGCTGGCAAGAAAGAAAAGGTAGAGGAAGGGCTCGAAGAAGCGCAGGTTTTTGAGGAACCCGTAGGCGGAGAACTTGAGGAGCATGCGCCGGTCGTCCTGCATGGTGGGTGGAGATGCCGTCGGCGTTAATAAACATCTTGTTGTCGCGGACCGCGCCGTCGGTGAAAAGATTTTATATACCTTCCGCATTGGGCGATGAGAAAATGACGACTGCATATGACGTTCCAGCAGATGAGCTCATCGCATCGCTCTCGCAGCGGCTGCACAGCGACTACGGCATCGAGCCGCCCGAATGGGCAGCCTGGGTAAAAACCGGCGTCCACAGGGAGCGGCAGCCCGACGACCCGGACTGGTGGTACACGCGCATCGCCGCTATCCTGCGCAAGATCTACATGCGCGGCCCCATCGGGACGGAGCGGCTCCGCAGCTTTTACGGCGGCAAGCGAGACCGGAAGATGAAGCCCTACAAGAGCAGGAAGGGCAGCGGCTCCATCGTCCGGACATGCCTGCAGCAGCTCGAGGAGGCCGGACTGGTCACCACGGTCGCGGGCGAGGGTCGCGTTATCACATCCGACGGCCAGGCGCTGGTCGACGCCGTCGCGAACGACGTCGCGTCGGCATGATAAACCTTAAATAAAATAAGTTGTGTGGAACTATGGATGCAGAGGACATCAAGCGGCGCATGATGAAGGAAATGCAGCAGCAACAGCAGGAAGGACAGCAGGAAACACGTGAAGAGCAGGAGGAATACCTGCAGGCGCAAAAAAAAGCGCTGCTCCGCCAGATACTCACGCCGGAGGCCCGGGAGCGTCTCGGGCGCATCCGCGTCGCGCAGCCGCAGCGCGCGGAGATGATGGAAAATCAACTCATCCGGCTCTATCAGATGGGGCGGATACAGGAAAAAATCGACGACGAGCAGTTTCAAGAGGTCATCAAACGACTGACGCCGAAAAAGCGAGATATAAACATACGGAGGAAATGATGTCACGAAACAAGTCTCTGGGAAAAAAGAAACGCCTGAACAAGGCGACCAAGCAGAACAGGCGCGTACCCGCCTGGATCATCATGAAGACAAACCGGCGGTTTCTCCGCCATCCCAAGCGCCGCAACTGGCGCCGAAGCAATCTAAAAAAGTAATCTAAAACGGTGATGAAATGCCAGAAGAACGGATTTATACTATTCCATTGATGCGGATAAAGTCACTGCCGCGGCCCCGCCGCACCAACCGCGCGGTCAAGGAGATACGGCGTTTTTTGGCCAGGCACATGAAAAGCGACGAGGTTCATCTGGACGCCAGCCTGAACGAGGCCATCTGGACGGGCGGCCGCGGCAACATCCCCGGCCGTATCCGGGTGAAGGGCGTCAAGGGTGACGACGGCGTCGTCTGGGCGTACACCCCGGAGGCAGAGGTCGTCGAGCGCCGTGAAGAAGAGGAAGAAAAAGAGGAAGCGGCGCCGCCCGCCGAGGAAGCAGAAGAGGCGGCCGAGGCGGCAGAAGCGCCCGGGGAGATGGAGGAGCCAACGGCGGCGGCAGCAGAAGCCGCGGAGGCACCGGAAGAACCGGTAGAAGAGCCGCTCGAGGAGCCAGCGGAAGCAGCCGAGGGAGAGGAGGCACCTGAAGCGCCCGAAGAAGCGGCAGAGCCCAAACCAGCGGAAGACACCCCGGAAGAAACCCCCGAGGAACAAGGCGAGGAGGAAACCGAGGTAGAGGGCGAAGCACCCGCAGAGGAAGAAGCGGAAAAGCAGAGCGACGAGGCGGAGCAGGAGAAGGAGGCGGCATAGTGTCGTGACCATGCTGAAACGGCTGGATTTTAACAACAATCCCTATCTCGGCGTCTACTGCAGGGCAAACGACGACGTCGCGTTCATCGACCCATATCTGGCGGAAAAAAGCCGGGAGCAGGTGGCAGCCGCGCTCGACGTCGAGGTTGTCACGCTCGCCATCGGCGGCAGCCCCATCACCGGGTCGCTGCTCGCCATGAACTCGCATGGCGCCATCGTGACTGATTTCATCGCTGACCCCGAGCTTCAAACATTGCGGCATCATTTCGACGGCAACGTCCTCGTCATGATGGACAATTTCAACGCGGCTGGCAACAACGTCCTGGTCAACGACACCGGCGCGCTCGTCCATCCCATGCTGGGGGATGATACGACAAATGATATAAAGGACGTGCTGGATGTGGAGGCGCAGCGCGGCACCATCTCGTCGATAAAGACCGTTGGCATGGTCGCCGTCGCCACCAACAGGGGCCTCCTGTGTCATCCAAAGGTGGATGAGGAGGAACAAGAGCAGCTTGAAGCGCTTTTCGGCGTGGACGTTGACATCGGCACCGTCAACCATGGCGTTCCCTATGTTGGGGCGGGCATCGTGGCCAACGGCACCGGCGCGGTCATGGGAACTGCGACCACGGGCATCGAGATGGGTCGGATAGAGGAAGCATTGCGTTTAGCAGGTGACTAAAATGGCAAAAGCATACCGGGTTGAGGGAACCTTTTACATGAAGAACAGGTGGCAGCCGTTCAAAAAGGAGGTTGTCAGCGATGATGAGGGCGGCGCGAAGGAGAAGACACTTTCCCTGTTTGGCAGCCATCATCGAGTGAAGCGGAAGATGATTCATATTGACACGGTCGAGGAGCTGTCGGTGGAGGACGTGGAGGACATGACCGTCAGATATCAGCTTGAGAGGTGAGATGTATGGAAGCAGGAACGACGCAGCAGGATGACCTGTACCGCATGCAGGAGTACCAGGAACAGATGGACCGGCTCTACCGGCAGGTGCAGCTGCTCGACGAGTTTATCCGGGAGTGCCAGCAGGCCCAGAGTGCTCTTGAGGAGATCGTCGAGAGCAGCGAGGGCGAACAGATGCTCGTCCCCCTGGGCGGCAACGTGTTCATGCGCGCCACGATAGCGGACACGGAAAAGGTGCTCACCGGCGTTGGCAGCGACGTCGTTACCGAGAAGTCGGTCAGCACCGCCATCGATTTCCTGGATAGGCGCATCGAGGAGCTCCGGAAGCAGGAGGAACAGCTCATCGACACCTCGCAGGACATCAGGGCCCGCGTGCAGGAACTGCAACAGCGGCTGCAGGGCTGAGGCTTCGATTGCGATGTTCGATTTTCTGAAAAAGAAGTTCAAAAAGTTTGAGGACGCCCTCGAGCGCGAGGTCGAAAAAACCGAGGTGGCGGAGGACACGGAGCGCGACCGGCAGGTCGAGCAGAAGGTGGAAAGCGAGCTTGAGAAGCAGCTGGAGCTTGAAAAACAGCTCGGCAGCGATACAGCAGCGGGCACGAAGCTCCGGATGAGCGAGAAAAAGCTGGATGAGCTGCTCTGGAACCTGGAGATGGGGCTGCTGGAAGCGGACGTCGCGCTGCCGGTGGTCGAGGACATCAAGAAGACCGTGAAGCGGCAGCTGCCCGCCATGGCCAGCAGGAAGCCGGGGGAGGCGGTTCGGGCGACACTGAAAAAAGCCATCGCCAACATTTTATCTGCTTCGGAGGAAAACTTCTGGATGTTCGTCGAGGAAAGCGACAAGCCCATGGTGTTGATGTTCGTCGGTGTCAACGGCACCGGCAAGACCACGAGCATCGCCAAGCTGGTCCACCAGCTCCAGGGGCGGGACTATACCTGTGTGATGGGTGCCTGCGACACCTTCCGTGCGGGTGCCATCGAGCAGCTGCAGCAGCATGCCGACAACCTCAACGTGAAACTAATAAAACATGACATCGGCAGCGATCCCGCGGCGGTTGCCTATGACGCCATCCAGCATGCAAAAGCCAAATACAAGGACATCGTGCTGCTCGACACCGCCGGCAGAATGCAGACCAACATCAACCTGATGGACGAAATGAAGAAGATACGGCGCGTCGCAGACCCCGACAAAATCATTTTCGTGGGAGACGCGCTCACCGGTAACGACGCGGTGGAGCAGGCAAAGCGCTTCAACCAGGTTGTGCCCATCGACGGCATCATTCTCAACAAGGTGGACGCCGATGCGAAGGGCGGCGCTGCGCTGTCCATCGCCTACACCATCGGCAAGCCTCTGCTGTTCATCGGCAACGGACAGGAATACGATGACCAGATAGTGTTCACGCCGGAATGGATGCTGCAGCGATTGTTTGACTAGCCCCACCGTTTGAAGAGATCATGTTCGATGCCGAGCTGATCGAGTATTTTTCCGACCAGATGGTCGACGAGGTCGTCCACCTGTCTGGGTAGATGATAGAAGCCGGGCATCGCCGGGAGCACGGTTGCGCCGGCCTGCCGCACCCGGACCATGTTCTGGAGGCTGACCAGGTCGAGCGGGGTTTCCCGTGGCACCACCACGAGCGGCCGTCCTTCCTTGAGGCTGACCATTGCCATCCGGATGATGACGTTGCTTGCATAGCCATGGGCGATGCCGGCCAGCGTTTTGAGGCTGCATGGAACGATGACGGCTGCGTCATAGCGCGAGGAGCCGCTGGCAACGGCTGCGGCGATGTCGTTTTCCGCGATGTATTCGTCGGCCAGCGCTGCCAGGTCGTCAACGGAGCGGTCGGTTTCATGGGATAAAATCGTCCGGGCGCTTTCCGACACGATGAGATGGATGCTGCAGCCTGCCCGGCTGAGTTCCTCGAGCGTCCGGACGCCGTAGATGACGCCGGAGGCGCCGGTGACGGCGAGCACGATACGTTGCATGGGCGGTATAACCAGGTGGCCTTACATAGCTTTATCGACCCGTCAGGGTCCATAGATTGTTTCGAGGGCCTCTATCACGCTGCGGCGGACGTTTTCCTCGGTGAACTCCTCGAGATGGCCTGAAACCTTGGCGATGGGGATGCCCTGGTTCTGGAGAAGCCGGAGCGCCGGCAGCGTCTTCGTCTTGAACTCCTGCAGCCGCGACCGGATTTTTTCCTCGGTGTCATCTGAACGCTGCACCACCTCGGCGCCGCATGCGCTGCATCTGCCGTTGTCGGGCGGCCGGTGGTCGAGATGGTAGACGGCGCCGCATTCCGGGCAGATGCGCCGGCGGGTGGTCCGCTCGATGATTTTTTCGTCTGCGTTGGTGACCCAGAGCACGAAGTCGATGTGGCTGTCATGTTCGTCTGTGAGCTCGAGGAGAAACCGTGCCTGCTCCCTGGTCCGGGGATAGCCGTCGAGCACCTGCTCCCGGTAGCCGCGCTCGGCGAACGCCGCCTGGAACAGCTCGTTGGTTAGGTGGTCGGGCACGTAGCGGCCCTGCTCGACGAAATATTTTGCCTTCAGGCCGAGGACGACGTCGCCGTTGTCGGTACCCAGCTCGTCCATGATAGCCTCGTCCGAAACAAAGGTGCCTGTTTCCCCGTTCCAGAATCGCTCGGGGGAGTCGTCGTAGCCGTAGCGGTCATAGGCGGCCAGGTAGCTCCGGAACATGGTACCGGTGGAGAGCTGCTCGAGCCCGTACATGTCGACGAGAACGTCGATGCGGGGCTGCTTGCCGGCGCCGCTTTTTCCGGCGACGACGACGTTGGTCAGGCTGTCTGGAAGCGACATGGAATGGTATGCCAGCGGCGTATAAGAATGTGTAGGTGGACGACAAAGGGCACAACATACTTATAAGGCAACGAGATGGAAAAGCTGGACACCCCAGGTGAACACATGGAAGGAACCATCAAGCGATGGCTTGTCTCCTACGGGTTCATCGGCACCCCGGACCGCGACGAGGACATATTCGTGCATCTGTCCGACGTCAACACGGGCATGCCGCTCCAGGAGGGACAAAAGGTCACCTTCGAAATAGAGGAGGAACCCAAGGGGCCCAAGGCCGTCAACGTAGAGATCATCGAGGACTAAACGGCTATCCCATCATATCCGGAAGGAACGTGCACCATGCCTGCCGCAGCTCGGCGGCAGAGAGATGCAGATAGCGGCATATGTCATCGCCGTCATACACGGTGAGATGGTCGCCGCCGGTCTCTCCCAGCCGGATATGCGGCACCTCTGCCATCGATGCCTCGAACGCATCCACCCGTTCTTTTTTGACCTCCGCCACCCACCGCGTGTTTGACTCGGAAAACAGCTTCAGGTCGGTGCGGAGCCCGTCTATCCCGTACAGGCAGAGCTCGGCGCCACGGCCACCCATCGCCATATCGGCCAGGCAGACCCCCAGGCCACCGGCGCCGACATCATGGCAGGCTGCCACCTGTCCATCCCGCATGGCGTCCAGGAGTACATCCAGGCTCTTCTGCAGCAGCGCCGTATCGCTCCTAGGCACCCTGCCGCCCGGATGCTGCAGCCACCGATAATAGGCGCTCCCGCCGAGCTCCCGCCTGGTGTCGCCCAGGAGGTATACCGGGTTGCCCTCCGCCTTGAACGGCGTGGTCACGCAGCGCCGGACGTCGTCGACGATGCCGATGCCCAGCAGTGAGGGGGTCGGCGGGACAGCTCCCGCCGGGGTTTCATTGTACAGGCTGACGTTGCCGGAGATAAAGGGCAGATGCAGCGCCCGGGCCATCTCGCCCAGGCCGCGTGTGGCCTCGCGGAGCTCGCCCATCCGCTCCGGCTTCTCCGGGTTGCCGAAGTTGAGGCAGTCCCCGATGCTGTCCGGATGTGCGCCAACCGCGACGAGATTCCGGCACACCTCGTCGACGGCGGCCCGGGCGCCATGATAGGGACTGATGGACATGTAAAACGGGTTGACGTCGGCGGTGACTGCCAGGCCGCGATACGAGTCACGGAGCGGCTTGACGACGGCTGCATCGCCATGCGTCTGCCATCCCACGGGTCCCTGCAGTGGCGTGCAGACGGTGCTCCCGCGCACCTCGTGGTCATACTGCCTGATGACCCAGCTCCGCGATGCGATGTCGGCCATCGACAGCATCGAGAGCACCGTCGCGTTGAGGTCATCGGGCATGTCAAACACCGGGTCAGATGTCTCCCGGTCAGGTGGCGTCTCCCAGGGCCGCCGATAGCATGGACCGGACACCTGGAAACGGAGGTCGAGCTCGCCGATACGCTGGCCGTGATACCACAGGCGGACCAGCGGCTCCTCGATGACCCTGCCAACCTCCACCGCCTCCACATCCCACCGGTTGAACACATCCAGAACAGCGTCGACGTTCTCCGGGCGAACGACCAGCATCATCCGCTCCTGCGACTCCGACACCCATATCTCCCAGGGCTCCATGTCCGCCTCCTTCAATGGGATGCTGCCAAGCTGTATCTCGGCGCCGTAGCCCGCTTCATGTGCAAGCTCACCGCAGACACAGGACAAACCGCCGCCGCCCATGTCCTTCATACCCGCAACCAGGTCGGCCTCCACACACTCCAGGCAGGCATGGATGAGCGGCTCCTTGGTAATCGGGTCGCCGAGCTGCACCGCCGAGATCGACTCCTCCTCCGACTCCTCATGCAGCTCCCCGGACGCAAACGTCACGCCATGGATGCCATCGCGGCCAGTTCTGCCGCCGGCGTAGATGTACACGTCACCGGGACGCTCAACCCTGCTATGGGTCAGATGCCGTTTTTCGACGATGCCGACACAGCCGACGTTCACCAGGCAGTTGCCCACGTAGCCATCATGAAAACAGACCTGTCCCGCCACCGTCGGAATACCGATACGGTTGCCATAGTCACGGATACCCTCAACCACGCGCTTGAACAGATACCGGGGATGCTTCACACCCTGCGGCAGCCGTGCATGCTCGTACCCGAGCGGGCCGAAAAACAGGGGGTCTACCAATGCGACGGGCTGCGCGCCCATGCACAACACGTCGCGGACGATGCCGCCGATGCCCGTGGCAGCGCCGCCATAGGGCTCGATGGCCGATGGATGGTTATGGGACTCCAGCGCAGCTACATAGTAATGCTCGTCGTCGAACTCGATGACCCCCGCATCTTCGCGTGCGACGATGCGGTCCTCCTCGATGCCATACACGTGCTCCTGGAGCACCGGCGACGACGACTTGTAGCAGCAGTGCTCGCTCCATGCCTGCCCGAGCGCCTGCAGCTCCAAATCGGTCGGACGGCGGCCCTGCTCATCAAAATAGTCCCTGATGCGCCGCATCTCATCTAGGCTCAACGCCAGCCCCATCTCCCGGCTTATCAGCATGAGCTGCTCGTCATCCGCGCCGAACACGTCGACCAGATGGACGGTGCCATCCTTTTCCAGCAGATGGTCAATCATCGCCGTCCCCGTGCAGCGCTATAGAATAGTCATGTATCACCGGGTTGGTGAGCAGCCGCTGGCACATCGCGTCCACCTGCTCGCGCACCGCCTCCTCGTCGTCACCCTCGACAGCGAGACGGATGACCTTGGCGACCTGAACGCGGTCCACATCGTCGAAGCCCAGCAGATGCAATGCCTTGCAGATGTTGTTCCCCTCTGGATCAGAAATACCCTTCTTAAGCTGAATCTCTACCCGTGCGGTAAACATGGTATCGTTTATGCGGAGAGCGCGTTGACATGGTGACAGTCGGGGCAGGTATACTTGAACGGTCGCTCGCCCGTGTCATGTATCTCGAACACGTGTTCACATCGCTTACACTGCACGTTCTTCCGGACGCCGGATGCCATCTGCCGGCGGAGCGCACCCCTCTGTCCGCAGTTGGGACAGGTATACCTGAGCGGCCGGGCGCCGGTGTCGGAGATGGTGAACACGGTGTGGCAGTCGCTGCAGACGACCTTGGTGGTGACCGCCGAGACCAGTTTGATGCCCTCGGTCCGGCGCTCCTTCCCGGGCGCGGTGAGATACATGTACAGCTCTACCAGAAAGAACACCGCGAAGAGGAAGATCCCGATGACCGCCCACCATTGCACGGAGAGCGGCAGGTCGCTGCCCGAGAGAATATATCCCCGGTCCTGGAGCACCACCACCATGAGCCATATGAAGTAGAGCACGGAGATAAATGTAATGACGGCAGCCCCACGTACCCGCTTCTCTTCCATGTTCAAAGTTATTGAAAGTGTCTATATAAATATTTGTGGCCGCCTACCCGGGTTCTGTCGGGTGAGCAGGCAGTCCAGAAATCTTTTTACCGGGAGGGCGTTGATATGTCCATGTATGTCAGCGTTGTCGGCGGCCAGCAGTGCAGCCCCGAGATATATAGCGAGGCGGTGGAGATCGGCCGTCGTATCGCTCGTTTGCCGGCGGTGCTCGTCACCGGCGGCCTGGGCGGCGTCATGGAAGCCGCGTCGAAGGGCGCCCGGGAGGCGGGCGGCACCACCCTCGGCATCGTTCCCTCCGAGAACCGGGAGGATGGCAATCCCTATCTCGACCATGCCATCGTGACAGGTATCGGGCAGGCCCGCAACGCGCTCGTCGTCCTCAACGGCGACCTCGTCGTCGCGATAGATGGACGGCACGGCACCCTGTCCGAGATAGCGATGGCGGTAAAATATGACAGGCCCGTCTATGGCTACAAGAGTTGGGACATCGAAATCCCGAATTTTGATGACGTCGACGAGCTCTTCCGGGCGATACGGGAGCATCTGTAAGCGTTGTGTTCAGCCGATACGGGAGATAACAGCGGGGGGAACATACGCTGCCAGGATGACGCTGTCGGTGGCCTGGTAGAATGTGACATCCCGGCGTCGTGCAGCCTCGGCATCGATGTGCAGGACCACCGGTTGTCCATGCCGCCGTCCGGCCCGTCGGGCGTCCTCCCGCGTTGCTGAGAGATGAACCATCTGGCGGCCGCGGGATTGCAGCCCCTGCCTGAGAATGGATGCGGCTGCCTCCTCCGTCGTGCCGTGATAGAGCGTTTCGAGGTCATCTGCAGATGGCCATTGAATGTCAACGGGAACGGAGTGTCCGTAGCGCGCCCTGATGTTGTCATCCCGGATTTCGAAGCGCTGTCTGTCGCTGTCGTCCACGAGCTGCTGCAGCCGCCAGGGTGTGAGGTCGGGGAAGCGCTGGCGGAGCTTTCGGAGAACCCGCTCGACGGATGCGTAGCCATGGCGGTCCATGTCCAGCCCGCCGGGATGATGGCGGAGGAGATAGGACAGGTACTTGCTCGCCGCGACGGGGTTCATGTTTGTACAGTGACGAGGCTCTGTAAAAGGGTTATGCTGCCGAATGGAGAAAACGATATAAACAGCGGATGGCATCAAGCATGTATGGAAGCCCTGGAACAATTCTGCCGCTCGGTGAAGCGGTCGCCGAAACACCGGGTGCCGCAGCCCCGGATGTGGACGGAGCCGGACCGGCTGCACGGCGAGGTCGTCGACGCGTTCGTGTTCATCATGCAGACCAGGGGCTGCCGCTGGAGCCATCGCTCGGGCTGCACCATGTGCGGCTACTACACTGACAGCATTCCAGCTGTTACTGAAGAGCAGCTCCGGGAGCAGCTCGCATTGGCGTCCGAACGCTACGGGGGCGAAGCGGTCGTTAAGATTTTTACCTCGGGGAGCTTTCTGGACGGTCGGGAGGTGCCTCCAGATGTGCAGCGTATGGTGCTCCAGACGTTTTTCGAGCATGCCGGCAGGGTCGTCGTGGAGACCCGTCCCTCGTTCGTTTTGGCGCTCGATGAGGTCGCCGATGTGGTGCCCGCCGGGAAGACGCTGTCGGTGGCGATGGGGCTGGAGTCGGCGAACGACCGCGTGCTCGAATATGCGGTCAACAAGGGCTTCACCTATGCGGACTGGCAACGGGCTGCAGAGCAGGTACGTGATGCCGGCTTCGAGGTCAAGACATATGTGCTGCTGAAGCCGCCCTTTCTCGGCGAGGAGGAGGCCATTATGGATGCCGTTGCGACCGTTGACACTGCAGCAGAGTATAGCGATGCGGTGTCGCTTAACCCGGTGGCGGTGCACGGCAACACCCTGGTTGAATATCTGTGGAAACGGGGCCGCTACCGGCCGCCCTGGCTGTGGAGCGTCGCCGAGACCCTCGAGCAAATATCGGCCCGTTTTGACGGCCTGATCACCTGTGACGTGGTTGCCGGGGGAAAAGAGCGCGGTGCCCATAACTGCGGCGACTGCGACATCGAGCTGCTACGGGCGATAGAACGGTTTACGCTCCGTGAAAAACGGGATGCCTTCGAGGGCGTAAGCTGTGGCTGCAGAGAAGAATGGCTGGATAGCAGGGAGATCGGCGGGTTTTTGCAGGGCTAAAAGGTCCCCCGCATTTTCCGTCGGTCGATTTTGACGCCGGTCGGGGTGACGATGAGCCAGTTTCTGCCAAGCCCGGCGATGTCGCCCTGGATGTCCTTGACCACGCGTTTCAGCTCGTTGGTCGTCCGCTCGAGCTCCATGTCATCCGACGAAATCGGGGTGAGGTCCAGCAGGAGGATGTTGCCGCCGTAGATGTAGTCGGTAAAGTTTTTGACGTCGTCGTACTCCTGGAGCTCCGCCACCTTCACATGGCTGTTTGCCTCCGGCATGTCCTGTTCTTCGACCTCCTCGGCCAGGTCGACATAGTCTCCATCCCTCCTTTTTGACTTGTTAAACAGTCCCGCTATGATGGCCATAGTATCTCATATCATTAAGGAGCATTTCTTTAAAAATCTTTGCTCATTCGATGAGCGTGAGCATGAACATCGCGGCGGTGAAAAACCAGGCCAGTGGGCCGACGTACAGCCATACCGATGTGTAGGTCTCCGTTGCAAGGGCGGCGATGATGACCAGCCAGGGTGCTATGAGCCCGAGGAACAGGACGGCCCACCGTTTCAGCTTCATAGCAGGTGTATTTCAGATGGGCATAAAAAGGTTCTGATAGTAACAATAATAAACGCAGCGCCACTATCCAGCCATGGCCGAGATAGGCAAGCCCCGGGGGACACGGGATTTCCCCCCGGATGAGATGGAGCAGCGGCGGACCGTCGAAGCGGCGATGCGCAGCGCGTTTGAGCGCTACGGCTACCGTGAGATAGCCACCCCCGCCATCGAGTACATGGAGCTGTTCACCATGAAGTCGGGCGAGGACATCGTCGAGGAAACCTACGAGTTCGAGGACAAGTCCGGGCGTCATCTTGCCCTCCGGCCGGAGCTGACGGCGCCGGCCATGCGCTTCTATGTCGAGCAGCTCCAGATGGAGCCCAAGCCCCTGAAGCTCTACTATTTTGGCTCCTGCTACCGCTACGACCGGCCGCAGGCGGGCCGCTACCGGGAGTTCTGGCAGATGGGCTGCGAGCTCATCGGCACCGACACGCCCGAGGGCGTTGCCGAGCTCGTATCGCTTGCCTACCAGGCGTTGTATGAATCAGGCCTCCAAGATATTGAGCTCCGTCTCGGCGACCTTTCGCTTTTGCGTTTTCTGCTTGACGACATGGGCGTCGAGCGGCAGAGCCAGGTCATGCGCCTCATCGACAAGCGCGACGACGAGGGGCTGGAAGCGATGCTCGACCAGCAACAGTCAGACACGCTCCGGTCGTTTCTCGCGTGCCGCGACCTTGCAGACGTTGCATCCATGGTCGGCGAGGAGCAGACCGGTCGGCTTCGGGCGGTGCTCGACTGGCTCGACGTCTTTGAGGTGCCCGTGACGCTTGACACCTCGATTGCGCGCGGCCTCGACTACTACACGGGTATCGTGTTCGAGATCGACGCGCCCTCGCTGGGCGCTGAAAAACAGATATGCGGCGGCGGCGAATACAGCCTCGTGCCGCTGCTGGGCGGGTCACCCGTCGCGACGGCGGGCTTCGCTCTGGGCTTCGACCGCATCCTGCTGGCGCTCGAGGAGGAAGACAGATGTCCGTCCGGGGGACATGTGTTGATCTATGTGGCGCCGGTCAGCGACGCCATGCGCCCACATGCCGCCAGCCTTGCCATGCGCCTCCGACGACAGGGAACCCATGTCGAGCTTGATTTAAAGCGTAGGAGCATGGGCAAGTCGCTGCAACATGCCGACCGGCTGGGCGCCACGACAGTGGTCATCGTCGGCGACGACGAATGGGAGCGCAGCTCTGTCATGGTGAAAGACATGGAAAGCGGCGAGCAGCGCGAGGTCGCCGTCGACGACGTCGCCGGGGCTATCTAACGATCCTTGTGCCGGCATTGCCCTGCAGGGCATCCCAGCCATTGTCTATCGACGCAACGATGGCGATGTCGCCGCCGTTTTTGAGAAAACGTATAGCCGCGAGCACCTTGGGCCCCATCGAGCCCGGCGGAAACTGCCCGTCGCGGTAGTGTTCCTCCATCTCCTCCAGCGTGACCTCACGGAGCATCTCCTCGTTTTCCTCTCCATAATTGCGGTAGACCGCCTCGACGTCGGTGAGAATCAGCAACATGTCCGCCCCGATTTCGCTGGCGAGCTCCTCCGCCGCCAGGTCCTTGTCGATGACCGCCTCCACGCCCTGCAGGCCGCCGTCGCTTTTCACGACCGGGATGCCGCCGCCGCCGACCGCGATGACGACATGGCCCGCATCGATCAGCCGGGTGATAACCCCGCTTTCCAGGATGGAGCGCGGGTCGGGCGATGGCACCACGATACGCCAGCCGCCCTTCTGCTGGGTCATCCGGTAGCCCTCCTTGATGCGTCGCAATGCGTCGTCATGCCGGTAGACCGGTCCGACGGGCTTGGTTGGATGCTCAAAGGCCGGGTCGTCCTCGTCGACGAGCACCTGGGTGACCACGGTGACCACCTGCCGGTCAAGCCCCCGTTCATGCAGCGCCGCCGTCATGCACTGCTCTATCATGTAGCCGATCTGGCCCTGCGACATCGCCCCGCAGACGTCGAGCGGCATCGCCGGGGTGACCTCCTTGGCGATCTCCTGCTGCAGCAGCAGGGAGCCAACCTGGGGGCCGTTGCCATGTGTCAGCACGACATCGTGGCCGCCCTCGATCATCCGCACGATAGACGCGACGCTCTGCCGGGTTGTCTCGAACTGCTGCTCGATGGTGCCCTCCTGGCCGGGTTTGACGAGCGCGTTGCCTCCCAGAGCGACCACGAGTTTCATAATGGTAAAGAGCTCCCCTATTTAAATTACCGTTATCACTGCCATAGCACAGATGCGCGGTTGAACAGGGGCAGACGCTGCAGGAGCTGCCACAGGAGCGGGAACCGCTCGGCGAGCCATGGCTGCCCGGCGCCGGATGTCCGGGGGGTCGACAGCGAGATGGGGATGGTGGCGATGTTGCTTTCGTTGTCCATGTTGACGACCGTTAGCTCACCGCTGAACGCCTCGTTGGTGTCCGACGGGGCGGTCACCGTCACGTTGACCGTTCTTTGCCCGCCCGACGGGAGATAGGTTCCCTCGCGCGCCGAAAACGTCCAGGTGCCCCAGTCCGGCGTGTCGGCTATCCGCCAGTGAAGCATCGACGCCTCCTCCCCGGTGTTCTCTATCGTGAAGCTGCCGTTGTGCCGGGAGCCCGGTTTCACGTCGGTCCAGTCCAGCGAGCCCTTCACGTGGAGCTCGGGTACCGCCGACACCAGCCCCTTCAGACAGAAATTCGCCGAGGGATCCCTGAAATTCAGGTCGTGCCATTCGCCCTCGTGCCGGTACAGGCTCTCGCCCATGCTGGCGGTGGAGGTCACCGTCGCCCCGTTGCTTTGAGCGCCCAGCAAAACGGGTACCTCCGAGGTCCGGTCATAGGCATATCCGCCATGCGATACCTCGAGGTAGATGTAGAATCTGTCATCCGAGGTCAGCCGGGCCGAGCCGTCCAGCGAAACCGTGTGGTAGCCCGTGTGCTCGATGGTGCCCCGGGCGCTCCCGAGTTCGTCCTCGAGCCCGTAGCTGTAGGTGTCATAGACAACAACGCGGTACTCCACGTCGTCAGCGGCCGTGTAAAAGCTCACGTCGGTCAGCGCCGCGTCCTCGGATGCTGTGTACACGTTGTAGATGGCGGTGCAGTTCGTTGTCATGGTGTCTCGCCAGCCGTGGTAGTCGTGTGCGTAGATGGTTTTGTAGGGCATG
>CAZESS010000023.1:0-27253 GCA_964514975.1 uncultured Thermoplasmatales archaeon | reverse complement strand
TAATTTTCCCGGCAAAACTCGGCAAAATTAGCTGTGCAAAGTGTCAAACTTGGGTCATATCTTTCATAGTCTTTTGTATCCTGTCGCGCCATCCCACGGGCAGACCTGTATGGTCTGCCGCGCGCGACAGACACATTATCAGGTCGGATGTTTAAAAGATGAGCAGGCCTCTCATCTGCGGGTCTTCCGCTCCGCTCCAGACCACGCAGTATTCCCGGCCTGAACACATAAGGAAAGGAGATAGAAAACTATTCTTCATTAATTTTTCGGATAGCCTCTTCAAACTTCTCCTTAGAAATCTCTCCTGTGTAGTATCTGTCTCGAAGACGTTCAATGCGTTCTTCCTTTCTGGTGTATTGGGCTTTCCTTTTCTTCGCGTTTTGAATTTTGCTAAGTAAAGGCTTCGGGTTGCTCACTCCTTTATATGTTATTTCAAAACCCGCAGAGCCAGCCGTATTTACGCCTACATCGCCAAAATTTAATATCCTTCCTATAATGCCTTGAGAAAATGAGGTATCTGTTATTTGTTCAAAAGAGGCATCATTTGTTTTTCTGGAAATTAATCCGTATCTTGAGTAAGCTCGTTTGTTTGTAATTGCATATTCGCTTGAATATCTTATGATAATTGCAGCCAACAGAAAAATTATACCTAACCCATAAAACCATATCGTGAAGATAAAGGCTACAAACCAGCCCCATAAGCTTTTCCAGCTTCTTCTTCCATACCATATGACTTGCTCACCTTCTGTAAGGGTAAGTCCAGTGGGTGTCGGTTGAGACATAAATGTATAATGTAAATAATATTTTTATATATTATGATTTAATTTAGACAAATAGAGGTCAAGAAAATAGGGGACATTTCATTCCGGGCAACCATATAGGGATGTGGCCCCGTTCAGAGATCAACGCTGGCATACACAGAAAAAACAAGGTTTTAAACGCAGGGGCGGATACTCGTATATGTCGATTCCACCGTCGCATCCCCGGTATGATTCCCTCGTCATGCGCGAACAGGTGGCGGACGGCGTCGCCCGGGGCATCGTCCACCCGACGGGTCTCATCGCCCACGGCCGCGGCGAAGCATTCGACTACCTGCTCGGCGAACGAACCGTTCCTCCTGCCGCATCGGCGGAGAAAGCGGCGGCGGCCCGCATGCTCCATGCCGCGCATCCGGTTATCTCGGTGAACGGCAACACGGCCGTACTGGCTCCCGGGGCATGCGTGGAGCTCGCCGGGGCGACCGGCGCCGTCCTCGAGGTGAACCTGTTCCATCGCACCGACGAGCGGATACACAGTATCATCGGGCTGCTGGAAGAACACGGCGCCACATCGGTGCTCGGCAGAGACGCCGACGCGCGCATCCCGGGGCTCGACCATGACCGGGGCAGATGCAGCAGCCAGGGTATCGCCGCCGCCGACGTCGTCCTGGTGCCGCTCGAAGACGGCGACCGCTGCCAGGCCCTGAAAGACATGGGAAAAACAGTTGTCGCCATTGATCTCAACCCGCTGTCCCGCACCGCTCTGTCCGCCGATGTCACCATCGTGGACAACGTGGTCAGGGCGCTCCCTGCGATAGCCCGCTTTGCCGGCGAGGAGCCCGCCGTGCAGCCGTGGGACAACGACGCCTGCCTCCGGCAATGCCGCACATATATGTGCGAGTGGCTGGGGTCACCGAACGAAGCGGAAGAGGAGCCTGATTCGGGCGGGCAGCCGCGGTAGCGCTTCGCCGGCGTGCAGCGCCCGGGCTGCATCGACGCAGATGTCGGTCATCTGCTCCATGAACATCTCGCCGTACTCCCGGGTTGCCCTGGAGGGTGTGCCCACGTAGCCCTGCTCGGCGCCGAGCTCGCGCATGGTATGGTACAGCGCAGCCGGGCCGCCGACGTCGACGTCGACCGGGGGCTGCTCCTGCCAGTTGTGCAGCAGCTCGGGGAACAATGCCAGGCCCAGCGAGGTTTCCTTGGCGTCGGCGTGCACCTCGCCCTCGTCCATGGGCGGCCAGAGCGTTCCCTGGTAGAAGTGCGGGGTCAGCGGCTCGCAGACCGTGAGCCCCCGGCGGGCGGCCTGTTTCATGGCGGCGTGGATGGCTTTGATGTGGTGGAGGTCCATGTGGAAGGTCAGCAGCATGAGATATGAGAAATCCATGTCGGCGATGAGCCTGAGCTGCTCGGTCAGGGTGTCGCGGACCGTCCGCCAGTCCATGGACATGCTCCCCGGGAAATCCCGGGCCATCCGGCAGGCGCCGACGGGCAGCGACGGCAGCGACACCACGCTGTGCTCTTTTTCGAGGCGGTGCATGGTGCGGCGTTCTATCTCCCGGGCGACATACAGGTCTGTCCCGAGGGGGAGATGCGGGCCGTGGGCCTCCATGGGGGACACGCTGAGGAAGAAGATGGTGTCCGGGTCGAGCTGCTCGACGTCCTTCCAGGTGAGCTCCGCGTAGTCCATGCCGGGAAAATATCACTGAGTTTATATGTCATTCCCCGCCGAGGGATGCAGCGGACGGAAAACAGTGTTCGCAACGGGAACATCGTCTGGCACATTGGGAGAGATGAACCGGTGGCCATACCGCCCGGCAATGGCATCCAGCCGTCCCGCGCTCATCTGGCTTCCAGTGTGGTTAGAAATGTCTAAACAACGGGTGGTCTACATGGCGGAGGGTTTTCCTCCTTGTGGTCGGGCTGCCCGCGGTCTACATCCAGGCGTCCAGGCCATATTGTTCCTTGAGGTCGAGATCGCGGAGGCCGAAGGCGCCGCGGACGTAGCTCTTGATCATGTCGGTGTACCAGTCCATGTCTATCTGCCGGCGGCTGTCCAGCAGCTTCAACGGGTACATGTAATGGATGGGCTTCACCGAGCTCTTGGTCGGGTTTTTGACGCCCGGCAGCGATTTCTTGGTGACCACGAACTTGAACTTCTGGCGGGCGGAGATGGAGCCGATCAGGCGCTGCAGCGCCTTCGCGCGCTCCCCGTAGACGGACATCGATCCATCCGGGTTGGGCTTGTACCGGCCTGGCGGCTGCACCGACTGCACCAGGGTGAAGGCGTCGAGGTCGAAGCTTTCGATGTCCAGCGCCTCCACGTGCTCATGGGTCTGCTTTTTCAGCGACGTCTTGATGTTCCGCCGCGCCTCCTCCTCGCTCGTCCAGCTCGTGTTTTCCCGCAGCACGTCGGCCATGATGTCCGCCAGGACGATGCGGGCGATGTTGGGCTTGTCGCTGCCCTTGAAGTTGTTCCCCTTGGTGGTCAGGCGGAGCGTGCCGTCCTGGACGTCGAAGATGAGATAGTTTTTGTGCTTGACGAAAATCATGGCCTCATGCTCCTCGGGCTCCAGCTCGAACTCCTCATACTTAAGCTCGTCGCGCCACTTCCGGTTGCAGAAGCGTATCGCGTTTAATGCTTCGGATGGCGGAATGATCCAGTTTTCCTCCGGAGCTGGAACATCGAGCGCAGCTGCGAGCTCCTGCGACATCGAGCGGGAGCAGCCGATGTAGATGCCGTCGGTGTCCCCGTAGACGACCCTGGCGCCGCGGTCGTTGAGAATGTTGAGCGTGTCGTTCAGAATGTACTGGCCCATCGTCGTAATCAAAGCCGCGCCCCATAAATTGAACTGGCGGCAGCTGACACGCGGCGCCGACAGGATGCCATGGGTGCCGGCGTTCCGGGCGCCCTTCAGCGACTGATACATCATCTTCAGGCGGCGCTGCTCTTCCCCCGACGCCCGCTGCATGTCCCGCTTGATTTTGCCGATGAAGTTCAGGATGCCGGTCATCGCCAGGTTGACCAGGCCGGGCTGCTCGTCGATGTGCACGCCGACCATGCAGCCCTTGTCGGTGTACTCCTCCTCGGCCGGCCGGATGGCAAACCCGAGGTCGTGGAAGGCCTCCGGCAGCTCCTTCAGCCACACCCAGTCATCCGGTGTCTCGTTTTCGCGGGCGAGGCGGACGGTGTCAGCGCCGGCGTTCACCGCCTTCAGGATGGTCGGATACATCGCGCCGACATCGGCAACCACGACATGGTACCATGGCACGTAGTCGGAGTCAGCGTCGCGGTTCGGCTTGATGGTCATCCCGCCCGGGAAATGGTAGCCCGTATCCTCGCTCTCCGGGTCATACAGCAGAAACGGGTATTCAACCCAGTCGGGCATCTCCTCGCCGTACTTGGCGACGCGCATCACCTGCTTCGACGGCTCGCTGTCCCGTGCGCCGGCGGCGATTTCCTCCTTGCTGCCCCCCAGATCCCGGATGCCGGCGGCGACGCTCTGCGCCCGGCAGATAGCGGGCATCAGCTTTTTGTGCCGCGCGGCCCTGATCATCGCCATGTAGTCCCACATCTTGGTCGCGCCGGAGGACAGCAATAGCTCGAAGGGCATCCCCGTGGTAAACGAGAGGGGGAGCGCCTGCTGCAGCAGATACAGCGTGATGGCCGCCTGCTCCATGACGTCCTGGCGGTTGTAGCGCATGGTCCGCTCGTCAAGGGCCATCTCGTCGGGGGAGAGCTCCACCCGGTCGGCGATGTCCACGCCGAGGAACGAGGCGACGCTGCCCAGCGTGTAGCTGTCCAGCGAGTAAAACTTCCGGGCTGCCTGGTAGGTGTCGAAGCTCGCCGGGTAAAAAATCGCGGTCTGCTGCGGCGACCCGAAATGGAAGGAGCGGTCCTGCCGTGCATAGCCTTCCAGATAGGAACGGAAGCGCTTTGCCTCGTCGCCGGAAATCGTCGAGCAGTGCTGCAAAAGATGCATGATGCGCTCGTATATCTGCAGGTTGTCGAACCCGATGATGTTGTGCCCGGTGACGATGTCCGTGTTTTGGAGCACGTCGCATATCCGCAACAACTGTTCGACCTCTTCGGCCTCGTCATGCGCAACGAGCTGCTCGACCTCGCCATCGAGCTGCTCGGGGAACGAGGTGAACTGGAACATGAAATCCTCGCTGTCCAGGTCTTCCTCCGAGATGAAGGAGACGTCGAACTGCCGGTAGCCGATGATGTCGATGGGCACATGTTTTTTGTCCCCGTACTCGGTCATCTCGATGTCGTAGGCGGTCACCGTCAGCGTCTGCTCCTCGCCCTGGCTGTCGAACACCCAGGTTCCCTCGGCTGCCAGGTCGGTCAACGCCCGCTCGTGGTAGGGGATGTCGTGCTCGGCGCTGAACAATCCCAGCCGGAAGACGTCGTCGCTCACCGATGGAACATGATAGCTCCTGGTCGTATAGACCTTGAAGGCGGGGCGCTGCACCCCGGGATGCCAGAACGACTGATAGGTTTCCAGCTCGCCGATGCGCTCCACCCGCTCGTCGCCGGTGAGCTCGGCGGCGACCTTTTTCCGTGCCTCCCCCGCGTCCATCCCGGACGGCGGCAGCGCGATAAAATAGGGGGCATGCCGGTCCTCGATGGGCTGAACATGGTCGGTCCAGTACAGGTAGTCAGGGGAGACGTTGACAAGCATCGCATCATAACGATGGCAGGGCTTATAGATGTTTTCCTCGCTCGTGTTCAAGCAGCCAGCGCTTTTTTTCCACGCCGGCGCTGTAGCCGCCGATGTCGCCGTTGCTTTTGACGACCCGGTGGCATGGTATCACGATGGGTACGGGGTTGTCCCCGGCGGCGGTGCCAACGGCCCGGACCGCCTCCGGCTTGTCTATCTGCTCGGCGACCCAGCCGTAGCTGCGCGTCTCCCCGTAGGGAATGGTGCGGAGCGTGCGCCAGACGCTGCTCTGGAAATCGGTGCCGTAGACGAGCAATGGGAGCTCAAACGTGCGCCGCTCTCCAAGGAAATATTCGCGGAGCTGCCGGCGGGCGATGGGCTGCTCGGCGGGCTTCAGCCCCGCAAAGTCCCGGCGGAAGCTGTCGCCGGACAGGCAGATGCGGTGGACGCCCATCTCGTCGAAAATGATGTAGATGGTACCAATCGGCGAGGCAAGCGTGTCATAGCGGAAGGCCATGTGTCTTGAACGGAAAGACGTATAAAATCCCGCCGGCCAGCCAAACATCTTTTATATCGCCAGGCGGTTAACTATTGTGAATAACTCAGTGGATACAACAGATCCCATCTGCGGGATGCAGGGCACCATCCCGGCCCACGGCCACTATTTCTGCTGCGAGCGCTGCATCCGCAAATACGAGGAACAACATGGCATCCCCGAGGAGCAATCATATTGTCCGAGCTGCACCATCGAGGGCGGCACGCCATGGTACCGGCAGCGATTGTTCATCGTCACCGCGGCAACCGCGGTATTGCTCCTGGCCGGATACCTCTATGAGCCGCTCCGTCCCTTCTACGAGGCGTTCATCGACTACCTGGAGCTCATCTGGTGGGCCATCCTGCTCGGCTTTTTCATCGGCGGCGTCATCGACCGCTTTGTGCCGCGCACTTACATCGAAAAATATCTCTCCCGTCACCAAAAACGCACCATCAGCTATGCAATCCTCTTCGGCTTTCTCATGAGCGCCTGCTCCCACGGCATCCTGGCCATCTCCATCGAGCTCTACAAAAAAGGCGCCAGCACGTCGTCGGTCATCGCGTTTCTGCTCGCATCTCCCTGGGCAAACCTGCCGATAACCGTGCTCCTGTTCGGCTTCTTCGGCCTCAACGCGCTGCTCATCATCATCTCGGCGCTGGTCATCGCCACCACAACCGGCCTGGCCTACCAGGCACTGGAACGCCATGGCATGGTGGAATGCGGGAAATGCGAACACGGCGAGGACACCCCTGTGCTGACCGATTTCTCCGTGCTGGATGACATCCGGCGGCGGTGGCAGACATTCGAGTTCACCCGGGAAAACGTTGCCGATGCAGCGCGAGGAACGCTGGAGGGAGCCTGGTCGCTCACCAAAATGGTCATGTGGTGGCTCATCGTCGGCATGCTCATGGCCTCGTTCGCCCGGGGCTACATCCCCCACGATTTGTTCGTCGACTACATGGGCCCCACGCTGCTCGGCCTGGCCGTCACCCTGTTCTTCGCCACCGTCATCGAGGTCTGCTCCGAGGGAAGCTCCCCGCTGGCCTTCGAAATATTCCGGCAGACGGGCGCCTTCGGCAACAGCTTCACCTTCCTGATGGCCGGCGTCGCCACCGACTACACGGAGATAGGGCTCATCTGGCAGAACATCGGCAAAAAAGCGGCATTGTGGCTCCCCGTCATCACGGTGCCACAGGTGCTCCTCCTCGGCTACCTGTTCAACGTGCTGATGTAGCCGGACGGCGGAACAATAGATAACAAATAATTTATGACGAAGCCGGTTATTGCCTGTGCTTGAAACCGGCGAAGAAGTTGCTCTGGTGGCTGCTGGCCGGGAGCTCCGGCGGGCTGAACCGCGGCCGCATCATCACACAGCTGCGGGAACGACCCATGAACGCCAACGAGCTCTCAGAGGCGCTCGACCTTGACTACAAGACCATCCGGCATCATCTCCGGGTTTTGCAGAAAAACAGCCTGGTGACCACCATGGGCTCCGGCTATGGCACGATGTATTTTCCCTCGGACCTGCTCGAGGAGCACGTGGAAACGTTTGAAAAGATTTGGGCACAAATTGGGAAAAACATCAAAAACAATGAATGAAATGAGGTGAAAGAATGGCGGAAAAAGACATCACGAAAGCATTTGGCCTGGTTGCTCTGCTCATCGTCATCGGCATCGTGCTCGGCATGGTTCTCTCCTCGGTCTCGCTGTCGCTCGCCAAGGAGCAGGTGGAGCGCCGGGGGTGGCGTCCCCCGCCGGACGAGGAGCTGCCCGCCCGGTTTGTCCTTCGCTACTACACGGGCAGCATCCTCATCACGGTGAACATCATGCTGCTCCTTGGACTGCTCGGGGTCTACCTGCAGACCTATATGGCTACGCAGTCGAACTTCATGCTCGGGCTCATGTTTTTCATCGGCGTCATGCTCGTCCAGTCGCTCCTGTCGCTGCCATTGCTGCACACATTGTTCGGCTACACCTTCTTCGGCCTGGGGCCGTTCGTCATCCTGCCGCACGTGTTCGAGACCATGGCGCTGGTCATCCTCGTCATCCTGAGCATGGAATAAAATCGGGAGAGATTTGGGCATGATTTGGGCTTCTTTTGGGTAAATCAATATATTGGACGGCGTCGTGTCACATATCGGTGAAACCACCATGGAACGAAAATATATCGCGCTGGCCCTGGCCGGCCTGATTGGATGTGCGGGGCTGGTGTCTGCAGGAGTGATCGGCGTCGAGCTCGCAGATGGATATCGCATGCTGGGCGTCGGGAGAGGAGCCGACGACACTGAAAACGATACAGGCAACGAAGGAGGGACAGGACCCGGGCGGTGGCTCCGGGAGCGGATACGCGACCGGATACAGGACCGGGTGCATGGCAGGATGATGCAGCAGCACCGGCATCAGATGCAGTATGGCGCTCGCCTGGCAGAAAACTATCTGGATCTCACGCGGCTGGAGGGCGTCCTGGGCTATGACAACGACACGGAGACGTATTCCATCGAGGGGACGGTGCTCTACCTGGGCAGCGAGCTGTTCATGGACCGGATGGCCCGGAGCGACTACGATGGCGACGGAGCATACGAACATGTCGGGGACGAGCTGCAAGAACTGGTCGGCACCTCGGTGAAGGTCAACGGCGTCGTCGGCAACGACACCCTGTACGTGAGCCACGTCAACGGCATCTGGCTTCGCGTGCCGAGAGAGGTCACCGTGATGGAGCTCGAAGGCACGCTGGAAACCGTTAATGGCACCTACATGGTTGACAGCACCCGGCTGCTGCTCCCGCGGCAGGGCATGTCCCGGAGCGACATCGACGGCGACGGCACGCTGGAACCGCTCCGCAGCGAACTGGACGGATTGGTCGGCACCTCGGTGATGGTGGACGGCGCGAGCGTCGAACACGGGCTGCTCGTCGCCCACGTCAACGGCATCTGGGTCCGATAGTCCCCGATTTCCCTTTTTTTCTTTTTAACGTGTGTTCGGGTCTGGCCGCCCGGCGGAACATACGGCTGCATGATGGATACATCGCCGAAGACGACGGATAACCGGATGCCGGATCGACCACCTACAGCGCAGGTCGCCGCCCAGCGTCCGGGTGAGCTCCGAAACAGGGTTCTGCCCCGTTTTCGCGGCCATACCCCGTTATTCTCCCACGGCCGCAATGTACATCGGGTCGTAGTCCCCGGACAGGCCGATGGCAGCCATGACCGCTGTGTCGTCGTCAACGGCATACACGTTCGATGAAAGCTCCATGGCCGTTGCCTCCAGCAAAACGTTGTACATGGCGGCGCCGGCCTCCATGTGCCAGATGTAGCGGATGAAGCCGCCGGACAGGTCGTCGTACCATTCCGGCCGGGTGCGGTCCACGGTGAGCACGGCGATAACGCTCAATGGCGCCGATGCCACCGCCTCATGGGATGCCCCGGCGATGCCCCCGCGATGGTCACCCTCGGCCATCTGCCGCATGCCCGTCAGGACGGGGAGACCGAAAAAGTCGACGGGCGCAAACCGGAGATACCAGTTGAGCTCGGTGAGCAGGTTGGGATAATAGCGGTAGATGCCGTCTGCCGTGGCGACATATATCTCGAAGGGATAGTAACCATGCGCGCTGGGCACGGTACGATGCCTGGCGACCGAGTTTTTTTCCTGCTGGCTGCGGTCGAGGTAGAGCGACATGCCATATGACGACCAGGCGAGCTGGCTCTGCTGCTCCATGGTGAGGGCTCCGGACAGCGTCGATGTTTCCTCCCGCATCCGTATCGCCGTGGTCAGAGAGAGGTCGCCAATCGCGGGGCGGGGCTGCAGCGACAGCCACCAGGGCCGATGGCGGAAGTCATAGTCATGGACGGGATGGCCGAGCGGCATGATGATCATGCCGTCCTCCGTTTCCGGGACGCCGAGCACGGTGTTGATGGGCGACGGGTACTCGCCGGTGACCACGGTGCCAAGGCCGAGAGCGGCGGCCGTCCAGGCGACGTTCTGGAAGACGGCGCCGACCTGCGCGGATGCGATGTGCTCACCCGCGGCGGTCATGTTCCAGACCAGGCACAGCACCACGGGTGCCTCGTACTGCCAGCCCACGCTGCCCCGGTAGTCGCCCTCCTTGTACAGCGTGAGCGAATGACCCGTGGCGTTGTACCTGTAGGCTGCGTCCTCGAGGAGCACATAGAGCTCACATGCATGATATTCGCCGAACGCGGGAAACGTCCGGCCGTCATCGCGGCGGCCACCGGCATGCCAGAGCACCGTCGACAGCGCCTGCTCATCGACGGCTTCATCGGTGAACTCCCGGACGGACATCCGCCGGCAGATGGCCTCCTCGAGCGACATGTCGACATCCCGGGGCGGCGGCAGCTCATCCGTTGCTGTCTGCATCACTGAAGATGTGTCCGTTTCAGCATGATGCACAGCGATTGGCCCCACGGATGGAACAAGCGTCATGCCGAAAAAAAGCATCACTATCCCCGCCGCCACAGCCCGATATCCGGATTGCGTCATGTAATACCTCCCATGCATACATCGTCAGCCGATTTTTAAAATTATCCCGTCGCAACGCCGAGACGGGCGATTGTCTGGCCGGCTCTGACCCTGTCCCCTGGCACAACGGACGGCGTCGCGCCGTCGGGCAGCTCCACCGTCACCTTGGAGCCAAAGCGGATGATACCGATGCGCTGCCCCTTCTCGACGACCTCGCCCCCGGATATGTAGGGCACGATGCGCCGCGCGACCAGGCCAGCTATCTGGACGACATGGAGGTCGCCGTGCTCCGTCCGCAGCATGATACGGAGGCGCTCGTTGTCGCCCCGTTCCCGGAATGCGGGGGCATGCCGACCCGGGGTGTGCTCCATCGACATGACGACACCCCGCAGCGGCGCCCGGTTGACATGGACGTTCCAGAGGTTCATGAAAATGGAAACATGGCGGTCTGCCTCGACGACGACGCCGTCCGCCGGGGACACAACGCCGTCGCCAACGACCCTGCGAGGGTCACGGAAAAACAGCAGAAAAACGAGCTGGAGGAGCAGGAGGACAAGCGCAGGAAAAACAAAGACCGGGTCGAGAAACGAAAGAGCGACGGAGAGCAGGGCGAACGGCAGCGGCGCCATGGCGATGTGCCTGCAGCCATGCGCGATCATCGTTTCCCCGGGCGCTGCAGCGCTCGCTCAACCGGCCCCTCCCGTTTCGGCAGGTCGAACAAATCCATGATGTTGTCGTAGAGCTCGGGCAGTATCTCGAAGGCGATGTAGGCCAGAACGATCAGGGCGACGAGCGAGCCGGCCTTGCCCACGACGTTGTGCATCATGTAAAAGGATGCGCCGAGCACCTCGACGCCAAATATGACGCCGACGTTCCGGACGATGTTCAGCCCGTAGATGACGGGAACCGTCGCCAGAAACGCCTTCAGGCGGCGTCCCCGGTCAACGCCGCGGAGCGCAACGATGACCCCGATAAATATCATGATGGACTGGAGGCCGGTGCAGGCCAGGATGATGTCGACCGACGGCCAGCCGTTGAAAAAAACCGGGACGGACACCGAGTCGCCATACTGTATGGAGCCGGCGACGACGTCGTAGCCAAATCGCTGCATCACCCAGACCGTCTGGTCGGCAACGACCTTGACCAGCACGCCGGAGAGCTCCTCCAGCCGGTCGATGAGAAAATAAAAAAACCCGGAGACAAAGGTGGCGCCGGTGATGAACGACAGCGCATGCACCTCTTCATCGCGGCGGTAGGACAGCCAGGCATGGTAGCCGAGGTAGAACAGCAAGAACACGCCGGCGGTGCACAGCGACGCGTTGACGATGTCGCCGGCCTCCTTCACATAGAGGTAGCCGGGCTGCGTCGCCCAGAAGCCACCGAAGACGAGCCAGCCGGCTGCGGTGACGAGATGGCGCACCCGCTGCCGGAGGAAAAAGCCGGCGCCGAGGAGGAGCAATCCCGCAAACAGGGGTATCGACACGAGGGCATCGAACGTTTCCTCCGCGGTGCTCATAAACAGCAGATGGCCGAGGAGGAGCACGGCGACGGCGCCGCCGAACAGGGCTACCACATGCCAGATGTCCTTGTGCACAGGCCGATAATACCCCCTGGTATATGTGTTTTTTCTCTCCTATTTCAGGTAGATGTGACCCATGTTCCGCTTCCACAGCCAGAGGTCCTCGGTCTCCGCGTTTTCCTTTATCATCCGGGCGTAGTCGACCTTTGCATCGAGCTCATCCGCATGGTAGACCGCATAGGCCTCGGGGAACTGCGGTTCCTTGGGAGAGCCATATTCCTTGTGGCCGTGATGGCTCAAAACGATATGCAGGACCTTCATGGCCTCGCGCTCCGGCATCGCTATCTCCCTGACGCGGTCATGGACCATCTGCGCGCCGATGGGGATGTGGCCGAGCAGCATGCCCTCCTCCGAGATGTCTATCGAGGTTTCGACGGCGAACTCCCTGACCTTGCCAACATCATGCAGGATGGCGCCGGTCATCAGCAGGCTGTAGTCCAGGGAGGGAAACAGCTCATGGACCCGCTGGCATATCCGCGCGACGTGCAGCGTGTGCACGAGCAGACCGCCGATGTAGTTCTGATGCCGGTGCATCGCCGCCGGCGCCGCCGTGAACGCCTCGACGAACGCCTTGTCATGGAAAAACGCGTCCAGGATCGCGTCATAGGGCGGCTCCACGTTTTCCATCAGCGACATAAGCTCCGCCATCAGCTGTTCAGTATCATGCTCGCCGACCTCGACGAAATCCATGGGGTCGTATTCCCCGGCCCGGCATGTTCGGATGCCATCCCGCTCGATGGTGATCTCCCGCTTGTCCCGGTAGGTGACAACCCGGCCCCGGATGAACACCACGTCGCCTTTTTCGACGCTCCTGAACAACTGGCGGGTGTAACCGGCGTCGTCGCCCCAGTACTTCGCGGATATCTCGCCTGTTTTGTCGGACAGCCGGAGCTCGAACCATGCGCCGTCCTTGCCCACGTTTTTGTACTCCTTCGGCGGCTTCGTGAACTTGACCGCAAAGGTGCTGTTCACCCGGTCGCCCTCGGCGAGATCTGCAACAAACTGGGTTTTCATGTCGCTAACAGTCTCCCTTTTCGACGAACGGCGGCTTCACCGACCTGGCCGGGATGCGACGGTCGTTGGCCACCACGTCATACATGTCGGCGTCCTGGAATCCGGGCGAGATGTAGGCCATCGCGATACCTGTTTTAAGGCAGGGTGAAAATGTGCCAGAGGTAACAATGCCTACCGGCTCGCCGTCCAGCTCGACCCGGTGGCCGTGCCGGGGGACGCCGCGCCCGGTGCAGCGGAGAAACATGAGCCGGTCATGCTCGCCGGCTTTTTGCTTTTCCAGCACGTCCCGCCCGGTGAAGTCATGGTCCCAGTGTATCGCCCAGCCCATACCCGCCTCGACCGGGGTGCGCCCGCCGGCGAACTCGTTGCCCGCCAGCGCGAAGCCCTTTTCGAGGCGCAGGGTGTCGCGGGCGCCCAGCCCCACCGGCCTGATGTCATATGGCTCGCCGGCTTCGAGCAGCTCGGTGAACAGTTCCCGGCCCGCGGCGCCGGGCGTTACATACAGCTCGTATCCCCGCTCGCCGGTGTACCCTGTCCGGGAGAGGATGCATCGGTCGCCCCGGTCCACCCCGGTGCAGGCGAACAGCTTGAGGTCGTCGAGCGGCGCGTCGACAACCTGGCCGAGCACTTCTGGCGACGATGGGCCCTGCACCGCAAGGATGACGTCCTGGCTGCTCCGGTTTTCCATCTCGACATCCATGTCCTCGGCCTGCCGGGCGAACCATGTCGCGACCGTGTCATGCCGGCCAGCGTTGGGCACGAACAGGTATTCGTCGCTGCCGGTGTGCAGGAACACCTCGTCGTCGATGATGGTGCCGTCCTCGCGCAGGATGGCTGTGTAAAACCCCATGCCCACCTTGATTTTGTCGGGGTTGCAGGTCGTCAGCCGGCTGACCAGCGACGCGGCATCGGCGCCCCGCAGGTAGAGGTTGCCCATGTGCGACACGTCGAACACGCCGACATGGTGCCGCACGGCGAGATGTTCATCCCGTATCGAGCTGTACTGCAGCGGCATCGTGTGGCCCTCAAACTCGGTGAACGTCGCATCCAGTTCCTCATGTAGTTCATGCAGGGGCGATCTCATGCATCTGTATCATCACCTGGCCATAAAATGTTATTGGTATCCCCGGCTACTTTATGATATCAACGCCGTAGTCCTTCTCGCCGTTTTTCAGCTTCCGCGCCTCCGGAGACGCGCAGTCCCGGCACAGGCCATACAGCACCAGAAAACAGGAGGGGCAGATCGCTCTGCCACACCTGACGCAGCGGTATTTCGCCGGGCGCGCCTTGCAAATCGCGCAGCGACCGGAGACATCGGCAGCATAGCGCTCCTCGGCCTCCTCAACGTCGGATATCTCGTTGCCGTGCTCCTCCAGCCACTGGCGGAGCTCCTCGTTTATTTCCTCTTTTTTCTCAGCCATCATATCACCAGGGAACCTTTTTCAATCCGGCCAGGTAGCCGGTCACGTTCGCGAGATAATGCACAAGCGGGGTGAACACCAGGAGAAACCCGACATGCCAGGGGCCGAAATGCCGGAGAAACCAGTTGTCGGATGCGCTGCCGTCGAACAGCGCGCTGACCAGATAGGACAGCAGCAGCGCGCCGAGCAAAAAATCCATCTGGTCGGCAATGGGCCAGCTTTCACCGCTTTTTTTGCCGCGTCGGCGTTTCAGAAAGCTCTCGGTCATGTCGCCGGAGAGCGCACCCAGCGGCAGCGCCACGAGGACCGGGATGGCGGCCACGCCGTCACCATACGTATCTGGAACGGCGATGCTCATGATGACGCCGGCGAGCACGCCGACGGCGACACCGGCGAGCAGCCCACGCCAGGTTTTTCCGTCGCCGAGCAGGCGGGCACCGTGCCACATCCGGCCGCCGTCCACGGGGCGGCCGCCGCCCAGCACAACCGCCGATGCGTTGGCCAGATAGGCGGGCAGAATCAGCCAGATTGCTTCGCCCATGACCATCCAGTCCATATCCATGTATATCGCCGAGATACATAGTTTTTCCCATGGACATGCAGACTACCAGCCATGCTCCCTCCCTGCCACGGGGTTGGCCCCTCCTGAAATGCGGGTATCCGCAAACTATATATAGGGGTGTGAGGTATGCGGGCAGGAGACAACCTACTATGGAAGGAACAGTAAAGAAATGGATGATGTCCTATGGATTCATAGAGACAGATGAACTACAGGAAGACGTTTTCGTACACGAGTCCGACGTCCAGTCGGGCGCGCAGCTAACCGAAGGTACAAAGGTCAAGTTCGACATGAAAGAGGAAGCACGTGGACCGAAAGCAGTGCACGTCGAAATAATAGAGTAATCGACATCCGTTTTCGGCCAGCAGGGGCGCATGCCCCACACACGCAGGCACGACCTGCCCTTTTCCCCCGTTCTATCTGTTTTTCATCACCACTGTACCGGCAACGATGTCGCCGAGCCGCTGCTTTTTTCCCGAAAACCCGATCATCACAAGGCTGACCAGGTAGCCGAGCAGCAGCATGTCGAAAAACCGGATGATGTTCCGGGTGAACGCGGTCATGAAATCCAGGCCGCCGCCGCGCTCATCGGTCACCATGAGCCCGAGCAGACCCTTGCCGACCGTGATACCCATCAGCCATTCCAGGCCCGTGAAATAGAGCAACTGCAGCGAAAAAAAGAACACGAAAAACATCCGCAGCATGCCAAAGCTCGACAGCAGCGCCGGCAGCAGCGACAAAACCCCCAGGATGACGGCATCGACACAAAACGCGGCAGCGCGGGCCAGCGCCGAGGCATAGCGGCGGCGCTCCACCGTGTCCAGCGAGCCGAGCAGCAACCGACCGGTCGTCCAGGCCGCCCTGATGTCCCCGACATCCCGCAGCGCATGGGTTTGCAGCACCGTGAAATCACGGGCGGCGGCGCTGCCGAGCAGCCGCCGGAGCGCCCGAGCGTCACCTGTAAAGCCAAGACGGGCGAGCTTTTCCCGCACCGCCCGGACGATGAGGGTGCGCGAGAGCTTCCAGTCCGACGTGCGGCGCGCCCGTCTCAGCAGCAGATGCGGGTCACGGCTGCGAAAGGAGCGCTGTTTGACAGCCCGGTGCATGAACGGCAGCACCAGGCAGAGCGCCAGCAACCCGACGATGTACACCATGTCATACAGCCCGGCGCCGCCGACCGAGCCCATGAACGGCTCGCTGAAAATCTCGGGGAAATGAAAAAAATCAGCGCCGATGACCACACCCAGGGTGGCAATGGCATAGGCATAACCCGGCGCCGCAACCGAGCGGCGGGACGCCAGGAGCAACGCGAGCAGCGCAGCCAGGATCGACGGGAGCAGATAAAAGGGAAACGACGCCACGACGCCCATGTCGGTCACCCGGGTGACCATGAACGAGGCGACAGCGACGACCGCGGTGCCGAGAGCGAGGCGAAGGACACCGACGTCATGTTTGCGGGCCAGATGGACGGAGAGCGCGATGGGGACCAGGGCGCCGCCGACGTTGAACGCCAAAAAATAGTCCTGGTAGATGAACACGGGGATGTCGAACAGCATCGCCGCGAACGGACCGATGGCGATGAGGCCTATTTCCTGGCGTGACAGCCCGATGGCACGGAACATGCCCCGATGGGTGACATATGCGGCGAGCAGCGCAGCCAGCAAAACCAGTGGCAGCAGCAAAAGGAAGAGTGCCTGCAGCAGTTGTGACCACACATCTCTGGATTGGCTGTCGCTACAAAAAGGTTTGGAAACCCCCCCCCCAGAGGCTTCACACCCCGTTTGGCTGACCGGATACCATCTACCTGGCAATGCTATCCTGCTTCGCCCTACCGAATTGAAAACGGCGCAGATATGGCGGCGCCCGTTCAGCCCTGCCCGTTCCAGGTGCCCGATGTGGTGACATAGACGAACACGCCCATACCCCTGGTAATGGTAAACCCGGGTGGCGGCGTCACTCCGACCGTGTACGACTCAAACGTGCCGCTCGACGCGTTCCAGTAGGCCGCGATGCTGCAATAGGGCACCGACGGGGCGAGCGAGCTCGCACTCGTCACGTTGGCGTCATACCAGCCGATCGTGTTCCATCCCGTAAACAGGTCAACCGCAACGCTTGACAGTGGCGCGCCGGTCACCGAAAACGTATCGGACGTGTTCACATATACGAAGTAGCCGACGCCGTCCTCGATAGCGAAGCCCGAGCCCGGTGTTATGCCAACCACATAGGACTGGAACATCCCAGCGGAGGCGTTCCAGTAGGCCACAATGTTACAGCCCGGGATTGCCGCGCCAAGCGAGCTCGCGTTGTAACCATTGGCGACGGGCACCGTCATCAGGTTCCAGCCCGTGGAAAAGGACAGGTCCACCGTGGCGTCCATGATAGTGAAGCTGTTGGGGCCTGACATGTTGCTGTTGCCCTCCCAGTCGTCGCACCAGACCGTGAAACTATACGCCCCGGGGGCGAAATAGGTGGCGTTGTAGTAGTAGGTGTCGGTGCCGCTTATCCGTGTCATGGTGGCGTTGGTATGGCTGCCGCCGGGAGCGGTGACGTTGACGGCTACCGTCGATATGCCGACGTTGTCGGTGGCCTGCGCGGTGATGTTCACGTGTTCGCCTGCATACTGCGATGCTGGGGTCGCGGTCACATCCGGGATTTGCGGGAGGATGATGTCGGTGATGGTGAAATAGAATGGGCAGCAGGATGTGTTGGTGTTGCCGTTGACGTCTTGCGTCCATATCTGGACCAGGTAGCTGCCCGGCAGGTCGTAGGTCGTGTTGTAGGAGTAGGTGTCGGTTCCGGCGACCTGCGTCATGGTCTCGTTCACCGACGAGCCATCCGGGTAATTGATGATTGCTTTCACCACGTCGACGCCGGCGTTGTCGGTGACGTTCACGGTAAGGTTCACATGTCCGTACATGTCCTGCTGGGGCGGCGTCGCCGTGATGAGGCCGATGTTCGGCGGGGTGCTGTCGGATACGTTGCCGGGCATTGCCGCTGTTGTCTCGTCAACGTAGTATGCGTTGAATGGTGCGCCACTCGGTGGGTCCGAATAGCCGGTGTGGACGGTGTCGTTGAACACGGCGAGGGTGACCTGCGTGTTATCGATGGTTATCCCTGGGTAGCCCGCTGCGGCCCCGTCCCAGACGGTGTCGGTGGCATATGTGTCCCCCGGGGGGATAGACACGGTTTGCTCTATGGGGAAGTCAAGGAAGGCATGGTAGTAGGGGTTCCCATTGTAATCATTCCACATGGAAGACACCAGTTCAATGGTGTAGACCTTTATCGACCCGTGGTAGGTCGTGGCTTCGTTGTTTGTCACGCTGACGTCGATGCCGATGGATGCGTTACCCAGCCATGTGCAGCTTGTGATGGCGGCGTCGATGTCGTAGACGGTCCGCTGCTCGGCGGCGGAAAGGCCGGATTCCAATCCGGAGCTACCGGTGACGACGTCATATCCTCCGTCATAGTACGACGTGGGAACCCAGTATATGTTGTACTCGTCCATGCGTGCATCGGCCACGGAGTTCATGTCCGTCACCATTTCGCAGTATTCGAAATCATAGCTGCCACCGCTGTAGATGTTGTGCCATGCCGTGTTGGCAGCAGGACAGCTGGGGCACCATGTCGCCGTTCCCACCTCCACCATCACCGTATGGGTAGACCTCGTTTCTTTAGTGGCTTCTTCGCCAGCACTGTCAGCATCCGTTGAAAAAAACAGAGCGGTTGAAAAAACCAGCAGTATTAATGCCAGAACAGAGACAACAGTTTTGTTCATGTGTTCACCGAACAATGTATCCCGCATACGTTAATAACTTTAACGATGGTTAAACTTAATAAGTGGTGTATATTACGGATGTATGTTCAAGAAAAAGCTGGCCGCAGGTGTGGCCATTGCCGTCATCTGCCTAGCTGCATTTCCGCTCGCTACGCACGGCATGGATGACACCGAGCCGCCGTCTATCAGCAACGTGGACTGGCAGCCCGAGCATCCGGATGAAAGCGACACCATCACCGTCTCGGCGACTGTCACCGACGACAGCGGGGTCGCCGAGGTAAACCTTATCTACTGCTATGACGGGAGCTGTTACCCGCCGGCATCAATGTCCGGCTCGTCGGGCAGCTATGCGGCCACCATCGGTCCCTTCGACGAGGGGATGCTGACGTTTCACATCGAGGCCGAGGACACCGTGGGCAACAGCGGTCAAACACAGGAGTACAGTCTGTTCGTCGACGGGACGGCACCCCATGTGAGCCTCCTGTACCCGGACGGCGGCGAGTACCTTTCGGGGACCGTCGACGTCGAATGGAGCGTGAGCGACAACGGCGACGACTACCCGGACATCGAGGCGAGCTACCGGAACAACGGAGCATGGCAGACCATCGATTCCATCCCGGATGCCCATACCGACCAGATCTCCTGGGATACGACCGGCGTTGCAGACGGGGCCGGCTACCAGGCGAGCGTAACAGCGGTTGACGATGCGGGGAACACGGCGCAGGACGTCTCCAGCTCCACCTTCATCGTTGATAACACCCCGCCTTCCACCACGGTTGACCTTGACGGCGAGGAAAACGGGGACTGGTATGGCAGCAACGTGACCGTCACCCTGAACGCGACCGATGCCACCTCGGGCGTATCCGGAATCAGCTACCGGGTCGACAACGGGACATGGAACACCTACACCGATCCGTTCACGCTGACCGAAAACGGCGAACACAATGTTTCCTTTTACGCGGTTGACAACGCCGGAAATGAGGAGGCCGAGCAATCGGTGGCCGTGAACATCGACAAGCGCAAGCCATCGCTCACCGTTTTCAGGCCCGTGGAGGGTCGTCTCTATATGTGGGGGCGGGATACCATCAGCACGGTGTCCGGCACCACCGCCATCATAGGGGACATCCAGGTCGAGGTGAACGCGACGGATAACGTCTCGGGCATGGACCAGGTGGAGTTCTACGTCGACGGCGAGCTGCAGAACACGAGCGCCCAGGCGCCCTACACCTGGCTGTGGGACGACCGGGCGTTTTTCAGAAAAACCCTCCGCATCGTCGCCTACAACAACGCCGGGAACACCGCCGAGCGGGAGATACAGGCCTTCGTGCTCAGGATATAACATCTGGCTAATGAACAGGCTAATGAACAGTCCGGGAAGCATGCATGCCGCTACTCCATGACGTGCCTCCAGCACCCTGTTTAAAAACATGGCGCCGCTGGTTTTATGTAGCCGACCCGGGTTTCTATAGCCGTATGCCACGATCTGCCGGCGGCAGCATCTATCAACACGAGGAGGTACTGCGGGAGTTGCTCGAATCCCGGGGGAAGCCATCGTTCGAGGTCGCCCGCCACATCGACCATTTCCGGCGCTGCTTCAAGGACAACGGAGAGCTCCCCTTTACGATGCGGCAGGTTGTCGAGGAAACCGTCCGGTGGACGCTCCGGCTGCTCGGGCTTCCCGAGGGCGTGCAGAAGCAGCCGATGCGGCTGCAGTCCCCTGAGCCGATGGACCTGGTTGAGGGCGACGACATCCTGCTGAACAGGAAGGTCCGCTATGTGGAGGGCGTGGTGTGGCGCGAGGTGGAGACGGAGGGTGAACGCATCGAGCAGAAGGTGCTCGGGAAGCTGGCGCTGCTGTACCGGAAGGGGCTGCTTCAGCGGCTGCGCAGCCGCTACAAGGAGGGGATTACCGCGCTGTGTCTCATGGCGGAGCGGAAGGATGACCTTTTGCGGTTGTTTTACCGGGACCGGGATAACTGGCGGCTGGTGTTTGACAGCTGGACCAAGATTTTTGATGAGGCGAAAAAAATGTCGGATATGACGGAGGTTGCCATGCCCGATGTCGTTGGAATTGACCGGCGGTTCCCGGACGTGTTCGACGACGAGCGGCTCCGGGATCTCCGGCGGCGGGCCGGCCTGCACGACCTCGACCATGCAGCGTTCCGCGAGCAGGTGTTGCGGGAGACGTTCGCGGTCTGCATCCCGGTGATGGAGGCCATTGAGCGGCAATATGCCGGCCAGAAACACAGCCGCAAGGGGCTCGGCATCGCGGCGCTCTACCTGGCCTGTGGGGCTGTCGCCACCGGCCATCGGGGGAGCGAGGTGGAGCTGTCCAAAAAGGATTTCGCGGCGCTGTACGACCTGAACCGGAGCACCCTGTACCGGCATCTCCGGGAGGTAGAGGAGCTGCGGGACGTGTCCCCGCGGCTGCCCGTGTCGATGTGGGATGACGGGTCGCTTGGCTGGCTGACGGCTATCTGCGACCGTATCATCGGGCGTGCGATGGCGATGCAGTCCTCCTAGCTGCAGGGGCGTGTATGAAATGGTCGATTTGACGTGGAGTGATAGGGGTGAGGACGCACCGGATGCGCCGACGAATTTTTTGTGCCGCTGGTGATGTGAGCGTGGCGAGGTGCCGTCAACATTTATATGGCCGTTGCCGTTTTTAAGGAGATGTCCTATCGCCTGCCGAGTAGCGAGGAAGTCGTCGTCGCGATTTACAAGGTCCTCCGGGAACATGGAACCGTTGACACGCAGCGGAGGCTCCGGGAGGAGGTGCTGCGGGAGCTCAGGGCGTGGGATGACGGCTACACGGTCAGCGAGGAACGCGTTCGCATGCTGGCCGCCCGGGCGAACTTCGCCCGCGTCGACGTGCATTCCCGGGAGGGCGGAAAAAAAGCGCGGGCATGCCCCGTCTGCGGCGGCGACCTCAGCCGGGTGAAAAACCGGTCGCTGTGGGGCGAGGAGGTGACCGTGGGCTACACGTGCGAGACCTGCTCATACAGGGGCGGGGTGCGGCAGCGGGTGCCGACCCGATACGTGTTCCATCTCGACGAACGCCGGCGATAGGCGTGTAATCAATGCGCATGATATTGGGCCTTCTCCTTAATATAGGCGACGAAATACTTATATATAACCTCGCTATTCGAGAGGCAAAACGTTTAAAAACTTTGGGGATACCATGTCACGTAATAAAAAAGTCGAGATAGACGAGATAGAACAATGCCCGGAATGCGACTCAACACGGCTGGTGCAGGACTACCGGAGAGGAGAACTTGTCTGCAAGGACTGCGGACTCGTTATCGATGACTCCTACATCGACCCGGGACCCGAATGGCGCGCCTTCGACCCCGAACAGCGCGAAAAGCGAGCGCGAACCGGCGCACCCATGAACTACGCGGTCCACGACAAGGGCCTCTCCACCATGATCGGCTGGAAAAACAAGGACAGCTACGGCAAATCAATCCCCACCCGCAACCGCGCCCAGCTCTACCGGCTGCGCAAATGGCAGCGCCGCATCCGGGTTGGCAGCGCATCCGAGCGCAACCTTGCCTCGGCACTGTCAGAGCTCGACCGCATCTCATCCGACATGGGTCTCTCCCGCAACGTGAGAGAAGCAGCGGCGATGGTCTACCGGCGCGCGGTCGAGAAAAACCTGATCCGGGGTCGCTCCATCGAAGGTGTGACGGCTGCGGCGATCTATGCGGCCTGTCGCCAGTGCGGCGTCCCCCGAACGCTCGACGAGATCGCCGGCTCATCCAGGGTCGACCGCAAGGAAATCGGCCGCACCTACCGCTTCATCGCCCGCGAGCTCAAGCTCAAGCTCATGCCGACGTCGCCGCAGGACTACACGGCAAGGTTCTGCAGCAAGCTCTCGCTGAGCGAGGACATCAAGACCAAGGCCATGGAAATCCTCCAGCAGGCCGAAAACAAGGAGCTCACCTCCGGGCGCGGCCCCACCGGTGTATCAGCCGCGGCGATATACATCGCATCCATTTTGTGCGGCGAGCGGAAAACCCAGCGCGAGGTTGCAGATGTAGCGGGGGTCACCGAGGTCACTATCCGAAACCGCTACAAGGAACTGGCTGAAAAGCTCGACCTGGACATCGTCCTCTAATGCCCACCCGCTGGTACCGCGAGCGCAAAAACGAGCACTACTACAAAAAAGCAAAGCGGCAGGGCTACCGCGCCCGCTCGGCCTACAAGCTCCTCCAGATACAAAAAAAATACCAGGTTATCTCCCCGGGCGACATGGTCATCGACCTTGGCGCCGCGCCGGGTGGATGGAGCCAGGCCGCCGGCGAGCTCGCCGACAGGGTCATCGCGGTCGACCTGCAGCAGATGCAGCCCATAGACGGCGTGACCTTCATCCAGGGAGACATGACGGAGGAGGAAACCCTCAAGCGGCTCAGACGGCACGTCGACGAGGCCGATGTGGTCATATCCGACATGTCACCCGACCTGACGGGCAACTACACGATGGACCAGGCGCGGAGCGTCTGGCTGGCCTCCAACGCGTTCAAGGTCGCCCGGGAGATGCTCCGCCCCAATGGAAACTTTGTCTGCAAGGTGTTCATGGGCGAGGACTACGAGGACTTCCGCGAGGATGTACGCCAGGTGTTCAACATGGTCAAGCCGTTCACGCCGAAGGCGTCACGGAAAAGCAGCTCCGAAATCTATCTCGTGGCGAAGCAGTTCACAGGTTCTCGATAAGCCAGCGGGCCGTCATCCGGATCGCATCGGCGCTGTCATGCTCCGGCTGCCAGCCCCATTTTTTGAGCCGGTCGATGGCCAGCCGCATGACCTTGACGTCGCCCTTCCAGCCCCGGCCGCCGTCGACGCCGCCGGTGAACTCGTAGTCGGGCGAGAGCCCCATTTCGTCGGAGACGATGTCGGCGATGCCCCGGACGTCTATCCAGTCCTCAGAGCCGATGTTGAGAATGTTCACGCGGCCGCTGCCGTGTTCTATGCCGTGCAGCATCGCCTTGATGCAGTCGTCGATGTAGAGATATGATTTTTTCTGGCTTCCGTCCCCCAGGATTTCCAGCACGTCGGGATTGCGCTGCAGTTTCCGGATGAAGTCATAGGTGACACCGTGGGTGCTCCGCGGCCCGACGACGTTGGCGAAACGGTAGAGCGTGGCCTGCATGTCGAACGTGTAGCAGTATGAGTCGATGAGCGACTCAGCGGCGAGCTTGGAAGCGCCATAGAGCGAGATGGGGACGAGGGGGCCGTAGCTCTCCGGTGTCGGTATCTCGTCCGCCTCGCCGTAGACGGTGGATGAGGAGGTAAAGCCAAGCTGGTCGATGCCCTGCTTCCGCATTTCCTCCAGGAGATGGTAGGTCGCGAGGATGTTTTGCTCGAGGTGGACGTAGGTGTCCTCTGCCCCACGTCTGACATCCGGGTTGGCCGCGAGATGGTAGACGAGGTCGGTGCCCTTGACCGCCTTGCGGACATGGTTGGGGTTGAGCATGTCGCCCTCGACGAGGCGCAGGCCCCTCTCCAGGTTGTGCTCGATGAACTCCCGGCGCCCCGACGAAAAATTGTCGATGGTGACGACATCGTGGCCCTGCTCGAGCAGCGTGTCTATCAGATGGCTGCCGATGAACCCGGCGCCGCCGGTGACAAGTATCTGCATGGACGGCAATGCCCGGGCCGTATAAAAATGTTATACAAGCCCGGTGAGAAAGTTCAGGAATCCCAGCCACCAGAGAATCCAGAGCGTCGTGGTTATCAGGGAGCCAGCGAAGACGATGGAGATGGTCCGCTTGGCGCTGACCCCGAGCAGCCGGGCGATGATGGTGGTGCTGATGCCCCCGGTTCCCTGGAAGGGGATCATCATGAAGATGAGGAGGCTGAACGTGAGCAGGCGCTTTTTCCGGTATTTTTCCGCCCGGCGTTGCAGCGCCCGGTAGGCCCGGCGGAGCAGCCCGACGCGCGTGATGACGAACTCGGCGAACCACCAGCTGTAGGCGAGGATGGTGGCGCTGATGACGTCCATGACGACGATCATGCTCCAGACGCTCCATGCCGGCAGTTTCGGCCCGACGACGTTGCCGCCCGCCCATGAGAGCCAGCCCGGCAGCGACAGCCCTTCGCCGGATGAGAGCATGTAGGGGATGATGCTTTCCTTGCCGAACGGCGGGAAGAGATAGGCAACGGCGGAGACCCCATATTTTTGTGCCTCCGCCGATGGCAGTATCTCGAGGACAAGGGCAAAGTAGAGGGCGACGGTGAGCCACGGGATAATAAAAACGAGGAACTTGTACAGGTAGCCCAGGTTGTGCCAGATGCGGTGCACCTGGTCGTATGCCTCAGTCACCAGCCTCGGTATCCTCATGGTTCTCCGCTTCCAGCTCGGCATATGCCTTGTCAAGGATCGTTTTCAGCGTCTGGTAGACCTCCTCCAGGCTGAGACACCGGCCCGTGTATTCCTCGAGCAGGCTGGCCACCCTGCTGGCCGTCCGGGCGAAAATGAGCCACAGCGCGAACAGCATGCCGTAGGCGAAGGCGACCAGCGCCGTCAGCAGAAGAAGGGCGTAGTTCATCGGAGAAGTGAACACGCCGCATGGCTAAAAACGTTTTGGGTTCCCCCAGAGTGACAAACACCTTTAAACCGGCAGACGATATAAATGTGGGAACCATGGGAAACACAGCGATACGCGTCGCGGCCGTGGTCATGGTCTGCCTGCTGCTGCTACCGGCGCTGCATGCACCCCATGGCAGCGCCGGGCGTCACGATGAGAACAAGGATTTGCCGGCGCCGCAGGAGATTGACATGCCGCTCGAGGAGGCCATCTGCCGGCGGATGTCTGTCCGGGCGTTCACCGACGAGCAGGTGAGCATGCAGGCGCTGTCGACGGTGCTCTGGCATGCCTACGGCGGCGATGGGCAGCGGAGCATCCATCCCGTCGCGGCGACCTATGGCCTGCACATCTATGTGCTCATGGAAAACGGTGTCTACCGGTATGACCCGGGCAACCATTCGCTGGTTATGTATCGGCAGGGCGATTACCGGGGGGTGGGACAGTATGACACCGCCGCTGTCAAGCTCGGCATCGTCTGGGACCGGCAGCGCTGCACGAGCGAAAACGTGGCCGGGGCGAACATCGGACAGATTGGGCAAAACGTCTACTATGCTGCCAACGCGCTCGGCCTGGGAACGGTCACCACGGCGAGCGAGGTCGCCCAGCTCAGCCTCATCGGGCTGCCCCCGTATGAGGAGCCCATGGTCATCATGCCGCTCGGCTATCCTGCTGAGGCATACCGGTTTTCCTACGAGCCGCTTGCATCGAGTCTGCCCGTTCCGGTGAACTCGTCGACGTCGCTGTCAGCGGCCATCGGCGGGCGTGCCGAGGCGATTGCCTGGCAGGGCTCGCTGTCCCGGCGGGAGCAGACCCAGCTTGTCTGGTCGTCCTATGGCAGCTCCTACTATGTCGACAAAATCAACGACCGGCGGCATCGGACGGTGCCCAGCTCCCATGGGACGTATCCGCTGCGCATCCTGTGCTGCAACGCCACCGGCGTCTATGAATATCTGCCCGACGAGCATGCCATGGCGGTGCATGCAAGCGAGGACCGCCGCGATGCCATTGCTGCAGCCTCGCGTTTTTTTGTCTCCTCGGCGCCGCTGGTCATCGTGCCCGTGCTCAACACGAGCATGGTCGACATGCGGTATCCCTGGCCCTGGCATTATGAGGCAGCCGCCGCTGGCTACACCGCGCTGCTGGAGGCGACGGCGTGGAACCTGTCCGGCACTCTCATCGGGGCGCTTGACGCCGGGAGGATGCGCGCTGCGCTGTCGCTCGACACGGGATATCTGCCGCTGTACGTGGTGCCATTGGGCGAATCGGCCGATGCTCCGGACAACACGGCGCCATCCGTGCGGCTCGTGCAGCCGGTGGAGGACCAGCTGTATCTGTTCGGCAGGGAGCTCATGCCCTCCGGATCGACAATCATCCTTGGGTCGTTGGACGCCGTCGCAACGGCGAGCGATGACTATGCGGTGCAGTGCCTTCGCTTTTATGTCGACGGTACCGCTGCCGGCTTTAGCTATGGCAACGGCTCGGTGGCGCTGCCCGTTTCCGCTGTGCCAGCCAGGCATGAGCTCGTGGTGGTCGCCCATGACTATGCGGGCAACACCGCCCGTGTGTCGCTACGCTACCTGAAGCTGCTGTAGGACGCCAAGAATGGTGCATGCTCATGGCATGGGTCATGCATGGAGATGGAGTCATCATGAGAGCAGACGCCAACGCTTTTATAGTGCCGGCTTTTAGCTGATATATGTTCCGACGCGTCAATGTTCTTGTAGCGATATGTGTGGTGGCGGCGCTGGCGGCGGGGCCATGGTTTGCCGTTACGGGCAGCGCTGACACCCGGCAGAGCGGCACCATGGGTGCGGGGCTGCCGGGCTCGTATGATTTGCGTGATGTTGATGGGCGGAGCTATGTGACCTCGGTGAAAAGCCAG
>CAZESS010000022.1:0-27416 GCA_964514975.1 uncultured Thermoplasmatales archaeon | reverse complement strand
TTACGGTGAGCAATGTTGCTCCGTCGGCGGGCTTTATGTTTGAGCCGGTGAGTCCTGGTGCTACCGATGCTGTCTATTTCAACAGCACATCGAGCGATGAAGATGGTTCCATCGTGAACTGGACATGGAATCTGGGTGACGGGACCACGTGCTCAGGTCAAAAGATTGTACATCGTTACAGTGAAGCTGGCGCATATCGGGTCATCCTTACAGTCATCGACGATGACGGGACGGGCAACGCCAATAGCCACACGGTAAACATTGGTCATCATGCATTTACACTCGCCACGTCAGTTGATCCCCCGGGTGCTGGCTCTGTCAGTTTGAGCCCCTCGGGTGGAAGCTACGATACAGGCACAGTGATTGCAGTAACGGCCAGTCCGTCGCCAGGGTACATGTTCGACCATTGGGGCGGAGACTCCAGCGGTACCAGCACTTCCGTTGAAGTGACAATGATAAAGGATAAGAGTGTTACTGCCTTCTTTACCTTCCTCAACCGTCCTCCCACTGTATCAGTTACTGCGCCTGCCAATGACAGCAGTGTCTCCGGCGTCGTCGTGGTCGAAGGCTCAGCCGGGGATGACAATGGCTCGGTGCAGACCGTGGAGGTCCGGGTCGATGACGGTTCATGGGATGTGGCAGACGGAACGGGGTCATGGACATATCGCTGGGATACTGCCGCTGTGGAAAACGGCAATCATACGATTCGGGTGCGGAGCAATGACGGCAAGGATTACTCAGATGTTGTATCCATCCCGGTGACGGTGTCCAACAATCGTCCGCCGTCGGTCGGGATAACGTCGCCCCGGGATGGAGCACGGGTCAACGGAACCATTGTTTTCACCGGAACGGTGACTGATCCAGATGGCAACGAGAAACTGCAAGCTCCGGAGATACAGATAGAGCACGACGGAAACATCCATGCATGGACGCCCGTTGCCGGGACCACATCATGGCGCTATACATGGAACACGACGGAATATGAAAATGGAGCATACACGATATCCGTGCGCGTCTCCGACGGGGATGCATATTCAAACATTTCGTCCATTGTGCTCACCGTTGACAACGACCGGGAACAAGATGATGCTGTTCCCGGGTTCAAATGTGTTTTGCTGCTTGTCGCTGTCTGCATTGCCGTGGCTTTGCTTCGGAGGAAAAGAGTGTTCTGTTAGTGTTCCCTGTGTGGAAGGCCTATAGTGGTGTGATGGGGTCTGTCTGCTGTTGGTTGGGCGGGCTGGCTACTGGAACGCGGCTTTGACGCCGGGTCTGGTCAGGTACACCAGCACGATGAGCGATATGGCCCAGTGTATGATTATCGATATCGTGGTTCCGCCCAGTGATGCCAGGAGGCCGATAATGGCGAATATAATTGCTACCGTGCGAGCCCAGCTCTGCAGCGTCCACAGGCCCCAGGCGACGGCGATGTCGACGAGGCCGACCAGCATCATGAAGCCGCCGGCGGCAGCCAGCATCGTGCCAGAATGGCCCAGTACTGTGTTGCCGATGAACGCTACATCTACGAAAAGCATCACGCCCACGGCCAGGAAGCTGAGTGCTTTCAGCCCGTACAGAACGGAAAGTATTTCGACCCCGGTTGGTTTCTCGTTATTCATGTTTTCCTCTTTTTTTGTGCCACATCCGGTAATCCGGATGATGTCATACATTCTACCTGGGGTATAAAATTCTGTTGATATTCTTTGCTTTTATACCATGGTTTTCTTGGTTGATGGGATGTTTGCTGTCCCGTGTGACATGACCGGCTATGCGGGAGAATGTGCTCTTTTTGTGCATCTGAAACTTGGTCATGACGTCGTGGGATCCATGGCTGTCATTTCATCCAAGTGCGACATCCAGCATCATCATGACTGCGAAGCCAAGCATTGCGCCCATGGTGGCTAGGTCTGTGTTGCCGGCGCGCTGTGATTCGGGTACCACTTCTTCGACGACCACGAATATCATGGCCCCGGCGGCGAATGCGAGCGCGTACGGGAGCAGGGGACGGAAGATGAGCACGGCTCCTGCGCCGAGAACGGCGAACACTGGCTCCACGACGGCTGACAGCTGGCCGTACCAGAAGCTTTTCAGGCGGGGCATGCCCCCGCCCCGCAGCGGCATGGACACGGCCAGCCCCTCGGGGAAGTTCTGGATGCCGATGCCCAGGGCGAGCGCGGTGGCTCCGGCCAGGCTGGCTGATGGCAGTCCTGCGGCGGCTGCCCCAAAGGCCACGCCGACCGCCAGCCCTTCGGGGATGTTGTGGAGCGTGATGGCGAGCAGCAGCAGGGTACTTCGCCGCCAGCCTGTCTGGATGCCCTCTGCCTCGCTTTGTAGAAACCCGATGTGGAGATGGGGGAGCACGCTGTCGATGCCCCTGAGGAACGCGCCGCCGAGCAGAAACCCGATGGTTGCCGGCAGCCACACCGGGAGATGTTGTTCCCGCGCCATCTCTATGGACGGGGCGAGCAGTGACCAAAAGCTGGCGGCGATCATCACGCCGGCGGCGAAGCCGAGCATGGTGTCCAGCAGCCGCTGGTTGACCTCCCGGGTTGCGAACACGGTGGCGGCGCCGAGCGCGGTGACACCCCACGTGAAGCAGGTTGCGACGAGCGCCTGTGCTACCGGGTGGAGCGTCTGGAGCATGTCGACGATGCCGGCGATGGTATCACCGTTGTATCCGCATCACGGGTCAGCGCAGGAACTTTGACACGAACGGTGACGTGTCGCCCCGTCGCAGGAAATGACCCGAGGGGCCCTCGCCGAGGAACTCAGAGAACCATGACTCGTGCTGTACCTCCTCGTGCAGGATGGCCAGCGCCAGGTCGTAGGTCCGGTGGTCCTTGCCCGCCGTGATGTTGCAAATGTTGGTGTACTGGCGGACCGCGCATCGTTCTGCCTCGACAAGCACCTCAAGCAGTGCCTCCGCGTCGTCGAGGTCGTCGGGCAGATAGGCGGGCGGGCAGCCGGAGACGTCATGGAAGTCTTTCATATCCCGGGGCAGTTCGCCGCCGAGCTCATAGATGCGTGGGACCAGCGCCTCGAAATGATTCCGGTCTTCCAGCCGTGCTGTTTCGGCGATTTCCTTGATGGTTTCGCCGTCCAGCCCTGTCAGGTTGGCACGCAGCAGGGTATAGTAGTAATAGGTGGTCAGCTCTGCAGCGGCGTTTTTTACCAGCAGTTCGACGAGCTCGTCCACGTCGACGCCGGCATCCTCCACCATCTGCCGTGCTACTTTTGCCATATATTTACCTCCATGGATATAAATGGAATCCATCCATATAAAGATTCGCTCGTGCTGTCTCTGCTCCATTCGTTCCGTAGGGCGGCCATCGTCTTACCGGCGGCGGCCGACGAACAGGCCGTCGATGAGCACGGCGATGACGCCGGCGAGGAACACCATGTCGAAGATGGCCGCGCCGCCGATGGAGGCCGTTACCTCGTTGGTTGTGGGGAGCGCCAGGATATCGGGCAGATGGAAGAGGTCGGCACCGACGAGGACGCCCAGCGTGCCGGAGATGTAGGCGACTGGCGCCGCATGTTTTGGACGCTTGTAGCATGACAGCAGAGAGAAGATGCTTGCTACCGCGGGCGGTATCAGCCAGAGGGGAAACGGCGAGGTGATGCCGGCGCTGCTCACCGAGGTGACGTTGTAGGTGAAGAAGGCGACGATGAGGATGCCAATGAGGGCGCGCCATGTGCATCGCTGTGTGGCGAGCAGATAGATGCTGACCAGGATGGGGATGACGGCGCCGCCGACGTTGATGGCGATGGTCCAGTTCTGGTAGGTGAACAGGGTTATGTTGATGGCGCCGCCGAGCAGCGAGCCGAAGACGATGACCGCCGCTTCCAGGCGGGTGAAGCCGACCTCCCGGAATGCGCTGTAAAAAATGATGTACAGGATGTAGAAAAACAGCCCCACGATGAATAATGTGAGGAGGCTCGTGATGTTCATCCGAGGATGTATTCGAGGATGCGTGTTAAATCTTTCTCTTGTATGGTGACGTCGGCGGCCTTTACGACGTCGTCGTCGCATGGGTTGAACGCGATGCCGAGCCCGCTGACCCGGAACATGGCCACGTCGTATCTGGAGTTGCCGACCGATGCGATGCTGTCCGTGCCGATGGCGAGCCGGCTGGCGAGGTTTTGGAGTGTGTTGTCTTTTTGTTTTGGTGGGACGCGGAGGATGCCGCGCTGCATGTCGGGGCTGATGCCGTTTGCGAGGACGTGGTCGATGCCGACGGTTTTGGCGATGCGTTGTGCCAGGAGGTCGAGGCCGCCTGAGATGATGGCGGTGGTGATGTCGGCGCTGCTGAGCTGCTCCATGGTTTCGTGGACGCCGGGTATGGTGTCGATGTTGTGGAAGATGTGGCTGATGTGGCCGTGTGTTATGTGCTGCTGGCGCCAGAGTGCGAGGTCGCGGTCCATGAATTCCTGGCTGTCGATATGGCCGTTGCGGTATGCCTCCGCGGTGGCGGTGTTGTCGGTGCCGAGGCATTCGTGGACGTGGTGCCAGGAGCTTATCATGTCGACGAGGACGCCGTCCATGTCGAATGCGACGAGCTCGTATGTGGCCATCGGGGTGGCCATCGCCTGGTTGCTATATAAATTCTCTGTTCTCCCGTGCCGGGGTGGCTTTGTGGCCGGAAAAAATGACAGTGTTTTTATAGCCGGTGCGGGTTTGCGGCTGTCTGACGGGCTGCCGGTGCTGTGTGCCGTGCGGTCTGCGGCCGTTTTTATGGGTGGTTGGGTGAAAAAAACAGAAAGTATTATAAATGACAATCGCATTAGTTTGTCTGACAAACGACACACAATAGCATCTGATTGCTGCTGTATGTCGGCAAAACGGTGCCACAATGATGTCGTTTTGTCACCACGCCTGAGGGGAGAAAAAATGGAAACGCAACGTGTGACTGTCCGACTGCCCGTGCACCAGATACGGGCCATCGATACGTTCATACGCCTCGGGGAGTTCGCTTCCCGTTCAGAAGCCATACGCACCGCTGTCTCCCGTCTCATCGAGGAGATCACCGAGCGGGTCTACGAAAAAGCGGAAACCCTCAAAAAAATCCAGGAGTTGGAGGCGTACACGAGCCAACTCGACGAAAAAATCGGGGGAGTATGATGGGCATGCACTCTAACAACTACCAGCCATCAAAAAACTACCAGCCTATCCTGAAAGGAGGAAACAATATATGAAATCACTAATAGATGACGCCATCCAGTATGGAGAAGACGACGTGAGACAGGCCGAGTGCGACGAGTTCGGTGTTGCCAAGATAGTTGTTGTCGGCTGCGGAGGGGCAGGCGGCAACACTATCAACCGCCTGAACCGCATCGGCGTCAAGGGCGCCGAGACGATCGCCATCAACACCGACAAGCAGGACCTCGATCTCATCGACGCGGACAAAAAACTGCTCATCGGGAAAAACATCACCCGGGGCCTCGGTGCCGGCGGGTACCCTGACGTCGCGAAAAACTGCGCCGATGAATCCCGCAGCGAAATGGAACAAATACTCGGGGAACCCGACCTCGTGTTCGTCACCGCCGGGATGGGCGGCGGGACCGGGACCGGCGTCGCCCCCGAGGTCGCAAAGCTGGCGAAACGCAAGGGCGCCATCGTCGCCGGCATGGTCTCCATTCCCTTCAAGGTGGAACGCGGCCGGGTGCTGCGCGCCGAGCGGGGACTGGAGAAGCTGCGTAAAAACTGCGACTCCACCATCATCCTCGACAACAACCGCCTGCTCAACTTTTGCCCGTCGCTGCCCATAGACAAGGCATTCTCGGTCATGGACCAGCTGATATCGGAAACAGTCAAAGGTATCTCGGAGACCATCCTGCAGCCGTCGCTCATCAACCTCGACTACGCCGACGTCAAGACCATCGTGTCCAGCGGCGACGTCGCCGCCATGCTCTGGGGCGAAGGAAGCATCAACCAGGGACCCGACGCGCTGGCGGTCGAAGCGATGAACCATCCGTTGCTCGAGGTCGATTTCACCGGTGCCCAGGGCTGCCTGATACACATGACCGGCGGGCCGGACATGACGCTCGACTTCGCCGACAAGGTCGCCACGACCATCACCGGAGAAATGGATCCCTACGCCAACGTCATCTGGGGCGCCCGCATCAACAAGGACTACCATGGAAAATGCCGGATCATGGCCATCATGACCGGCGTCAACTCTCCCTACATCCTCTCGGGCGACACGTCGACCCACAAAGAGGATGTACACATACCGCGATGGGAGGGAGGTAAAAATAAATTAGGCATAGACCTAATTGGCTAATTTTTTGTCCTCCCCCCTTCCTCCCCTACCTTTTCTTTTTTTTGTTTTGCAGGGGCCGTGGCGCTGCGCTGACCGCTACACCGACACCGTGTCGCCGTTCTCGGGGATGATGACCTCCTCGGTGAAATCCCGTAGCTCGGCCGCCAGCGGCTCCGGGCTGTCGGAATGGAACAACACCACCCGCTCCGGACGGCAGCCCCGGGCGAACGCGCAGAGCTCGTCATGCCCGGCATGCGCCGAAAAATCATAAAACGCGACCTCCGCGTTGACCGGCCGCGTGACGCCATGCAGGGACAGCTCGCCCGTCTCGAGCAGGCGCTCTCCGTTGGTGCCCTCCACCTGGTAGCCCGTAATGATGATGGCCGAGTTGGGGTCATCCCGGATGTTGTCGGCGTAGCCGAGTACCGGCCCGCCGTTCATCATGCCGCTCGTCGTGATGATGACATCGCCGTCCATCGCCATCCGCTTGCCCTTTTTCGAGTACACGAGATGGACGTTGTCCATCGCCTTTTTCAGCTCACGGGGGGCACGCAGGTAGTCGGGATGCTGCAGGAAAATCTTGCCGATGCGGCTGCCCATCCCGTCAAGCCATACCTCGTGGCCGGAATCGCTGAGCAGCATGGCGATCTCCTGGGTTCGACCCACGGCAAACGCCGGGATGATAGCGGTGCCGCCCCGGGCGACCACCTCGTCGACCGTGTCCAGGAACCGCCGCTCGAGATCAGCCCGTGGCGGATGGTTCTGGCCGGCATAGGTGCCCTCCATGAACAATGTGCTGCAGGACACCGGCCCGGCGCCGTTGAGCAGCTGGCTGTCGATGGTGTTGAGGTCGCAGGCGATGAGCACGTCGCTGCTTTCCTCCTTGAACATCAGGGAGCCGGGGATGTGGCCCGCCGGATGACATGAAATGGCTGTATCGCCGATTGTTATCCGCTCGTCGGCTGCCACTGACAGAAAATGCCGTTCGGCCTCCTCGACATCGCGGTCACCAAAGGGAAACGGGTAGCCGTTGTACCGCGCGATTTTAAGGGAATCGCTGAACAAAATACGGGCAATCTCCTGGGTGACCGGCGTCGAAAAAATGGGAGCCTGATATCGTCCCGACAGCCAGGGTGCCATCCCCGAATGGTCGAGATGTCCATGTGACAAAAACAGGCAGTCGACAGGCGGGGCCTGCTCCGGATACTCCGGGGGCTTCCCGGGCGTCATGCCATAGTCGAACAGGAGCGAGCTGCCGTTGAGCTGCGCCAGCAGGCCAACGCGGCCGACCTCGTGCGCACCACCAAGAAACGTAACGTCCATGCAAGAGGGATAATACCCCCCGTAATTTAACGTTTGGGTTCTACTCGATGAGCGATGCGACGTAGGCGATGAACGACGACAGCTTCATGCCCTCGTCCCATCGAAGGTCATAGTTGCCCGCCTTGGTTTTGCCGATGAGCGGTAGCCGGCTGTGCAGCAACCTGCTGCGGCCGTCGAGCTCGGTGACATCCAGGGCGAACATGCGCCATGCATCCCCCCGGACGCTTTTCCGCCGGAACGCGAACAGGGGGAGCGCACGGGATCGCTCGCAGGTGTCCCGCATCAGCTCCGTCTTGCGCTGAAGCTTGTCTTTTTTCCGGCTGAACAGGATACGGTCGCTTTTCCGGGTCTTTATTTCGACGAGGAAGGAGATGCTGCCCCGGACCGCGACGACGTCGGCGATGCCTAATGACCCGGCGGCTCTGACGACGATGAACGGTGCGTCCAGGATGCGGTAGTAGTCCTCCCGCTCCCGGGGGCTGCAGCTCCTGGTAACCGTTTCCAGCGTCGCCTCGTCGGCGGACAGGATGCCCCGGAGCTCGCGTTCGTAGGTGCTCATCGGGCTAGTAGCCCCCGATTTTGAGCGACGGGTCGCCGAGGAGGACGAAGGACTGGATGGTGTGCAGGTGATATGGCTGGGCGGGCTCCTTGAAATGCGTGGCGTAGCTGGTGACGGCATGGCTCCAGCATGCCCCGAGATGCTCGAGGTCGTGCTGGCCGTAGCCGTCGAACACCTGGAGCTGCATGTAGCCGTAGCCCGACTCGACGCAGTCCGGCTCGTTGACGCCGTCGCCGTCCAGGTCGCCCTCCTCGCCGGGCGTCGCCACGGGAAACGCGGTGTAGCCGAGCGATGCGATGCCGCCGCCGCCGACCTTGCGGGCCAGCCACCAGCTCGTGCCCTCGGGGGAGGGAACGCCGCCGGTCCAGGGATGCACGGTCATGCTGACGTTGAACATCGCGGTGTGGCAGCCGCCGATGAGCGCGATGGTATATTCGTCGTTGAACAGCAGCGGGAGGTCGAGCACGTCGATACCCTTTTCCCATTCGTCGAAGTTGCCGGGCTTGTGGGTGCTCCATGACATGGGGCTGCCGTGGCCGTGCATGTGCAGGAACATGGCGCCGGTGTTCAGGGTTTCACGTATCGCCGCCGCGGTGACATCTGTCTCGCTTGCATAGACCCGTGATGCCTCGAAGCCGTCGAGATAGCTGAGCGATTTGTCGCAGACGACCTCTCCCTCTATTTCGTCGCCCTGCGGGAAGTTGTCGCCGCCTATGAGGGAGATACGCCGGCTGCCCTGGCTGTTTTCGTAGGCGATGGTCTTGTCGACCATTATGTCGACCTCGGCTTTGGTGCGGCAGGCCCATCGCCCCAGATGGACATCGGGCAGAAGGTCGGCCCGGTCTTTGAGGCTGCCGTACTGTCCCCATTCATAGAACACGTCGTTGCCGTCGGTGTCCCATGTGGAAAACATGCCGGAGCCGTTGTACAGGTCCGCATAGTAGAGGTCGCTGGCATAGCGGGTTTCATCCGCCCAGTACACGTGGACGTAGCGGACGGGCAGATGCCATCGCTCCTGGATGCCGGGGATGCGGCCGCCGACGAGCAAAACATAAGTGACGCCCCATTCCCCCACCGCGTTTTTGATGAAATATTTGAGCGTCTCCGCGTCGTCGCGGCCCTCGGCGGGGAAATACTCGCCGGCCTTGATACATTCCATGCAGACCACCTGGGTGGCGACGCCGTGGCTTTCCTTGTGCTCCGCCAGCCGCTCCAGCGATGCCTCCCACGCCCGGGGGCAGACCACGAGCAGGTCGTGTTCATCCTGCCCGACCAGCGCCTCGGACGGCGGCTGGTAGCTGACCGAGACGTCAACCTGCCGGCAGGAGCGCAGCAGATTGCCGTCGGGGCTATAACGAACGGGATACACGGACACCGTGACCATGGTCTTCCGTTCGCCGTCATGGAGGCCGCAGGCGACGTCATACGTGTACCAGCTTTTGGGATACAGCGAGCTGCTCTCATACACAGACGGGTCGGGCGTGCGCTCCCCGACTTCGGTTTCCATGTCCGGGGTCGATGCGGGGCGTGCCGGCCTGACCGGCAGATGCAGCCGTGTTTCCCGCACCCAATCATGTTCCATGTCGACGGCGGTGACCCGGGAGCCATAGGGCAGCTCGAACGTTGTCCGCCAGACGGGCAGCATGGGTTTACTCTCGGACGTCGTCATGGCGCAGCCGGGGACGGTGACCACGGCGTAGCCCTCGCTCATGGCGACCTCCGGCGATGTGAACGTGGCTGACCGGGTCGCCATTTCGGATGATGCATGTGATGTCTGCTGGATGCCCGGCGCCGGCATGTCGACGCCGATGGATCCGGCGAGGCTGGTCAGGAACACTGCAACGATAAAAACGGCCAGTATTTTTTTCATAGCCTCCTATCGAACAGCGATATTTAAAATTTCATGTACACGTGCAGCGCATCGGCATCTGCCATCCTGGTGCCCCGGGAAAAAGATTTTATGGACGGAGACGTTATATCTGTGCATGCGGACGGAAGCTGCTGTCAGCGACGTCATGAACGACAACCCGGTCATCATCAGCCGGAACGCCAGCGTCATGGACGCCGCACGTGAGATGAAGGGCGAAGGGGTCGGCAGCATCATCGTCGTCGAAAACGGTGCTCCCGTCGGCATCGCCACCGAAAGCGACATCCTCCGCAAGGTCGTCGCCGAGGGAAAAAACGCCGCTGACATCTCCGTCGCCGACATCATGAGCGAGCCACCGGTCACCATCACCCCGGATGAAACGATGATAGACGCGATACGGATGATGAGCGACAAAAAAATACGGAGGCTTCCCGTGGTATCCGACGGCAAGCTCGCCGGCATCGTGACCGAGCGCGACCTGCTCAGGATTTCTCCGCTTTTACTCGACGTGGCCAAAGAAATGACCTCGATATCCGGGGGCGGGGAGGCGGCAGCGCCGCGTGAGATATCGCTGCCCGGCAAATGCGAGGGATGCGGCATGCTGTCCGACCGCCTCGTAGAGATCGACGGGCGGCTGTTTTGTGAGTCATGCGCGGATGCATACCAGTAACCGAGGGGATAGGATAGAATGCAAATAATGGACATAATGACCCAGGATATTATTTCAGTGAACAAAAACGATGACCTGCAGTACGTCATGGACCTGATGGACAAGCACAACATCAGCAAGGTGCCGGCGATGGCCGACGGCCAGTTGGCCGGCATCGTCACCGACAACAAGATCGCGGACGAGCTCGGCAGCGTGCGAAACCGGAAGGTGCCGCCCTCTCACATGCACGCATCGACGGTCATGGACCGCGACTATGAGCCCGTCTACCCCCAGATGGACATCCGGGAGATACTCCAGACGATCGGCGAGCCCGGCCTGACCATGCTGCCCGTCCTTGAAAACGAGATACTGATCGGCGTGGTCACCAAGGCCGACCTGCTGCCACTGGTCGACGACGCCCGTCCGGTCACCGACATCATGACCAGCCCAGTCCACACGGTCAAACCCGACGACCGGGTCGTCCACGCACGTCGGCGGCTGCTCGACCATGACATCGCCCGGCTGCCCGTCGCGGTCGACGGCGCCCCGCAGGGCATGATATCCGACATGGAGATCGCGTTCGCGCTGGCGGACATCAAGCGCTCGGTACCGCTCGGCCAGCAAAACCATCGGCTGCGCGAGCTGCACGTGGAGGACGCGATGCGCGCCCCGGCGCTGGTCGCCGGCGAGGAGCGGACCATCGAGGAGGCAGCCCGGATCATGCTCGACCAGTCGGTCGGCTGTCTGCCCATCGTCGATGCCAACGACCTGCTCCAGGGCATCATAACCCGGACGGATTTATTGCGGACATTGCCCGACAGCCTATAGCAGCGGGGCGCCGCGCAGCCATTCCAGGTCGCTCAGGTAGAGCTGCCGGATGTCATCGAGGCCATACAGCTCCATGGCGATCCGCTCCAGGCCGAGCCCCCATGCAAGCACCGGCTCCTTGATGCCGAGCGGCTCGGTGACCTCGGGTCGGAAAATCCCTGAGCCGCCGAGCTCCATCCACCTGTCATGCCATTTCACCTCGACGTCCATCGACGGCTCCGTATATGGATAGTAGGCAGGCCGCAGCCGGATGTTTTCGAAGCCGAGCTTCCCGTAAAACTCCTTGAGCAGGCCGATGAGCTGCCGGAAGCTGGCATCCTGCTCGTGCACGATGCCCTCTATCTGGTAGAACTCAGGGAGATGGGTGCTGTCGATGGTCTCCCGGCGGAACACCCGGCCGATGGAGAACACCTTGGCCGGCGGCTCCGGATGCTTGGCGAGGTACCGAATGGTGTTCACCGTGGTATGCGTCCGCAGGACAACGCGCCTGGCCTGCCGCTCGTCAAACTCGTATTGCCAGCCGGCGGAGCCCGTGTCACCACCGGTCTCGTGCACCTCTTTTACCGTTTCGAGTAGTTCCTCATCTATGGGCAGCTCAGCGGGATTGGAGCAGTAAAAGGTGTCCTGCATGTCCCGCGCTGGATGGTCCTGCGGGATGAACAGGATGTCCATGTCCCAGAAACAGGGCTCCACGTAGCCACCCTCGATTTCCTCGAAACCCATCTCGATAAAAATGCGGCGGATGCGCTCGATCAGCCGGCTGAGCGGATGCCGCTTGCCGGGGTGCAGCGCCGGCGCAAAGCTGGTGACATCGTATTTGCGGAATGACTTGTTTTCCCATGCACGGCTCTGGATGTGCTCCGGCGATAGCTGCGCGATTTCCTCAGTGATCTCGAAGCCATGCGCCGCTATTTTTTTCCCTTTTTTGGTGAGCATGACCGTCCGGGTGATCTTTTCCCGCTCTGATAGAGCGTTCCGCTGCACCAACGTCTCCGCCATATCTGGATTGTCGGGTGTCTCCCCGTTGGCTATCTGCCGCAGCGTGACTATCTCGGGCTGCTCCGATCCGACGGCTTTTTTTCCTTTGTCGGTGGGAATGAGCGTTTTGTCGCCATCCTGTTTGTCGATGGTGCACCATTGTTTCCGCATCAGCCAGCCGATGGCGATATCCAGGTCATCCCGCTTTTCGTGCAGCTCGCCGAAGCTGTCTGTGCCATTGATGACGAGTTCCATGACCTGTACCTCGGGCAGCCCCTGCTCGAGGAAGCGTTCGCCCTCGCCGGTGAGCTCGTAGCTGCATTCGAGGTCCTCCTCCATCGATGCCAACCCCTTTGACTCCAGCCATGACGAGGCGTTCATGACCTTGACCTGCTCAAGGCCCGTTGCTTTCATGAGCTCGTCGGGTGACGCCTCGCCGTCGTGCTCGTCCAACGCCAGCAGTATCTTTTTTTCCGCCGTGGACAGCGTCTCCACCAGGTCATCATATGCGCTGTCGCCCGTGCCGGTGTCCTCTTCGCCCGTCATTGTCTCCATGAAACACCACCCGGCTATTAAAACTTGGCTATAATTGGATGCCCCTCGCCGGAGGCAAGCGATTGATGGGGCAATCTGTGCAACGAGTTATAATCCCTCCATGTTGTCGCAGTGGGGGCATCGCTTCGTGTTTTTGTCGATGCGCTCGTCGCAATATGGACATCGCTTGGTGAGGATGAACCGGTGGACGGCGAGGAGAACAACACCTGTGAGCAACATGATGACGGACAGGCCGACCAGGAGCAGGAGTTTCAGGGGAACCAGAAAGCCGAAAATGCCCAGGGCGATGAGCGCCACGGCGATCTTTTTCACGTCCACAGCGTCCATGGTCGGTCAGATAACATGCTGCCGATGTTAAACGTTATGCTCCCTCTCTCCTTTTGTCCTCAATCTGTTAGCAGGCTTTTTAGAAATGTTTATATAAACTGCGGGGCTTCCCTGTTTTGCGATATGATGGATGGGGATGCGGATGCAGCGGAGACCATCAAAACCGTTTTTGACCATCTGCCCGTCGGGGTCATGGTGCTCGACGACGATGGCGAGATAGCCTACCAGAATCAGGCCGCCAGAGACATCGCCGATGGCGTGCCGCTCACCGAAAGGCAGCTTGACCGGCTCGGGCAGGGCGAGCGTCTCACATCCATTCAATGGCAGCATCGCAACCGCTTGTATTCCATCGACGGCGTGCCCCTGCCCCGGGGCGCCGCGTTGGTCGTCCATGATATCACCGAGCAGACCGCCGCCCGCTGCTCGCTCGAGGAGCGCGAGGAACAGTTCCGGCTGCTGACCGAGCATGCGCCCACCGGTGTCGCCATCCTTCGGGACGGGGAATGCATTTATGCCAACGAGACCCTGGCCTCCATCGCTGGCTCAGATGTCGTCCATGACCGTCTTGTTGACCATGTGCATCCGGGCGACCGGGTGGTTGTCTGCCGTCTGCTAAAAAAAGCCCGCACCGGTATCCCGGAGCCCTGCATCGTCCGGCTGCAGACATCCACCGGCGTTGCATGGACCGAGTGCACCGCGACCGCTATCACCTACGAGGGCGAACAGGCGCTGCTGGTCAACCTGATGGATGTCACCAGGCACCGGCAGCTCGAGGAGGAATATCATCGTTCCACCAGGCGGATGGAGCAGGCGATGGAACGGGAGCGCCGGTTCATCGAGGATGTCTCCCATCATTTTTTCAACCCGCTCTGCATCGCCAAGGGCTACCTCAACCTGTCGATGCGGGATGCCGACCCCGAGATACAGCGAAAGCTCCAGATCACCCGGGAGGCGGTCGACCGCGTCGAAACCGTGGTCAAAAACGTTGTCAGGGACGGCCAGATCTGCGAGTAGGCAAAATTTTTTATAAAAAGCCCTAATTAGGATGCCGTATAATGTCCATTGAGGAGCTACAGAGCAAGCGTGAAGAACTGCAGGAAAAAATTGGTGAGGCAAAACAAAAAAGAGACCGGCTTAACCAAAAAACCCGCGAGTTAAAACAAAAAAAATACGACATCGCCCACCGGATCAAGGAGGCCAAGGAGGAGGGCATCCGGCATAAGGAGGAGCGAGACGAGATAAACGAGCGCGTTGCCAGCCTGAAGGAAAAACGACGTGATTACAACGAGGAACACCGGGAGCTCAAACAGCAGGCCGAGGAGCTCCGCAAGGAATACCTCCCGCAGGAGACCCCCATCGAGGTGCTGAAGGACCGGAAGCAAAAGCTCGAGTTCAAGCAGATGACCCAGCAGCTCTCCAAAAAAGCGGAGCAAAACCTGGTCGACGAGCTCAAAGACCTCACCCGCAAGATCAAGCAACGGCAAAAAATCCTCGAGGAAAACCCGGAGCTCCGCGAGATCATCGAAAAACAGAAACGGGCGAAGGAAAAAGGCGACAAGGCCCATGAAAAGGTCAAGGAGCTCGCCGAGCGCGCGCAGGACCACCATGTCAAGATGATCGACGCGTTCAACCATTCGGATGAGCTGTACAAGGACCTCAAAAAAGTCCAGAAGCAGTATGTGCTCGCCCGCCTCGACGCCGACAAGGCCCACAAGGAAATGGTCTCCCATGTCAAGGAAATCCGCGAGGTCGAAGACGAGATAAAGGCCATCCAGCAGCAGGAAAAACGAGAGGAAATGCAGGAAAAACGAAGCGCCATCCAGGAGGAAGCCGACGATGTCTACGAGCGCTTCAAAAAGGGCGAGAAGCTGTCCACCGAGGATTTCATGCTCCTGCAGAAGGCGGGGCTCATCTAGCGCTCCCAGGGCATCCGGTCTGAGAGCTGCCCGGTCCAGAACACGGCATATTTTTCTTGTGCCAGTTCGCCGTCGGTGAGCACCCTGGCCTGTGACGCCATGTCGCTGAGATGTTTGCCCAGGTTGACCTCGTCTATTTTATCCCGGAGCAGTTCACCGGCATGGCGGTACCGGCGTGTTATCCTGACCGTCCATCGCCCTTTTTCCGGGGAGGGCTCCCGCAGGGTGCGGGGATGCCCGGTCCATTTTTTCTGGAAGGCAGCGGCGTGTTCCTCCTGCTCCGCGGGCGGCCCCTGATGGATCTTGTCCCGGGAGAGCTCCAGCTGTTCAAGCTCGACGGCCAGGAGGATGTCCTCGTCGACATGGTAGGCGCCGTCAAGCGCTTGGAAGTCGTGTTCCTCGAGCATCGTTTGGATGCTCCGCACCGCCTTCCGCACCTGTGAATACAGGATGTCGTCGACGATGTCGGGCCGGGGGAGCACGACCCCGATCCAGCTGTCGAGCTGTGATGCGATGTCCTCGAGCGGCCAGGGTTTGACCGGCCGGGGAAAAAAGAACGTTATCCGTGGCTTCTCAAGATAGGCCGTTGCGGCCTGTATGAACAGCCGTCGTTTTTCCGCTGATACCGCTGCCGCCACGTTGCGCTCCGGGTCGACCGGGTCGACGAACACGAAGTCCTCGGGAAACGATGCCAGGCTGTCGGTGAGCGACAGCACCGCGCCATCCCGCCAGTCGGGGGCATGCCGCAGCACCTCCTCGAACGTGCCATACCGGATGACGAGCAGCTCCGCCAGGTAGCCCGCGAACCCGCGGACGCGTTCCTCGGCGCTGTAGCAGCCCACACCTTGCATGAACTGTTTGAGCAGTCGCACCTCGTTTTTCTGCCCCTGCCGGATATGCTCCCGGACATACCGGGTGTGAAACGGGGTGCGGTCCACGGCGCTTTGCATCTCAGCCGGGCTATCGATTTTGTAGCAGGGGACAACGTCGACGTCGTAGCCGTCGTAGTCGCCACGGACATAGGGATGCTCTGCATACTGGATGTCCCAGTTTTCGAGCACCGTGGTGCCGATGTCGAGCGCCCGCTGTTTCATTGTCTCCCGTTCCATGTCCGGCGGGAACAGCAGGAACAGGTCGATGTCGAGCGCCCCCCGGAGATAGGTGTCCTTGGCGATGGAGCCTACCAGCAGCACCGACAGGTCGATGTCACGCTCGGCTGCGGCGTCCTGGAGCTCCCCGGTGAGCCTGTCGATGGCCTGGCGGAGTGTCCGTCGCTCTGTATCGGTGGGAACGATTTTTTTGAGCACCGCGCTCCGTATATCCTGCCTGATGGTCATAGTTCGATGGTGCTGAGCGTCGTGTAGACGGGGCCGTCGGGCTGCAGCTCGCTTTTTTTCAGCTGTATGCCGGTTACCTCGAGCTCGCCGAAATCCGTGTTCTCATGCTGCTCTACCAGCTTCCGGACGGCGTTTTTGCCCCGGGCTCCTTTCATCCGCGCGATGGTGGCATGCGGGGTGAACGCGTGTTTTTCCCGGCGGAATCCCTGCACGGCGAGCTGTTCTTCCAATGTTTCCGCGATGGCCGTGGTCTGCCCGTCGTCGTCGACGCCGATCCAGATGACCTTGATGTAGCCGGGGTGTGGGAACACGCCCATGCCCTGCAGCGACGCCCGGTATGGCTCGACGGCTGCTGCGGCGGTGCGCATGGCGTCCTCGACAATGGGTATCTTGGCTTCGTCGGTGTCACCCAGGAACTTCAGGGTGACATGGATGTTTTCGGGCTCCACAAGCTTGAGGCTGGCGCCGGTCTCGTCCAGTTGTCGCTCGATGTCCACCACTGGCTGCCGCGCACCGATGTCGATGCCGGTAAACAGGCGATGCGTTGCCATGGTAATCCCGTCTACATGCATCTGGCCGTATATCATGTTTATGTCACCGGCAGAAAATGGCAGCGATGCCCTGCCCGTTTACAGGTAGTCGTCGAGGCTGTGCTGCCGCTCGAGGTCGAGCTCGTGCTGCCAGCCGAACTCCCGCCATTCGAGATCGTAGTCGCCGAGCAGCCGCCGTATCATCTCGGGGATCCGCGGGGTGCACAGGATGCCCCGAACATGGGCGTCGGGGTTGCCATGTTTCAGGCCATGGACGTACATCCTGAGCTGCTGCACGGCGCTTATCGTCGCCTGGCTCCGTTTCACCTCTATGACCACCGGCACGTCGTGTTCGTCGTGGCCGTAGAGGTCTATCATGCCCGAGGGAACCTGTTTTTCCCGCTGCGTTATCCGGAGCCCTGGCTCGATGACCTCGGGGCTGTCCATGATCTTGTCGACGATGTCCTGCTCCATGCCGACCAGCTGGAGCTCCGCCCGGTCCTCCATCGACGCCGCCGATATCAGGTCGACGTCGCGGAACATCACCTGCATCTGCTCCCTGTTTTTGTAATGCACGGCGCTGACCATGAACCGGCCGTCCCGCAGGGCATACGAGACACGGGAGCCGGCCGGCTGCCAGTTCACTGGCATCCGTCCATCGGGACGGTGCACCATGACGGTGCCGTCGGGCTTGACCACGAGCAACCGGTCGCCCCAGTCGAGAAACGAGCGTGCTCTACCATTGTAGTGCACCCGGCATCGGCCGACCACCACGAGCATGGTTTTCGCTGTCGTACGCTGGCAGTGTTCCATGGCAAACGTGACCGCATCGGCCGCATCGGGCTGCATGGCATGGGCGAGCACGCATCTGCAACCCCGGACCACTATAAAACCGGTACGCCTGCACCCGCGGTGCTGTCATGCCTGTGTACCAATAAAGTAAAAAACACGCCGCCTATATCCCTGCATGGCGCAGTCGGGCACCGTGCTTCCCGAGGACAGGGCGAAGGAGCTGCTGCGGCGCTACGAGGTCCCCACCACGGATTTTGTCGTCGTTGACAGTGTCGATGCCGCCGTGGCGCTCGACATCGCTTTTCCGCTCGTCGCAAAGGTCTGTTCATCAGACATCGTGCACAAGAGCGACGTGGACGGCATCCGCCTCAACCTGCGGAGCAGGGAGGAACTACGGGGCGCCGTAGCAGAGCTGCTGCGGCGCTTCGACGCGCCGGTGCTGGTCGAGCACATGGAGCCACCCGGCGTCGAGATGATCGCCGGCCTCATGCATGACCCGTCGTTCGGCCTGTCCATCATGCTGGGGATGGGCGGCGTGTACACCGAGCTGTACAACGACGTCTCGTTCCGCCTGGTGCCCATCATGCGGCGTGACGCGGAAGCGATGCTCGACGAGCTCGTGGCACGGCAGCTCTTCGAGGGATTCCGCGGGATGCGCCTCGACAGAAATGCTTTAATAGACCTGCTTCTTTCCCTTTCCACCCTGGGAAGTGACCATCCTTCCCTCCAGCAGATGGATTTGAACCCCGTGCTCGTCTACGAGGACGGGCTAACCGTCGTTGACGCCAGTGTCATCATGGGTGAATAAACATGGATGTATTATCAGAACAGTCGGAGAAAGAAAAAGTGCTCCTGCTCGGCAACGAGGCCGTTGTCAGGGGCTCGCTCGAAGCGGACGTCGACGTCGCCACGACCTATCCCGGCACGCCGTCGTCGGAAATCGCGGACACGTTTTCCGCCGTCGCGAGGCATTATACGAGCCAGGACCGGGATCCCGGCTTTTATTTCCAGTATGCCACCAACGAAAAAGTCGCGCTCGAGTTCGCCGCAGCAGCAGCCGTGTCAGGGCTGCGCTCGCTGACCTGCATGAAACACGTTGGGCTCAACGTGGCCAGCGACGCCTTCATGACCTACATGTACGTGGGCTGCCGCGCCGGACACGTCATCGTCAGCGCCGACGATCCCTCCTGTCATTCCTCGCAGAACGAGCAGGACAACCGCTACTATGCAAAGTTCGGCAACGCGCCCATGCTCGAGCCTTCCACTGCTCAAGAGGTCAAGGACATGACCATGGCCGGCTTCGAGATATCAGAGGAGCTCGAGCTGCCGCTGCTGTTCCGGATGACAACCCGCAGCAGCCATGTCCGCGGCCCCGTCAGCCTGGGCGAGATGCATTTCACCAAACGCGTCGGCCATTTCGACAAGGACCCCATGATGGTGACCGTGCCGGCGGTGGCGCGGCAGCAGCATCCCGTGCTGCTGGAAAAAATGGAACAGGCCGCCGCCATCTCGGAGCAGAGCCCATTCAACCGGGTGGAGGAATACGATGGCGACGTCGGCATCGTCACCTCGGGTGTGGCATACAACTATGTCCGCGAGGTCATCGCCGAAAACGGCCTTGAATGCCGCGTGCTCAAGCTCGGGATGACCAACCCGCTGCCCCGCGAGCGCTGCCTCGAATTCATGGACAACTGCCGCCAGGTTTTAGTTATCGAGGAGCTCGAGCCGTTCCTGGAGGAACAGCTCAGGGCGATGGCGCAGGAGACCGGCCTCGATGTTGTCATCCATGGCAAGGGCTACGGCGGCCTTCGCCGTATCTATGAATACGATGTCGACATCGTTGAAACGGCTGTCAGGAAGCTGTTCGACATGCCCACCCGGCCGTCCGTTGAGCCGGCGCGAACCGAGCTGCCGCCGCGCCCGCCCGTGATGTGCCCCGGCTGCCCGCACCGCGCCACCTACTATGCGGTCAAACAGGTCGCGTCCCCGGATACCATCTATCCGACGGATATCGGCTGCTACACCCTGGGCAAGGCGCCGCCGCTCGAGGTCGCCGACTTTTTGCTCTGCATGGGCTCCAACGTGGGCACCGCCTGCGGCTTCGGCGAAACAACCGACCAGCCCGTCGTCTCCTTCATGGGCGACTCCACGTTTTTCCATTCCGGGCTGCCCGGCATCGTCAACGCCGTGCACCACGACATAGACTGCGTCATCACCGTGCTCGACAACCGCACCACGGCGATGACCGGCCATCAGCCGCACCCCGGCACCGAACACGACGGCATGGGCTACCCGGCGGTGCAGCTCAGGGTCGAAGACGTGGTCAAAGGCCTGGGCGTCCAGCATGTCGAGGTCGTCAACCCCAACAACGTCGCAAAAACAAAGGAGGCCTTCCAGCGGGCCCTGGACTACGAGGGCGCCGCCGTCGTTGTCTCCAAGGCACCCTGCCGGCTCATCATCAAAACACATGGCTCCTTCATGGTCGACCAGGACACATGCACCCAGTGTGAGACCTGCATCGAATCATTCGGCTGCCCCGCCTTTTACTATGATGATGCCGGAAACATACGGATAAATGAAACGCTGTGCAGCGCCTGCGGGGTCTGCACCCAGATATGTCCTGCAGGGGCTATCAGGAGGCGGAAACAATGAAACAACGGTTGCTCTTCGCCGGCGTCGGCGGCCAGGGCGTCCTCACCGGCGCTAAAATCCTCGCGCAGGCCATGCTTGGCCAGGATGTCCATGTCTTCATGTCCGAGGTCCACGGCATGGCGCAGCGCGGCGGCAGCGTCGTCTGTACCGTCTGCACCGGCGAGGTTCACTCGCCGCTGATAGCCGACGGCACCGCAGACGCCATCATATCCATGGAGCCCGTCGAAGCCCTCCGGCGCATCAACAAGCTTCGCTCCGGTGCCACGATACTCACCGACATAAACCCGGTTATCCCGCCCAACGTCTCCATGGGCTACCACGAGTATCCCTCGCTCGACGACGTCTTCACAGAGCTCGAGGAGCGCGGCACCCTTGTCACCATCGATGCATTGCAGCTTGCCCGGGATGCCGGCCATGCCATCACCAAGAACATCGTCATGCTTGGCGCCCTCGCCGGCCTCGACGTGTTGCCCGTGGCTCGCGACGCGGTCATGCTATCGGTGCGCGACGCGGTTCCCGACAGCTACGTGGAGATGAACGAGAAAGCGTTCAGATATGGCTACGAGGCCGTCCGGGACTAGCTACACCAGCGACATCCCCCGCGGCCAGGTCTCTGCCAGGCATGTCTGCCAGACCCGGCCGATGAAGTCCAGCGAGAACAGGTTCTGCAGCACGTGGACCCAGTAGTTGCCCCGGTCCGTCATCTCTATCACGTCGCCATGGTCAGTGGCAAACCCGAGCAGCTCGAACAGAGCAAAGGTTCGCCCGAAAACGTCGTCGAAATCCGCGTCATAGCATGCTGCAAACTCCTTTTTATCGACCCTGGTTTCATATATCCGCCAGTACAGCCAGTGGACCATTTCCTCCCGCCTGCCGAAGTCGATGGACAGCGCGACCGCCGGCTCTCCCGTCTCCGTCACGTGGCGAATGTACGCGTCGACGTCGAACACGTTGATATAAAACATGCCGGGGAGAAGCGAGCCCGCTCCGGCGCCAAGGCCCACGTAGCGGGGGATGGTGACGGAGCTGTACTTGTCGACATCCGGCGCGGTGAACGACCACACACCGCTTCGCTCCAGACCCGCCCGGTAGCACAGCCGTTCGATGCAGCGGAGCATATCCCGCCGTTTTGCCATACCCGGCAGTGTAGCACCGGTTTTCCGGACCATGTCATCGAGCCCGGTGTGCGGAAACGTAAAAATCGGATAGGCTGATAGCTGGTCGACATCGAGCGAAAGCGCCGTCATGATATCCCGACGGACGTCCTCCATCCCCTGCCCGGGCAGCCCGAACATCAGATCGACGTTGACGCAGTTAAAGCCGCCATCCTTGAGCAGCGACACCGCCCGCCGCGCCACATCGGCGTCATAGGGGCGGCCTATCCGTTGTAGATAGCTGTCCGTAAACGATTCGACGCCCATGCTCACGTTCCGGACGTTCATCTGCCGCAATTGCTCCACCATCCCGGGTGTGACATCGTTTGGATGCGTTTCCATAGAGACATGGCAGCGGACACCGAACCGGTCACGGGCAGCCGAGAGGATGTCCCCGAGCCCGCTGTCAAGCATCGTCGTCGGCGTCCCTCCGCCAACATAAAAATCCGTTATCTTTGCATCCTCGAGCAGCGGAGCATAAAACGCTATCTCCTCGCATACCGCATCGGCATAGGCACGCGCCTTTCGCTCGTCGTAGCGCTCCTTGAAATACGGGCAGTAAAAACAGGGCTGCCGGCAGAAGGGCACATGGAGATAGAGCCCCAGCTCCCGTATGTCCATGCCATCGAGGCTGGGACGCCCCGGCCGCATGGACAACCCTGGCGAGCCCGTCATCAGCAGTTTCACCGTCTGTCGAACAAGCCGGCGCAGCACACCTCTCCATCATCCCGGTTTATAATATGTTTACGCTGGAGCATGCAGGCAACATGTTCAAAAACCAGCACCGCTTACATGTGCATGGTCGGGCAGACACGCCGGCGTGACACGCATCTCAAGAAGGCGACGTTCGCCGCCGGCTGCTTCTGGGGTGTCGAGGCCGCCTTCCGGGAGATCGACGGCGTCATCTCAACGATGGCGGGATACACCGGCGGCACCACGCTCAATCCATCCTACCGGGAGGTCTGCACCGGCAGGACGGGGCATGCAGAGGCGGTCCAGGTCACCTACAACCCGGATATCATATCCTACCAGGAGCTGCTCGACGCATTCTGGAACATGCACGACCCGACGCAGCGCAACCGGCAGGGCCCCGACATCGGCAGCCAGTACCGCTCCGCGATTTTTTACCATGACGAGATGCAGCACCGGGCCGCCGAGCGCTCAAAACGGGAGCTGCAGCGGTCAGGCCATGTCAACGGTGAGATGGTCACCGAGATCGTTCCCGCCGATGATTTCTATCCCGCCGAGGAATACCATCAGCGTTACCATGAAAAGCGAGGCTGCCGGCGCTAGTCGTGCTCAAGCCTGTGATGGTACTGCTCGGGGGTCATCAGATTGCTGCATGCACGCTGGACGACCTCGGGCAGCGCGGGATGGATGTGCATCGCCTGCAGCACCGGGTGCAGCTGCCGCCGGGGCGTGTACATCTGGGTGATGATTTCCTGGATGAGCACCGACGCCATCGGACCGACGATGTGGGCGCCGAGGATGCGGAGCTCCTCCTGCTCCATGATGATCTTGACAAATGCATCGGTGACGTGCATCGCGTCGCCCTTGCCCGTGTCCTGGTAGCGGTGCATGCCGACCAGGATGTCATCCTCGCCATATTTCTCGATGGCCTCCTCCTCGCGCATGCCGACCGCTGCTACCTCGGGCGACGTGAACACGGCATGGGGCACCGCGTGGTAATCGGCGGTCATGTCGTGCCCGAGCAACGCGTTGTGATAGACCACCTCGACCTCGTGGTTGGCGACATGCTTGAACAGGTGCTTGCCGGTAGCGTCGCCCAGCGCCCATACGTTGGGCTGCGATGTCTGCAGGTGCTCGTCGACCACGATCCAGCCGTGCTCGTCGACCTCGATGTCTCCCTTCTCGGGCTTCAAAATGTCGGTTTCGGGTGCCCGCCCCGTTGCGATGAGCACCTCGGACGCCTCGAAGGATACCTCGCTGCCGTTGTCGCGGTTCACCGCTGTCACCGTGACATCGTCGCCGGTGGATGACATGGCCCTGACCTCGTGGTTGGTGACCAGGTCGAGATGCTCCATGAGCTTGCGTTGTGCCGCCGCGGCTATCTCGGGCTCCTCCGCGGGCAGGAACTGGGGGTTGCGCCCGACGATGGTGACCTCGGTGCCCATCTGCGAGAAAAAGAAGCCATATTCGGCGGCGATGTAGCCCCCGCCGACGATGAGCAGGCTGTCCGGCCGCTTCTCCAGGCCGAGCAGGGTGCTGCTGGTGTGGAAGGCGACGTCGTCGATACCCTCGATTGGCGGGATGGCCGGCTTTGAACCGGTGCACAGGATGATCATGTCGCCCCGGATGGTGGCGTCGCCGACCTCCAGCATGTATGGCTCGACGAAGCGGGCGACGTCTCGGTAGTAGTCTATCTGCTCCGCCTGCTGCAATCCCTGCCGTAACTTTTCGATGTCCTCGCCGATGTTGTCCCGCATGGCCTGCATGATGCCCTCGAAGTCGACGTCGTTGACCGTGACGTCGATGCCGAACTCGCTGCCCTGCTTCATCAGATGTACCAGTTCAGCGGGGTAGAGCAGCAGCTTTGAGGGAATGCAGCCGCGGGTGAGACAGATGCCGCCCGGCGTGTTCCGGTCGATGACCGCGATGCGCCCCTCTGGATTGCGATGTAAAAACGGCTCGATGAGGCTGGTGGCCGTGCCCGTGCCGATGATGACGAGGTCGTAGTCGATTGCCATGGCAATGAAAACAGGCGGGTCATTTATACTATTTCATTCATATGAGGTGGCGACGTATTCGCTCGTGTAGGCGGCGACCAGCGCTCCATAGGATGGGCGGAAGCGGACGATGTCGCCGACCTTGTAGCCGCCCTCCTTGAGATGTAAAACGATGTGGTCGCTGCTGCTCGCCAGGATGTCGACATGGTCGTCCAGCGGCGTCAGCCCCTCGGTGATGACGTCCTGCCGGCCGAGCGCGACGATGCCCCTGGTGATGACCCCGCGGTTTTCGAACGTGGGTGTCTCACCGTAGGCATTCTGGGTGAGCTCGCCGTCGGGCAGCGAGGGCTTGTCTTTGACCTCGATGAGCTCCGCCTCGATGGTGAACACGTCCTGACGGGTATCAGGGATCGCCTCCCGGTGTACGGTTTCGAGGCCGAGGAGAATACCCTCGCCGACGCGGAGGTTGTTGATATACGCCGATGGATGCTCATCCTGGAGCATGAGGGGGATGTTGGCGGAGTTGCCCGCGCCCGTCATCGCCAGCTCGATGCCGTAGGTGTCCTGGATGTCCTGCACGAGCGCCTCGAACGCGAGCATTTTTTCCCGGGTGGGGATGACGCCGGTCAGGCATGTCAGGTTGACGCCGAGGCCGTGCAATGCTATGTTGTCGAGCGACAGCGCAAGCTCGACCATATGGTGGAGCTCCTCCCGGGGGATGCCCTCCCGGCGTTCGCCGAGCTCGGCCATGAGGAGCACGCGGTGGACAAGGTCCTGCTTCTGTGCTTCACGGGATAGCGCTTTGATGGCCGTGGGCTCGGTGTTGAGCGATATGTCCGCGTGCTCGACGACAACGGCGGCGTGGCTGAGCCGTGGCGTCCGGAGCAGCATGAGGTCGGCGGTGATGCCTGCCCGGCGCATGCGGATGATGTTTTCGATGCGTGAGTCTGCCAGGCCTGCGGCGCCGCCGTTGAGCATCGCCTTCGCCACGCGGGGGTCGCCGCGGCAGGCCTTGGTGACGCCGGTGATGTCGATGTCGTATCGGGCTGCATGCTCGACGATGGCGCGTGTGTTGTGCTCCAGCCCGTCCAGGTCGACGACGAGGCGGGGGAAAACATCTTCGCTCATGAGGAGATAAACCATCCGGTGTTATAAATGTGCGGGATGCCGCTCCACAGCCCGCAACACCTACGGGGACAACATTTATATAGAAGAATTATTATACACCTCCGGTGATTGACATGATGTCTGGAAGACAACCAATATTCATCCTGAAAGAAGGAACAGAACGAGAACGAGGCCGCGACGCGCAGCAAAACAACATACGCGCAGCGCTGGCCATAGCAGACGCGGTCCGCTCCACACTCGGACCCAAGGGAATGGACAAGATGCTGGTCGACAGCATGGGCGACGTCATCATAACCAACGACGGCGTCACCATCCTCAAGGAAATCGATGTGGAGCACCCCGCGGCAAAGATGATCGTCGAGGTCGCGAAGACCCAGGACGAGGAATGCGGCGACGGGACGACCACCGCCGTCATACTCGCCGGCGAGCTCCTCAAAAAGGCGCAGACCCTGCTCGAGCAGGACGTCCACCCCACGGTCATCGCGGACGGCTACCGCATGGCGAGCAGAAAGGCCGTCGAGGTCCTCGAGGACATAGCCCAGGACGTCAAGCCCGACGACAAGGAAATCCTGATGAACATCGCCGGCACCTCCATGACCGGCAAGGCAGCCGCGGCCAACAAGGACCTGCTCTCCGAAATCGCCTACCGGGCAGTCAGCGCCGTATCGGACACCGAGGAAGACGGCACCATCTCCATCGACCTGGACAACATCAAGGTCGAAAAGAAACAGGGCGGCTCCGTCGAGGACACCCGCATGATAGAGGGCATCGTCATCGACAAGGAGCGTGTCCATCCCGGCATGCCCCGCTCCATCAAGGACGCCAAGGTGCTGCTGCTGAACACGGCGCTCGAGGTCAAAAAAACCGAGGTCGACGCGAAGATACAGATCAACGACCCCACGCAGCTCCAGAAGTTCCTCGACGAAGAAGAGGGCATGCTCCGCAAAATGGTGGACCTGATCAAGGAAAGCGGCGCCGACGTCGTCCTCTGCCAGAAGGGCATCGACGACCTCGCCCAGCACTACCTCTCCAAGGCCGGCGTCTTCGCCATCCGGCGGGTCAAGAAATCCGACATGGAGAAGCTTGCTCGTGCAACAGGCGCCTCAATCGTCTCAGAGCTCGACGAGCTCGAAGAAAGCGACCTCGGCCACGCCGGCACGGTTGAAGAGCGCAAAATCGGCGACGACGAAATGACCTTCGTCACCGGCTGCCCCGAGGCAAAAGCCGTTTCCGTGCTCATCCGCGGCGGCTCCGAACACGTCGTCGACGAAATCGAGCGCGGTCTGCACGATGCCCTGTCCGTCGTAGCGGCAACCCTTGAAGACGGCAAGATGACCGCCGGCGGCGGCTCCGCAGCGACGGAGATATCCCTCGAACTGGAGGACTACGCCAGCAGCGTCGGCGGCCGCGAACAGATGGCGGTCAAAGCATTCGCGGAGGCCATCGAGGTCGTCCCCAAGTCCCTGGCAGCCAACGCGGGCATCGACGCCATCGACATACTCATCGGGCTGAAAAAGGCGCACAAGGAAGGCAAAAAGGACCACGGCGTCAACATCATTGACGGCAAGCCCGGCGACATGAAAAAGCTGGACGTCATGGAGCCCCTCCGCGTGGGCACCCAGGCCATCAAGTCCGCAACCGAGACGGCGGTCATGGTGCTCCGCATCGACGACGTCATCGCCTCCAAAGGTAGCGGCGGAGGCGGCGACGAAGGCGGCGGCATGCCACCGGGCGCCGGCGGCATGGGCGGCATGGGTGGAATGGGCGGCATGATGTAAGGCCGGCCTACTGCCTCTTTTTCCCCTCTTTCCTCCTTTTCTAGTCTCTGCGAATGAGATTTTTTCCGAAAAATTTCAACAGAATTAAAAGCAGGG
>CAZESS010000021.1:0-31136 GCA_964514975.1 uncultured Thermoplasmatales archaeon | reverse complement strand
CCTGCCCGATCTCCTGCTCGGTGCGTTCTCCCTTCTCCATCTCCCGGATGATCCACCTGATCTTCGCATCGTTCAGCTTCGGCATCTCAGCATAGCGTTTCCGTTTGTTAAATGTTTTCAGGACAGTACATCGCGGCGCTTCAGCAAAAAAAATTATATAACGTCTGTTTCTTTCTGCCGGACGAGTGCGGCGGCGGTGACGAGCATCGCCCCCAGGATGACGAAGAAGATGGTGAGATAGAGCATGGTGGGATCGGCCTCGGTGGTGCCAGTGCTCATGAGGCTTAAGCCGGATGGCGATGCGGCCTGTTTTTCCTGCAGATACCGGTAGGCGGCGATGAGAGCTGCGGTTGCGGTGGCGCCGGCGCCGGAGAGCAGTACCCTTATCTTCATTTTTTGGGGGTGGAGAAGATGTTTGCCCTGCCAGGTGAGCTGGTAGTATTTCCATTTGTGTCCCGTGTTTTCTTTTTTGATGAGGCCGGCCTCGGTGAGCTTGTTGAGATGTTTGTAGATGGCCGACTTGTTGGTGTCGAGAGAGCGGGAGATTTCGGTGAGGGTTTTGCGCCGCTCGTCGAGCTCCTTGAGGATGTCGATGCGGGTGTCCGATGCGAGGGCGGAGAAGGTGTCGCGGTCGATGACGATTTTGTTGGACACAAAAAAGCATCTCTACATGTTTAAAAAGGATTGTGCTTTCGTTCACCAGCCGGCGAACGTTTTTATCGCCACCCGGATATAGAGGAGGGTGGGGAAACCCTAAAGGCTAAGTTGGAGGCAGAGCCTTTGAAGAGGGTTTCCCTCCTCTCCGGTATAATGGCGGCGGTATTATAAAATTTGCTCTCCCGCCATGTCCGGTGGCTGCAAATGACTGGCTGGCATGCTACGCCACCGGTTTTCCTGCTTTTTTTATCACATGGCAGGACAGGAAAACGGGTAGCTCTCATGAAGAAAAGCGCGGTGAAAAAGAGCATCCTTGGGGAGAGCGACAGAGGGTGTCATGTGCAAAGACAAGCATCCCGTACAACAGAGGCCAATATGAGGGATCCGGTGACCCGTACAATTTTCGTGCTGCCCGCAAACGTTAAAAGAGCGTCTGGCCATCCGTCTTTGATGGCACGTGTGACAGAGCAGCTCGAGGTCCTGGATGTCGCCCGGAACGCGCAGGTGGTCGCCATCGTCGGTATTTCGAAGAACGAGGAACGGGCGAGTTATCACATCGCCGACCGCGTCCGCCGGCAGGGATATACGATGTATTATGTGAACCCGAAGTACGCCGGCGAGGATATTTTTGGCGAGGAGATACTGCCGTCGCTGCAGGACGTGCCGGAGCATGTGGACATCGTCGACGTGTTCCGCAACCCGAAGCATGTGGAACCCATTGTCGAGGGAGCTGTTGCCATCGATGCCGACGTGGTGTGGCTGCAGCCGGGCGCCGAAAACATGGATGTCATCGCCGCTCACGAGGACGATATCGACATCGTCTACAATGCCTGTCTGGGTGTGGCGGTCGGCCAGTTGGACGGGTAACATTTATGTATCGCCCGCGTGATTAGTCGGATGTGATTTTAAAGGACAAGCGAAAGCTCGACATCTCCTATGTGCCGGAAAAGACGCCCTGCCGGGAGGAGGAACGCAGGCGCCTCCAGATGCTGCTGGACGACGGCCATGCGCTCATCAGCGGCCCGGTAGGGACGGGAAAGACGTTGCTCGCGCGGCATGCCGACGGTGACGTCTACGTGAACTGCTACACGCACAAGTCGGAGCACAAGGTCCTGGAGGCCATCTTGCGGCAGATACGGCCCAAGTTCAGCACGGCCGGGCTGACGAGCCAGCGGCTGTGGCAGGAGATAGAGGGCGACCATCTGTTCATCCTGGACGAGATAGACGGCATGATTCCCGATGATCTGGTGCATTTTGCCTATACGCTGTCCCGCCATGAGGAAATCGGTGCCAGCATCCGGTATGTGGCGGTGACCCGCTCCGCCCTGATGCTCAAGCAGCTGATGAACGACCCGGCGACGTGGTCGACGTTTGCCGAGAAGGCGGTGGTGGAGCTCCGGCCGTACGGGAAGGAGGAGATGATGGACATCCTGGCCTACCGGGCCGGCGAGGCGCTGATGCGTGACGGCTATGATGACGATGGCCTGTCGCTCATCGCCGACATCGCGACGGTGTCGTCGGGGCACATGCGTGCGGGTATCGACGTGCTTCGCACCGCTGCGATGGTGGCCGACCAGCGCGGCCATGATATAATCACACCCGAGGATGTCAGGGAGGCAAACCGGGAGGGCTGGCTCGAGGGGCTCGGAGAGCTCGAGCGCCGTCCGGCATTGGTGCTGCTCGCGGTGGCCCGATGCTGTCTGGAGCAGGCCTACGCCTCGCTGGAGGACGTCGAGGCTGTCTATGCGTCGGTCTGCGAGGAACACGGCGTGGAGGTGCAGCCGGTTGAGAGCGAGCTTTCGCTGCTGTGCGACCGGGGATGGATGTATGAGAGCGACCGGGGCTACACGGTTCTGGACAGCCCCGCCGAACTGCTCGCAACGGAAATAGAAAAACGTTTAAACTAGCGAGATGGACGGGCTCACCTCGCCGGGTATCCCGCCCCCGTTTGATACGTGCAGTGGAAACACCCATGGGTCAATCGTGTGTCCCTGGATATGGGGGCCGTTCCATTTTTCCGTGAGGATTTTAAAGCCACGCCGGCTTACCATGCTGTATGCCCACCAACGTGTCCCCGGAAACCCGCGAGGCGATGCTGGAGGCGCAGCGGAGCGAGATAACCGAATACCACATCTACATGCTGCTGTCAGAACGCATCGACGACGAGCACAACCGAGACGTGGTGCAGCGCATCGCCCGGCAGGAAAAAGAGCACTACGATTTCTGGCGTACGCACACCGGCACGGACGTATCGCCGAGCCGTCTGCAGCGCTGGCTCTACCTGGCTATTTCCATGGTGTTCGGCATCACCTTCGCCATCAAGCTCATGGAGCGCGGCGAGGAGGACGCGCAGGAGACCTACGAGCAGCTCGCCGAGACAATCGAGGGGGCGGAGCGCATCGTCAGGGAGGAGGAGGAACACGAGCAGGAACTGGTTGACCTGATAGATGAGCGCCGGCTCCGCTACATCGGCTCCATTGTCCGGGGGCTCAACGATGCACTGGTGGAGCTCTCGGGAGCGGTGGCCGGCCTGACGTTTGTGCTCAACGATACGTCGCTCATCGGCACCACGGGGTTTATCACGGGTATCGCGGCCTCGCTGTCGATGGCAGGCTCAGAATATCTGGGTTCGAAGTCCGAGGAAACGGACAAAAACCCGTTTACCGCATCGATGTACACGGGCCTCGCGTATATCCTGGTGGTGCTGTTTCTCATTTTTCCGTATTTTGTGCTCGGCGATGTCATCCTGGCGCTGATGGTGATGCTGGCCAACGTGCTGGTGGTCATCGTGCTGTTCACGTTTTATACGTCGGTGACCCGCGACCTGTCGTTCCGCCGTGAGTTCGGGGAGATGGCGGCCATCAGCCTGGGCATCGCCGCAATAACCTTTGTCATCGGCTTTGCCATCAGGAGTTATTTCGGGATTGAGGTGTAGCGTCACCGTAGGTCCTGCGGGCCCACAGGATGAGGAACGAGGGCAGCACGAGCACCGACGAGATGAAGGCGAAGAGGATGGTGAGAGCCGTGATCTGCCCGAATTGTTGCAATGGCGGCATGAGCGAAAAGGAGAGCAGGCCGAAGCCGGCGATGGTGGTTGCCGCTGCGCCGAACAGCGAAATGCCTGTATGACGCACGGTCACATGTGCTGCCTCGCCGATGCTGCACCGCTCCAGTTCTTCCACGAAGCGATGGGATATGTGGATGCCGTAGGTGACGCCGAGGCCGACGGTGAGCGAGGCGATGGTGATGGTCATGACGTTGAGCGACAGACCCATGAAGTACATGGCGCCGAGTATCCAGCCGACGCAGAAGATGATGGGGATGGCGGTGATGAGCCCGAGCATGACGGATTTATCTCTGAAATAGAAGATGACGGTAAGGACGGCGAACGAGACGAGGATGGTGATGATGAGCGACTGTGTCTGCCCCCTGTTGAGCGTCTCTTCCACCAGCACGTTGACGATGTTGTCACCGGTGACCCGCGTTTTGTAGCCCTCCAGCGCCGCGGTGTCATCTTTCAGCTGGTCGTAGAGGTCTTTCGCCTCCTGCGTACCCATGTCGGTCCGCGTGGCAATGCGGAGGAGCGTGCCGTCATAGGACCCGTTTTTGTTGAGCACCGTCGTGGCCTGCTGCCTGCTGCCCTGGTAGAGCATATTGTAGAGTGTTTTGACGTCCGCCGAGGTTGCGTTTTCCTTCGGCGTGTATGGGCCGGCAAAGCAGGCCTGATATCTGGCGGTGAAGGCAGGGTTTGACCCCTGCTTTGCATACGTGTGCATGACCGTGGCGATGGAGGTCACGTCTGGCCTCCCGTTGACCTGTACGACACCGACATCGTCGGCGACGTTGCCGATGGTTGCATTGAGACGGGTGAAAAACGATGGGGATGTCACGTTTCCCTGAACGATGATGTATGCACTGCTCGCCTCGCCCCCCGAAAACTCGAAATGGCTCATCAGATAGTTGATGTCCTGCGTGATGTCGAGGTCGTCGGGCAGAAAGGAGTCCGTGTCGAACTTGGTCTCCAGCTGCGTTGCCGCATAGCCTGACAGGGCGGTGGCAAGGACGGCGACGAGGATAACGACGACGGGCATTTTTTCCGCTGCCGACGCACCGATTTCCACAAGCTTATAGACGGCTTTCTTGGCTTTCCTGACGGCGCCGTTTTTCGATGTTCCATCCTGGCGTTTTTTGCGGAGCTGCTGCACCGAGGGCACGAACAGCGTCATGGTGACGAAGGCCGCCAGGATGCCAAAGGCACAGAGCATGCCGAACTCCTGCAATACCCGGATGGGCGAGATGAGATTCGAGAGAAACGCGATCATGGCGGTAAACGTGGCGAGCAGCAGCGCGACACCCACCGTCCTGACGGTGATAGAGACACGGTCCCGTTTTGCTTTGTCCTGTTCCTCGCGGTAGCGCATGGTAAGATGGATGCCATAGTCGATGCCCAGCCCGATGAGCAGGATGGGCACTGCGGTGGTCATCGGGTTGAAGTCAAACTGCATGGCGACGCCGAAGCCGTACATCCACAGGATGGCAAATGCCAGGGCCAGCAGGCTGATGCCCGCATCGATAACGCTGCGGTACACGATGAGCAGCACTATGATGACCATGAGCATGGCGATGGGCATCAGCAGCTGCATCGACTCGTTGGAGGCCTCGAGGATTTCATTGTTTGCGAGCTCGTTGCCGATGGTGGAAAAGGTGACCTGCCCGGGGTGCTGCCCTTCGACGATATCGTCGATGGCCTGTTCGACGGCCAGCGTTGCGTTGTCGGCATCGAGCGACACGAGCACGATGCATCCCTCCGCCGCGAGGTTATCTGAGGAGATATTAAAGTCTTTAGTAAGCATCCACGAGATCTGTTGAAGAATTCTTTGGACCTCAGGGGAGGCCGTTGAAAACTGCCGGATACTCTTGATGGAATCCTTTATAGTCATGTCTGAGGGAAAATGGTCGAAGGAGAGATTGAGCGTATCATTCTGTAGTTGGACGGTAATATTTTCTCCCTGGAGAGCTCTGCTGAGCTGCGTAATGTTATATTGATGATAAAGCAATTCCTCTATTGGGAGATGTAAGTATTGCATCTTCGCTTCGCCGGCTATGCGGATGGTGGCCAGCAGTGTGGGCAAAGCCGCTATATTCCCCGGAGCATAGGAAGGGTCGTAAAGATGGTTTTTTATTGTATCATTTGCTAGCAGCGCCTCCTCGAGATGGAATACCTCCTCCATGGCCTCGTTGTTCAGCAGGTCTCCCGTCCGCGAGCGGACGAGTATCTGGACGGTGTAGTCGCCGCTGTAGTTCGCGGCGACCTCGTTCTGCGCCTCGACGGCGGGGAGGTCGGGTTCAAAGGATTCCTCGTTGAACGTCGACTCAATGCCGCCGGCGTAGATGGAAAACGCCATGAGCGCGGTGACGACAAGGACGACGGCGATGTTTACTTTCGGGTGATGTGCTATCCATTCGGTTAGTTTCATGTTTTTTCCTCCTTCAGCGACAGCAGCCGTCGGTAGGCCCCGGCCAGGCATGCATGTATCCTGTCCCGTGCCATCCCCTGTCTGTTCAGCTCCTCGCTCAGCGACCGTATCTTGTAGATGAGAGGAAATGCCTCATGGGATTCGTCGAAGCGATGAATCATGTGGCGGAGCGCTTCGTCCTCGAATATTTCGGCGAGCTGAAGCGCATACTGCCGGAGCTTCTGGTATGCTTCTTTTTTGACCTGTTCTCCCTCTTCCAGCATCTGCCGTCCCTTGTCGGTGAGGTGGTAGCGGGTGCGCCTGCCCTGTGTTTCTCCCTCGATAACCTTCGAGGCCTCCATGTCCTTGAGGATCGGGTACACGGAGCCGGTGCTGGGGGTGTATCCGAGCCGCTCTTCGCATTTTTTGATGATCTCGTAGCCGGTGGCTGCCCCATCTGAGAGCGTTTTGAGGATGAAATATTTCAGGAATGGCACGCGCATATTTCGAAACCGACATAGCGGTACCGATATATAAGGGTTGCCTTACTTGGCGACCATGGCCCGCATCCAGTCCGCCACGTTCTCCGCATGGTCGGCGATGTCGTCCACCCAGTCAGCCGTCTTCAGCAGATGGTAGATGTCCATCGGCTTCAGCTCGTCCTCCAGCCTGTATATATCCCGGGTGAGCTCGTATTTTTTCTGGTCCGCCTCCCATTCCTTCCGATGTATCTCATGGATGATGTCCTTCACCTTTTCCCGCTCCCTCCGCACAAAGCTGCTCTCCACGAGGTCCTTGAACTTCTCTACGGCTTTTTCCATCTCGCCCACCGTCTCCGCCACCAGGTGCACATGCTCGATAAACGGCTCCTTGAGCTTTATCGGGATAGGCGTGTGACGCATGTCGATGAGCTGCGCCAGGTTTTCCGCATGGTCAAGAATGGCGTCCTGTTCCCGCAGCTGCCACAAAAAATATTTCTTATCCACGGGCATCAAAATCGAGGTCGGGAGATGCGCGCGGATGTTGCCCTTTATCAGGTCGGCCTCGTGCTCAAGCTCCGCGATCCGCTTCGCCGTCTCATGGAAGTCCTCAGTCCGGCCACGATAGTACTCCACCAGCGATTCCTCGAGGATGGATATACATTCCTTCACCTTGTCCATGTGCTCAAGCAATCCCTCCAGCGGCGACTTTCTCCGGTATGCATCCGAAACCGGGGCTCGCCCCCGCGTCCCATTTTTCGCTGCCATTGTCACCACACAAAAATAAGAACCCTATAAATCACTATCGACATAACAACGGTGGCAGGCAGCGTCACCGCCCATGAATACACGATCTTCTTTATCACCGACAGGTCCACCGCCTCCAGCCCCCGGGCAAGGCCGACCCCGATGACCGCACCAACCACGGTGTGCGACGTCGAAATCGGCAGGCCGAGCTTCGAGGCGGCAAGCACCGTCGTCGCCGTCCCAAAATCAACGGAAAATCCACGGGTGTTCGTCAGATCGGTGATACGAGACCCCAGCGTCCGGATGACCTTGTACCCCCAGGTCATCACCCCCACGGCGATGGCGACACCGCCGAGCGCCAGCAAATAATACGACAGCCCGCCGATGTCGATGCCCGTCCTCTCAAGCGCAGAGGAGAGCACCACCGACAGCGGGGCGATGGCATTGGCAACATCGTTCGCACCATGGGAGAGGGCAACATAACAGGATGTCACGATTTGCAGACGGCGGAACAAAAACTCCACCGCATCATAGCCCTCGCCATAGGAAAACCGCCTGATAATCATGGCACCAAGCACCGCAGCCACGACAAAAATAATGGCCGACGCAGAGACGATCTGATACAGCTCACCGCCAAACAGGATTGTCCCCAGATCCGTCTTGGTGAACAGCGAAAACGACACGATAAAAAAGGTCAACCCGACAAAAAACGGACCAAATTTCTCGGCTGCCTCCACGGGCTCCCCCGCCGCGAACACGCAGTGAACGATGAGACGGAAAACGATAAACGCGATGACCGCACCGGCAATCGGCGACAGCACCCAAGAGGCGGCGACCTCCCCCAGCTTTTTCCATACAATAATCTCGGCGCCGCCAGCAATAAGGCCGAAGCCAGTGATACCGCCGATGATGGAATGCGTCGTCGACACCGGAAGCTCCAGCCAGGTGGCCACGGTCACAAAAAACGAGGCAGCCAGGATAGCCGCCAAAAAGCCGAGCATGACCGAATGCGCGCTGCCAATCATCGCGGTGTCCACGATGCCGCCCTTCACCGTCTCCGTCACATGGCTGCCCAGGAAAACAGCGCCGACAAAGTTGAGAACCGAGGCGATGAGGACCGCCTGACGGAGCGTGATGGCGTTGGCGCCCACCGCCGTCGACATCGAATTGGCGACATCGTTCGCACCGATGTTCCATGCCATGTAGCCGCCAGCCAGCAATGCGAGGATGACAACGAGCAGCAGCGCGGTGGTCATACCGAAGAGCATCATGCCTAATGCGCCCGCATATTTTAAATCCTATGACCGCGCAGGCAGGCCAATCCGAACATCTGCCATCTCTACATCGTCGACGCCCTTCAGCGAGCGGAGCATCCCCCGGATGGTGCCCTCGACAAAAGACTGCACGAAGGGTTTGAGCGGAATCATCGTGCCGTCAACGGTCACGGTCACGCCGCCATGCGAGACAACGCAGTCGTCCAGCGCGGCATCACCGGCGGCGAATGCCCGCGCCAGCTCCATGCAGCTTTGGTAGCCGCAGTCCCCGCAGTCCAGCCCGGGCAGCCGCTCCAGCGCACGTTCGACATCCACCTCATACCTGATATATGATGCCGCCTGCTCAGCCGAAGGATTACGCATGACCACGTTGCTGCCCGTGCCCTCGCCGAGCCATATCTTCTCGTGGTCAGATGCCTTGAATCCCTCGAGCAGCACCGCCTCCACGTTGAGCATGCCGGCCACCGTCTCAACATCGCTGGCACCGGACCAAAAAACAGCGGTTTCACCGCCGGCGATGATGGCAGCAGCGGACGCGCCGGCATCGCGATGCCGGGCGGTATCCTTTCCAGACACGTCCACATGCTCGTGGCCGGTATGCTTCACCACTGCGACACTGTACTCCTCAAGCAGAAGGAGCAGCCGCTCGATGAACGAGGTCTTCCCGCTTCCGCTAAAACCGCAGACAGCGATAATCATAAAAGGCAAATCAACAGCGACGTATAAATCGTTTGCCGGCAACGGGCTGGGCAAACATTAAGTAGTTACCTACGAGAAACCTCGCACAGAACGACGCTCTGCGGCAAGAGCCAACTATTGCGTGTTTCGGCAAAGAATGAAATGCAGAAAGCAAATGGATAGCGTTAGGTAGGCGTTCATGGAGAAATTTTAAGCCTATTTAAGGTTAAATCGGAGCGCGTCATGAATGTTCGAAGAACCGTTTTTTTTTATGCGGTGTCCTTCTCTAACTCAAGCACAACAACCGTTCCCGACGGCTCATTATCCTCAATCGTGACGCTGCCGCCATATCGCTCAACCACCTGCTTTACGATGTACAGCCCGAGTCCCGAGCCAGCATGGCCGCCGTGGCTGAAGCGTTCCTCAAACACCTGCTCCTGTATGTGGTAGGGAATACCTGTCCCGTCGTCGGCCACCCTAACAACGCATCGCCCATCCCGTTCCTCCATCGACACCTCGATATGGTCTGCCTCGCCATGTGCAACCGCATTTTCGATGAGGTTGTCGATAACGGACGGGAAGGCGGCGTCGGCCTGCACCGTGCAGTCGCCGTTGATGGATACGTCGACCTCAAACTCCTCAGCCTTTTCTTCCACCACATCCCTCACCCGATATGACCCTAACTCTTCTCCAGCGGTTACCAGTGATTCCAACTCTCGCATCCGATTGATAAGAGACATGCTCTGTTCCATTCGACGGTCAACCTTCTCCAACAATTCCTCATCCTGCTTATCATGGTAGAGGTCGAGGGCGCTCCGTGCTATCTGCACATCGTTGAGGATGTCATGCCGCATGATTTTATTGGTGAGTTGCAGTGTTTCATTGAGACGGGCGATGTGTTGCTCTGCCCTTTTTCGGTCAGCGAGGTTTTGCTCCCACCGCTGCAGCATCGCCGCAGATACATCGTCGCTCATCAAGTCCTCCGGCGGGATATAATAGAAGTTTTGATAGACATCCGTGCCGATGATGGCCAACGGATGAGTGCGGAGGACATCCAGCAGCACATCGGCATCGAACCGCCGTCGGTCATACTGACAGATAGCTAGACATCTGCTACCGGGCAGGAACTCGTTGAGCAGGGTCTCATATTCTATCAGCCGTTCAGAGCCCGGCGGCCCCCGTAGCGCCCATGTCATCTCGCCCGTGACACGAAGCGCACTGTATCCTTCGTTAATCGCATGCTCTGTCTCTGAACGGAGGAGCGATATCATGCTTTCGGGGTCGAAGACGCCATCTTTCACATATGACTCCTGACTGGTAAGGAGAGACAACTGGCCGCTCTTCAGATAGCCGTCGACGTCTATTCCCTCGCTGCGTAAGTAGTCGAGAATGGTCTCCGCTTTATGAACGTCGACGATGTACATCACCTTCTCCCCCTGTTCCAGTCCTTTGATGATGTAGGGGGTGACAACGGCTTGGTGTTCTTCCTCTGTCTCGTATATGCAGCAGAGATGGTCACCCTGCTGCAGGGTGGCGATAGAGCGGATTGAATACTCAGACGAGGGAGAAAATGTCCCTCCGTGGCTGGTATCTCTATCGCTGCCCTCTCTATATACCTCTCTCATGTTACCCTTCACGCTGGAGAAAATCAGCCACTTGCCCCGCAAACTCTTTGAAGGTCACCTGCCGCCCCACCACCCTGTCAACGCCCATCGCTCGGAGTTCCGTCTCCCAGTCGCTGCCCTGCCACGCCGTGTAGCCCCAGATGGTGGCGTCGGCGTCCAGTTCCATGATGGCCCGAGTGGCCTCTACGCCGTCCATCCGTCCATCCTCACCGTTCCGATGCTGCTCGATGGTTTCCATGTCTTGGTTGCTGCCCGACAGGTTCAAGTCCATCACCACCAATGCTGGTGTTTCGCCTGCCTCCATCAGTTCCCGATATTGTTCGACGGCCTCCTCTCCGGTGAGAGCATTGACCACTTCGATGTCTGCCATTCGCTCCAGATATCTGGAAAGGATGTCATGTATATCCTGTTCATCATCCACAGCCATCACAGTCGTTTTATTCATGGATTTCACCTCGCTCAACGATGTTTTCCACCACCTTTTGTATCCGCATGACGGCATCACGTGCTTTTTGTATTGTCTCTGCTTCGCCGTCGGGCAGTTTCTCCATGGCGATGTCCATGTAGCCCTTGGATATGGCGATGGGGTTAAAAAAATGATGCGCCGCCTGCAATTTGAACACCCGTTCGTTTTCCAGGGCTCGTTCCATCTCCTGTTCGGCCTGTTTCCGCTTCGTTATGTCAAGGGCGGTTTCCACGGCGGCAACAATCTTTCCCTCGTCGTCTTTGTCCTCGACGGGGGTGCCTCGCACCAGCCAGTGCCGTCCGTCGGGTGTCGACATCTCGCCTTCCTGCATCTCGCCCGTCTCGATGGCCTTTCCCACGGGGCAGTCCTTGCAGGGCTCCTCTCGTTGATGCCAGATTTCATGGCATCGTCGTCCCTCCAAGTCCGCTGGTCTTTCGTTGACTGACTCGGCAGCGACCTTGTTCGCCAATATCACCCGATGGCCGGTGTCCTGATAGACTATCACGGCAGGTGAGGTATCAAGGATGAGGGTTTTTTCCTCCTCCGACTGCCGCAGCTGTTCCTCCGCCATTTTCTGCTGGGTGATATCCCGCACGGAACCCAAAGCCGCATGCTTACCCTGATAAGTGATAGGGGTGACGGCGAAATCGCAGATTCTGACGTCGCCGCTCTTGTCTACCACTCGTGCCTGATAGGTGTCGGGGACGTCTTCGCCCTGCGCCCGCCGCCGTTCGATGTCCTTTACCCGCTCCCGGTCGTCGGGATGGAGCAACTCGAAGGGGCTTTTCATATCGTAGAGTTCCTCCTTCGTGTAGCCCGTTATCTCTGCCGCTCTGTCATTGACGAACAGGAACTCGGTGCTACGGTAGATGAGAATAGCATCATGGCTGTTCTCCACAATCGCCCGGTATTTCTCCGCTCTTTCCTCCACCTCCTGTTGCGCTTTTTTCCGCTCGGTGATGTTATGGCTGAGGGCCATCCCCGCCACCACGTCGCCCTGCTCGTTGGTCACGGGCACCGTCTTCACGATATAATGCTGGCCGCCATAGACGAGGTCTGTACTCGATGGCTCACCCTGCAACGCCCGTCGGTAATGCGGCTCAAACATATCAGCGATCTCCTCATCCAATGCCTCATGCAGCGTTTTTCCCTCCCAGTGGTCTCGGGGGATGCCCAGTTTCAGCTTCTCGGTGCCGTCAACCAAAAGAAACCGAAGGTCATGGTCGTAGAGATACAGGTCGCTGTCGGGGATGTTCGCCACCAGCATCCGATACCGCTGTCGTTCCTCATGCAACATCTGCGCCATCGCCGCCTCCTGTTCCTCTACCGCCATCTTGTAGAGCACGAAGGCGAGGTCGTCCGCTATCTCCTTGAACAACGCCCGTTCCTGCTCGTCGTCAGCCGCATCCTTGGGGACGGAGGCGCAGAGGAAGCCATAGGCCTCATCGCCATGCCTGAGACGGCAGACGATGGCTGCTCTCCCCCCATATTGTTCCGCCAACGGGCAGTCCAGACAGTTCCCCGGCGGCTCCTCAACCACAACGGCTCCATCGCTGGCGAGGGCTTTTTCACCGCAGGCGGGAAGCCAGCCCGACTGCAGTTTTTCTTGCAGTAACGAAAACCGTTCACCCCGTCCTGCCTCGGCGGTATGGCTAAAAGTGCCATCTGTGTCTCGTATGGCTATCCATGCGTTGTAATAGCCCCGAGCCTCAGTCAGTGTGTGGCAGACCTGCTGCAGCATGCTGTCCCTGTCCTCCGCCCGCACCAGCACCTGATCGACGTTTCTGATACCCCGGAGCACCCTGTTCAGCCGCTGACGGTTCTCCTCCACCAGTGCCTTCCTGTTCAGCACCGTCTGTGCTACGACGCCGAACACGACGAACAATCCCGCACCGATGAAACGCATCCACATCTCGTGGATTGCAGGACTGACCAGCCCCTCGACAAATGGGCGCTCTGCAAAAAAGACGGCGTCCACAATGGCTTCCAGAATCCAGTAGCCGACGCCCGCTATGATACCCAGCCAGAGGAGGGGGTACCCTTGAAGAAGCCCCTTGCGACCTCGATTCATGGTATAATTTAATACAATAAATCATATATATATATATATATATATGTGTATTGATTTTCCGTAACTGTTCAGTCGTCTGAAGCTCTCTCCTTATAGGTCCAACATATATTTTGCAAAATACCATTAGCCCTAATCATATAGACAGCCTCCAACTTCAGACCACTGAATAGTATCGACTTTCCATATTGTAAATCCCGACAAGATGTATACAATTGGTATACGTCTGTACAATGCCGTATACCTGTCCTGTCGTTCCTCCTCTTCTTCACAGGTTGTGGCCCTATAGACAAAGCCACCACACTATCGATAAAAAAGTTCCTCAAAACGCCGCCTGTACACCGCCCGCTTTATCCTGTTTTCTACAATGGTTTTGATGTTTGGTCTGACCACATGATGGAGATGTTCGAAGACACCGATACCAAGACCCCACGTGACGAAACAATTGCCTACGGCTGATGGGAAAAAATCCCATTTTAACATAACGGGTTTTCCATCAAGTTGGGGAAACATTAAGTATTTTTTCGATGTTACACCGAGCATGACAGAGATACAGGCGGCGCGTGGCGAGGAGCTGCGCTGCAGGGGCTGGCGCCAGGAGGCCATCCTCCGTATGCTGGAGAACAACCTGGAGAACGCCGAGGTGCCCGAGGACCTGATCGTGTACGGCGGCACGGGGAAGGCGGCCCGTGACTGGGACTGCTACCATGCCATCGTCCGGGAGCTCAAGCGCCTGGATGACGATGAGACGTTGCTGGTGCAGTCGGGGAAGCCGGTGGGGGTGTTCAGGACGCATGAGAACAGCCCCCGCGTGCTGATCGCCAATGCCAACCTGGTGTCCCGTTGGAGCACCTGGGAGGACTTCTATGAGCTCGAGGATCTCGGGTTGACCATGTACGGCCAGATGACCGCGGGCTCGTGGTGCTACATCGGCACCCAGGGCATCATCCAGGGCACCTATGAGACGTTTGCGGCGCTCGCCCGGAAGCATTTTGATGGCTCGCTTGCGGGCCGGTTTGTGCTGTCCGGCGGCCTGGGGGGGATGGGCGGCGCGCAGCCCCTGGCGATAACGATGAACGGCGGCGCAGCGTTGGTCGTTGAATGCGACGAACAGCGGATCGACCGGCGCATCCGGGCCGGTTTTTGTCAGGAAAAGACAGATGACCTCGACGAGGCGCTGGACCTGGTCACCGCGGCGGCCGATGCAGGTGAGGCGGTGTCGGTGGCGCTGCTGGGCAACTGCGCCGACGTGCACCCCGAGCTGGTGGAGCGCGACGTCGTGCCGGACGTGGTCACCGACCAGACCTCGGCGCATGACGCCCTGCATGGCTACGTTCCCGCTGGCTTTTACGGGAGCAACCTTGATGCGGCGCTAAAGCTGCGGGAGAATGACCCGGAGGAGTACATCCGCCGTGCCAGGGAATCGATGGCCGCTCATTGCCGGGCGATGCTCGCCCTGCAGGATGCCGGCTCCATTGTGTTTGACTATGGCAACAACCTTCGCGGGCAGGCGCAGGACGCCGGCGTCGACAACGCCTTCGACTATCCCGGCTTCGTGCTGGCATACATCCGTCCGATGTTTTGCGAGGGACGAGGGCCGTTCCGCTGGCTTGCCCTGACGGGCAACGAGGAGGACATCCTGAAGACCGACCGGCTGGTCATGGACATGTTCCCCGATAACGAGACATTGGTGAACTGGACGAAGCTCGCCGAGGAACATCTGCCCTGGGAAGGGCTGCCGGCACGGGTCTGCTGGCTGGGCTACGGCGAACGCGACCGCTTCGCTTTAGCTATCAACAGGATGGTCCGCAGCGGGGACATCGGCCCCATCGCCATCACCCGCGACCATCTCGATGCGGGCAGCGTCGCCTCACCCAACCGGGAGACAGAGGGCATGCGGGATGGCAGCGACGCCATCGCCGACTGGCCATTGCTCAACGCGCTGCTCAACTGCGCGGCCGGGGCGGACAGCATCTCCGTCCACAACGGCGGCGGTGTCGGCATCGGGCTGTCGACCCATGCGGGCATGGTCGTCGTCTGCGATGGCTCCCCTGAAACGGATGAGCGCATCCGGCGGGTGTTCACCACCGACCCGGGCAGCGGCGTCGTGCGTCATGCCGACGCGGGATATGAGCGCGCCGTCGGGTTCGCCCGGCAGCATGGCATCCGGGTTCCCATGGAGCAACAATGATATCGGTGGACGGCGAAACGCTGAGCGTCGAGGATGTCGTAGCGGTCGCCCGCAACCACGAGCAAGTGGAGCTGCCGAAAAAAATAGGTGAGCGCCTTGCCAGAAGCAGAGACAAAATCACCGCTTTGCTGGAGTCAGACGAGACGGCATACGGCGTCAACACCGGCTTCGGCGAGCTCTCCGACGTCCGCATATCGGGCGAGGAGATAGGCGGCCTGCAGCGCAATCTCATCCGGAGCCATGCCTGCGGCGTCGGCGAGGAGCTGCCCGAGGAGATAGTGCGGGCCATGATCCTGCTGCGCGCCAACTCGCTCGCCAGGGGCATGTCCGGCGTCCGTCCCGAGGTGGTCGAGAAGCTGCTCGAGGCGCTCAACCGCGGCTTTATTCCTGTGGTGCCCTCGCAGGGCTCCGTGGGGGCGAGCGGCGACCTGGCACCGCTGGCGCACATCGCCCTGGCCTTTATGGGGGAGGGCAGCGCTTTTTTCAACAAACGGCGGATGCCGGCGATGGAAGCCCTGGACAGAGCCGAGATAGGCCCCATCTCCTATGAGGCAAAAGAGGGGCTGGCACTGATAAACGGCACACAACTGATGACGGCCATCGGCTGCCTTGCCTGGCATGACGCCGCCATGCTGCTCAAACATGCGCAGGTCGCCGGCGTGATGTCGCTCGAGGCGCTGAAGGGAACCGACCAGGCGTTCCGGGAGGAGATACACCGGGCGCGTCCACATCCCGGGCAGGTCGCCATCGCGGACAACCTCTGGCGGCTCACCAGGGACAGTGGCATCATCGCCTCCCATCGGGACTGCTCCAGGGTGCAGGATGCCTACACATTGCGATGCATGCCCCAGGCCATGGGCACCGTTTTTGACACCCTCGCCCATGTGCGCCGGGTGCTGGACATAGAGATAAACGCGGTGACCGACAACCCCCTGGTGTTCGACGATATCATTTCCGGTGGCAACTTCCACGGCGACCCGCTGGCCATCGCGCTTGACATGCTCGGCATCGCGGTGACGAAGCTCGGGATCATGGCGGAACGCCGTGTCGCCCGGCTCGTCGACACAAATCTTTCGGGTCTGCCGCAGTTTTTGTCCAGACATGCAGGTCTGCATTCCGGGCTGATGATGCCGCAGTATGTCGCTGCCTCGCTGGTCAGCGAAAACAAGACCCTGGCTCATCCGGCGTCGGTTGACTCCATCCCGACGTCGGCGAACAAGGAGGACTACCAGTCGATGGGTGCCACCGCGGCCCGGCATGCCAGGGACATCGTCGTGAACACACGCAGGGTGGTCGCCATCGAGCTCATGACGGCGGCGCAGGCTCTCGAGTTCCGGGAGGAACAGCCCTCGCCGGCCACCGCCGCAGCCCACGCCGTTATCCGGGAAAAGATACCGCCGGTGGACGAGGACCGGCCGCTCTACAGGGACATCGAGGCTGTCACCGCGTTGATATGCGACGGCGACATCATGGCGGCGGTTGAGGAACAAACCGGCGTGCTGCACGGCCCTACAGGCTGATGCGGCCCGAAAGGGTCACCATGGCGGTGCCACCCACCCATACATCGCCGTCCGAGACGTCGACGTGCACGATGCCGGGCCGCCCGAGCTCGTAGCCCTGCTCCGCCGTATACCGCCTCGCCTCAAGCAGGTCGTGCCGGCGGAGATAGGCGCCGAGTGCACCGTTTGCCGTCCCCGTCACCGGGTCCTCGTCGATGCCGTAGCAGGGAGCAAAGCAGCGGCCGTGCACCAGGTTTTCCTCCTCGACGGTGTCGAAGGTGAACGCGAAGAGCGCGCCGACGTCACACTCGCGGCAGAGAGCTTTGATGGCATCGTAGTCGGGGCGAAGCTGCTCCATTACGGCCCTGCTCGCGATGGGGACGTTCAGCGACCACAGGCCGGTCGACACCGCCTCGATGGGCAGACCGGCGATAACGTTTTCGTCGAGACCCAGAGCATCCGCCAGGATTGGGGTATCGATGTCTAGAGAGCGAAACGCCGGTTGCGCCTGCTGCATGTGGACTGCACCGCTGCGAATCTCGACGGGCAGAACACCGACACGGGTTTCCATCGTCACCCTGGACGGCAGCTCCGTCGTCGCATCCAGGACATGGAAGGCGGCGATGGTGGCATGGCCGCAGAGGTCGACCTCCCGGGCAGGCGAGAAAAACCGCACCCTCACGTCTGCTGTATCGCTCTCCATGACAAAGGCGGTCTCGGAGCAGCGCAGCTCCCTGGCGATATGCTGCATCGTTGTATCATCGAGCTCGGCGGCCTGCGGAACCACGCCGGCCGGGTTGCCTGCGAAGCGTTGTGCTGCAAATACGTCGACGATGTAGACCCGCGGCATCGTTATTCCTCTTCCCGCAGCCGGTCATATGCAGTGTAGAATGGAACGTTGAGCAAAAAGAACAGCGACAGGATGCCCAGCAGATGGAAATAGGGAAACTCGAACAGCGTGCCCGGCGAATACTGGACGCTTATCCATGAGCCGATGACGGCTATGAGGTTGAGGATGAACCACAATGTCAGGAATCCCCGCATGACAGAAAAACGACAGATAGCTTTTAAACTTGTTTATGGCCCGTATTCAGCGATGGCCTCGGGCAGCCTGGCGAGCACGTCGGTGGCGGCCATGCCGTAGCTTTTTTGCTCAAATGCAGCGTTGCCCGCGCTGCCGTTCAGGAAGGCGGCCATCCGCGCGGCGTTGTAGGCAGGGACGTCCATGGCGAGCAATGCCGCTGCAATGCCGGACAGCACGTCGCCGGTCCCCCCAACGGTCATCCCCTCGTTGCCGACGTGGTTGGTTTTCACTGTATTGCCGTCGCTGATGACATCTGTCCATCCCTTCAGCAGTATGGTGCATTTTCGGGCCCTGGCCGCCGCCCTGACAGCCGTCATGCGTTCCTCCAGGGTATCAGATGGTGCCGTGCCCGTCAGCGCTTTGAACTCGCCGGCGTGCGGCGTGACGATAAGATGTCCGGTGGCGGATTTGTCCGCCATAGCTCCGATAGCGTCGGCGTCGACGACCGCCGGGATGTTTTGCTCAATACAGAGGTCGAGCAATGCGTCGACCGCCTGCATTGTCTGTGATGCGTCGCCGAGGCCGGGCCCGACGACCAGGCTGTCCGCCCGCTCGAGCAGCATCTTGATGCCCTCGATATGGCGGGGCTGCAGCACGTCGCCGTCCAATCGCCGGGCGATGACGTCGGGTGAAAACGAGGCAACCGCCTGCCACGCCTGGCCGGGCACCGCAGCCATGGCAAGGTCGGCGCCGGTGCGGAGGGCTGCCATTGCCGCCAGGGCGGGGGCGCCGGTATAGGGGCCGCCGCCGACGACGAGCACGGTGCCGTTGTCTCCCTTGTGGGATTGCCGTCCATGGCGGGGATACCAGGCCATGTCGCCGGGGCCGACCTGTATGACCGCCCTGTCTGGAATGCCGATGTCGTGGACGACAACGTTGCCGCTGTTGTCGCTCGTCATGCCATCCTTGGCAGCGTGGAAGGTCACCGTCACATCGGGGTGGACAGCGATGTCCTGCCCGAGGCCGGTCGGGACGTCGACCGATATCACGGCTGCATCGCTCTCGTTCAACGCGGCGACGATGTCGTCATATGGCGGCCGCAGTGCACCGGTGATGCCGATGCCCAGCATCGCGTCGACAGCGACATCGGACTGCCCCAGTATCTCCGTGAATGTTTCCTGCTGGTAATAATGCACGGGAACGCCGAGCTCTTTGACCCGCCGGAGGTTTTTTTGCGCCAGCCGTGACTTTGGACGCTTGACCAGGAACACGTCGACCTTGCAGTGTTGTGAGAGATACCGTGCTGCAACCAGCCCGTCGCCGCCGTTGTTGCCCGGACCGCACAGGATGCAGCATCGCCGGCAGCCATATCGCTCCAGGATAGTCTCGGCGACCCCGGCTCCTGCGTTTTCCATCAGCGTTTCCTGTAACACGCCATGGTGGGATGCGTTGGCGTCCAGCACGCGGACTTCCAGGGGGTGCATACCAAAAAGTTAAACACCCGAACTATATAATGTTTGATATGATGCCGAACATGAACCCCAAGCAGCTGCAGAAGCTCATGCGCCAGATGGGCATGTCCATGGAGCAGCTCGAGGGGGTCGAGGAGGTCGTCATCCGCACCGCCGACAAGGAATATTGCTTCGCCGACGCAGAGGTCAACGTCATGGAGGTCAAGGGCGACAAGACCTACCAGGTATCCGGCACGCCCGAGATCGTCGACCGCATGAGCGAGAACGACGTCGCGCTCGTCGCAGAAAAAACGGGGAAAAGCACCGACGAGGCCAGGGCAGCCCTGAAAAAGGCGGACGGGGACATCGCCCAGGCCATCATCGACCTGTCAGGATGAACGGCGTGACGGCAGCGGGGACGGGTTTTCGATGAAGCAAACCATGGCGGCCGTCCTGCCCGGCCTGTTCGCCCTCATTCTTGGAGGCATCATCCTCGCATACGGGATAGCGTTGGATGGCATCGACCATGTTTCGTTTTCCAATCCATATGTTGTGCTGGGCGGCGTGTTCCTGGCCATCGGCCTCACCGTTCTCCTCATAGCACCGCAGTCAAAATAAAAGCATGCTCCGCCCCTGCAGGTCAGGAAGACTGCTCCACCCGTTTTATCATGATGAAGGCATCCTCTCCGTTGCCATAATATGAGGGGACCACATGGCTTTTCTGGAACCCGAGCGCCGCATAAAACCGCTGCGCTCCCGTGTTGCTCTGCCGGACCTGTATCTCCAGGACGGTGGCATCGAGCCGCTCGATGACCGCCCGGACGAGCCGGGTGCCATGGCCCCGGCGACGATGGTCGGGATGGACGGCCAGCGAGATGATGATGCCCTTGCAGCCCATCTTGACGCCGATGACGTAGCCGAGGATGCATTCCTGTTCCAGCACCAGGAACGTGGCACGGAGATATTTCTGGAACACTAATCTGGTATATGGATGCGCGAAGGAGCGACGCTCGATTTCAAGCACCGCAGGCAGGTCCTGTGAGGTACAGTCCCGGATCATTTCGTGTATACCCGGCCTGTGTTTAAAAATGCACCGCCTGCCGCTGCCCCTGCACATGTTGGCTTCGTGACGGTTACTGCCCGGCTGTCAACGTCATGGCTGCCTCCTGTGCCTCCGCCAGTATCCGCCGCGCGTCGATGTCCACGAACTCGCGCTCCAGCATCAGCGGCCGTCCTTTGACGATGGCCGAGGAAACGGCGCTGTCGCCGGCGGCGTAGATCACCTGCGAGACGGGATCGTGCAGCGGCTGCATGCCCGGCAGGTCGAGGTCGAGCACCGCCAGGTCGGCGGATGCACCCTCCACGATGGCGCTGTCGATGCCAAGCCATCGGGCTGCATTGCATGTCGCCATGTCGAGCGCCTGCTGGGCGGGGACCACGGCGGCGTCCCACCGGTGCTGCTTGTGGATGAGCGCCGCGTATTTCATCGTTTCCAGCATGGACAGCGTGTTGTTACTGGCGGCACCGTCCGTGCCCAGGGTAACAGGAGCGTCGGCCTCGAACAGCTCCGGCAGTGGCGTATATCCGCCCGTTCCCAGTTTCATGTTGCTCACCGGGTTGTGCGACACCGCAGCACCCGATTCGGCGATGTCCCGGACCTCCTGCTTGGTTATCCATCCGCAGTGGGCGAGCATCGTCCGCTCGGTCAGCATGCCGTGCTCGGCGAGCTGCGCCAGCGGCCGCCGCCCGTAGCGTTCCTCGACGTCGTAGACCTCCTGCCTGGTTTCGGAGCAATGCGTGTGCAGGGGCACCCCCTGGCGTTGTGCAAGCTCGGCGGATGCCTGCAGCCGCTCGCCCGAGCATGAATAGGCTGAATGCGGCGCCACCACGGGGGTAACAAGGTCGCTGTCTCGCCATTTCCGGATGAAGCGCTCGCATGAGGGCAGCATTTCGTCGCTCTTCATTTCGGCGGTGTCGAAGTCGATGATGGAGAAGCCCGGATAGGAGCGGATGCCCATCTCGCTGCAGACCTCGGCGATGGCATCCTCGAAAAAATACATATCGGCAAGGCAGGTTGTCCCTCCTGCTATCATTTCCAGCACCGCGAGCCGGGTGCCCGCCCTGACGAGCTGTTCGGTGAGCTGCCCCTCTATAGGCCATATCCGTTCCTGCAGCCATCGCTCCAGCGGCAGGTCGTCGCCGTAGCCCCGCATGAGCACCATGGGGAGATGGGTGTGCGTGTTGACGAGGCCGGGAGTCACCAGCCGTTCACCCGTTATGACGTGTTCCGCCTCGGTGGAAATATGCGGTGACAGCTCAGCGATGCGGCCGTCCTCTATGTAGAGGTCACCTTGCTCGACGGTGCGGTGCTCGTCCTGGGTGAGAATGTTCGCATCGCGGATAAGGATGGACATGTTATTGGAGAACCTCGAGGTGGAATGGCCTGATGAACGGCCGGTCGCCGCCCACGAGCTCGCCCTCCACCTCTATCATTTTGCCCTCGAGGTCGAGGCGCTCGTTGACGAGCACGCCCCGTATCCCTTCTGATGTGGACAGCCGTATGAGGTACTGGTCGCGGTAGGGGACGACGGCCTTCGCCATGCCGCGCATGGTGATGCCGCCGCCGGCCGGAGCGGTGCCCCGTGGTTCGCCGGGCTCGGTGTTGTACTGCTGCCACCGCTCATGAAGCCGCCGGACGATGGCGTCGTCGACGGTGCGGAACGCCAGCTGCGCTGGATGGATTTCCCCGGCGAACACGAGCGCTTTGCCGTCGCCGACGGCGAAGTTGCCCGTCACGTCGGGGTTTTCATGTGCATCCTTTGAAAAACTCGTCCTGGTTTGCACGACCACGTCGGCATGATGCGGCACGTCCATTTTGAGTTTTTCCGCCACGATTTTTGGCCGGTGGAGCTCGTTGAGCGACCACCGGGTGGCCATCTTGTATGTTTTCGTGGGCTCCTGCTTTCTCCATCCCAGCTCGATGGCGATGGAAACCGCGATGATGCCCACCACAAACCCTATAATGAGGGAAAGTACGTCTAGCACGCTATCACCAAACTATAATAGTGAGATGGGTATATAGGTTTTCATGACCAAGCTCACCTTCTTGGGGACGGGTGGCGGCCGCTTTGCCACCATTCTCCAAAAACGCGCCACGGGCGGCATCTACGTCGCCGACCGGGGCATCCTCATCCACATCGACCCGGGCCCCGGAGCCCTGGTTAAAATGCATCAACTCGGCCTCGATCCCACCCAGACAGATGCCATCCTGGTGTCACACTGCCATCCCGACCATTACGCAGATGCTGAGATACTCACCGAGGCGATGACCATGGGCGGCAACCGGCGGCGGGGCACCCTTATCGGCAGCCACAGCGTCCTGCACGGCACCACGGAATACAGCCCGCTGTCACGCTACCATCAGTCGCTGCCGAAAACCGTGGCGTCGGCGAAACCGGGCGACAGCTTCACCCTCAAGGAATGGTACACCATCGAGGCGACACCGACGCGGCATTCAGATGAAACAACTGTCGGGTTCAAAATGCATCTCAACGGTGGCATCATATCCTACACGAGCGATACCGAATACTATGACGGTCTTGCTGATGCCCATCGCGATGCACGCATCCTGGTGGTCTGCATGACTCGCCCCCTCCAGCACCGCATCCCCTTCCATCTCTCGACCGAAGACGCGGCACAGCTCATCCAGGAGGTGCAGCCCGAGTTCGCCATCCTCACCCACATGGGTATGAAAACCATTCCGCGGGCCGGTGAACAGGCAACCTGGATTGCAGAGAAAACGGGCATCTCGACGATAGCGGCAAAGGACGGCATGCGCATCTACGCCAACGACCAGATAGAGGTCAAACGGCGCTAGCTCTGCAGCTCGTCGAGAATCATATCCGCGACTTTTTTGCCCGAGCGGAGCATCCCGCCAAATATGGGGCCCATCCGCGGGGAGCCCATGACCGCGTTGGATGCCATACCCGTGGTGTACAGGCCCGGGTAGACCTCGCCGGCGTGCTCGACGGTCAGCCGTTCACCCTCGTCGGCCCACATGCATTTCTCTCCCTCCACATGGCCCGACGGTGTCCTGAGCCCGAGTTTGCTTTCGACGATGCGGCATATCTCCGAGGGATGGCCCGTGCCATCGACAACCGCCCGTGCTTCAAGCGACAGCGGGTCGACATGCATCCCGGACATCAGCACGCCAGTCCAGTTGACCACCACCCCGCAGATTTTTTCCTCCGACGCCATGACATCCTCGACGGTCATCGCATTGAAAACACGGGCGCCGGCGTCGGCGGCACCGGCAATAATTTTCGCCGTGGCCTCGATCGCATCGGCAAGATAGTAGCCATCACGCTCATGATACTGGATGCCAACCTCGTCCAAAATCGTGGTGCTGTCCTCCTCGACCACGATAACCGGAAAGTTCATGCCGCCGCCCCACATCCCACCGCCCGGGGACAGCTTGCGCTCGAACACGCAGACGTCCAGACCAGCCTCGGCGAGGTAGCGCGCCGCGGTCAGGCCGGAGGGACCGGCGCCGACGACGGCGACATCCATGCTTGACGCGTCCAAAAAACGGTCGTTGAACTCCCTGACGATACACCGGGTTATGTCTTGCTCACGGCTCATCGTATTAGCGCATCACCGTGGGATATATATTACTTCTCCCTGCGCTCTTTTTCGGTGAAAAGCGACGGGAGATGGATGAGGTAGCTGCCGTCCCGGTGGATGACGATGGACTCGTCGTCGAGCAGGCGCTTGACGTTGATGCGGTAGCTGCCCGGGTCGTCGACGTCGATGCTCTCCACCCGCCTGCTTTCCTGTTCGACTTCCTCGGCCACCTGGCGCTTTTGCTCCCGTATATCCTGAAGGATGTCCCTGATGTTGTCGGGCTGGATGTGCATCCATTCCTTGTCGCCCTCCCGTTCCTCCACGATGTGCGCCACGGCGTCCATGTCCACTTTTTCTTTTTCCAGCAGCCGCTCGCGTTCCTCGCTGCCCAGCAGCTTTTTGGTGTAGAAAAACTTTTTGCCGCCGCAGTCCGGGCACCCCTTGAGCAGATGGGGGCTGCCTTTCTCGAAGATCTTGCCGCAGTTGAGACACTGATGTGGCATCTTATTTCCCCAGGATGATTGTCTTGATGACATCGTCGTCCTTGTGAATGGTCTTGAGCTTGTCGGCCGGGCCGATGAGCGTCATCCGCGGCGGCCGTATCTTGCCCAAAAGCTTCTGGAGCCATGATGGCCTGCCGTCGTCGCGGTAGCCCTCCATCTCGATGCCGATGAACTCGCCGTCGTCGCCGTCCGGGTCGATGTCCCCCATCGTCCGCTCGATGAGCCGGCTCTGCTCGTCAGGGGTGAGCCCCCGCTCCAAAACCAGCACCTCGCCCTGCCGGACCTCCTCCAGAATGAAGTCGAGCTTTTCCTCGGTCGACATGCCCTCGAGCATGTGCGACGAGATAAGGTTGACACCGATGTCCTCCATGCTACCGTTTCCCCCTCCCGAACACGTCAACCATCGTCTCATACAGCACGTCGATGTTGTGACCGGTCAACGCCGAAATGGGGATGACCTGATGCTGCGAAAACGCCGATTTTATCGTTGCCGGCGTTGAGCCGTCGAGGTCTATCTTGTTCGCGGCGATGAGCACGGGCAGCTCCCTTGCCTCCAGGTTCCCGATGATGGTGACGTTCACCTGCGTAAAGGGGTTCCGGGTGCTATCCATCAGCAAAATAACGCCGTCTACCTGGTCAAGCCACCGAATCGCCTCGATGACGCCCTCCGTCGCCTCCTTCGCTCGCTGCTTCGAATCCTCCTCGCCCATACCGTGTTCCATGAAATCATGAAAATCCACCTTGGTCGCAATGCCCGGGGTGTCGATGATGTCAATGGTGAGCGCGTTGCTGTCCTCGCCCACCCGGATGCCCTTTTTCTGCTGCGCACGCCTGGTCTCGTGCGGCACCTCGGACACGGAGCCGACGACGTCGCCGCTCCAATCACGGCTGATACGGTTGGCCAGCGTGGTCTTGCCGGCGTTGGGCGGCCCGTAGATGCCGAGGCGGACCTGTTTCGTGCCGAACAGCGAGCGAAACGCGGCCTTGATTCTGTCTATAAATCCCATGCTAGTCCCATCCGTCGCTCCTCATATGCATAACGCTCGTGATAACATCTCCCGGCGTTATATAAATGTTGCTCAATTTGACGGAAGACACATCAGAGAAAGGAGGGCAGACCACAGCGCCCTGGTTACGTATATCCCCTGATTTTCAGCGATGGGTCGCCCGGTCGGTCCCATGGGAATGACCTCGAGCAGCAGCATGTCAGCCATGCCCGCAGCGTGTTCATGGTGCCGCGACCTCCACCATAGCATGTCGTTTCTGTTCCCGACCCTTTTCCGTGAACAAACTATATTAACGGCGAGGTGATTCTTTCGGCGATGAAGGGCAAGGCCCGCTGTCCCCACTGCCGACAGAACGTCGTCGTCGAGGTGCCCGATGGCGCCGGCGGCGAACAGGTCACCTCCTGCCCCCAGTGCGGCATGGATTTCAGGGTCAACGTCGACGAGCAGTACAGCTGGGAGGAGGAAACCCCGCCGATTCATCCCTCGGTCCACCTCGACAAGCATTCATGGAAGCCCGTGGTCGCCGGCATCCTGCTCATCGTGATATTTTTGCTCGGCACCGTTATGGCCGGTGCGCTCCTGTTCTCGCTGGACGCCATGACCGACACGGGCATGGCCAGCACCTACACGGGCACCGTGAGCGACGAGGACGGGATTGCGCTGTCCGGCGTCACCGTCACCGTCGAAGAGACAGGTGTAACGACGACGACTGACAGCTCGGGTGACTTCGAGTTCACCAACGTCACCGGCGGAAAGCACACGCTGGTGTTCACCCTGTCGGGCTACAAGACCCTTGAGGCCGAGGTGTTCGTGCTCCCCTGGGACATCACGCTGCCCGCGCAGGATTTCACCATGGAACAGGGAACGGGCACCACCAGCCAGAGGGGGCTGATGCTCATGGTGCTCGACCTGGCCCCCGCGCTCGCCGCGGGCATCCTGGCGCTGTCCCTCGTCGCCCTTGTCGGCGGCATCCTGGCGCTGCTGCGGAAGCATTTCGTCATCGCGGTGGTGGGCGCGGTCTGCGGCATCATCGCCGGGTTTTTCAGCATCGTCGGCATACCGCTGGGCATCATCGCGCTCGTATTGTTGCTCATCTCCAGGGAGGAGTTCATCCCGGCGGGCAGCACCGAGTACAGCTTTTAGCCCGCTCCCATAGCGATGGCGGAACACGGGGTTCAATGGATGCGTGGGGTCAGTAAGCTTTATCTATCAGGCATCTATGTAACCGACGATGTCGACGGTGTGGCTGCAGGCGCGGCTGGCGCTCGCCGTGGCGCTGATGTTCGCCCTTATCTATGGCTTCATAACGCTCATCGCCTATCTGATGGGCGCCGCCTATCCGGTACCGCTGGCAGCCCTGGCCATCGTCATCGTTGTTTTGCAGTATGTGACCGGCCCTAAAATCGTTGAGGCCACGATGCGCGTCCGCTACATCGACCGGGATGACAACCCCGAGGTCTATGACATGGTGCAGCGGCTGGCGCAGCTCGCCGGGCTGCCGATGCCGAAGGTCGGCATCTCCAGGCGGAAGGTGCCCAACGCGTTTGCCTTCGGGCGCAGCAAAAAGGATGGCCGTGTCTGCGTCACCGAGGCACTGCTGCAGCAGCTCAACGCCGACGAGCTGGAGGCGGTGCTCGCCCACGAGATATCGCATCTCCGCCACCGGGACATGGCGGTCATCACTACGCTGTCGGTCATCCCGCTCATCTGCTACTTTACCTTCTGGATGTTCCTGTTCGGGCGGGGGCGGCAGGGGGCGGGAGCCCTCATCGCCGTCGCGGCCTTCGCCCTGTACCTCGTCACCAACCTCATCGTGCTCTACGTCAGCCGCATCCGGGAGTATTACGCGGACCAGGGCGGCGTCGAGCTCACTGGCAGGCCGCACATGCTGGCCTCCGCCCTCTACCGCATCACGCTGGACACCACCAGGGTCAGCCGGGAGGAACGAAAAAAGGCCGAGGGCTCCAAGGCGTTCCTGGCAACCGATCCATCGCGGGCTGAACGGGACATCACCGACCTGCGGCAGGCAGACCTCGACATGGACGGCCACCTGGACAGCTACGAGGTGCAGCAGTTCGCCGACCGGGCGTCTGTGAGCACCACGGACAGGCTCCTCGAAATGTTTTCCTCGCACCCCAACGTGGTGCGACGCATCAAACGGCTGGCGTCGATACAATGAACAGGGAACTCGTAAAAATGGAGATATACCCGGAATACTACCAGGCTGACCGCTTCAGCGAAATCGTGCTCGTCAACGACAGGGTGGCGCTACCCATCTACGTTACCAAGGACCAGGCCATCAGCATCATCAACGGGCTGCACGGCGTCGCGCCCTCCCGGCCGATGACCCACGACATCTTCATCAAGCTCATCAACGCCATGTCCGGCTGCATCACCAAAGTCGTCATCGACGGGCTGCATGCAGGCGTGTTCATGGCCAAGCTCTACATCGAACACTACAGCAGCGGCGACGCCGAGGAAATAATCATGGATGCGCGACCCAGCGACTGTATCGCCCTGGCCGCACGCGAGGGATGCACCATTTACGTGGCGGCGGACGTTCTCGGCGAGGCCGGCAAACCCAAAGAAGAACTGGGCATCGAATGACCGGCAGACGGCGCCACACCGGGCCGCCGGACAGGACATGGCGCACATAATGTTTAAATAATCCGGCCGAATTGATTGGGCGAGGCAGGTACCATGAAAAAAATGATATCCGTAGCCATCATCGGCATGTTCCTCATCGGCGGTTTCAGCGCCATAGGAATACAGGAAACAACATCGACACACGTCTCCATCGCCCGGCAGATGTCCGTGCCCGCGCTGCAGGCGCAGACCCACGGCGAAACGATGGACATATCCCTCCAGGGCAGCAGCGACTACCTGATGCAGGCGGGCAACCCCGTGCTCCCCAAAATGGTCGAAACCATCGAGCTGCCCTTCGGCGCCCGCAACATCGACGTCCAGGTCACCATGGAAAGCATACGGCAGCAGACGGTGCCCTCGCCAATCAGCCCGGCGCCCGTCCTCCAGCCCCTCGCAACCGACGGCAGGGGCGCACGGCAACCGGAACGAAACGAAGCGGTCTACGGAGAGGACACGTTCTACCCCGACACCTGGTACACCTACCGGGTCGGCTGCGGGCTCAACGACGCCGGCGAACATATCACCCATGTCTCCGTCGACCTCTATCCCGTCCGGTATGCACCGGCCGACAGCCAGCTGATGGTCGCGGACAGCGCAACCGTCAGGGTCACCTATGACCGGCCGGAGAGCACGCCGTTCCCCGCCGGCGATGAATACGACATGGTGGTCATCGCCCCCGACCGGTTCACCGGCCAGCTTGAGCCCCTGATACGGCACAAAAACGACCACCGGGTCGACACCTTCCTGAAGACCACCGGCGAGATATACAGCAAATACAGCGGCGTCGACGAGGCGGAGCAGATCAAATATTTCATCAAGGACGCCATCGAAACCTATGACATCCAGTATGTGCTGCTGGTCGGCGGCCTGAAAAACCAGTTCTGGGCGAAGCCCCGCGACAACGCCAACATCGGCGCCCGCGGATGGCACGTCCCGGTGCGCTACACCAACCTTTACGACAACCCCGCGTTTCCGCTGCAGGCAGACACCATCCATGACCCCGGCGTCATCAGCGACCTGTATTACGCGGACATCTACCGGGAGGGGGGCGCGTTTGCCGACTGGGATCCCAACGGCGACGGCATCTTCGCGGCCTGGAACAAGCCGGGCGTGGCGAACGACACCGGCCTCGACCTCTATCCCGACGTGTCGGTGGGCAGGCTCGCCTGCCGCAGCACCCGCGAGGTCGAAACCGTCGTGGATAAAATCATCACCTACGAGCAGGGCGGCACCGGCAGCTGGTTCAACCGGATGACCGTGATATCCGGCGACGGGTTCCTCGACCAGCAGGACCTCAACATCACCTGGGACACCTCCGGCCTGCCCGACGGCGACTACACCATCTGCGCGCAGAGCAACAACCCCGAGGGCGACTACGGTCCCGTCGACGTGGTCAACGTCACGGTCGACAAGTCACGGGCGACGGAGCTCACGTTCAACCATGACGACCATATCAAGGAGGCACTCCAGAACGGCTACCCGGCGCCCCCCATCGCCGAGATATGCACCGTCTCCGAAGGCAACGTTTTGGGCAACACCGACTATCATTATGAGCCTGGCGAGAGCGAGGCATATCTCAACTGGTACACCCACTGGGCGAACATGGATTACAGCAACGGGGTGCTCACCATCCGGGGCAAATGCTACGACCCGCGTCCCTACGGCAACCTGACCGACATCCACGTCTGGGTGAAGAACAGCGACGGCGACATCGTGTTCGAGGACTGGCGCAACGACACCGAGATGTACTACGAGGGCGAATGGGCGGTCGGCGACCACGCCGTCAAGGGACGAGGCGGCGCCCTGTACTACATGCCCGACACCATCCAGCCGAACGTGGTGTTCGCATCCAACGGACGGTTCACCGGCATGGACTCCGTCATCACCGAGCTCAACAAGGGCAGCGGCTTCATGTTCATGTCCGGACACGGCAGCCCGAACTCCTGGGGCGACCATTATCCAGGCGTGCCGGGCAACCGCGCCGGCGGCAGCCTGACCGGGCTCGTGGTCACCCAGCTCAGGCCGTATTTCCCCTTCATGAGCTTCCCGGTCTACCCCATCGACAGCCTGACGAACGGCGAGAAGCTCCCCATCGCGGTCATCGGCGGCTGCCACAACAGCCAGTTCAACGTGTCGGTGGTCCCCGCGATGTACCATGCGCTCCACTATTTCTTCCCGTTCATCGGCGACAACGCGATGTGGACCTATGGCACCCCCGTACCGGAATGCTTCAGCTGGCGGCTGGTCCGCGCTGAGGGCGGCGGCGCCATCGCGAGCTTCGGGAACACCGGCCTTGGCTACGGCGTCCCGGGCAACGACTGCACGACCGGTGGCGGCGACGCCTGGATCACCATCGAGATATTCAGGCAGTACGGCCAGGAGGGCGAAGACATCCTGGGCGACGCATTCTACGAGACGCAGACCCATTATGTCAACAGCTTCGACATGACAGACCTGGGCGCAGGCCACACCAAGACCGTGCAGCAGTGGGCGTTCATGGGCGACCCCTCGCTCAAAATCGGCGGCTACGACTAAACCGCCCTTCCCCCCCCCTTTCTTTTTTTGTTCTCTCTTGATTCACAGAACATAACTCCACCCCGTTAACGATAGTTAAGCTTTAATATGGGCGTCATATTTCACTGTTAGTGATACCCATGAACAGCAGGATAAAAATCGTTTCAGTGGCAGTGGTGCTGGCGCTGGCCGTTCCCTCGGTGATGGCGCTCTCCGGTCAGCCCGATA
>CAZESS010000020.1:0-42345 GCA_964514975.1 uncultured Thermoplasmatales archaeon | reverse complement strand
CTGGTGAACGGCACCGACACCAGCGGTCGCTACGTCACCAACACCAGCACCGCCACCGTCACCGTCACCGAGCCACGTTTCTATGAGCTCTATGATCCCAAGATAGCAATCGATGTGAACGGTGCGCCGCTCATGCCGGGCGACATACTTGAGTATCATGTCAGGCTTGATAACATCGGCACGCTCAATGTCACCAATCAGCCGGGCAACGAATTTGAGGACAGCATCCCTGAGTATACCGCCTATCTGCCTGGCTCCCTCATCATAAACGGCGTTCCAAATGACGACAGCCTGACTGACGGCATTGGATACGATGCGGCACATGACATGGTCGTCTGGAACGGCGTTATTCCAACCGGTGCTTCGCTGCAGGTGGTTTTCAGGGTGGTCATCGACCCGGTTCCCTCCGGGACAATCATTTCCAACCAGGGGGTAACCTATTACGGCAACGAAACCGACCGTACCGATGACCCTGATACGCCACCGACAGACGACCCGACCAATAGAACAGTGGTCAACCCACCGTCGCTGTCCATCAGCAAGTCTGATAGCCCCGACCCGGTGCAGACGGGCGACACGCTGACCTATACCATCACGGTGCGGAACACCGGCGGCGCCCCGGCCACCAATGTCAGGGTGCTTGAGAACTACGACGCCAACTTTGTCTATACATCTGCCTCGCCGATGCCGTCGACCGGCACTGACAGATGGACGCTGGGAACCATCCCCGCCGGTGGCAGCAAAACGGTCACGATAACCGGCACGGTTGCTGACAACGGCCAGAGCATGCTTATGAACGTGGCGCGGTATCTCTCCGGGAACGCCGGCTCCGGGCGGACGACCGAGGAAACACGGGTTGTCTATCCGGCGGTTGGCATCAGGAAAGAGGGGCCTGCGGTCGCGTCGCCGGGCGACAGTCTCGTCTACACCATCACCTATTTCAACCCGAGCGATGTCCCGCTGACCAACGTGACGGTCACCGAGACCTATCCGGAGCATACCTCGTTTGTGTCTGCGATACCTGCACCGTCCAGCGGCAACAATACCTGGAGGATCGGAACGCTGGCTCCGCATTCGTCTGCGACGATAACGATAACGGTTGCCGTCGACCTGCCGCTTTCCGACAGGACGGCGCTCGTCAACTATGTGGAGATAACCAGCGGCGAGGGTGTCAGCGACAACGCATCGCTCACGACCCTGGTGGAGTCGGCGCCGGTGTTCACGGTTGAAAAATCGGACAACCCGGACCCGGTCGAGGAGGGCGGCACGCTGACATATACCATCTGGGTGAACAACACGGGTGACATGGACGCCCACAATGTCTCCGTCGTGGACGACTACGACGAGGGCTACCTGCTGGTAACCGACGCTGGCGAGGGCAGCCACGGCGATGGCGTTGTCACATGGACGCTGGCGACGTTGCATGCCGGCGGGAGCGTTTCGTTCACCATCGTGGCGGACATCTATGTGACCGGGAGCGCGCCGACGACGATATATAACACGGTCAACGTCACCTCGCAGGAGGGTATTTCCGCGACGGTGACCGAGCCGACGGATATCACGGCGCAGGTTGTGCTGGCCGACCAGCTCGTCATCACGAAGACCGCGTCTCTCGACATGATTGAGCCGACGGCGGAGCTCACCTATACCATCACCGTGATAAACCCCAGCGACGGCGCGGCAACCAATGTCGTGGTCGATGACACGTTGCCCGACGAGGTGGTCTATCTCGCTGCCTCGATATCGCCCAGCTCGATTGATAACCAGACCCTCGTCTGGCATCTCGGCGACCTTGAAAGCGGCGGCTCGGTCTCGTTCACGGTGACCGTCCGCGTCAGATATGGCACCCCCACAGATACCATCCTGACAAACATCGCCCATGTGACATGCCAGGAGGGGGCGGAGGACACCGCCCGGGTGGACACCACCGTCGTCAACGAGCCACCGGAGACCTGGAAGCATTTCCACGGCGAGGTGACAAACGTGCATTTCCTGATCCACTATGTCATGCACATGATCCCCGAGGACACCGATATCACGCTGAGAACCCGCGACCATCCGGCGCTGGGCGCCTCCGGCGTGAACCATACCTATTATCGGATTTGGCGCTGGAACAACGACAGCAAGGCATGGGACCGGCTGTTCAACTGGCGGGAATACCACGGGGAGCGCATCAACCTGGCGAACCTCGGCAGGAGCTATGGCTACTCACCCTACGGGAAATACGAGATAGAGTTCTACAGCATCGACAGGGCGGGCAACAGGGAGAAACCGAAATGGAACGATGTGTATGTCTACGGGGAAGTGGAATGATGAAGGTCAAGGTCAGCGGCATGCTGAAAAAATCGCTCATCCGTTCCATCGCAATTATTTCCGGGCAGCAGGACGACATCGATGACCCCGTCCTGCTGGAGGGAAAGGAAATGCAGCTTCAGGCGCTCATGCGCGTGTATCTGCTGGCCGCCAACACCTGAGTGCTCTTCCCCTGTTTTCTTTTTTTTTCTTTTTTGGAAAAAATCATCTGGTTTTATATAGCTGCAGCGTGCTTGCGGCGTGGGGAGGAAACATGCATGTATGCCCGCGATGCAGCAAAGTAATGCGGCAGTTCGCCTTCGGCCGGAAAACCTGCTGGGTGTGCTCCTACTGCGGCCATGAGAAGGTCATGGAGAGCAGCGAATATTATGACTTCGAGTACGTGTTTTTTTCCTCGGTCGTGCTGAGCTAGCGACCGGGTATGGTCACGGCGACCCTGTCGCCATCCTGGAGCCCGAGTGTGTCGCGGAGGCAGACCCGGGCGATGATTTCCATCACGTGTGTATAGCTGCTTTTTTTGGGGATGACAACGACCCCGTTTACCTGGTTTTCGACCGTGCAGGGATGACATGTCACGGCCCCAAAATGCCTGCCATTTTCATGAAAACCGGAAAGCATGACACCCGGTTGTTCCCGCAGTGTTTTGAAATGGCTGATGTTTTTGCCGTGCAGCCTGAGGTTGAGCGTGCCGGGATATGGCTGCATGCCGAAATGCTGCCGGAACTGCTGCCGGTACCCAGGCCTGGTGATGTAGCTGCCGCCCATGCTCTGCCCGGTGGTGACCGTGCCCGTTATCCGCATGTCACAGCACGTCGCGGCCACGCATATCAGCAAAAACTTTTTCTCCGTGCTCGGTGAGCGACAGCGTGCCATCTTCCTCGGCGAGGATGTCTTTTTCCTTGAGGTCCTCGACGGCGCTTTCGACCATCTGCGGGACGAGATGATGTTTTTTCGCGATGACCCGGGGGGAATCCTCGCCGGTGGCGACCTCGATGAAGATTGCTTTTCTGAACTTGTTCGCCAGGATGAATCCTTCAGTGGTTGTATCCATGGTATTACCGATACATTAATTTGGGAGGATTAGATAAAGTTTGCCATGTTCCGTCTCCCGTGGATTGCGTCAGCGGATGAAATCGTCGACCGTGCCTTCCGCCGTGCGACGAAGGGCAGCCCATCCGGCAGAGAGAAAATACGGTGCGCCCGCGATGTTATAGCCGGTGAGCTGAAGCGATACGTGAAAGGGTTCCCCAGCTTCGACCAACTGCACCCGTTTTACCGGGAGGTGCTCGACGCAGCGGTTGGCATCGACGGGCTCAGGATGGCGCTCGGCGCCGTCGACGGAGCACGAAAAAAAGTTCGGATGGTTGCCCGGGAAACGCTACGCAGGCGGCGGGGGGAGAACGTGGACGTGTCGGCTGCCTTTGGCCGGATGGCCTCGATAATGCGGGATGCGGATGAACAGCTCGTGTTTCTCCGGGACGCACGGCGGACGATCGTCCGCATCCCGGAAATCGATGTTGACACGCCGACCGCGGTGCTCGTGGGCTATCCAAACGTGGGGAAGTCGTCGCTGCTGCGACAGCTTTCACGGGCGAAGCCGAAGGTCGCCCCGTATCCGTTTACCACCACTGGCCTGGCACTGGGTCATTTCACCGTCCGGGATGGCTATGTGGAGCATGCCGTGCAGGTGGTCGAAGCGCCTGGGCTGTTCGACCGGCCGGCCTCGCAGAAAAACCGGGTGGAAAAGCAGGCGCTTGCCGCGATAGCACATCTGGCAGATGTCATCGTGTTCATGTATGATGCAACGTTGCACTGCGGCTATCCGCTTGAGGAGCAGGAGCATCTGCTGGACAGCATCAGGAAGGAGATGGACCTGCCAGTCATCGCTGTCGATGGTAAGGCCGACCTGGCTGAAAAAGACCGCGGATATCTTGGGGTGTCTGCCGTCACCGGTGAGGGCGTCGAGCAGCTGCGGGAAAAAATAGTTGAAGCGCTGGCGTTTTAGTCTTTGTCTTCTTCGTCAGGTTCTTCCTCGTCCGGTTCATCGGAGGCATCAGCGGGTTCTTCCATTTCCTCGGTTTTTTCATCTTCCGATTCTGCCTCGTCGGCTTCCTCGGTTTCTTCTGGCTCCTTCGGCTCGTCTTCCCCGGATTCTTCAGGTTCTTCAGGCATTTCTTCGGGCACTGCTTCCTCTGCTGGCTCCTCGGCTTCCTCGGTGTCCCCGCCGGTTTCTTCGTCCTCCGGCTCCGCTGCTGCTTCGGTTTCTTCCGGGCTTTCCTCTGCTGGCTCAGGTTCTGGCTCTGCGGGTTCTTCCTCGCCCTCGGATTCCGCCGCTGTCTCCTCCGCCTCCGTTTCCTCGGCTGCCGTTTCTGCTTCCTCTGCTTCTGCTTCGCGTTCCGCTTCGGCGGCTGCCTCCGCGGCGGCGCGCTCGGCCTCCTCCTCGGCGACGGCTTTGACCTTGGGGATCTCGGTGATCTCGGACTTGTAGACCTCGACACGCTTGACGGGGTAGATGCTCTTGGAGTCCTTGTAGGCCAGCTTGCCCAGGTCGCCGTCCAGCATGAGCTTGACGAACTCGCTGAACCGGTGCCTGGATGCCTCCTGCCGCATCGTCTCGATGATGATGCTCCGGATGGCTCGCTTCTGGGAGCTCTGCAGGCGTTTGCCGGCCAGCGCCGACGGCTTGAGGCGCATGCGGACGCCGTCCTTGGTTTCCACCTTGAACACGGCGTCGACCTTGGCGCGATGGCGACGGCTCATCCGCTTGACATAGTCGGCGGTGAGCGAATGGCCCATGAAGATGGTGTGGGCCTCGTGCCCCCTGGTTTCCACGATTTTGAAGGTGAGCTTGATATGGGACTTGGAGAAATCATTGGTGAGGTCCTGCAGCGACACCTCGATGTTGCGGCCGAGGGTTTTTTCGGGCTCATCCGCGATGGTTTCGGCTACCTTGGCCTTGCCGAACATCTGGGGCGCAAGGACGGTATACCATTCCTTTGCCTTCTTCTTTCGTCTGAGTCGTTCCCGTGGCATCTGGCATGTAATAGAGCGCCTTTATTTAAAAGAATTGGTGTGGAAAACAGCCGGTTCACGGAGGTAAACATCCGGGCTGGCGGGGCGCGCGAAAATGCGCAGGCGCATAAATTTTTAAAGGAGCAGGCCATTCGCTGCATCATGATAACTGGAAACGAAGTCCATCCCGATGTGAAGACATCGCTGCCCGGCCCGAAGGGCAAGAAAATCATCGAGGGGGATGACGAATACCTGGCGACCACCACCAAGGCTGCGCCCGCCGTTGCAGAGCAGGCGAAAGGCGTGGTGTTCGAGGATGTCGACGGCAACACCTTCCTTGATTTTACGTCCGGCATCGGCGTCGTCAACACCGGCCACTGCCATCCCCACGTCGTCGAAGCCATCAAGAAGCAGGCAGACCGCTTTCTGCACTTCGCGGGCACCGATTTCTACTACGACATGCAGGTTAACCTGGCCAGGCGGCTCACCGAGATCACCCCCGGCACCTTTGACAAAAAGGTCTACTTCGGCAACAGCGGCGCCGAGGCCGTCGAGGCGGCCATCAAGCTGGCGCGCTGGAGCACCCGGCGGAAGTTCGTGCTGGGCTTCATCGGCGCGTTTCACGGACGAACGATGGGCGCCGTCGGCCTCACCGCGAGCAAGGTCGTCCAGAAACAGCACTTTTTCCCATGGATGCCCGGCGTCGTCCACGTGCCCTACCCCAATCCCTACCGCAACGTGTTCCACATCGACGGCTACGAGGAGCCCGACGAGCTGGTCACCCGGGTCATCGACTACATCGACGAAATGTTCAACAAATACGTCCCGGCGGAGGAAATGGCGGCCATCTTCGTCGAGCCCGTGCAGGGAGAGGGCGGCTACATCGTGCCACCGGCCTCGTTCTTCCCCCGGCTGAAAAAGCTATGCGAGGAGCACGGCATCCTGTTCGTCGACGACGAGGTGCAGGCCGGCTTCGGCAGAACCGGCAAGCTCTTTGCTACCGAGCACTTCAACGTCGAACCTGACGTCATGGCGCTCTCCAAGGCCATCGCCTCCGGCATGCCCATCGGCGCCACCGTGCTCAACGCCCGCTACAACTTCGGCGTCAAAGGTGCCCATTCAACGACCTTCGGCGGCAACCCCGTGGCCTGTGCGTCGGCCCTTGCAACCATCGACGTCATCCAGGACGAAAACCTGGTGGACAACGCCGCTAAACAGGGCGAAGTCATGCGCAAGCGATTCGAGGAAATGGCCGAAAAATATGACATCATCGGCGACGTCCGCGGCCTCGGCCTCATGCAGGCAACCGAGTTCGTCAAGGACCGCTCCACCAAGGAATTCGCGCCAAAGGTCAGGGATGACATCATGGAGCGGGCGCTCAAAAAGGGCGTGCTGCTGCTCTCCTGCGGCGAGTCAGCCATCCGCTACATCCCGCCGCTGACCATTACGACAGAGCAGATACATGCCGGCATGGACATCATGGAAGAAGCCATCAAAGAGGCATCCAGGGCGGCGTCCTGCTAGCCCGGGCGCTCATAGACAGATGCCAGGACGCCTTCCGGAGCATCCGTCTTGATGGCATCGGGACTGAAATGCGTCCGCACCGCCTGGTAGCCCTCGCTCTGCAGCGCCTTGACCACCTCGTTTATCGGTGGCTGCGTCAACCCATGGCGGCTGCACAGCCTGCCGGCCTCATAGTACAATGGCGGCGCCCCAACCTCGCCCACGATCGTTTCAAGCAGCCGCCGCGCTTTACGGGGAGCAGCAAGCGTTTTATCCGGCAGCACCCGTCGCATCGCGGCAACGACCTCGCGCTCAAAGAGTGGCCCGGTCCACAGCGGGCCCGCCCAGCGTTCGCCCCGCCTTGCATCGTATGATACGAACTGCCAGCCGTCATCCCAGCAGGCCCAGCCCACGTTTTCAAGGGCAGTGTTGCCCCGCCGCGCCCCCTCGTGCAAATGAAAATATGCCCTGAAATAATGGTCATGGGAATATGCGAACATCGGTATCGCGCCATAATCACGGCCGGCGGCCGCCCTGACCAGGAAACCGAGGAGGATGCGGAGGCCGAGCTCCTTCATCGCCGGGCCATGCAATGGCACCGCGTCATAGCGACGGCGACATGCTTTGGGGTGAACACCGCAGAGCGTCGCCTTGTCCGTCGCCGTGACAGCCAGATAGCCCCGGCGGTACAGGCCATCAAGCGCGGCATGGACAAACGGCGCCGGCGAGCCATAGGGGTCGATGTCGACGTAGTCGTAGCGCTCCGTGTGCATCAGCACACGGACGTCCATGTTGGAGACCGTGACGTCGACCTCGTTGCATGCAACGTTGTCCCTGATGCGTTCACACGAGACAGGGCTGACCTCGTTGACCGTCACATCGAGGGCGGCGTCGACCTCGTTCGCGATGCGGATACCCCGGATACCGGTGGCACCCAATCCGTCGAGAAAGCTCGTACATCCATCACCGGCGATATGCTCACAGAACAGCACACAGAGGTCGCGGTCGAGCGCCATGGCGGGGTTGTAGAAGCCATCCCGCCTGGATGACGGGCCCCGCTGGCTGCCCGTCCCGTCAGCCAAAAAAAATGTGGCGCCCTCGCGCTGGCTCATTGCATGCCTTCTTTCAGCAGCCGGTCTATCTTGTAGGGCAAAATGTTCCGGTTGACAGGCGTAATCTCGAGGATGCGGACGTCGTCCATGTTGCGGATGTCCTGGAGCAGCGAATCCCTTGATTTTTTGTGCAGGGTCAGCAGCAGGGGTTTGTCCTCCTCGAGCGCACTGCGGACAGCATCGCGGAACTTGTCGCTTTCCAGCTCCATCTTGCCGACCTCGTCGATGATGACGATGTCGGTGTCCTCGTCCGTGACGGCGCGCTCGATGGCAGGCACACCGATTTTTTCCAGCACCTTGAGGTCGATGCGGTATTTGCCGACCCGGTAGACCGTGTCGAGGTCCACATGGGCGAACACGCCCTCCTGCTTGGTCTGCCAGTCCATCACCTTGAAGCCCACGCGCTCTCCCTTCTCCTCGATGGCATCGGTGACCATGCCGCCGAAGGTGTATTCGTCCTCGAGCCGCTTGACCACGCTGATGAGGCCCTCGGTTTTGCCGACGCGGGGCATCCCGGTGATGCCAATTTTTGGTGTAATACCCATTCTCAGTATGAATGCGGCGATGCTTTAAAAAGTTGTTTAATTTCTGCCATAGCACACGCTACCGCAACAACGGCATGTGGTGCCAGACGCCGTTCATTTAATATCGTGGCGGGTATATATTTGTTTAGGTCGGCAAAGATACATATAGGAGGGGGCATTGCCCACCGGAGACCCACAATGACAGGCATCGAAAAAAAGGGAACGGTAAAAAAATGGCTGACCTCCTACGGGTTCATCGACGCCGAAGGCATGAAGGACGACGTGTTCGTCCACGCATCCGAGACAGCATCGGGCATACCGCTGAGCGAGGGGCAGACCGTGGCATTCGAGGTCAAAAACGGGCGGCGCGGGCCAAAGGCGGTCAACGTAACACTGGTATCCGAAAGCGAATAACACCATAGAGGAGCAATTTTCCATCCCAGAGGGCACCTATCTTTATATGCCCGTACCCGTTTCATCCGGGGGAGGACAATGGCGCGCAGCCCGAATCCATCCATGGAATACCAGCAGGATATCCTGTGGCAGCGCGACCACGCCGGGGTGAAGGGTTTCAGCAATGTTGCAGTCGACAGCCAGCGCGCCATCTATGCATGCGGGATAGCACCCGACGAGGAACACGGCGTGGTCGCCAAATACAGCCCCGACGGCAACCTTGAATGGACGGACACGGCGCTGCCCAGACCGCTGGACCTCCAGACGTACCGCCGGGTTACCCCGAGCGCCGGCGGGGAAGCGGCGCTGCCAGGCGGGGAACGATATGGCGCCTTCATGGATATCGCCGTCGACCCAGACGACAACGTCGTTGTCGCTGGCTCGTTCTGCCGGACGGATCCGCTCCGCATCTACATCGCGGTGCAAAAATACCGGTCGGATGGTACCGTTATCTGGTCACGGGAATATATGCGCCGGGCGCTCAACCATGCCATGGGCATAGCGGTCGATGGCGACGGCGACATCTATCTGGTCGGACAGGGCGGCATTGGCTCGTCGCTGCTGCAGCCAGACGGGATGACGCTGAAGGCGCTCACGATGAAACTCTCTGGTGCGGACGACCGCGTGCTGTGGACACGCACCCGGAAAAAAGGCCGGTATCTGTGGTTTCACGATGCCGTTCTTGCCAGGGATGGAACCCTGGTCGTCTCCGGCTATTTTCTCGAAAGCGACATCCGCCCGGTCATCGCGACGTTCAGCGGCCGCCTGGGGGTCTGGACGCGCTACCTTGTCCCGTCGAGCCGGAACGTCACGGCAGCCGGTATCGCCCGCCGTGCCGATGGCTCCTTCCATGTCGTCGGCAGCACGGATGCATCCCGGGTCGAGGACATCGCGCCATATCTCCTGCGGGTGTCGTCCGACATGAGCATCGAGTGGGAACGACGGGACGACACCAACGGCTTCCTGTATGGCACCGAGGTGCTGCCGGATGGCACCATCATTGCGTCGGGCATGCATGTTTCAAAGAATGAATACTATGCGGCGCTGTATGACGCGGCGTCGGGAGAAAAGATACGGGATTGTTTCCTCGGCCCGGTGAACACCTCCGGGGTAAACTTCAACGACTACCTGAAGGGCGTCGCCGTTGACGCGGCGGGAGACGTGGTGCTGGCGGGCGCCTGGAACCCCGGCCGGGTGATAAAAGTACGTTTCACCCCGGTGGTCGGCAAGGGGAGCTACACGCTCCATGTCCAGGTGCAGCCCCGGGACGGCGGACGAGTCGCGCCGGAAGGCGGCAGCTATCCTGCAGGGTATGAAATGATGCTGCATGCCCATCCCGCCCGTGGATACACGTTCAGCCGCTGGTCGGGCGACATCTCTGGCAGCGCGGCAACAACCCGGGTGACAGTGGACGAGGACATATCAATCACGGCTCATTTTACCGAGCGGGAGCCATCGTGGCTGGACAGGCTGCTCCGGTGGCTGCTCGGCGGACGGTAACACATTTAATGGAGCTGCCGATGTTGTTCACGTGAAAAAGAGCGTCGCCGCCCTCATCGCCGTGATGGTGGCCGTTCCACTGGTCTCGGTTGCGGCCCGCCATGCCGCCTCCCCCTCCCAGACGGCAGCGGACGGCGCCACACTGTATGTGGGGGGCAGCGACCCCGGGAACTACAGCAGCATTCAGGCCGCCGTCGACGACAGCAGCGACGGCGACAGGGTGTTCATCTATGAGGGAACCTACCGGGAGCATGTCACCGTTACCTCGTCTGTCGCTCTCATCGGGGCATCGACCGACGTCATCGTTGACGCGCAGAGACACGGCACCGCGTTCCGGTTGCTGGCCCCTGACGTCCGGTTGCACTCGCTCACGGTGTGGAGCAGCGGCGGCGGCCCAGATGATGCACTGGTATCCACGCGCTTCGCCGGCCTTTCCGTCATCGACTGTGTCTTTGCAGAGGCCCGTCAGGGATTGCTCGCCGACAATGCTTCCCGCATCCTGGTCGACAACTGCACGTTTTCGCATGTCGCAAAGGGTGTCTCGCTGCTCTCATGCCATGACGCGACCGTGGCCAGCTGCACCTTTTACAAAAACGGCATCGGGATATGGGCACATGATACAGGTCATCTCCACATACGCGACCTGTTCAGCGAGCAGTGCGGAACGGCTGTTATGCTTCGGGCGGCTCATGATGTATCAGTGCAGCGTTCGACGCTGTCCAGCAACAACGAAAACCAGGCCAACCTCTACGCCGAGTATTCCAGCGATATCAGCGTCACCGAATGCCACATCCATGACAGCGGCTTCGGCGTTCATTTCGAGGAATGCGTCGATGTCTCGATGGACGGGTGCCATGTTCATGACAACAAGATAGCCGTGCGCTTCAGCGAGAGCACCTGGTGCTCGCTCACGGGTTCAGATGTCTATGCCAACGACGTGGCAGTCTACCTGATAGCCTCGGGGGACATCACGGTCACGCATGCCAACTTCCATAGCAACTATGTCTCCACGCTCGCCGCTGACAACTCGTCATGCGACGCCCGGTACAACTGGTGGGGCAGCCGGCTGGGGCCGGTTGACGAGGTGCACGGCAGTATCTTCCGGGTGCACACGTATCCCTGGCTCCAGGAGCCCGAGAATCATATGATGCACGGGGCGGCAGAGCGGTCGCTCGACAGCGTGCATACCGGGGACACGGCATCCGACATGGCGACGGCGACGGTCGGGAAGGACACGGACGGCGACGGCGTCCCCGACTGGTGGGAGGAACGATACGGCTACGACCCCGACGGATGGGACAACCACAGCCAGCTCGACCCCGACAACGACGGGCTGTCCAACGTCGAGGAATATCTCACCGACGGATGGGGCTCACATCCCTTCAGGCAGGACCTCTTTATAGAGATAGACATAATGAACGCCTCCTACGGTCTCACCGAGAAAAAGAAGCAGCAGATGGTTGAGGCGTTTGCCCGGCATAACATCACGCTTCACATCGACGACGGGTGCATGGGCGGCAGCGACGTCATCCGGCACGAGGGATATGTCAACTATGCCACGCTGGTGGACTTCTACTGGACCTATTTCCTCAACGGAGAGCCCGGCTACTGGCGGAAAGGCGTGTTCCACTACGTTATCCTCTCCGACACGCTCTTCAAGACCATGCCCGGCTTCGTGTTCATCGGATGGGACGAGGCCGACTCCTTCGCATTGAGCATGCGGTACTACAGGGAGGAGATACCGGCGGTGTTCCGCGACCACGTCCATGCCACGGTGTTCATGCACGAGCTCGGCCACACGCTGGGCCTCTTCCATGACCTGTACCACGGTATCGACAACGAGAGCAGCCTCATCCCGTTTCCGCTGCCGTTCATCGAAGGACAGATAACATATGCCCGGTATCTGAGCTGCATGAGCTACCAGTATGCCTGGCAGATACTCGACTACTCGGACGGCTCACATGGCAGAGGCGACTTCGACGACTGGGGACATCTCGACCTCACCTTTTTCCAGGACTCCCACTGGGGATAACTGCTAGAGGTTCGCCATCCAGACCGTCCGGGTGCCGCAGCGTGTCGTCCCCAGCATGTTGTATGCGACGATTTTAACCTCGTGCCTTCCCCAGGCCGACTCATCCCACGTCCATCGAAAGGGTGCCTCGTCATCGACGGCCTGCAAAACATCGTTGACGTAGAGCTCTATATGGTTGATGCCATAGGCTGCATCGGGGTTCGCCTCCACCGGCATTTTTCCCAGGATGACCGACAGCTTGGTCGGAATCGGGGCTATCCCCCACCCGCCGATATATAGATAGCCCTGACGGGGTGTCTCCAGCAGTGGCTGCTCTACGACGGGGAGCACGAGCCGCGAAGGCTGCGCCGGTCCGAGATAGACGGTGTTGCCCGCAATCCGGTATGACGTGTTCTGAGCGATAGCGTCGCCGGTGTTCGGATTGGCAAGAAACCGGGGATAGTTGGACGACGACACGGCGAGGCGTATGCGATGCCCCTCACCCCAGATGTAGGAGGTGCTGCCCAGGTTCACGGTCACCTCATAGGTCTCGCCGGGCTGCATCATGCCCCATCGCTCCCGGCTGTCCCGATTGCGCATCCGCAGGATGCCATCGGTGATGAGCATCGACCGACCGTCGGGATACACGTCCGTCAGCTTCACCGTAACATCGGTGTCAACACAGTCAGAGGAAACATGAAGCCGGGCGCTCACCGGACCCGTCGCCTCCAGCGGCTCCTCCAGCGACGGCGACGTAAAGACGAGGACGTCGCTGCGGTTCTCCACGGGGCGCTGGTCGTAGGGACCAGCATCCTGCACGAGCGCCAGGTTCTGGCCGCCCACCGTGGGCACCGGGTCCGCGGGATCATAGTGATAGGTCAGGCTTCCATTGCTGCCCGGCAGGGACGCGAGCAGAGAGCCGTTTTCGTGCAGAAACAGGGATGTCTCCTCCGCGGGCACCGGCCAGACGTCGGAGCAGCGCCACTCGTTGCCGGGAGCACTGGCGTTGTCGACGTCCCCCATCACGTAATATGAGACGGTCGGCCAGCGGTCAAAGCGGTCGGGGCCGTCACCCGTATACTGCGCTATCATGTCCCTGAACATGTCCAGGGAAAACGTGTCCAGCGCGTTGGCCGGATAGGTGATCTCGCCCTGCTGCACCTGGAGCTCACGGGCGTGCGCCCATGGGCCATAAACGATGAGTTTGGAGGCGCCGCGAGCACCCTCGGCTCCCCTGTCGTTGTAGCCCGTGAAGGCGTCGATGGTGCCCTGCAGGAAGACGTCATACCAGCCGCCCAGATGGATGGCGGGAACGTCGATGGCCCCCATTTTCTCTCGAGCGACACGTTGCCCCAGAATGCCCGGGAAAAGTTTTCGTGATGCAGCGCCTCCGGCAGCACGTGTGTGCTTCCCATGAGCTCCAGCCATCCCTCCATCAGGCATGTTAAATCAGGCGCAAAGTCGGTTTTTTCCGAAACTGTCCGCCCTGAAAAAATGCGTCGCGGTGCAGGTCAGGCGTTGCATACAACACAAACTGGCAGGACAGCTCAGGTGGAGCGGCACCCGCCATGAAATACTGCGCGATGCCCAGCGCCGAGCGTCCGATGGTCGCCACCCGGCCGTTTGACCAGTCCTGGTCGGCCATCCACTGCAGTGTGTCCGGGCCATCGACATGGGCCTTCCACAGCACCCTGTCATCGTCCTCCGATGCATGTTTGCCCCGCATGTCCTGCACCACGGTCGGCCATCCCCGGTCGGCGTTCTCCCCGGCCTGCCATCGTGGATGGAACAGGGTGATGGTGTCCTTGTCATAGGGCGTCCGCATGAGAACGGAGCCATGCGACGGAAAACCGGCATACTGGAGGTAGACATCGGTTGCAAGCGACACGCCATCGCGCATATCGACCATGTAGGTCTCCTTCACGTGCGCGGTCAGGCCGGACTGCGATGGAACATCCGCGTCGCAGAACGCGGGAACAACGCCGGCGACGAGAAGCACCATGAACGCCAGGATAAAACGGGCAGACCGTACCACGGGGTTCAGCCGGCTGTATTCATTTATAGCTTTCCCTCACCCCCAGGAGGTGCATCCCGGAGGAGACAGAGCGGCCCCGCAACAGCGTACAGGACAACGCCTGCCAGGAGCAGCAGATATGTCTCCATTGTACCAAAAAACACGGCGAGGAAAAGCAGCGCGACCGACGGCGGATACAGCCATCCCCGTATCCGGGGAAACGGCACCCCGACGACCATGAGCACCGCCATGATATACATGGCCACGGCAACACCCCACATCGGCACCATGAGCTGGCTCAGCGCCACCACCACGATGGCCGCTGCCGGCGTGGTAATACCTACAAAGAAGGGCTCGTCGCCCACATGGTAGCGGACGAGATGCAGCATGCCGCACACCAAAAAAAGGCCGGCGCCGGCCAGAAACGCCACATGCTCCACCGACAGCACAAAGGAGACATCGTAGGCGTAATAGGCAAATACCAGCGGCGCAGCACAGAACGACACCATGTCCGCAAACTGGTCGAGATACACGCCGATGGAGCCGCCAAGGCGGCGGGCCACCGCCCCGTCCAGGCCGTCGGCCAGCACCGCCAGCATGATAAAAATGAAGGCCCAGCGCATGTCACCGGACAGCAGCAGGAACATGGCAAAAAGACCCAACACGCCGTTGACGATGGTGAACGAATCCGCAAGGGACAGCATCGAAACCACGTCGGTTCGTTTCATGGTCAGAGCAGAAAATGCCGCGGGAGGGACTTGAACCCTCGACACCCAGATCTTCAGTCTGGCGCTCTCCCAAACTGAGCTACCGCGGCGGTTACAGCGTTTGATGCAGCGCCCGTATTTTGTCCTCCATCTCCCCCAGCAAATCCTTGAAATCTATGATGAACTCCGGCGCCCGGTCCGTGATGGTGGCACCCCGCGGCGAGGGGCGTATCAGTCCCTCTCCCTCAAGCACGCGCAACGAGTACCTGACCTTGTGCTGCGGGAACCCGGTGAACTCCGAGAGCTTGATGATGCCCACGGGGCCCTCGTCGCGGATGACCTGCAGCATCTGGATGTGGCGCTCCAGCAGCTCGAGCTCCGTTTGCAGGCGCTCCGAGAGACTGTTATCCGACTGCGCATCGCTTTCATATGCCATATATCTCACCTCCTAAATACGCGGACATTCAAAAACCTTGCTGTCGAGTGACACATTCCGGCCCTATTTGTCCGTCGTTTCCATCTCGATGCGGCAGGGACAGGGCAGCTTGGCCTTCGCGCGTTTGAGCGCCGTCCGTGCATGGTCGACGTTTGCCTCAGTGGTATATATTGTGATGAGTTTCTGGCCGGGTTCGACGCGTGCCGCCGTGCCGACGGGCTTGCCGTAGGCGTTTCGCATGCCCTGTGAGACACGGTCGGCGCCAGCGCCGGTCGCCTGCTTGTTTTCCCGGACGACGACGTGCGGGTAGATGCGGACCTTGAGATGGTAGTTCAGCCTGCCGGCGCGTTTGACGATGTATCTGTTGGCCGCTACACGGGATGCCTCGAGGGCGCGGTGCAGAATCTGGCATCGCTCCTCGGCGATAGCTGACAATGCGATGGGGAAATCGGCCTGCCGGTTGCCGAGGTCGAACTGGGTGATACGGAGTCCAGGAACGCCGCCCATGTATTCCTTCCGGGTGGTGGGACGGCCCCGGATTTGCCTGTACATGCATGCTGGTTTTCGTGACATGATAACACCGCCTACATTGCCCGCCCATTTATAAAATTAGTGGTGCTGACAGGAGAGATGACCGGATGGCGGCCACCGATAACCTTATAAGGAACCATCATTTAGGTAGACCGAGGGCTACCATGAAAAAACTATTAACCATACTGGTTGTCGCACTCTTTGCGATAAGCGGCGGCGTCCTTGTCGGATTGCAGCCGACGGACACGGCGACTGTTTCACCTGCCGGCAGCGGGGCCGCTGAAACCAGCGACAGCGATATCACGACCAGAGAGGAAACGTTTCACTTTTCAGCACCCACCATTGACGTTGACAGCACCGGCCACTATGCGACCATAAACACCGGAGACAGTACCACGCTGACCGTCAGCGGAGAACCGATGCTTCCCTACCGAACCAAGACCATGACGCTCCCGCTCGGCACGGACAACATACACGTCGATGTCCAGCCCGGGGCGACATATGAAATGCAGGTACCGAAAACCATCGCTCCCGCACCGACGGCGGTCACTGCCAACATGAAACAGGCAGACCCGGTACAGCGGGAGAGCAGCGTCTACGACAGCAGCGACGCATACCCCGGCACCTGGGGAGACTGGCATGTCGGCGTCGGGCGTAACAGCGACGGCCGAACGCTCTTCCTCACCCTCCGGCTCTACCCGGCGCAGTACACCCCGGCGGGGGACACCGTGACCTACACCGATGAGATACAGGTCGACATTTCCTACCGAGCGCCGGAAAAGCAGACGGCACCGGCCGGCGCGGACACCTATGACATGGTCATCATCGCACCTGGCGAGTTCACCGATGCGCTGCAGCCCCTGGTCCAGCACAAGCAGGACAATGGCATTTCAACGCAGCATGTCACCCTCACCGAGATCTACAACGGCGCCTATTTCAGTGCGCAGGGTGCCAACGATGCAGAGCAGGTCAAATACTTTATCAAGGACGCGCTCGACAACTGGGGCATCAAATATGTGATGCTGGTCGGCGGCCGGAACGGCGGCCTGATGCAGGAGAAATGGTGGTGTCCCGTGCGGTATGCACATCTCGATGATCAGAGCAACTGGGAGACCAGCTATCTCAGCGACCTCTATTTTGCCGACATCTACAAGTACGAGGAGGGCGAGGAGGTCTTTGCCACCTGGGACAGCAACGACAACGGCATCTATGCAGAATGGAGCGGGTTTAAGAAAGACGAGCTTGACTGCTATCCCGACGTCTTTGTCGGACGGCTGGCCTGCCGGAACAGCTACGAGGTCGAAAAAATGGTGGAGAAGATCATCTCCTACGAGACCACGGCGGCGGGCAGCGACTGGTTCAAACGCTTCGTCGGCGTTGCCGGCGACACGTTCCCCGCCCAGAGCGACCCCTACATCGACGGTGAGGTAACCGTGACCAAGTCAGCGGGCTTCGTCGAGGATGCAGGCTTCGATGTCACCAAGCTGTACACCTCCGACGGCACCCTGAGTGGACCTGAGGACGTGGTCAACGCGGTCAGCGAGGGATGCGGCCTCCTGAGCTTCGAGGGGCACGGCAACCCGATGGGATGGGCAACCCATCCGCCGAAGGAGGAGGACACCTGGATTGACGGACTGCGGCTGCAGGACATGATGAAACTGTCCAACGAGGGCATGTATCCCGTCTGCGTGGTCGGCGGCTGCCACAACAGCCAGTTCAACGTCAGCGTGCTCAACCTTCTGAAGATATACGAGGGCTACAGCCACTGGCAGGAATACCTTTACAAGGGAGAAATACCTCCTGAATGCTGGAGCTGGTGGCTCACCCGCGGGTTCGGCAAGGGCTCCATCGCGACCATCGGCAGCACCGGTCTGGGCTACGGGGCTATCGGCGACAACAACGGCGACGGCATCCCCGATGCGACGCAGTTCTACGGCGGCTTCATCGACAGCGAGTTCTTCAAGATATACAGCAACAACACCGACCTCACACTCGGCGAGGTCCACGGCACCGCCCTGCGGCACTATGTCAACAAGTTCCCGCCCATGCAGAACAAAATCGATGCGAAGACGGTCGAGGAATGGGTCCTGCTCGGCGACCCATCCCTGCAAATCGGCGGCTACCAGTAAAACCGCTCTTTTCCCTTCCCCTCTTTTCCATTTTTTTTTTGTTCAAGTAATCCATACGTGTACCCGAGGTATTCCCGCCACGCCATCGTGGTAGACGCTTAAAAAAGCTGCATGAAAAACGGATACAGGAGATAGGCGACCAGCACTGCGAGGAACACGAGCGAGGCAACGAGGAGGAGGACGCCCATTAAAAACAGGCTCAGGAACACGGCCAGCGCACCACATGCAGATAATGCAACGAACAGCAGGAGCAGCAAATGGCGCATACGGGGGGGACATCCATCGGGCATGTCTTTCACGATGATACAACGAGGAAAATAAAAAGGGAGGAAAGGTGTCCGGTATCTCTATTCTTCGACGCCGCCCCAGCGGGAGATATAGTAGATGCCGAGGCACATATCAGCGTTATGATGATGGTGGCCACGACGGCCAGGCCCGCACCCGCTGCATCCTCGAAGTTGTCGACGTTGAGCCCGCCATGTTCATCAGGCCGATGATGATGATGTCTCGCCATATCAGGGCTATGATGAAACCGAAGGCTCCACCGACAGCCACCGCTATCGTCTTTTTCATTTCCGCCTTATTGGGTGTTGCTGGCATGGTTTCCCTCCATATACATACCATATCCCAATATTTAAATACATACTATTTTTTTACCCGGGAAAGCCAGAGACAATGGGGCATGTCTCAAAAAACGCTATCGGGTTAACACCTCGACGCCGTCAGCGGTAACGAGCACATCGTCCTCCACCCGGATGCCCCACCTGCCTTCGAGGTAGACGCCCGGCTCAACCGTGACGACCATGTCCTCCCGCAGCACAAGGTCGCTTTCCCTGCCGAGCGACACGCCGTCATGGACCTCAAGCCCGAGGGAATGCCCCAGCGAATGCGGCAGCGACGGATACCCTCGCCCGGTGAAAAAATCATCGACCACGGCATGGACATCCCGCGCCAGCACCCCGGGCTCCATCATGTCCAATGCATGTAGCTGGGCCTCACACACCGTCCCATGTGCCTCTTTTTGCTCATCGGAGCCGACAAAGGTCCTCGTCACATCGGAGCAGTATCGGTGATAGCGGGCGCCAAAGTCAACGAGCGCCGGCCATGCGAGCGCTGTCTCGCCCGTGGTGTAATGCGGCAGCGACGAATGCCGACCAAAGGCGACAATGGGCGGAAACGACGGCGTGGCCCCGCGCTGCGCCAGGGCATACTGTACCTCGGCGAGCACCTGGCTCTCCGATACATCCGTCACGAGGAAATCCGGCAGCATATCGGCAACCTCGGCGGCGATGTTGCATGCACGGCGGATGGTGGCTATCTCCTCCCCGTCTTTCACCATCCTGGCCTGCCGGATGGCATCTGAAACGTCGACGAAGGACCCATGGGGATGGATTTCCTGCAGCCAGGTTGCATCACGATGGGATATCATGGAGGCGTTGACGCCGATGGTGTCCGCAGCGAGCAGCTTCTCGAACAGGTCCCGTTTTTCTTCTCTGTCATGGTACACGTGTGCATCCGGGCCGGCCGCTGTGGCCTCAAGCTCCGGGCAGATGACCTCGATTCCGCCATCCGGATAGAGGATAGCCGCCGAGCGCTCGAAAAGGCCGTTCCAGTAGCCGGTGACATAGAAAAACGTCGGGTCGGCGAACGCACCGTTCATGATGACGATGGCGTCGACGCCGTCGGGTGCATGCACCAAAATGGTTTTGACCCGCTGTTTCATCCGTTCCCCCCGAACACGGCGACCGCGTCGCTTATCGCGCCTATCTGGGCCGGCAGCAGGTCCTCAGCCCGCCGGTGCACATAGGGCACCTCGCCGAGCTGGTCGCGGGAAACAAGGCCGGCGGCCAGCAGCCCGTTGCGTATCTTTTTACGCCGATGGGAGAACAGGGCTCTGACCACGTCGGCAAATATGGCCTCGTCGACAACGGAAAACAACGGTTCACGGGGCGTCATCCGGACGATGGCCGAGCGAACACGGGGACGGGGATAAAAGGCACCCGGCGACACGGTTTCCAGCAGCTCCCAGTCGGCGGCATACTGCGCCATCACCGAAAGACGGGCATAGGAATCGCTGCCCGGCACGGCAACGAGGCGCTCCGCAAACTCCTTCTGGTACATGAGCACGCCGAGCTCGAAGTCCTGCTCGAGCAGCTTAAAGGTTACGGGCGATGAAATCTGGTAGGGAAGATTGGCGACCACCTTGGTGAACTGCAGCGCGTCGAAGTCAACCGCCAGAGCATCGCATCGAAGCACCTCGACGTTGTCCATATGCTCAAGACCGGCGGCCAGGTCGACATCTATCTCGATGGCGATAACCCGACCAGCGGCCCGGGCGAGATGCCTGGTGAGCGCGCCCTTCCCAGCGCCGATTTCCAGTACGACATCATCACGGCTGAGCTGCGCATAGCCAACCTGACGCTCGGCAACGCGGTCGTCGACCAAAAAATGCTGGCCGCGGCGCATGCTATTTTTTCAGCGGCGGCCGGGTGAAAAGACGGTATTTCTGGTCGGAATTGTGGAGTTCTTCCTCGACGCGCTTGGCGACCAGTCTTTCCGGATGGGTGAGGTGGGTGACCCGGTCCGCGATATCCTCGAAGCTCTCGAACGGCTGCTTCCGGCGCTCGTTGACGATTTCCCGCATGGTTTTTTTGCCCAGGCCGGGGAGCAGCTCGAGCGCATGATATCGGGTTGAAATGGATGGACATTCGTTGTAAAATTTTACGAACTGTTCCTCGTTGTCCTTCACGATGTCGATGATGATGTAGAGCAGCTCGCCGTGTGCCGCGGCGGTCAGCTCGTCGTAGGTGACGCGGCCCTTTACCTTGGATATTTTTTCCCGTTTGTCCTTGTCCTTGCCGACGTAGACGCGCTCGCCGATAACCAGCGACACGTCATGTCTGGGCAGCAGCTCGAGCAGGGTGAACTGGCTTTCGCCGACGCCGTATGCGCTGGATTCCCGCCGGTGGCCTGGCGTGCCAGCAGCCAGGTAATCCAAAATGTAGACATAATCTTCCATGGTGTCCCTCAGAGATACTGCCACACGATGTCGCGGATGCGCTGTCGTTCCTCTTTCGAGGGGACGAATGTTTCCTTCGTGAAAAGAGCCATGACCTCGTCCTCGATCTCCGGCAGCGTGTCGGCTATCTTGTATGCCTGTTTCTTGCTGACGCGCTCGAGCTCCTTCAGGTCACGGACCAGCTCTATCGTCTTGGTGGCCGACAGCGTGACCACGTGCTCGCTGTGGTCGAGCGCTATCTTTTGCTCGCGGGTGAGCTCCTCGCGCTCGCTGCTGATGCTGATGAGCTTGTTTTTTACCTCTGCCAGAGATACGATTTTCATGTTATTCCTTTCGCAGGTGTTCTGGCCGCGCGATGACGGTTTTGAGGGCGTTGCCCTGCCGCACGTTCACCAGGTAGGAGGTGCCCTGCCTGCCGGCCACGTAGCCTGTTTTGCCGTGGAACCGACGGTGGGGCATGCCCTTGTGCACGGACGGGTCTATCACGACGGACACCCGATCGCCGTCTTCGAACTGCTGCAGAGCCCGGGTGATGGGGCTGAGGCCGCGTTCACGCGGTTTTTTCCTGAAGACATGTCGCGTCTTACTTCTTGTTCCCTTGGACCTTTTCGCCATCTTTATCACCTATGTCTATGACGTCGAGTTTTTTAACTTCTACGGCTGTGTCCGCCAGCTCGCTGAACGAGGGTTGCGTGCGCCCGCTGTCGCCGGTGAGGAGCTCCTTGATGTATGTGCCCGACTCGGCTGTTATGCGTAGCGTCGCCTCGCCGGCATCGTGCTGCTCCACGGCGATATCGAGTATTTTCCGTTTTCGTACCCTGTCCGCCCTTCTATGGGCTACACGAGATGGCGTTCGTTGATTTATATATGTACCCCGTAATGCACCCACTGCTTCATTAATTTTTCCCCTCTCGTCCAGCGATATCGCGGCCCGGTAGGTCTTGCTCCAGGATGCCTCCTTGATAGCCGCTACCTCGTTGCGGGATGCCATACGCAGCCCGGAGACCTCCACCCGCCCATTCGCATGCGTGTTGATGTCACGCTGGATTTCCTCCAGGTCGAGATGTCGCCTGCGGGGCTCCTTTACCTCGAGGATGAAGGGGCGCCCGGTGCCGAGCATGCGAACGTCGATGTCCTCCCGGCCGGCGCCGTGGAACGCCTCGTCGCTTCCCCTTGTAGCGGCCATGACCTCGTGGGCGACGAGTTCCTCGACGCTGCTATCGTACATTTTGCCGCGGCCGTTGCAGTAGTCGCAGCCGGCGCCGTGGCATTTCCGGCAGTACCATTTTGTCTGTGGGATGCCGCGCTCCAGCTTCCGGTAGCGGCCGCGGATGAACAGCGGGCGGACGTCGAGCTCGACATGGTCGAAGCGGGTGTCGACGATGGCCGTGATGTCGGGTTTTTCGAACACCACCGTTTTGCCGGTCTCCTCCTCCATGATCTTGCCGACCTCCCGGTTTATCTCCCGCTTCATGGGCTCGCCCTGCCCGGTTTGCTGGCTGAGCTGCGCCTCGCATCGCTCGACGTCCTCGGCGATGCGGCTGCCGACCAGATAGCTGTCATATTCATAGGGCTCCAGGGATTCCAGCGCGAGCTCGGCGAAAAGCTCGATGTCGTCCATGAGACCGTGGCAGAGCCAGCAGTCCTCGGGCTGAACGGGCTGCAGGTCGAGTATGTCGCGCAGATGCATGCCGCGCTCCCTGTTGGTATGGCCGTGCTCTACCTGTGCGAACTGCCGCCCGAGACAGTGGTCGCAGAGCTGTCGTGCTGCAAGGCTCCGCGCTGTCTCGATGACGGGTGTGCTGTCCAGGCTCGGCTCGGTCATGCTGGAGGGGCAAATAGCCCGGTGTTTAAAAAGGTTGGCTACTCGACGTCGGCGCCGCAGTAGGGGCAGACCTTCGCGTCGAACGGGATGCTGCGGCCGCATGACGGACAGTGGCGGTCGCCGTGCCGCTGTTTCTTTTTCGCTCCGATATCGGGGCGGACGATGAGCCAGATGATGCCGCCGATGATACCGATGATGAGCCACAGGGCGCCGTTTTCTCCCCGCCGCTCCGCATCGCGGTACATCCAGACGCCGATGGCGATGGCGATGATGACCGCTACGATAGGGATGAAGCATATGAACACCCCGAGGCCGGCGAAGCCCATCCATTCCCAGCTCCATTCGTCGCCGGTTTCGTTTTGCCCGGCTGCCTGCAGGGAAAGCATGCTGAGACATATGGCCAGCAGTATGACACCGGTGAGGAGTTTGTGGCGCATATTGCCGCAATGCTTTGTTTTAGATATATTTTTCTGTTTGTATCGCTCCGGTGTGTTATCGCTCCGGGGAACAACTTTTTAAGGGCCGGGCGGCTTCTCCATCCATGCAGGCAATCGTGCTCGCCGGCGGGTTTGGCACCCGGCTGGCTCCGCTGACATATACCCGGCCGAAGCCGATGCTGCCCATCCTGGGGAGACCGATGATTCATCACCTGATGAACCAGCTTCCCCATGGCACCGAGGTCATCCTGGCGACGAACTACCGCACAGGCCAGATACAGGACTATTTTGACGACGTCGGCAGAGACATCATCATCAACGAGGAGCCGGAGCCGCTGGGCACGGGCGGTGCAACGAAATATGCAGAAAAATATATCGACGGCACATTTCTGGTGCTGAACAGCGACATCATCTCGTCGCTTGACTTCCGGCGCTTCATCGACTTTCACCGCGCCAGGGATGCAACCGCCACGATATCTCTCTGGCCGGTTGACGACGTATCGGCGTTTGGGGTCGCCGACGTAGAGCCCGACGGCCGCATCACCGATTTCGTGGAAAAACCACGGCAGGGAGAAGCGCCGTCAAATCTTATCAACGCCGGGGCATACTGCCTCGAGCCGGAGGTGCTCGACCGCATCCCGGCCGGCGAGATGGTGTCCATGGAGAACGACATCTTCCCCGGCCTCATCACTGACCGCAGGCCGTTTTACGGCTACCGGTTCGACGGCTTCTGGATAGATGTTGGGCGGCCGAGCAGCTACATCGAGGTGAACGTGACGTTGCTCGAGCGGAAAAACATGCCCTATTACATGGGGCCTGGCTCGTCGGTCGACGGCACCCTGAAAAAGAGCTGCCTGGGCGACAACGTGTTCATTGCATCAGGGGCAACGCTGGAGCGATGCGTCGCGTTTGACGACGTTCACGTCGGCAGTGATGCGTCGCTGTACAACTGCGTCATCGGCGAGGGATGCCATATCGGCACCGGGGCAACGGTGCACAACGCGGTGGTCGGCGACAACGAAGATGTCGAGGCCGGTGACAGCGTCGTCGACATGGCGGTGTGGAGCAGGTCGAAGCCCGATGGCTATCCCGAAAAACAGATCGGCAATCCCCTGAAAGACGGCTAAATTTTTATAACGCGGCGACGTTACGAGAGCATGCCCCGCTTGTTTGGAACGAACGGCGTCCGCGGCGTCACCAACGACGGCATGAACGTGGAACTGGCGCTCAACCTCGGCCGGGCCACCGGCAGCTTTTTTGACGGTGACGTGGCCATCGGGACCGACACCAGGACGTCCAACGACATGCTGAAGCAGGCCGTCGTCGCCGGCGTTACGTCCACCGGATGTAATGTATATGATGCGGGCATGGTACCCTCGCCGGCGCTGCAGTACTATGTCCGGCGGCATGATCTCGCCGGGGGCGTAATCATCACCGCGTCGCACAACCCCCCGGAGTTCAACGGCATCAAGGTCGTTGCAGGTGACGGCACCGAGCTCGATGCGGGGACGGAGGAACAGATAGAGCAGGTGTATTTCAATGGGGACTGGACGACCGCCGCCTGGTATGATGTCGGCGTGGTGCAGTCGGTTGCGGCCATCGGCGGCTACCTGGACGGCGTCGCCGGGATGGTCGATGCTGCAGCGATAGCCGAGAAGCAGTTCACCGTGGTCGCCGACTGCGGCAACGGCGCCGGCTGTGTCGCCTACCCCTATCTGCTGCGGCAGCTCGGCTGCAGGGTCGTCACGCTCAACGCGCAACCCGACGGCACCTTCCCCGGTCGTGACGCCGAACCAGTTGAGGAAAACCTGGGGGACCTCATCGGCTTGGTGCAAAGCGGCGACGCGGACCTCGGCGTCGCATATGACGGGGACGCCGATCGCGCCATCTTCGTTGACGAGAACGGCTGTTATGTCTCTGGTGACAAAACGCTGGCCATCACCGCGGCACATGCCGTTGAGCGGCACGGCGGCGTCGTGGTCACGCCGGTGTCCACGTCGAGCTGCGTGGAGGACATGGTCACGGCCCGGGGCGGCACCGTGCGTTACACCAGGGTGGGTTCACCCGTCGTGGCCCGCGCGATGATCGAGATGGATGCGACGTTCGGCGGCGAGGAAAACGGTGGGCTCATCTTCCCGGGGCATCAGTACTGCCGCGACGGCGGGATGGCGACCGCCGCGGTGCTAGAAATCATGGCGCTTCGCGACATGCCGCTGTCGGCGCTGGCCGACGAGGTGCCGAGCTATGCGCTGGTGAAAACAAAGGTGCCCTGTATCAACGAGCAGAAGCAGGCTGTCATGCAGGCGTTTGTCGATGGGGAGCAGCGCAAGGTGGATACGACGGATGGCGCCAAGGTCATGTATGCTGATGCCTGGGTGCTGGTGCGCCCGTCTGGCACGGAGCCCATCATCCGGGTCTATGTCGAGGCGACGGAGCAGGAACGGGCGGAAGAGCTCGCCGGCCGGTATAAAGGCAGGGTCGCCGGGCTGGTGGGATAGCGCAAAGAGTTATATTTGGCTGTGGGCATACCGTTTTTCATGCCAGAGCTGTCGTCGCTTTTGCAGGCTATGCGGGAGAAGCCGTCGCCCATCCGGCAGATCATGAAGATGGCGAGCCGGAAGAACATCATCAACATGGGGCTGGACCCCGACGACGTGATTTCGTATGGCGGCGGATGGGTCGGCCATCATGCCCCCGAGGGATTCCGCGATGCCTATCATGACATCTGCGCAGACCGCGAGCGCTTCCATGGCTCGGGCAAGTACAGCCCGACGCTGGGATTTGACGACTGCCGGGCGGCCATCGCCGCCATGGAAAAGGAGCTGTTCGATGTCGACCTCGGCGAGGAAAACGTCATCGTGGGCCAGTCGTCGACGCAGTTGACCCATGACCTGCTGGTGACCATTGCCGACCCGGGCGACGATGTCGTGCTGCTTGACCCGACCTATGCCAACTATATGGGACAGATCGAGATGACGCTGCCGGGGAGCCGGCTGCTGCGCGTGCCCGTGCTCGACCCGGAGACCTGGGAGTACATTCCCTCGGTGGACGAGGTCATCGAGCGCTGCACCGAGATATGTGCCGCGGAGTTTCCCCGCGTCATGGTCATTCCTGCGCCCGATAATCCATCGTCGCAGGTTATCCCGCAGGCGGTCGTCGAGGCATGCATGGACCTCTGCGAGAAGCATGACATGTACCTGGTGCTCGACCAGGCGTACAAGACCCAGTGCTTTGACACGCCGCCCGCCTATTTTTCGTGGAGCCCCCGCGATCATCCGCACCTTGTGGCGGTGAACTCGAACTCGAAATGGTGCCGGGGTCTGGGCCGCCGCCTGGGCTGGATCGAGGCACATGAGGACGTGGTCGACGGGCTTGAGCGGGCGCAGCAGTGCTCGATTTTGTGTCCGGACTCGCTGCATCAGCAGGCGATGACCGACTACATTTCCAGGGGGCTCGAGGATGGCTCGCTGGAGCGCTATCTTGCGGAGAGCAGGGATGCATATCGCCGGGCTGCCGAGATAACCGTCCGTGAGATACGGGAGCATCTGGGGATGCCCTGTCTGACGCCGGAGGGCGGCCTGTACACGTTGATGAAGGTCGGCGAGGACGGCGACGCATTTGTCAGGCGCGTTCTCAAGAACACGGGGGTGCTGTTCATCCCGGGCAAGGGGTTCGGCGACACGCTCCGTGAGGGCGTCCGCATCAGCTATGGTCCCCATGTGGAGCAGCCGGAGGCCATCCGGGAGGGGTTTGAGCGCGTGGCTGCCTATCTTGACGGCTCGCATTGATAGGCTTTTAAACCACCTTGCTTTTGCATGGTATGGAGCGATGGCTCTGCCTGGCCTGCCTCGTGCTGCTGTGCATGTCCGCTCCCGTGGCGCAGGGCATGATGGCGCATGGTGCCGCTGACAGTGTGGAGATACGGGTCGCCATCTATACCTCGGTCATCGATGATTACGCCGTCGAGGTGGAACGGGCACTCGACTGTGCATGGCAGGACGATGGCACCCGGTATGAGATAGTTACGAGTATCATCGGCAGGCGGCAGGTGCTCGGCCGGGGGACGCCGTCGCTCGATGCACCGAGTTTTGACGTGCTGGTTATCCCGGGGAGCGGCCGTCCTTATGTGGATGCGGCCGACCCGCGATGGCGCGCCGCCGTCCGCGATTTCGTGGCTGATGGGGGTGACTATGTGGGTATCTGCGGCGGCGCGAATCTGGCGTCGATGGGCTTCCGTGAGCGATGGAGCGTCAACGCCGTGTTGAACGTGTCGACGCTCGGCATCGCCAATGTGTGGGTGAACGACCAGCAGCGGCAGGAGTGGCAGTATCTCTGGAAGGCGAACTGGGAGATGGGCATGCCGCCCGTCGACGTTTCCATCGTTGATTCTGGCCACCCGGTTTTTGCGGGATGGTATGGGGAGCGGCGGAGCATGCGCTACGGCGGCGGCCCGGGCATGGTTCCCGCCGACGTGCCATGTGGCGGATGTGGACCGGTTGTGCCGCTGGCCATCTATGCGGAGGAGCCGATGGAGGTAGCGCCGCTGCATTTCTGGCGGTGGCGCGGCGGCTGGGAGATTGCGGCGAACGTGTCCACCGACGTGAGGGGGCAGTATGCCGCTGTCGCATCGACCTATGGCGACGGCAGGGTGGCATTGTTTGGCCCGCATCCGGAGAAGCCGACGTGGTTCGGCGGACATGTCGAGGAGTTTCCTGTTCGCCCCCGCGCCGGGCCGTTTACCTGGTTTGTCTACAACTGGAGCAACGGGACGCTGTCGTCGCCCTCGTACAACTGGTGGATGCTCCGCCGTGCCGTGGCCTGGGCTGCCGGGGCCGGCATGCCACCGGCGGGGATGACGATGCGTCGCGCCGGAGCAGGTGACTGGCTGGTGGTGGCCAAGCGGCGGGTGCTGCCGCTTTCGTCAGATGTCGTCGTCGGAAGCGCGTAGCGGTGCGGACAAGGAGCCAGCATGACAGTGCTGCTTTAGCATATTTTATATAAAAATTGTGCAAAAAATTTATATATTTATTTCTATATATTCCAACGTGATATAATGCCAGCAGGAGATAGAACCGGCCCCGAAGGACGGGGCCCCAGAACCGGGAGAGCGCTCGGGTACTGCGCCGGATATGACAGCCCCGGCTTTACCAGGGGCGTACCGCGCGGCGGCGGGGGCAGAGGACGTGGCTACGGCAGAGGATTCGGACGCGGATTCGGCAGGGGACGGCGATGGCGATATTATCCACCGGAGCCCTACCCGGGGCCATACTACCCGCCGGAACGAGCGGAACCAGCACAGGAACAGCGAGAAAGCGAGGAAGCATACCTGCAAGACACCATCCAGCGGCTCGAAGAAGAACTCGCCGGACTGCGAGAGCGCATCGAACAGCTATCGGAAGAATAAGCGGTGCATCAAATGCCAGGAGGAGACGGAACCGGGCCACCCGGCGGCGGCCGAGGACGCGGCGGGGGATACGGCAGGCCGGGACAGTGCCGCTGCCCGAACTGCGGCCACACTGCACCCCATGAGCCAGGGGTGCCCTGCAACACCAAGAAATGTCCGCGCTGCGGCGCTCCGATGACCCGGGCGTAATACGAAACGTTAAGTATCCACAAGCAAATGAGGGAGACATGAAAGTAGCTATTTCGACGACCGGCAGCACGCTGGACGACCAAGTCGCCCAGCGCTTCGGACGCTGCCCGGCGTTTCTAATCGTCGACCAGGACACCATGGAAACCGAGAGGATGGACAACAGCAGCTCGCAGGCACGGGGCGGTGCCGGCATCCAGGCAGCGCAGCAGCTCGCCAGAGAAGGTGTGGACGCAATCATAACCGGTAACATCGGCCCCAATGCCTTCCAGACGCTCCGGGCGGCAGACATCGACATATACGTCGGCGCCACGGGCACCGCACGGGAAGCGCTCCACCGATACGAAAACGGTGATCTCGAGGCAGCGACAGAGGCCAGCGTGGGCAGCCATTTCGGCATGGGCAGAGGGCGACGATGAAAGCAGCGATTCCAACGATGGGCGACCGGGGGCTCGACGAGCAGGTCGGCGAGCACTTCGGGCGCGTGCCCACCTACACCATCGTCGACCTCGACAGCGACGAGGTCACAGTCATAGACAACACCAGCCATCACAAAGGGGGCACGGGCTACCCGCCTGAGCTGCTCGCCAATCACGGGGTTGACGTGATGCTCTGCCGGGGGCTCGGCCGACGTGCCATCCAGATGTTCACCGACCTCGGCATCGACGTCTGCATCGGCGCCAGGGGCACCGTCCGCGACACCATCCAGGCGTTCAGAGCCGACGAGCTGCAATCCGCCGACGCGGGAGACGCATGCACCCGTCATGCCTTCCAGGGCAAGGACGGCAACCATCACCACTGATGCCATGATCGTAGCGGTGGCAAGTGGAAAGGGCGGCACCGGCAAGACAACTGTAGCGACCAACCTCGCTCTCAGCATCGACAACGTGCATTTTATAGACTGCGACGTCGAGGAACCCAACGCCAACGTGTTCATGCAGGCAGACATAACCAGCCAGGAGGATGTCACCGTCAGGGTGCCCAAGATAGACGACGAGCGATGTGACTACTGCGGCGACTGCGCCTCCTTTTGCGCCTACAACGCCCTCGCCGTCGTCCCCGGACAGGTGCTCGTGTTCCCCGAGCTCTGCCATGCCTGCCTGGGCTGTCAGCTCGTCTGCCCCAGAGACGCCATATCATTTGAGGATCGGTCCGTGGGCGTCCTCGAACACGGCACCACCGGAAACATATCGTTTTCACATGGCCTGCTCAACGTCGGGGAGATACAGGCGATACCGCTCATCAGGACACTCAAACACGACCTGCACGGCGACGTCATCATCGACGCACCACCCGGAACCTCCTGCCCGGTCATCGAAAGCGTGCAGGACGCGGACTACGGCATCTTGGTGACCGAGCCGACACCCTTCGGACTACACGACCTCGAGCTCATGGTCGACGTGATGCAGCAGCTCACAATACCCTTCGGCGTCGTCATCAACCGCAACGGCATCGGCAACGCAGGCGTCGAAGACTTCTGCCGGGAACATGACATCCCCATCCTGCTTCGCATTCCCCAGAGCACCGAGATAGCCAGGATGTACTCCATGGGCGAGGCATTCGCCTCCCGGCACAGCCAGTGGCAGCAGCGATTCCGCGGGCTCTGGCAGCGCATCCAGAACGAGGTGAATAGATGAGGCAGCTCACCGTTATCAGCGGCAAGGGCGGCACCGGCAAGACATCCATCACCGCGGCCTTCGCCGCTCTCGCGAGCGACGCCGTCCTGGCCGACTGCGACGTCGATGCGGCCGACCTCCACCTGCTGCTCGACCCGATGATTGAGCAGACCATGGATTTCATCGGGCTCCCCGTCGCCTCGATTGACAGCGACACATGCACGTCGTGCGGACGGTGCCGCAAGCGCTGCGTGTTCGACGCCATCGATGAATCATTTGTGGTGCAGCCCGCGGCCTGCGAGGGATGCGGCGTGTGCACATACGTCTGTCCCGTCGACGCCGTCGAGATGCAGCCGCGCACCGCAGGGCAGGCCTTCACGTCGTCGACGCGGTTCGGGCCGATGGCCCACGCCCGCCTCTACGCCGGCGAGGAGGCATCCGGCAAACTGGTCACCATGGTCCGGGAACGGGCTCGCAATCTCGCCGAGGAGCACGACAGAGACCTGGTTATCATCGACGGGCCGCCGGGCATCGGCTGCCCAGTCATCGCCGCCATCACCGGGGTCGACCTCGTGCTCGTGGTTACAGAGCCCACGCTGTCGGCCATCCACGACCTCGAACGGGTGCTCAACGTGGCGGCGCACTTCGACATACCCGCCGCGGTATGCATCAACAAGCACGACATCAACATGGAAAACAGCGACGACATCGCCGCATACTGCCAGAAAATGGACGTCCCCATACTCGGCCGGGTTCCCTATGACGAGACCATGACAAAAGCCATGGTGCAGGGAAAAACCATCGTAGAATACGACAATGGAGCAACAGCCGAGCGCATTGCCGACCTGTGGCAGCAGGTACAGCAGCGGCTCGAGGAGCCATGACCCGGGCCGGTGAGGCGGAGGCCACAGACTATCTCTCCTTTTACCGGACGGCACAGGGACGGGCAATCGCCGAGGCGGAGGCAGCCCTGCTCGACGGCATGCTCCGACAATACAGCAGGACGCTGAGCATCGGATGCGGCCCCGCCGCCGTTGAGCAAAAACTCCTCGAACGCCGGCCAGACCTCACGATAACCGGGCTCGACACATCCGCGGCGATGCTACATCATACACCACAAACAATGCCGGTGGTGCAGGGACAGGCGGAAGCGCTTCCCTTCCCCGACGCAATCTTTGACGCCATCATATTTATCACGTCGCTGGAATTTATCGCCGACTACAAAAAAGCGCTCGACGAGGCACGGCGCATCCTCAGGCCGTACGGCCGACTCATCGCTCTGACGCTCAACCCTGCAACGGCATACTTCCGGGAGCGCTACCGCCGAGCTGATTCCTACGTGCAGCGACACATCGAGCATCCCGAGCATGACAAGCTGATGGCGGCGGTGGCCGGCCGGTTCACCATGCTGCGGGATGACTACCGGCTGGGCGTCGACGCAGATGGCACATATGAGAACATCGACCCGGAGGAGGCGGTGCTGCACGTGCTGGAGGCGATAAAACATGGATGACCCTGTTTTTGGCCCGGTGCCATCCCGGCGCCTTGGACAGAGCCTGGGTGTCAACAACGTTCCCGCCAAGACCTGTACCTATTCCTGCATGTACTGCCAGCTGGGCGCCGCACCGCAGCATCTCGAACGGCAGACGTTTTATCCGCCCGAGGACATCGCCACCATGGTCAAAAACAGCCTGGCATCCCGGCATACCGCTGACATCGACTACATCACCCTGGTGCCCGACGGCGAACCGACGCTCGATACCGGGCTGGGCGAAACCATACGGCTGCTCCGATCTATCGGCATACCGGTGGCGGTCATCACCAACGGATCGCTGCTCTGGCAGAAAAACGTCCGGTTGGCGCTCATGCAGGCAGACTGGGTTTCCATAAAAATAGATGCAGGCAGCACGCAGACATGGCAGCGCGTAAACCATCCCCACCCCGGGCTCGACTACTCGCACATACAAAAGGGTTGGCAGCGGTTCGCAGACAGCTATGAGGGAACATTGACAACGGAAACCATGCTGGTAAATGGGGTAAACGACGGGGCAGGCGAGCTGGAAGCCATCGCCGGACATGTCGCACTGCTGGAACCCTCGACCGCCTACCTGGCTGTGCCGACGCGGCCGCCCGCCATGTCATGGGTCAGGCCGCCAGGGACAACAACGCGGGCGATGGCCTACGCGACGTTCAAACAGCATGGGCTCACGGTGGAGGAGCTCACCGGCTACAGCCCCGAGCGCTTCGCCGCCGGAGACACCATCGCCGCACATGTCATGGCCATCCTGGCGGTGCATCCCATGCGAAAGAAGGAGCTCGAGCAGCTGCTCATGGACAGCGACGCGGGCTGGAACGTCGTGGAATACCTGCAGCAGCACGGGGACATCAGGCCGGTTGACTACCAGGGACAGCGATTCTACGTGCGGGCGCTCCCAGGAACCACGCGGGGTAGCGACGATGGATAGCCGGATGGAGCGTCTCCACGCAGCAACGATAAAGGCACTGCGGGGGTTCGCCATGACACTGCCCGTCCTGCTGGGCGTGGTGCTCCTGCTCGGCCTGTTCAAGACATACGTAACGGGAGACATGGTCGCCGCGGTGTTCACCGGCGATGTCTTGCGTGACGTTCCGATGGGCGCGGCAATCGGCAGCATCTCGGCTGGCAACCCCATCACCAGCTACGTCATCGGCGGCGAACTGCTGGACAGCGGGGTAAGCCTGTTCGCGGTGACCGCGTTCATCGTCGCCTGGGTCACCGTCGGCGTCGTGCAGCTCCCGGCAGAGATAGGCACGCTGGGCCGGCGGTTCGCCCTGCTCCGCACCATCCTGAGCTTCCTGCTGGCGCTGCTCGTATCCGCCATAACCGTGGCCATCGCCGGGGTGGTCGCATGAAAGGAAAACGCGGGCCGGCAATGCTGCGCTCCGGCCTCGTCTTCCTGGGCATCGTCATCGGGATGTACATTGTCTCCTACGCGCTGGACAGCACGGCGACATGGCAGGCGCTCCAAACGAGCGGCAGCATCCTGTACGGCATCCTGCCCGTGCTCGCCCTCGTGATAGCGATGATGGTCCTGGTCAACTATCTGCTCCGGCCACAGCAGGTCGCCAGACATCTCGGCGCCAAATCAGGAGCGAAAGGATGGCTGCTCGCCTCGCTGGCCGGCATCATCAGCCATGGGCCCATCTACCTATGGTATCCGCTGCTCCGGGACCTCCAGGAAAAGGGCATGCGGCCCGGCCTGAGCGCCACGTTTCTCTACAACCGGGCGGTCAAGATTCCACTGCTGCCGATCATGATATATTATTTCGGCGTCACCTATGTCGGAGTGCTCATGGCCGTCATGGTCGCTGCATCGCTGGCAGAGGGAAAACTAATAGACATGGCACTCCGCCAAACCCAGGGCTACCAGATGACACGGACACGCTCGTCGTAGCCACACCAGGGACAGGGATACCGCCCATCATGATGACGGCCGCAGCGCGGGCAGCGCTCCATACCTATCTATCGGGACGGCGCTAGATAGCGTTTTCGGGTGGCAAAAATTGTACAATCCATGCTTTTGATGCCGCTAACACCACTAACCGTAAAAGATATGATACTGAGACTTCATTCTCCCCATATTCGGTTCGACAGCCGCGAAACCACATACTGTGTTCTTGATTAAAGAGTGGTTTGTTTCAATTCATTTTCTGTTTCTTTATCTGGCAACGAGTTTAATATTTTCTTTTGTTTATCTAAAAACGGCTTGTATTCCTCATTAATTTCAAAACCAATGAAATTCCGGTTATGCTTACCACACACCCTCATAGTCGTACCAACACCGAGAAAAGGGTCAACTACTAAATCTCCCGGTTTCGTACTCGCTCTAACACATCGCCACACCAACTTTTCCGGCAATTGATTAGGAAGCAACATCGCCTTTTTCTTTCCAGGCTTCATAACCACTTCATCTTGAGCCATAAATCCGGGGACAAGTTTAGGAATATCAAGCCAGACGTCATAGGGCCTATGATCTTTTCCAACTATTCCATCTTCTCTCCGGATTTCATACGGTATCAATTCCGAGGCATCAAAATACCGCTTTCCGCCGGGCTTTATACAATAATGAATGTCAGAATGAATGTTTGGAAAAGTATTCTTCGCCGGTGCAGGATTCCGCCGCATCCAAACAATATAACTTGAGATATCAAAACCAACGGATTTTATAACAGCTTCTTGCCGGCCAAATTTTTTTGGTGCATTCATAAAATATGCTGCCCCACCAGGCCGTAAAACCTCATAACATTTTGTCATCCATTTTTCCATCCATTTAAAATAATCCGATCGGTTGTCATCGACATCATCACCATAATACTCTTTACCGACGTTATATGGTGGGTCGGCAAACACCATATCAACAGTTTCAGGCTCAATCCGAGCAAATTTTTCAAGACAGTCACCTATGTAAAATTCCATTGAGGTCTCCATGGGTATCACTTGATAGTTTCTTTTGATACTTCAACCTTTCCGTCATCGAACAAAGTCCAAATAATCCCGTCTCCTTTTTTTAACTTCATTTTTTCAGCAATGCTCTTTGGGATGGTACACTTCATGGCGCCATTGTTACTAACCACAGTTACCGGAATCGAATACAATATACCCATAGTGACACCTTATTACCCTAAATGACACCTAATTTATAAAAGTTTGCCCGTCATTTTCTTCTATGAGCTTCAGCAATGCCACGATTAACGAGATAGTAAGTTTAACGGAATCTTTTTTTGAAAATACCCTGTTCAATTTAGATGTTGATTATGAAACCATCAAAAAAGGATATCCTTGGCACAGCATCTTTTTTACGCCGGAAGCCGCGATAGCGGCATTGAAAGAAAGGTCCGTAGTAACAAGCATCGGACAATCATTCGTACCAAAACTCGCAAAAATTATCGCTGGAGATACATATAATGAGGTGGAACTTGAGTATCCCTACACTTGTAAATTAGATAAAGGAGCAGAGAGAAAAATACATAGGATATGCCGAGAGTTGAGAGGTAAAGTAGGCAATAAAGAAAGAATACCTAACCACGATAAAGAAATGGCTGAAATCAAAAAAGCGAAGACAGGAGAAGTGGATGACACACTGATAATATTAGATTTTTATGTAGGAGACCATGAAAATGGTCCACTATATTATGAAATAAAATCGCCCAAACCAAATTTAGATCAAACCGAGGCAACTAAGGCAAAAATGTTGCAATATTTGTCCATTAGCAATGCAAACCAAGCATTCTACGCCCTCCACTATAATCCCTATGTAACAAGAAAAGAATATAATTGGGGCTTCACCAAAAGAATTATGGACCTTGAAAAACAAGTACTTCTAGGCGCGGAAATGTGGAATTACCTGGGCGATGATAATACCTTTGACGAATTATACGATGTATTATCTGAGGTATCAGAACAAAAATGGGAGGAATTTGAAAAAAAGTGAGGGTAAACCTTCATAGTTGATGGACACTGATAGGTGCCATTTCGTATTTTCTCATCTATTCAAAAAATCCTTATAAACCAATTTCAAATCAAACTATATATCCCACATTCTTTTAACAGCTTAAATTCTCTAGATTAACAAAGTGCCAACATGTCATTTCGGGTGGCAAAAAAGAGAAAAACACCCCGGTGTTACATGCCTACTATGGCTGAAAGCGAGGAAAGAGACGTCATCGACGTGCTTAGGGAGGAATACCCCGATGTGACGGGGACGGCGCTGAACTATGAGACGCCGATGGAGCTGCTCGTCGCGACGATTCTCTCGGCGCAGACCACCGACGAGCAGGTCAACAAGGTAACGCCAAAGCTGTTCGAAAAATATCCGAGTGTGGAGGCATATGCCAGCGCCGAGTTGGAGGAGCTGCAGGAAGCAATCAACAGCGTCAACTTTTACCGGAACAAGGCAAAATACATCAAAAAAAGCGCGCGGCGTATCGTGGAGGAGCACGACGGCGAGGTGCCCAACCGGATGGAGGACATGGTGGAGCTGCACGGGGTGAGCCGGAAGACCGCCAACGTCGTCATGAGCGAGGCGTACGACGTCCACGAGGGCGTCGTCGTGGACACCCATGTCATGCGGCTGGCGCAGCGCCTTGGCCTCACCGAGCATGAAAAGCGGGAAAAAATCGAGCGGGATCTGATGGAGCGCTATCCCTGGAAGCGATGGTATGAGGTCTCAAACATGCTCATCGCGCACGGCCGCCAGATATGTCATGCCCGGAACCCGGAATGCGAGCGCTGCCTGCTCCGGCAGCGCTGTCCCTATTATGCGGAGCTGCAGGAGCAGGAATCGTAGCCCTGGCGGGGCATAATTTTTATGTATGGCGGCGTATTTGAGCAGCCGTGGGTATCGACGAGGACATCGAGGAGATAGAACGGGAGATACGTGAGACGCCGTACAACAAGGCGACACAGCAGCACATCGGCCGGCTGAAGGCCAAGCTCGCCCGGCTGCGGGACAAAAAAGCCGAGCGGTCGGCCAAGAGCTCCGGCGGCAGCGGCTTCGCCGTCAAAAAAACCGGTGATGCAACGGTCGGCATGGTTGGCTTCCCGTCGGTCGGCAAGTCAACGCTGCTCAACCGGCTGACCAACGCACAGAGCGAGACCGCCGACTATGATTTCACGACGACGCAGATCGTGCCGGGTGTGATGGACTACGAGGGTTGCAAGATACAGCTGCTTGACCTTCCCGGCATCATCCATGGCGCCTCTGAGGGCAGAGGCGAGGGAAAAAAAATCATTTCAATGGCCCGCGTCGTCGACCTCATCCTCATCCTGGTCGATGCGGGACAGCCCGCCCAGCTCGAGCGCATCCATCGGGAGCTCTACCGGTCGGGCATCCGGCTCAACCAGCGGCCGCCGGCGGTTTCGATAAAAAAGAAGGGCAGCGGCGGCATCCATGTCGAGCTGTCCAGGCAGGCGGCGCTCGACGAGCAGACGGCGCGGAGCATCGCCCAGGAATACCTGGTCAACGCTGATATATCCATCCGTGGTCCGGTCAACGCGGAGCAGTTCATCGACGCGCTGTCAGACAACCGCGTGTACATTCCCTCTGTTGTGGCATGCAACAAGATAGACATCCACAAAGGCTGTGGGGAGGGCATCCCGATATCCGCGAAAACCGGAGAGGGGCTCGACAGGCTCCGGCAGCAGATTTTCGAAAAGCTCGATGTCGCCCGGGTGTATCTCAAGCCGCAGCATGGCACGGCGGACATGGAGCGGCCGCTCGTTGTCAAAAAAGGTGCCGAGATAGCCGATGTCTGCCGCGAGGTGCACCGTGCATTCGAGAAAAACTTTCGCTATGCATCCGTGTGGGGACCGTCGGCGGCCTTCCCGGGACAGCGGGTCGGCCTTGACCATGTGGTGAAGGACGGCGACGTTGTCACCATCGTCACGAGGTAGCTACTGTTTTTCCCGTATATCGTCGATCATGTCATAGGCATACCGGACATGCGGGATGGTGATTGAGCCACCAACGACCAGCGCGACGTTCAGCGCCTCGTAGAGCTCCGCGTTGCTGTAGTCTTCCTGGATGCACCGGTCGAGATGGTACAGGATGCAGTCATTGCAGCGCAGCACCGTGGAGGCGACGAGCCCGAGCAGCTCCTTGGTCCTCGATGGCAACTCTTTGTCGTGGTACACCGACGTGTCAAGGGCGAAAAACCGCTTGGTATCGCGGTCGCCCATATCGAGGATTTTCTGGTTCATCTGCTCCCGGTATCGTTTGAACTCCTCGTACCGCATGGCTAGTCCGCCCGGGCGATCTCGATGTTCAGGGTGCGCGGTGCGTCGCCGATGTCGATGGTGATGGTGTGGCTGTACACGTAGCGGGTGCCGTTTGAGGTGGCGTTGACGGATACCCGGTAGGTACCCGGCGAGAGGTTCTTTGTGTAGTATCCGGTTTCGTTGGCCTCAGCCGTCGTGTTTTCGGCGTTCTGGTCGGGGGCGCTGAGCACTGTGAAACCGATGGGGACGTTGGGCACGGTTTCGTTGGCGTCGCGTCTGCCGTTGTGGTTCAGGTCCAGCCAGGCTGCGCCGCTCACCGTTACCTTTGCCGGTGCCAGCGACAGGTTCTTGGTTATCGTCTGGTTGGGCTTGATGCCGACCTGTTTCGAGGAGGTGACCTCGTAGCCGTTCCTGGTCACGCTCATCGTGTAGGTGTCGGGCAGCAGCGAGGTTATGCTGTATTCGCCGCGTGCATTGGTGGAGGTGCTCTTTCCGCCGACAGATATGTCGACGTTCGACATTGGCTCGTCGACGCTGGCGTTGTACTTGTTATTGCCGTCCTTGTCCCAGTAGGCCATACCTTCGACGGAGCCCTTCTGGATGGAGATGACGCCGAGATCGCGCCGCCAGTCGCCGCGGCGCATGGCCTCATCCTCGGTGATGGGCGCTCGCTCTCCCGTCCCGTTGAACGTGATGGTTTTTATCTGCACCTGGTTTTGTCCGCTGCCCTGGCTTATGGACAGGGAGATGTTGCCCGCGGGCGCGATGACGGAGAAATGGCCGCTGGCGTCGGTGACGGTGCTGTCATGTGAGATTGACCGTGACTGGTTGAACATGGTGACGGTTTGCTGGACGGTTACCGTGGCGCCGTCGACGGGTTCGCCCTCGCTCACCAGCGTGCCGTTGATGCGGGCTCCCTCGTAGTATTTGGCGATGACGACGGCGGGGCAGCCCCGGCAGAGCTGGCCTCGCGCGAAGTAGAGGGACTGCTGGTCGTCCATCGGCGAGACGTATTCCACGGAGAAATGCTTGAATCCCTGGGTGGGCCGCATGAGCATGTACAGGTATTGGAGGTACTGCTGGTTCTCTGTCTGGTTTTCGAATATCTGTTTGGGCACGGATGAGCCAAGATAGGAGCGGTACACCATGCTGTTGTAGAACGGCTGCTTCCGCTCCTGGTGCGGCGTCAGTTGACCGATTTGCTGGCGCTCCTGCTGCGTCATGTTTCTGACCTCCTCGGGAGTAAACCTGAGGCCGCTTTCGTTGGTGTACCAGAGGTTGAAGTATCTGTCCTCGCTGGTCTCGTAGCCGAAGGTGCCCTTGTCGGCGAGGAAGGTGAACACGTTGAAGATGTTGACGTCGTAGCCTTCGACGGCGTAGTAGCGGATGCTGTTGCCGGTGACGTCCTGCACGTCGTGGTACAGCCAGGTGAGCTCCTCGTCGGTGAGGTTGCCGGTGAGCAGGCTCGTAGCATCATGGTAGCGGGCGTTTTCGGCGCGCACCCGGTATTTTTCGCCGCCGTACTGCTTGCTGATGATGTCGTCGTAGGTGGTATTGACATACTCCTTCGGCGTCTCGATGATGGTGACCAGGTCGTCGCTGTGGTCGCCCAGGTGCTCGTCGAAGACGTCTTTGAGCTCCGCTGACAGCTCGCCGTCGTGTTCCTGCATGTCTCCCTCGGCAAGCCGGACGAGCCAGATGGACACGGCTGCCTGCTCCGATTCAGCGGTCTGGAAGTTCGAGGCGGGAGGGATGCCGTCCTGGAAGTTGTCGGCCACCGTCGGATGCTTGGCGATGGCGACCTCGTAAAACCCGTAGTCCCACCAGGAGATAACGGCTGGCTTGTCGACGTTGCTCATGTTTTGCTCCTGCCGCTCGAGCCATCCGAACGCGTCGGTCCAGTATTCCTCGGTGTGCAGGCCCAGGCCGAATGCACCGAGCTTATCGCTGTCGAAATCCTGTTTCATGGTCGACGGCAGCGATGCGTCGAACGCCATCCAGCCGTTGGGCACGAACACGAAGAACACGATGAAGACCACGCCGGCGACATGCCGTATCTTGACGCCCTTTTTGAAGCCATACCAGCCGCCGCCGACGCCCCTGATGGTGGACACCATGTCCTTGAAGTTGAGCTTGTCGATGGTCATCCAGAGGACCCAGCCTCCCAGGATCGCCATGATGGGCACAAGGTTGTTGAGAAAACGGCCGGCGGTGCTCAGCAGCCATGTCTCGACGAGCAGCCACATGATGAGGAGGAAGTAGCCCCGGCGCGACCGGTCCTTCCAGACCCGGTAGGCGAGCAATACGAACCCGGCCCAGGCGAGCCAGAACAGCACCGGCCCGAAGGACATGACGTTCCGGCTGAAGTCGAACGTGCTCGCCTCGGCGATGGTCGCCGATACCTTTTTGCCGTAGATGCCGGCGCCGTAGATGATGTCGGATATGCGGGTGAACGGCTGGAGCACCCCGATGGTCGTGTTCCGGATGAGGTAGAGAAACACGAGCGCGATGCCGCCCAGCCCGAAAATCGAGGGGATGGACACCACCCAGGGGATGTTCTGCCTGCGCAGCCACAGGTAGATGCCGCTGAACACCACCACGCCAAGGATGACCGCCAGCTCCGTCGTCATCGCCAGGCCCTGCCTGTAGATAAAGAAGGGCAACGCCACGAGGTAGCCGCCAAGGAGAGCGATGTTGACCGTCCGGGGAACGCGGAGGTTGATGCGCGAGGACACGATGTCGACGAACATCTGCGCCACCGCATAGACGGCAACCAGGGCATAGATATACTGGCCGGACACCCAGGTCATGGACATCGCGGCGATGGACACCCCACCCATGAAGGCATACAGCATCGACTTCCTGTCATGCCGCTCGGTGAGACTCAGCGTCAGAAACATCATGGTCGTCGTGGTGAGCAGCAGCACGAGGGAGTCATGGTCGTACAGCGAGAAGGCGGAGCCGTGGCCGGAGCCCAGATGGATGGGTATCAGAGCAACCATGAACGCGCCCACCAGACCGGCCTTCCAGTCGAACAGCCGGGAGCCAATCACGTACACCGGGAACACGAGCAGGGCGCCATACAGCGCCGGCAGGAACTGCATCGCGAAGCCCAGAGCGTCAACCTCCCCCATGACCGGGGAGAGCAGTCCGCCGACACCCATGGTTATCATGTTGAACAGGGGTGGACGGCCGCCTGAACGACCCAGCGGATAATTCAGCAATGGGTCAGTGGTGCCGTATTCACCGCCCAGATAGGCGTATTCCCCGCTCTCGAGGGTTTCCTCTATAAGCCGGGCGTTGTAATAGGGGTCGGGCCCGGACAGATAAAACTTCTCCGTCAGAGAGGTGGCATCCTCGTTGACGGCGATGCCTGAGGTCGCATTGAAATAGGTATTGAAAAACAATACGAGGACAAACGCTACGATAACCAGCGGTAGGGCCCACTTCTTTAGATTAATCCCGGATGCCATGGTTTCACTCTGACGGTAAATGACCGTGGCAATAAATATTTTATCCTGCGTTCGCATTCAATGACATGAAAAAAATCCTCGCATGCATAATCATAGCGATTTTTGCAGGCGGCGGCATGATGGCGGGTATGTCTGGTCAGGTTAGCCAGGAGACATCGTCGCCGGCCGTCGGGTCTGAGATGGCGTCGGCGTCGTATACGTTTTCGTTCGATGCGCCGGAGGTAACGGGGGATGGCTGGCTGCAGGTCGATGTTGATGGCTGCACATCGGTGCAGCATCCGGGTGAGCCGATACTGCCCCGCATGACGCACACGATGCGGTTTCCCCTGGGCACCCGTGTAAAAGAGATACAGGTGTCCGTGGGCGACATCAATACCATGCAGC
>CAZESS010000019.1:0-47061 GCA_964514975.1 uncultured Thermoplasmatales archaeon | reverse complement strand
CCCATCACCCAAATCCCACGACCAGTTCAAAATCGAGCCATCGCTGTCCAAACTGCTGCTGTTGAAATATATCGTATAAAATGTTGACGGCGTTGATGGTTCCGCCGTGAAGGCTGCCGTCGGCGGGTCGTTTACATCCTGTATTGAGATGGATACGTTTGCGGTGTTTGATGATGCGCTGTCGTCGTCCTGAACGGTGTATGTGAAGCTATCCGTGCCATGGTAATCTGCCTGTGGGGTATACTGGATGTCGCCCGTGGACATGTTGATGGAGACGGTGCCGTGCGCTGGCGTATCTGATATGGTGACGGTTGACGGCTGGAGGGTTCCGTCCGTGTCGGTGTCGTTGGCCAGCACATGTATCCATGTCGCGGTGTCCTCTGCCGTGGATGCATCGTCGTCGTGGGCGACGGGTGGCGCGTTTATTTCGAATGTGTATGCTGATGATGTGTTGCCGTTGCCGCTGGTGTCGTTTGCCCATATGTAATATTGGTAGATGCCCGGGTCTGTGTAGGTGGCCTGGTGGTAGTAGCTGTCCTGGCTTTGGGCAAGTGAGATGTTGTGGGTGCTGCTGTCTGGATAGGTGATGTGGACGTGGATGCTGTCGACGGCCTGGTTGTCTGTGACAGTGCAGGTGATGTTGACCGGGCCTTCTGCATTCTGGGGATCTGGCTGGGCTGTCACGGCGGTTATTGCTGGCGGCGTTGTGTCGCTGTCGACGGGCAGGCTTTCAGACCGGCAGTTGTTGCTCTCGTTTGATTCGGTGACATCGAGGTAGACGTCGGTGCATGCGGTGACGTTGAACGAGGGCGTGCTTATCTCTGTGCCGGCGAAGGTGAAATCGTAGGTGGCTGTTTCGCCGGAGTTCAGGTCGAGAGTAGGATAGGTGCTCTTGGTGGTGCCCGTTGCTTCGGCGGTGACCTCGGTTCGGCACAGGCTGTTGACTGATGCTTCTCCCTGGTTTTTGATGGTGACGTGCACGGTTGCGCTCTCTCCTGTTATGAGCGGGGAGGGCGTGGTTTGTATGTCCTGGATGGTGAGGTCGGGATGCGCTGGCTTGTAGGTGACCCGGAGGTCTGCATAGTTGCCTCCAGCGTAGAGGCAGATACCCTGGTCGCTTGTTCCTTCTTCGTGGTCGTGGTATCCGACTGAGAACCAGTTGTCTGCGAGCTGGTTTTCGAGCGTGTCTGCTGCGCTGGAGCCGAGATTGTAGTATGGTGTCCAGCCGGAGTTGCTTGCCTGGACGAGGTCAGAGCTCATGTAGGCGGTGCCGTCGGCTGCATCGTCGTAGAGAGCGGGGCTGCTGCCATCTGTTCCTTCTGTTGTGGTGTCGTAGCTGGATGGCTGGTGTGTCATTTCGTAGATTTCGAGGTGGCATTGCTGGGTGTCCCAGTTGTCTATTCCGAAGGGATCGTTTTGGTATGGGGTGACGTAGAGGCTGAGTTCTACCTTTGTGATGTTTGAGCTGTCTGGTATGCTTGCGGTATCCCACTGGGAGAAGCCGCGGTATCGTTCATGGCTGCCGTCCTGGTCGGAGCCGACGCCTACGTATTGCAGGGCACCATTTGCTCCGGTGTTGAAGACATAGTTGTACGGGGTGGCGCCGTTGTCTTTCCAGGCGAATCCGTAGTATGGCGCGTTGAGGTTGAGGGCGGTGCTGCGCGTTTGTGTGTCGCCGGCGTGTGTCTCTGTTGCGGGGGAGGTGGCCTGTGCCGGTGTTGTGCCTGGCGGAAAAAGGGAGCCAGTGTGGATGGCTATGAAGAATATGGTGAGGAGAGCGACGGCGGGGAGTACGCTTTTTTTCCGTCTTGCTGGGATGAATCGCATACTACCGCTCAAACCTATTTGTTATCATTTTGATAGCATTCTATACTATAATGGGTCATGATATAAATAATTTAGCGTGTCGTATCGGTGTATTGGAGACGCTGCACCTTCCCGGCGGACGGCAACGTTTGTTACAAAATGAAAACCGGAAACGTCGCGAATCCAATAGAAAGCATCCGCTGCCTTCACAGCGTTAAAAAGAGGACGGGGAAGGAAAAGGCAAGATAATGGGGGTCATACTGCTTCCCCGTCGCTCGTTCTTTTGGCTCCGCTGTGTGGTATTGACCCCTGTTGTCTATGTGGCGAGGAATTGCTGCAGCAGCGTCCAGAGTCGTTCGAGGAGCGTTGTCCAGAATGGCCGGAATGATGTGGGCATACTCACTGGCAGCGGGTCGGATGTGTCACTGTCGCCGTCGTGCTCGTCCATGGCGGTGACGGTGATGGTGTAGCTGCCGTCAACGGTCCATGTATATGTTGCTTCGCAGGTGTCCCCAGAGGTGTAGGGGCCGAGCCATTCGCTGTGGTTGCCGTCGCCCCAGTTCCATCTGAAGTAGAGCTGGTCGCCGTCGGGGTCGGTGCCGCTGCATGTATAGGTCTGCTCGGTGCCGGTTTTTCCGCGTGCAGGCCCTGATGGCGTTGCGGGCTTGTCGGGCCGATTGTTGTCGAAGGCACCGACTTTCACGATGAAAGCGTCGGTGCTTTTCGAATCCGCGTTTCCAGTTCGTCCCGCAGCGATATATCCATTGTCGGCTGTCTGGGCGATATAGGCGGGGAGCTGTACTCCTGACTCCTCTATCTGGTATTTCCATTCCGCGTTGCCGTCGGCATCAGTCTTGATGATCCATGTGTCGGCCTGTGTGCCAGTGTACCCGGCCATGTTGTACACGGCTCCGAACACGTAGCCGCCGTCCGGCAGTATCTGCATACCCCAGCATTGCTCGTATCCCGAACCACCGAAGGTTGTATCCCATTCCTTATTGCCCGTGGCGTCGGTCTTGATGACCCAGACTTCCCAGTTTCCAGCGCCATATGAGCCGGTGGTGGCGCCTATGATGTAGCCGCCGCCAGTGCACTGGCCGCATCCCCGGGCTGCGCTATAATCTAGTTCGGGCCCGTCGAACATTTTCTCCCATTGTTTGTTGCCATCGCTGTCGGTTTTCAGCGCCCAGCATGCTCCTACTGAATTGTCAAATGTCTGGCTCATTCCTGAGAGGAAATAGCCGCCGTCATCTGTTGCGCAGAGCGAGGGAAGTGCTTCGTAGTCGTTGCCGCCATCCCATGTTTGGTACCATGCAAGGTTGCCGTTTTCGTCGGTTTTCATCAGGGCGCCATCGAGGGTGTAGGCTCCCGTATCTGGATCAGTTATCACCAGTGACAGGCCGCCCATGACGTAGCCGTCGTCGAGCTCGATGATGTCAAAGGGAAATATTGATAATATCATTTCAGGCTCGGATATAACCTGGTATCGTTTCAGCCAGTCTGTTTGTCCTGATGTGTCCACTTTCCAGAGGTATCCTGCACCAGACCATATGCTGTACTCGCTGTAATATGCCATGCTGTATCCACAGGCGACGAAGCTCCCATCATTTGTTTCTATGACCATGTTCGCCAGGTCTTCACTGTTGTAGGCGCTGCCGTTGAGGTCATGGTTGACCAGGCTCCATTCTTCGTTGCCGTCTGCATCGAGTTTCAGCAGCCAGGCATAGTTCATGTCGTCTTGCTCCGTCTCTCCGAACGCAATGTAGCCGCCATCACTGGTCTGCTGGATGCAGCGGAAATAGTCAAACTCGTCGCCGCCATATGTGTATTCCCATTCGACAGCCGGCTGCTCGGCGGCCAAGGCGATGCCACCTGTCGGGCTTTCCGTATCTGTTGCGCCGTCGTCTACTGCTGATAGCGGCGCTAAGAAAATGGCCGCTATCAGCAGGACCGCCACCATCGTTTTATGATTTTTTTGCCTCATGTTCAACCTCCCTTTTCAGGTGATAGCGGGCGTGCCTCCCATATTCAAAATCACCTGTACTATTCTAATAAAAATTATGCATATAAAAGTATGTCATTATCACCGGTGACAAATGGCGCTGAAAACGCCATAAATATATCCATCTGTCATAGAGGCCACCCTGTTGCGCTGCCATCCTTGCCGATAGCGCCTGTCAGTCTACCGCGAAATCACGTAGTTTCTGGATATCCGGGTTGATATGTCCGCAGCGGGCCGCCGAAAACATGACCTCCATCAGCTCCAGTTGCTCGATATAATCACTATATGTTACCTCGAGGAACCCGCAGTACCGTTTCGCATCGATGATGCCCGGAGCGGCGAACACGATCGCCCAGTCAAATATTCCGTTGAGAAACAGGCTGTCTACGAAGCGTATATGCTCCAGCCCTGGCTGGTTGAAATCCATGTGGCGGTCGATGATCTTGTCGACGATCTCCTGCCGCGGCGGTCCGCCCCTGATGAGCGCCAGGTACAGCGTGCATCCGATCTTGCTCTCGTCGACGATCGCGGTATACCCCCAGATTACCCCGTCTTCCTCGAATGTTTTGATCTGCCGCCATACCTGCTGCCGTCCCCTGTCACATGCCGATGCCATGGTACGGATGCTCCGCCGGCAGTCGAGCAGCAGCTCGTTAAGCACGTCCTGCTCGTCAAAAGGCCTCCCAACTTTTTTATCCATGCCGCACCGCCATGACAATAAGGGCTATCCATATAAAAACCATGCCACTGGACGGCATAATATCCGGAGGCTCCTTCGGTGAAAATGGACGAGATCTTTCCATAGCGGTATTGAAACATTTATTAACCTGGTCGTTTTTTCCATGTATGATAATCGCCGAAGTGGCCATTTTTCCCACCTCAGAGGGCGTGTCTGTCAGCCGCTACGTGAAGCAGGCGCTCGAGGTGCTGGTGGACAGCGGGCTGGACTATGAGAGCAGCGCCATGGCCACCTGCATCCAGGCCGAGTCGCTCGATGACATCTTTGACGTCGTCACCCGGATGCACGAGGCCATCGAGGAGATGGGAGCACGGCGGATTCACATCGACCTCAGGGTCGACCACCGCCGGGACAAGGATGCAACGATGGAGTCGAAGCTCAGCGCCATCGGGAAGGATAGAGCATGAGAGACCTGTGGACAGAGAAATATCGACCATCACGGCTTGACGACGTCGTCGGCCAGACGGGTATCGTTGACAGCCTTCGCGCCTATGCGGCCTCGGGCAGCATCCCGCATTTGCTCTTCGCGGGCCCCGCCGGGACCGGGAAGACCACCTGTGCCATCGCGCTGGCCAAGCAGATATATGGCGATGCGTGGCGGGACAACTTCGAGGAGCTCAACGCCAGCGACGAGCGCGGCATCGATGTCGTGCGTGGTAAGATCAAGAACTTTGCCCGCACGGCGCCGCTCGGCGACGCGGAGTTCAAGATTATTTTTCTGGATGAGGCAGACTCGCTGACGAGCGATGCGCAGTCCGCGCTGCGCCGGACGATGGAGCGCTATGCGCACATCTGCCGGTTTATTCTTTCCTGTAATTATTCCTCGAAAATTATTGAACCGATCCAGTCGCGCTGCGTGGTGTTCCGGTTTTCGCCGCTGGATGACGCTGAGATGCGGCCGTATCTGGAGCGTATCGCCGCCGCGGAGGGGCTGGAGGTATCGGAGGGTGGCATGGAGGCGCTTTTGTATGTGGCGGGCGGCGATCTCCGGAAGGCGATCAATGCGCTGCAGACCTCGGGGACGCTGTCGGAGCATATCGATGCTGAGGCGATTTATCGGACGACCGCGACGGCGAAGCCCGAAGAGGCGAAGAAGGTGATGGAGACGGCGCTGCAGGGCAATTTTTTGGAGGCGCGTGAGCTGCTGGATATGCTGCTGATAGAGTATGGGCTGTCGGGCGAGGACGTGTTGAAGGGGATGCACGGCGCGGTGTTTGATCTGCCGGTGCAGGAGAAGACGAAGGCGGATCTCGTCGAGAAGATCGGGGAGGCGGATTTCCGTATCGTAGAGGGCAGCAACGAGCGGATTCAGATCGAGGCGCTGCTGGCTGCCATGGTTGTGGCGGGGAGACGGCGATGACCTATGTTGATCTCGAGTATGTGAGGGATGGGGCAGTTGAACGTCGTGCATATCAGTGGAATATTTTTCGGGCGGTCAGGGATCGGAATGCGCTGGTGGTGCTGCCGACGGGTCTGGGAAAGACCATCGTTGCGGTGCTGGTGCTGGCTGACACGCTCCGGCGGGGCAGGGTGCTTTTTTTGGCGCCTACGAAGCCGCTGTGTGAGCAGCATGCCGCCTCCATCGCGGCGATGACGACGGTGGATGACGTGGTGGTGGTGACCGGTGAGGAGTTTTCGCCGGAGGAGCGGGTGGCGGCGTATCGGAGCGGGCGTGTCATCGTGGCGACGCCGCAGAGCGTGGAGAACGATCTCGACCGTGGGGTGGATGTCGGTGATTTCCGGCTCGTTGTGTTCGATGAGGCGCATCGCGCCGTCGGCCGGTATGCCTATGTGGGGGTCGCCCGGCGCTATCTGGAGCGGGGTGCGCAGACCCTGGGGCTGACCGCCTCCCCGGGCAGCGATTATAAGAAGCTCGTGGAGGTGGCGGACAACCTGGGGATTGAGCATGTGGAGGTGCGTACGGAGCGTGACGACGACGTGCGGCCGTATCTGTCGCAGCGGGAGATGCGGTGGATTCCGATTGAGATGCCGCAGGAGGTGAAGCATATCGCCCGGCGGATCGATGCGCTGTTGAACGAGTTTCTGGCGGAGTTGAAGCAGCATACGAAGCAGGCCCGGTATCTGAAGGCGGAGAAGCTCAGCAAGAAGGTGCTCATCGACATTCAGCGGCGGATGCGCGGTCAGCTCGGCCAGCGGGGCGGGACGTTGTATGCGGCTATTAGCCTCGTGTCGGCGACGATTAAGCTGGCGCATTTGAAGGAGATGCTGACCAGCCAGGGCATCGATTCGGCTGAGAACTACCTCGCGAAGATCGAGCTCGATGATTCGAAGGCCGCCGGCAAGATTCGGAAGAAAAAGCTGTATCGTGCCATCCGCAGCGAGATTCTGTCGACGGATGCGGCGCAGCCGAAGCTGGAGAAGACGAGGGAGCTGCTGGCCTCGCATTTTCGGGGGCATCCAGATGGACGGGTGATGGTGTTCGCTGAATATCGTGACACGATCGACCTGTTGACCCGGGAGCTCAACATGATGGATGGGGTCGAGGCGCGCAAGTTTGTCGGCCAGTCCGGGGGCAGCGATACCGGGATGAGCCAGGAGGAGCAGAAGGAAACCCTGGATGCCTTTGCCGCCGGGGCGTTCAACGTGCTGGTGTCGACGAGCATCGGCGAGGAAGGCATCGATATTCCGGCGACCTCGCTCGTCCTGTTTTATGAGCCGGTGCCGTCAGCGATTCGGCATATCCAGCGGCGCGGCCGAACGGCCCGGGACGGCGTGCCCGGCAACGTCGTGATACTGGTGATGAAAGACTCGCGTGATGAGGCCTACTACTGGAGCAGCAAGAACAAGGAGAAAAAGATGTACCGGCAGATACTCCGTTTGCAGCGGGAGCTCAATGACCCTGCGGACGAGCAATCACCTGTATCGGAGGGGCAGCCGGATCAGGGGGATGCGGACGATGGAGGCATGGCGTCCGGGGGCGGGGAGCTGTCGGGGCAGGCCAGCCTGGACCAGTTCACCTGAACAAAAACCACAAAGAATATATATGTATATATACTCTATATAGCAATGGGTCAGGCCGCGTCGACACAGACCAGACAGGCAGAGATACTACGAGAGAAACGCACGAAGGTACAGAAAAGCCTCACCCGGCTCAACATCATGCTCGATCAATGCGACGACGAGACCGCGGAAGGGCTCGAGGAGCTCCGCGACGCAACCCGCGAACAGCTCGACGAACTGGAACAGCGGCTCGAACAAATCCGGCAGACCTAACGAGCAGCGTTAAATAGCCGGCCGTTCTTCTTTTATCCATGCCATCATGCAGCCAGGCACTCCACGACCTCGCAGAGATATATGACCCGGAAAGCAGAAACACCTACATCAGCCTCTACCACGACGGCCAGGACCACAAATTTCTCCGCCGCCGGACAAAAGAAATACGGCGCGCACTCGAAGGAGAAGAACGAGAAAACTTCGACGCCACCATGGAACAGATACATGCATACCTCGACGGGCACGGCAGCCCCAGAGCCATATTTGCCTCCGACCGCCATGACTTCTGGTACGCGATGCAGCCCACCGTGTCGCCCGACAACGCGCTCATTGTTGACTCCTCGCCCTACATCCGTCCCCTGGCAGCCCTCGCCGATGAATGGCGGGCGTTCTCCCTGCTGCTGCTCAACCACCATCATGCGAGGCTCTACGACGTGTCATGCAGCGAGGTCGCCGTGCAGGATGAGCTGTCAACCCAGATACAGAGCAAGCACAGCAAGGGCGGATGGTCGCAGGCCCGTTTCCAGCGCATCCGGACGGGTGCCATCAACCGCTTTTTCGACAATGTCACGGCGGAGCTGCCCGACGGCCCGCTGATTCTCGCCGGGCCGGGAGAAGCAAAAAACGAGCTGTACAACCGGCTGCCCGGCCATGTACAGGAGCGGGTCGTGGCGGTCATCGACACCGAGATGGACGACGAGCGCTCGCTGCTGGACGCATCGCTCACAGAGGCAACGGCGCACGAGCAGCGACACCACGACGAGCTACTGGCACGGCTCAAAAAAGAGGTGCTGACGGATGGCCTTGCCGCCTATGGCACCGAGGCAGTGCAGCGGGCGGCCCGCAACGGCCAGGTTGAGGTGCTGCTCGTCGAAAAAGGCTACCGGCTGCCGGGCTGGATATGCGAACGATGCCAGCTCGTCCATCCCGGGACAGCAACCACGTGCAGCAACTGCGGCAGCCCCATGTCAAAGGTCGACATGGTCGAGGAAATCATCGAGTTCGCTGAGCGAACCGACGCCGCCATCGAATTTCTCGACAGCGAGGCACTGGAAAACTTCGGTCACCTGGCAGCGCTGCTCCGCTACCGGCCTGATGGAAACGCGTAGCCGGCGGTGAACGACTGCCGGAAGGATGCCAGGCCGAACAGGACGTCGCCGCTGACCTGGCCGTCCAGCGTGACGGTGAACCGTTTTTCCTTTACGGCATCCAGCAGTCCGGCGGTGACATCGGTGAGCGACAGCGTCACGTTCATGGTTTTCACGGCGCTGCCATGTGCGGGGACGGCGACACCGGAAAACCCGCCCGTGCCAGCCCGGGTGCTGCCGATGAACACGTCGAAATCGGTCTGCATCCCGGAGATATCCCGGCTCGATGGATTGCGGAGCATTATGTGGATGGTGATGGTGACCGACTGGTTCCGGACGATTTCAAGGAGAAAGCTGTCGGGCAGCGATGCATCGGTGACGGTGACCTCGACATCCCGGATGGCGGAGACATCACGATAGTAGACAAATCCAGCGGCGGCGCCCGCCGCCACAACGATGGCAATGACGGCCACCGCCAGCCAGCGCTGCGCTACCATCCCGTCACGCTGTATACCACATCAAGCGTGGTTCCGTCGCGGTACTCGGTCAGCGCGATGATGTCATCGCCCAGGTTTGGCTGCTTCGGCGTACCGCAGAGGTGTTCCGCCTCCTGCCGCAGCGTTTCGATGTCGACGATGTCGAGCTCCGTGTTTTGCACCATGTCGAGCAGGTCGTCTCTGGCCGGGTTGATGGCGATGCCTCTATCTGTTACGATGACGTCGACGACGTCGCCGGGCGTGGACACCGTAGTGACCTGTTCCCGGACGACGGGGATACGCCCCCGGATGAGCGGCGCGAGGATGACCGTGACCTCGGAGCCCGAGGCGGCATCCTGATGCCCGCCGATGCCGTGGAGCAGCATGCCGTCGGAATGGGTGTTCACGTTGACGTTAAAATCTACGTCGACCTCGGTGGCTCCCAAAAAGCAGGCGTCCTGCCGGTCGACGATGCAGCCGCCAGTGTGCGGGTCGCCGAACATGACATGGGGCACCTCCATGTGAGCCATGTTGGTGCGGAGTGACTCGGCTGCCCTTAAATCAAAGCTCTGCGCGTCGAGGATGGTGTTGATGGTGCCGTCCTCGAGCATGTCGACCACGAACCCGGTGATGCCACCCATGACGAAGTTGCCGACGATGCCATGCTCACGCATGTAGTCATGGAGGAACTTGGTGACCGCCAGCGAGGTGCCACCCGCCCCGGCCTGGAAGGAAAACCCATCGACGAGCATGTCCATCTCGGCGAGAAGCTGCACGACGTGCTCGGCCATCAGCAGCCGCGACGGGCTTTTCGTAATCTCCATCGTCCCGGTCTTGATGCCGCTCGGGTCGCCGATGGAGTCAACCTCGACCACGTGGTCGACCCAGGTTTGCGAAATCGAAATCGGGGCCACCGGGTAGGGCTGCAGGTTGTCCGTCACCACGACAACCCTGTCGGCATACATCGCATCGGCATAGGGAAACCCCATCGCCCCGAACGCGGAGTCACCCATGCAGCCGTTGCAGTTCCCGTAGTCATCGGCAATCGGAGCGGCAAGAAACGCCACGTCGACATGCAGGTCGCCCGACGCCAGGGCGCGAGCGCGACCTCCATGGGAGCGCAGCACGTTGGGCTCCTTGAGCTTGCCGCCCTCCGATACGAAGGCGCCGACGGGGCCGTTCATGCTGCCATGGATGGCCGAGACGACGCCGTTTTTGATGTGGCCGACGAGGGGCTCGTGGACGGGGAACAGCGCCGACGGCGCCAGCGTGATGTCCCGGATCCCCATCCGGGTCAGCTCCTGCACCACCATGTTGACCACCGCGTCACCGTTCCGCATGTGATGATGGAACGATATCGTGTCGCCGCTCTCGATTCCCGTTTTTTTGATGGCCTCCCTGATGGAGCCGAGAAGCTTGCTGTCCGAGGGATAGGTGGCTCTGAGAGGCGGGCCATATCGCCGCCCTGACGGACGGGTGGCAAACGCCCCCTGGTAGGGCTGCAACGTCCGCCCGGCTATCTCTTCCGGAATGTCGCGTCCAACCGCATTATGCATGAAAAGCAGAATGAACACAAGATTTAAAGAGGTTGTGCTACCCAGCCCCGGTGGTTTCGACCATCTCGCCGATTTGTTCCGCCAGCCATATCCATTCCAAAAACGAGTTGCAGGCCGCCCGCAGATGCGCCGCATTGTCCGCGCTGACCGTCAGCCGCAGCACGTCATCGCTGCAGGAAACATCGACATCTGCGCGCGGCACCTCCTCCTGTCCGACGGCCGCACAGAGGAGCGCCGCATTCCTGTGCGTAATGACGATGGAGGCGGTGTGCATTACCTGGCCCTGAGCTTCTTGGCGACGGTGCCCCGTTCCTTGTAGAACATCTTGCCGCCGCAGATGGGGCACTTGATACCCATCTTTTCCGGGTCGATGTCGACCGTCCGGCCGCAGCGTCCGCAGCGATAGGACGGCATTATTCCTCCTCGGCCAGCACGCTTTTAATCGTCTTCTTCGCCTCGATACCCGTATTGGTCTGCGGGATATATGCCCCGCCGGCCATCTTGGTGCCGCACTTGCCGCACACCCAGACGCCGGTTCCCTTCCGCCGCACCTTTTTATGGCCGCAGGCGGGGCAGGGATAGGACTGGCGCTGCTTCTGATCGATTTTCTTGTACTTGTTCCGTGCTTTGACGCCGTACCGTGCTCCGAACTTGCCGGTGCCGGCTGCCTTCTTAGTCCTTTTTGCCATAGGATTCCTCCAGCTTTTTTCGCAGCTCGGGAGCCAAAGAAACCGTCTCCCTTATAGTCTTTTTGACTTCGTCGGCCGTGAAGCTGCCGCTCAGGCCCTTCTGCATGGCCCTGATATCGCCGTTTTTGTCAATGGCAACGGTCAGGCGGGCATCCGCGACCTCGTCCTCGTCCAGCGATGGATCGACGACGATGGTGTCGTTGTACTTGACCCACGTGCAGCTTACCGGTGGGTCGTCCACGGGCAACGGCACGTTTTCACCGCGGTCATACCGCTCCTTGGGGATAACCGCTGTCTGCAGGGCGACGGACGCGGCGAACGAGCAGGCGTCGAACAGGTTGCCGTCGTAGTCCAGGACGTCGATGTCGATGAACACGATCCAGGCTTTCTCGCCGGATTCGATGCACAGCTCTTCAAGGGCAATAGTGTTGGATTCCCGGATGCCGCGGTCGACGACCCGGGCCAGTTCAGTCGCACGTTCACGCGGCGGCCCGTGCTCGAAGACAGGCGACGCAAGCGGGTTGAGCTCAACCATGGTGACAATGGCTCCCGCGTCGGGCTTATCCGGATAGGGCTCGCCCTCCATAATCTTGACGCCGGCGACCACCAGCGTGTTCCCGAGGCGGACCTTTGCCGAGCCCTCGGCCATGTCGATGAAGTCCGCATCGATCTCGATGGGGCGATATTCGTTCGCCTTCCGGCCATCCGGCCGCTTGCCCTCCTTCGCCAGACGGTACAGGTAATCTCGCTTGATACAGGCAATACTGTTTGGTTCGCTCATTTTTATTCCTCCTCAAAAGTCTTATATTTGGTCATCAGCGCCTCTTTCTGCATCTCGGCTATCTGATGGCAGCCATGTATGGCCAGCTCCAGTGCCTCGTCGAGCTCCTCAGGGGTCATGTGACCGTCCATCTGCAGCAGCAAAATGTCATCGGTGCGGGGTGCAATCGCAATCGGCACATCCGCCTGACCTTTCATATCCTCGGTGCCCACCAGGTCGAGCACGACCGTGTCGGCCGCCTTACCAGCGGCGCAGGAAACCGGGATGTCACGCATGGGAATACCGGCGTCGGCCATCGCCACCGCAGCGGCGGTGATACCGGCACACCGGGTGCCCGCATCAGCATCCAAAATCTCGATTTCTACCTCGATGGACGCCCGGGGAAACATCTCCACCAGGACCACGTTCTCCAGCGCCTCCGACGTAATCTTCGAGATCTCGCGGCTTCGCCGGTCAGGTCCCGGCCGCTTCCGGTCGCTGACGCTGAACGACGCCATGTTATACTTCGCCTCGATGATCGCCTTCCGGGGATCCTGGATGTGCCGGGGAATGGCCTCCTTCGGCCCGTAGACGGCGGCCATCACCTTGTTGCCGCCCCATTCAAGATAACATGAACCATTGGCCCTGTACAGCGGCCCCGCCTCGATTTTTATGGGCCGCAGCTCATCACGTTTTCGTCCATCCGTACGCTTTCCATCTTTCATTAACTCCATTTTATTCACCTTCATTCTCTAAAAACTCAGCTATTTCATTGGTCAACCCCTGCTTGTGGGCCTCGCGCTCAATTTTGCGGATGGCTTCAACCAGCAGCGCCAGCTTGTCATCGTCGCCCTTGATCCAGACGCGGCCGTTCTGGCCGACGAAAATCCAGCAGCCCGTCTTGTCGCGCAGCATCGAAACCATCGATCCGTTGCGGCCGATGACCCGCGGGACCTTCGACGACTGTATGTCGATGACGATGCCCTCCTCCACCTTGCGGTAATGCTTGCCCCGCATCGAAAGATCGATCTTGCCGATCTCGTTCACGCCGGCCACGCTCGCCATGATGACGTCGCCGATGTTGAGATATTTCGCGGCGGCGCCATACTCGACATGCCAGGGAACCTCTTCCACGCGCAGCATCGCCGGATAGGGCGCGTTGATGTTCACCATCCAGTTCATCTTCGACACCTGGTCGATAACGCCGATGACCGTGTCACCCTCCGCCGGGTCGTAGATACCCGACAGCGGGATGACGTTGAGGTATCCGGAGCGCTCGTCAAGGATGCCGAGGCGGTAGGCGTAGATGTCGTTGCCTTCCTTGAACGCGCCGCGGCCTTGCTTGTACTCGTCCAGGGAACCAATCTTGTTTCCGGGAATTACTATTTTTCGTGTTTCACTCATTCTCTCTCTCCAACATTATTTTATCAATATATGGCAGCATTATTTTATCAGTCGTGTTTCAACCTCTCCCTTGGTGACGCTGTTGAGCTTGTCGTACAGCTCGCGCTGCATGCCCGCCGGCAGCTCGATCCTGCATTTGAACGAGCCGTCGGACAGCCATTCGTCATGTGTCATGGTGCCGATGGACTTCACCTTTCCGTAGGCTTTGCCCGCATACTTGGGCGGAATCCTGACCTCGACCTCGACGTTGTCCGTCGAAATCGGGATGATGGGACGGATGGCGTCGATGGCGTTTTTCACCTGCTCGTCGATGGGGGTGAAGGCGTCGACATGAATACCGGCCTCCTCGATAGCCCGCTCGATGCGGTCCTTGGGATGCGGCATGTTAGTCTGCGGGTTCATCGAGTTGCGGGCGATGATGTCGATGAGCTTGTTGTACTTGCGCTCCCGCATCGCCCGGCGCTGCGCCGTGGTGAGCTGGATATCGCCATGCTTGAGGATGTATTCCGCTGTCTGCTCGAGGTCGGTGGTGCCGAATATCTCGGTGAGCGCCTCCTCCGAGGCCTTGGTGCCCTTGTTGGCGTCCTTGAAAATGTGGTCTGCTGCGAGATGCTCGGTTACGGTGATGTCGGCGCCGTCGACGAACTCCTCCGCCGCCTTCGGGTCAATCAGAATCTCGAAGTGCATGCCCTCTCGCTCGTAGCGGGCGATGACCGCCTCGTCAAGGGATACCATTAGTCCTCGACCTCGACCGCCGACATGAAGTATGCTTCGCTTTCCTCGTCGGGCAGGATCCGGAATTCCTCGTCGGTGGTCACGATGCCGATCTCAACGCCGGTTTTTTCCAGCGATTCCTCGGTGGCCTTGTAGAGCGCCCTGATGCCCATCTCGATGGCCGCGTCTCTGTCAAGCGACTCATAGTTTTCTTCAAGGTGTTCGACGGCTGCCTCGCGGCCGTTGCCCTCGGCGGTTGCCTTGTACTCCATCATCGCACCCGATGGATCGGTGACGAAGAGCCGGGCGCCGTTTGCCTCGTCGACGCCGCCGATGAGAAACGCCGTCCCAAATGGACGGACGCCGCCATACTGGGTGTAGGTCTGCTTGAAGTCACAGATGTTTTTCACCAGCGTTTTGACCTGTATTTTTTCATCATAGGTGATACGGTTGACCTGCGCTTCGACGCGCGCCCGGTCGACGAGCACCCTGGCATCTGCGACCAGGCCCGAGGTGGCGCATCCCACGTGTTCGTCTATCCTGAATATTTTTTCTATCGATGATTGCTCGACCAGATTGGACGTCACGCGCCGGTCGACGAGCAGGACCACGCCATCGTCGAACTTGAGACCGACGGTCGTTGTGCCGCGCTTGACCGCCTCACGGGCGTATTCTACCTGAAAGAGTCTGCCGTCGGGCGAAAAAACGGTAATCGCCCTGTCGTATGCCATCTGCGGTTTCATATTTTACTCCTGTTGAAACGTGAGCAAGTAATAAATCGTTAAATATATAATTTGTGCCGTATCGGCGGAAGGGGAAAGAGGGGGAAAGAGGCCTGGCTAGCAGGAGCTGTGCTCTATGGCGTCGTTCGGGCAGGATTCAACGCAGAGGCAGCATTCGATGCAGTCGTCGACGCGCGGCGCCACAGCCTTGCCGTCCTCGAGCTCGTAGACATCGACGGGACAGTCCTCGACGCATTTGCCGGTGCCGTCGCACTTGTCGTAGTCTATCTTAATCGTCATGTCTCCCGAGGAGGAGGTAAATTCTTTTATCATACAGTGTCCGTATCCGACGTCGTTTTATAAGTTTTGTCGTGCCCGGCTACCCGGGGCAGCATCCACCATAGCAGCCATCAAACGGGTTCAGCAGCATCATGAAAAACTCCAGCGCGCGGAAGGGCAGCGATATCAGCCTGGCGAACAATACAACCGGGTGAGCACCAGGCGGAACGGGATGGACAGCAGCTTCACCGGCATCATCAGCCCCTTGACCAGCAAGATGAACCAGCCATTTCAACGGCATCAGCAGACAGGATGGCAGCTCTCCGTCGCCGGTGAGCGCCGCCTGCAGCTTCGCGAGCTGCTCCTCGACATACTGCTCCCGGGTCTCCCGGGCGGTGGTGTCATATTCGAGCGCCTGCACCATTCGAGCGCCTGCACCGCGGGAAGCATCGCAAACAGGAAAAAAACAGGCCCCCAATACGATTTTGGTTTTCATTTTTCCTCCACCGATACAACCCGTATCCCCATTAAAACATGTCGTCATCACGGCAGGAGACGCCAACATTTATGTACCCCGGTCTCATAGAACCCCAGTGAAAAAATGACCGCTGTCGAGCTCCGCTTCACCATCGAAAAAGTCAACAGCATGGGCGACGGCACCATGGAGGTACTGGCCACCGGAACCGCGATGGAGGAAGCCGTCCAGTACGAGGGCGACGACCAGTCCAACTTCACCGTGATGGGCAACGTCCCGCCGGGCATGCGCGGGATGCTCGAAAACATGGGCGACATGTTCCGCTACCAGCAAAAACCAATGATAAAGTTCCGGCTCACCCGCGAGGAATACGAACGCGGCGACTGGAAAATCGGCAACCTGCTCAGGGTCAAGGTCGTCGAAGAAGCAGACTAGCCCAGCACAACTTTTTTCAGCACCATACCATTAGCCACATGATAGCATGAAAGATACAACCGGCATGGACACTGACAGCGTGCTCGACATCGCCAAAAGCTACGCGGAAAAACACGACATCAGATACGTGGTCGTCGCGACGACATCCGGCGAGACAGGCGCGAAGGCGGCGGCATTGTTCGACGAGGGCTTCAACGTGGTCACGGTGACCCATGCAACGGGGTTCCGGAAACCCGGCGAGCAGGAGCTGGAGGAACGACATCGCCAGCGCATCGTGGACAACGATGGCGCGGTGTTCACCGGGCCGATGATATTCCACACGTGGAACGACTTTTACCGCAAACAACAGGGTAGCATCATGCCTACCACCATCATAGCGGACACCCTGCGCATGTTCGGCCAGGGGACAAAGGTCGCCGTCGAGATCGCGGCGATGGCCGCCGACGCCGGGCATATCCCGCCCGGGGATGTTCTCTCCATCGCGGGAACCGGCCACGGCGCCGACACCGTCCTGCATATCGACGCGGCGCACAGCAAACGACTGATGGACACCAGGGTCGTCGACGTGGTGGCCAAGCCCAGGGAATGGTAACACCTGGCACAAAAAACTACTGATGCTGGTTTTTCCCGATGATGCCGGCGAAGGCCCCGGCGGCGCTCCCGGCTACGGCGGATGCAACCCCTGACGGGACATCCATGACACCGGTAACGATGCCAGCCAGCGCTCCGATGACGATGACAATGGCGACGACGATGGCGAGAATGCGCTTGTTCATCATTGTATGGTCCTCCAGCCGGCAGGAAAGCACACCGCGTATTAAACGTTTTGGGAGCAGTGCGGAGATGGGTAATGGGAAAACTCGGGTATATCTCTGCTGACCGCTGCCGTAGGCAAACATGTGATATCCCCGTAAATATAATCTCTGTCGATTTTTTTTTTTTTCTTAGAGAGCCAAAAATGGGCCCACGGGGGTTCGAACCCCGGACCTCCGCCGTGTGAAGGCGACGTCATAACCAGCTAGACCATGGGCCCATCGTATGGCCAATGTGTGGCGTGGCATGCTGTGCTGTATGATGCCGTGGTGCCGTGTGGTGAATTGGACGTGGATATATAATATTGCTGCCATGTGCCCGCTGCCATCCGCCGGTTTTCCCCCGGGCTGCATGCGGGGGTGCCGTCTGACAAAGCTATATAAACGCGCTGCTGTTTGGCGTGGTACGGAGGCGCACAGTATGGAGACCTATGATTTGTATGTCGACGGGACGTGGAGTCCGTCGGAGAGCGGGGAATGGTTTGAAACGGTGAGCCCGATGTCGGGGGAGACGCTGGCACGGTTCCCCCTGGGAACGGCGGGGGATGTCGACCGGGCTGTCCGGGCGGCGCGGGGAGCCCTCGATGATTGGCGGCGTGTCCCGGCGCCGCGGCGCGGTGAGATATTGTTCGAGGCGGCGCGTATCATGCGCCGTCGGAAGGAAAAGCTCGGTGAGCTGGTCACCCGGGAGATGGGCAAGGTGATCTCTGAGGGGCTCGGCGACGTGCAGGAGGCCATCGACATGGTGGAATACGTGGCCGGTGAGGGCCGCCGGATGCAGGGGGAGACGGTGCCCTCGGAGCTGACGGACAAGTTCTGTATGACGGTGCGGGAGCCCGTCGGCGTCGTCGGATGTATAACGCCCTGGAATTTTCCGACGGCGATACCCTGCTGGAAGCTCGCCCCGGCGCTGCTCGGCGGCAACGCCATCCTGTTCAAGCCGTCGTCGCTGACGCCACTGTGTGCGGCCCGTCTCGTCGAGATATTCGAGGAGGCCGGGGTGCCGTCGGGTGTGCTCAACCTGATTACTGGGCGGGGCTCCGTGGTCGGCCGGGCGATCGTGGAGCATCCCGGCGTGACGGCGATTTCGTTCACGGGCGGGGTGTCGACCGGGAAAACGATCTATGGAGGTGCGGCGGAGCTGCTGAAGCCCGTGCATCTGGAGCTCGGCGGCAAAAACCCGCTCATCGTGATGGATGACGCAATGCTCGACCTGGCCATCGAGGGTGTCATGTTCGGCGCTTTTGGGACGGCCGGTCAGCGGTGCACCGCGGCCAGCCGCCTTGTCCTGCACGAGGACATCTACGATGAGGCGATGGAGATGCTGCTGGAGCAGGTGGAGCGGATGCGGATCGGTGACCCGCTCGACCCGGACGTGGACATGGGGCCGATGGCGAGCCAGGGGCAGCTCGAGAAGACATTGGAGTACATCGACGTCGGGAGGGACGAGGATGCGACGCTGCGGTATGGCGGCGACCGGCTTCGGGGCGAGCGGTATGATGATGGCTTTTTCGTGCAGCCGTCGGTGTTCGAGGCGGAGCAGGGCATGCGTATCACCGTGGAGGAGATTTTTGGGCCCGTGCTGTCGGTCATCCATGCGCGTGACTTCGACGACGCTATCCGGAAGGCCAACGCTGTCGACTACGGGCTGTCCGCCTCCATCTACACCCGTGACGTCAGTCGTGCCTTCAGGGCCATCCGTCGGCTCGAGGCGGGCGTGGTCTATGTCAACGCGCCGACCATCGGCTCGGAGATACAGCTGCCCTTTGGCGGGGTGAAAAACACGGGCAACGGGCTCCGGGAGGCCGGGAGCGCGGCCATCCGTGAGTTCACGGAGACGAAGACGGTGTTTATCGACTACAGCGGGCAGCTTCAGAAGGCGCAGATACGGGATAGCTGAACCTGCTGCAAGGGAAAAAAACATCGCGCTGCCGCTGTTTGATAGCAAAACATGAGCAAACTATATATACCTCTTTGCGTTGTAGATATACCAGGGGAATGGGGCAAAAAAAAATGCCTCCCTTACATTTTTATCTGCGCCCCATTTCCCGTCCTCACCTTTTTACGTCTAAAACAGGTCCATGAAAAAGGAGAGGAAATAGTTTGCCGTGTCTATTATCTGCTGCCCGTGCACGTATTCATTGGGAGCGTGGATGTTGCCGCCGCCGGGGCCGAACACCAGGGTTGGTACGCCGGTCTGGGCGGCGTAGATGTTGAAGTCGCCGACGCTGGTGGTGGTGAACCGGCATTTGTCTCCCTCGTCCGGCTCGGGCAGCAGGTCGACGAAGCGGTCGATGTATTCGCTTGACTCCGATATATAGGGCTGGTACTCGAGCTCCGGCATCGGCGAAAACCGCTTCTGGACGGATACCCGCGACGGCAGGTTCAGCCGCTCGATGATTTTTTGGAGCTCCTCCGTCGCCGTTTCCTCGTCCTCGCCGAGCGTCAGCTGCCGGTTCACCAAAATTTTGCAGTAGCCGGGCACCGTGAACGTCTGGTCGCCCCCGGTGATGTTCAGCACGACGTAATGGCCGCGTCCCATCTTGATGTTCGAGAACATGTCGAAATCCTTGATCTTGGTGATGAGCGCGGCTGCGTCCTCCAGGGCATTGATGCCGCCGTCCGGATGCGATGCATGGGAGGACGTGCCGAAAAACTCGATTTCGTAGATGACGCGGCCCTCTGCCCCGATGACGGGCACGGGGAACGAGGGCGTGTGGCGGCGCTTGTGGGTGTAGCAGTAGCTGTCGGCGCCCAGGGCGGGGGCGGGCTCGGCGACCATGATGAGGTCGTAGCCGTCCAGGTCGTGCTCGCGCAGCAGGGTGTCCGCTCCCAGCGAAAACGGGGATTCCTCGCCATAGACGAAGCTGAGGAAGAGTTCGCCGTTGATGTCGTCCCGTCGTTGCAGCAGCGCCAGCACGGATGTTATGGCGGCGGCGCAGCCGCTTTTCATGTCGCAGGCGCCCAGGCCGTAGATGTTTCCGTCTTCTTCGGTGGCCTCGTGCGGCGGATAGAACCATTCGCCGTGGGCTCCGACGGTGTCGAGATGGCCGTTGAGCATGACGCGGGGGCCGTCACCGGTGCCGATTTTGAGGTATATGTTGTGGTGGTCGCGGCCGGCGTAGTTCATGTAGCTGATGTATGGGTTTTCGATGGCCTGCACCGTTGGTTCGAGCCCGTGCTCCCGGAGGTGTTGTTCCACGTAGCCGTAGATCTCGGGGCCGTCGCCGGCGGTGCTGGGGATACCGATGAGCTTTTTCGTCAGCTCGATGACCTCTTGTTGTTCAGCGGCTGTGAGCTGATGTTCCATACCATGTGGATAACATGGCGGATTACTTGTAGGTTTCCCCGTCGTTCAGCCGGCTACGCGAGGCCCTTGATGGCGGTGACGCAGCCTTTACAGATGTTTCGTTCTTTGCCCTTGATGTGGACGTGGCGTATGTTGTCGTCGGATACCTCTGCCCCGCAGACGTCGCATGTTGTCATGGCGCTCATAACCGCCGGTGATTTATAAATGTTCTCGAACTGCCTGTGGAACCTTCTATTCCGGCATCTCCAGGACCATGAATGAGAAGGCGCCTGAGTCGGTCGTGAGCTGGTTGCCGGCTGCATCATAGAGCGTTATTGCGAGGAGGTCGCCCTGGCTGGAATAACAGCCGTAGCTGTTCCCTATCGTGTCCATGGTTGTGATCATGGTCACATAATCCCAGGAATGATATGCTGTATCCGTGATGTTGATCCGGTATTCGTGCCAGCCGGAGTTCCACGTGACCGATTCAACGTTGTATCCCTCGATCAATCCGACCGATGAATGGTATGTGCCCATGGCAACGATGTTGTTCGGGCCCGGCTCGCCCGGAGGACCTTCGGGCCCCTCTGGCCCCTGTGGGCCTTCCGCTCCTTCTGTAGTGGCGCCGTAGCCGCCGAGGGCGATTGCCACCACGCTTATCACTATTGCAATTGTTGCTAACAGCGTTAATTTTTTTCTATTTTTGTTTTCTTTGTCGTTCATACTATCACCTCACCCATCCATACATCTCCGGCCAGTTTTTAAATCATGTGATGACAGGCACGCTGTTAGAGAGGCATAACTATATAAAGTTACAATTGTTAAATCTGTGGAGGTAATATGAAAACAATTCCATATCCCGAAAAAGAAAGCACAGTGAAATGGGTCTCCACGGAATGGCTCGAAAAACACCACCGGGAGGTCACAGTGCTCGACACGCAGCCCGACATCCATGACTACATTACGGAGCATGTGCCCGGCGCCGTCTACTTCAACCAGCGACTGCTCCGCGTGCCCCACAAAGGCAGGCCGGGCGTCTACGTGCCCGACGGCGTCATCCAGCAGCTGTTCAGCCGCGTCGGCCTTATGCCCGACACACCGGTCGTGGTCTACGGGGGCACGGGCGCCTTCCGCGGCTGGGGCGACGGGCTCGAGCAGACCATGGTCGCCTTCACGCTTGCCCGCTACGGCCACCGCAGCGTCCACGTGCTCAACGGCGGCATCGACACATGGAAGACAGAGCAGCGAACGCTGGTCAAGGAGTTCCCCGACATCACGGAAAGCGACTTTCCCATAGAGGTACAGCACGACTACGTGGTCGACATGGACAGGGTCAAAGACATGAAAGATGACGATAACGTCATGCTGCTCGACGCCCGGCCGCCCAAGTTCTACGAGGGACAGGGGCCCTGGCGGAAGCCCGGCCATATACCGGGAGCCATCAACCTGCCCTGGAAAACGCTCATGCAGGAGGGCAACGCCATGCTGCTCAAACCCGACGAAGGCATCCAGGCGGTGCTCAACGACCGTGGCATATCGGAGGACAAGACCATCATCTGCTCCTGTGGCACCGGGCGGGAGGCCACCAACGAGTTCCTCCTGTTCAAATGGTACCTCGGCTACCCCGAGGTGCACCTCTACGAGGGCTCGTTCACCGAATGGACCAGCCATCCCGACAATCCAACGGTCACCGGCCCCGAGCCCTCCTAAAATGCTGTTCGAACGAATCATTTCCCCCGGGCTGGCGCACAACTCCTACATCCTGGGCTCGCAGCAGAGCGCAGCGGTCATAGACCCCCGGCGGGACGCCTGGCGATATGCGGAGGTGGCCAGGGACAACGACCTGCGCGTCACCCACATCTTCGAGACCCATCGCAACGAGGACTACGTCATCGGCTCCCTCGAGCTCGCCGAGATAACCGATGCAGACGTGTACCACGGCGGGGCCCTCGACTTCGGCTACGGCGTCCCCGTTGAGGAGGGCGACAGCTTTTCCATCGGCTCCCTCCGGCTCGACGTCCTGGAGACCCCGGGGCATACCGACGAGAGCGTTTCCATCGTGGTCACCAACGCCGCCGTTTCTTCGGAGCCCTATATGGTGTTCACCGGCGACGCGCTGTTCGCCGGCGACGTCGGCCGCACCGATCTCTATGGCCCCGATGAGAGAGAGCGGCTGGCCGCCATGCTCTACAACAGCCTGCATGAAAAGTTGCTGTCGCTGGGCGACCAGGTCATCGTCTGCCCGGCCCATGGCTCGGGGTCGGTGTGCGGCGGCTCCATCGGCGACCTTCCGTTCACGAGCATCGGCTACGAGCGGCGGAGCAACCCGATGCTGCAGCTCGACAGGCAGGATTTTATCGAGCGGAAACAGCATGAACAGCTCCACCGGCCGCCCTATTTCCGGCAGATGGAGGCCTACAACCAGCATGGCCCGCCATTGCTGCACCGGATGCCGAAGCCTGCGGCGCTGCCGGTCAGCGAGGTCGCCGGCATGACGGGCGAGATGCAGCTGGTGGACGTCCGGCGGCCAGATTGCTTTGCAGCGGCGCATGTACCGGGCAGCCTGAACATGTGGAGCCATGCCCTGGCGGGTATCGCCGGCTGGTTCCTGTCCTACGACCGGCCCGTGGTGCTCATCGGCGACGATGGTGCGGCGCTGCGCTCCCTCGTCCGGCTCGGCTACGACGACCTGGCGATGCCGCTGGGGGGCATCGGCGCCTGGCAGCAGTCCGGACGACCCATGGGCAGCATCGCGCTCTGGCACGCCGACCGGCTCAACGCGCGGCTTGATGACGTGTTCGTCCTTGATGTCCGGACAGGGCACAGCCGCAGCAGCAACGGCCACATCCCGGGCTCCCGGCATGTCTACCTCGGCGACCTGCCCGACCGGCTGGACGACCTGCCCAACGATGATACCATTGTCGTGTTCTGCGACGCGGGCTACAAGACGGGCACCGCGGCCAGCCTGCTCAAACGGCATGGCTTTGATGACGTGGCGGAGCTCGTCGGCGGCATCGCCGCGTGGAAGCAGGCCGGCTATGCGGTTGACTAGTCGAGCTTGTCGAGCGATGCCTGGATGAAGTCGTCGAGGTCGCCGGGGTGCCTGCTTGACACCAGATTGCCGTCGACGACGACAGATTGGTCGTGGTAGATGGCGCCGGCGTTTTTGATATCCTGGATGATGGACCGCCAGCCTGTCATTGCTCTGCCCTCGACCACCCGGGCGGTGATGAGCAGCTGGGCGCCGTGGCAGATGAAAAACACGGGTTTGCCGCTTTCCACAAGGTCATGGACAAACGTGACGGGCGCCTCGTGGGCGCGGAGCTTGTCGGGCGAGTAGCCGCCGGGGATGAGCAATGCATCGTAGTCATCGGGTGAGGCTTTGTCGGCTGCGATGTCGATGGTGACCTGGGTGCCCTGTTTTTTGCCGGTGACCGTTTTGCCCTGTTCCAGCCCGACGTGGACCAGCTCGTGGCCGGCCTGTTTGAAGGCCTTGGCCGGGCGGCTGTACTCTATGTCTTCGAACAGGTCGTCGATGACGACGGCGATGCGGCTCATGTTCTGCCTCCACCGGTGGTCTGTCTGATTGTTGCGCTCTGTGCTGTCATGGTATTTTTTATTACCACCCTGGTTTTAAAAGGTTTTTTGCGCTGAGACAGCGCTGGCATCAAATCGCAATCAAAACCGCCAGAGTTATATATCGACAGGTCATTTTTAACATGTGCTAACGGGGAACAAGCGGACGAGTGTTCTTATCTGTATCGCCGTCATCGCCATTCTTGCGATTGCCGGTGCCGCCCTCTGGAACGAGATGGACCACGATGGCGCGGGCGGCGGATATGACACCGTGTCGCTCACCCTGGGCGTCTACGCCGGCGACACCTCCTCGCTCTGCTACATCGCCCGCGAGCAGGGGTTTTTCGAAAAATATGGGCTCAACGTCACGTTCAAAGAATACGAGACGGGCAAGCTCGCCTATGACGCCCTGCTGAACGGTGAGGCTGACGTGGCAACGGCCGCCGAGTTCGTGTACGTCCGCCACAGCTTCACGCACCACAACACGAGCATCATGGGCAGCATCGCCACCACCGGCACTATAACCAAGCTGGTCGCCCGCCGTGACCACGACATAACGGCGCCGGAAGACCTCGCCGGCAAGACCATCGGCGTCACGCGGAAAAGCGCCGCCGAGTTCTACCTCGGCTCCTTTCTCCTCTTCCACAATCTTTCATTTGCCGACGTCGCCATCGTCGACCTGACACCCAGCCAGCTCGTCGAAAACATGACCGCCGGTGACATCGACGCCGCGCTCACCTGGGAGCCAAACATCTACCGGATACAGCAGCAACTGGGCAGCGACGCCGTCACCTGGCCCGGGCAGAGCGGCCAGGACTTTTATTTCGTGCTCGCCAGCCACGACACGTGGATTGCCAACCACACCGGGGAGACGGAACGATTGCTCGCCGCTCTCGTGGACGCCGAGCGATACATCGGCTCGCACGAGGCCAAGGTCCGGGAGTACATCGGCGACTATTTTAACTATGCCTCGGCCTACCTCGACGCCATCTGGCCCGTCCAGCAATTCGAGGTGACCCTGCCGCAGGCGCTGCTCCTAACCATGGAACAGGAGGCCGGCTGGCTCATCGAGCAGGGTCTCACCGCCGCCACGTCGATTCCCAACTATTACCATGACATCTACCAGCAGGGCCTCCTCGAGGTAAAGCCGAACGCGGTCACCATTCTGGGAGGAAAACGGTGAATATCAAGCAAAAATTTTTCGCGGCCATCGTCATCGCGCTTCTGCTCGTCGGAGCTCTCGGCGGCGCGCTCTACGCCCTGGCGCAGGAGGAAGACACCGTTTCCGAGCGGTCAGAGGTGGCGCATGCCATCCTTCGCCAGGTGTTCGATTTGAGCCTGCTGACCAGCGACTATGCCACCGGTCACGGGGAACGAGCCAGGGTTCAATGGCAGTCTGAACATGCGGCGCTGACCGGGCTGCTGCAGGATGACCAGGGATTCGACAGCGACAATAAAAAATTGGTCGAGCAGCTGGACGACCAGGCGGATGACCTCAACCATACGTTCCAGCAACTGGTAGACAACTACAAAAGCGGGGGCTACAACGTGAGGCTGGAAAACCTGCTGCTGGGGCAGCTGATGATAAAACTCAATACAATGATGTTGACGGCCGAACGGCTCAGTGACAACATCCATCATGACTATCGGCACGTGCAGCAGCAGACCAGCCTGTACGGCTTTGGCTTCGTGGCGGCGCTGGCGGCCTCGCTGGTTTTCGCCGGCGTCATGATAAACCGGAGTGTTTTGCATCCGCTGGAGAAACTCCGGCGGGGCACCGAGGTCATCGCCGAGGGCAACCTTGGATATCGGACCGACATCGACCGGGACGACGAGATAGGCGAGCTCTCCGGCTCCTTCGACCAAATGGCTCGGCAGCTGCAGACATCCCGGGAAAACCTGGAGCAGCAGGTGGATGAGCGAACCCGCGAGCTGCGGGAGCGCGTCAAGGAATTAAACTGCCTCTACCGTATCAACGAGCTGGGGCAGCGACATGACCTGTCGATGGATGAGCTGTTCCAGGAAATCGTCGAGCTCATCCCGCCGAGCTGGCAGTATCCAGAAATAACGTGCGCCCGTCTGACCGTTGACGGCGCAGCCTATACGACGGACAACTTCGAGACGACGCCGTGGATGATGAGCCAGGACATCGTGGTAAACGGGGAAACCGTCGGGCGCATCGACGTCGGCATCCTCGAAGAAAAACCCGCGGAGGCCGAGGGCCCGTTTTTGAAGCAGGAACGCTATCTGCTGGACACCATCGCCGCCCAGGTGGGAGACATCATCAGAGAAAAGCACATGAAACAGGAACGCCTGAAGCTGCTCCGGAACCTGAAGCGCTCCAACGAGGAATTGGAGCAGTTTGCCTATGTCGCGTCGCACGACCTGCAGGAGCCATTGCGCATGGTGTCAAGCTACCTGCAGCTATTGCAGCGCCGCTACCGGGACGAGCTCGACGAGGACGCCGACGACTTCATATATTACGCGGTGGACGGCGCCCGCCGGATGAAGCAGCTCATCAACGACCTGCTGAAATATTCGCGAGTGACCACCCGCGGAGACCCCTTCCAGCCGGTCGATGTCAACGAGGTAATGGAGGAGGTCCGTGATGACCTCCAGCACCGGATAGCGGATACCGGGGCGACGGTCACCTACGACGAGCTGCCGACCATCCATGCCGACCGGTCGCAGCTCCGCCGGGTCTTCCAGAACCTGGTCAGCAACGCCATCAAGTACCGGGGCGACGAGCCACCCGAGATACATGTCGGCTTTGAGGAGCAGCAGGACGCATGGCGTTTCGCCGTCGCGGACAACGGCATCGGCATCCCGGAGGAGCAGCAGGACCGCGTATTTGTCATCTTCAAGCGGCTGCACGGCCACGACGAGGCAGGCGGGGGAACGGGCATCGGCCTCGCGTTGTGCAAGCGCATCGTCGAGCGGCATGGCGGGCGCATCTGGGTTGAATCCAGGGAGGATGAGGGCGCCACCTTTTACTTTACCATTCCAAAAGACTTGAATGAAAAACAGGGTGAAAAAAAATGAGTGAGATAGGAAAACCGGTCGAAATACTGCTGGTGGATGACAATCCGGGCGACGTCCGGCTGACCAGGGAGGCACTGCGGGAAAGCAAGCTCCTCAACAACCTCCACGTCGTCATGGACGGCGAGGCAGCCATGGACTTCGTCTACCAGCGGGGAGAATACGCGGACATGCCCCGCCCCGACCTCGTGCTGCTCGACCTCAACCTGCCGAAAAAGGACGGGCGAGAGGTGCTCGAGGACATCAAGAAAGATGAAGAGCTGCGGAGCATCCCGGTGGTCGTCCTGACCACGTCGGAAACAGACGAGGACATCGTCAAAAGCTACGACCTCCACGCCAACGCCTACATCACCAAGCCGGTGGGCCTGGAAAAGTTCATCGACGTGGTGAAATCAGTGAAAGATTTCTGGTTCACCATCGTCAAGCTACCCGACGAACGAGCTAAAAACATACAACAGCGCTGAAAATGAAAAAAGACGTGCTCCTCGTGGAAGACAACCCCGGCGACAGCCGGCTGGTAGAGGAGATGCTCTGCGGCCGCGACGCATCCGGCTACCGCATCACCGCTGCCGACACGCTGTCAGAGGCGCTCGACCAGCTGTCTGAGATGCAGCCCGACGTCATCCTCCTCGACCTCAACCTGCCCGACAGCCAGGGCGCCGAGACGTTCGACAGCGTCGCCGAACATGACATTGACGCACCGGTCGTGGTGCTCACCGGCCACGACGACGAGGAGCTCGCATTGCGGCTCGTCCAGCAGGGGGCACAGGACTACCTGGTAAAGGGAGAGCTCAGCCCGATGCTCCTCAGGAAAAGCATCGTGTATGCCATTGAGCGACATCAGACCCAGCAGCAGATGAAACAGGTCGCCGAGGGACTCCGCACCATCAACAAGCTCATCCGGCACGACGGCATCAACAAGCTCCAGATAGCGCAGAGTGCCCTCGACCTCGCCAGGGGGGATGCAGACGAGGCGATGCTGCAGAAGGCCATGAAATGCATCGGAGACACCATCAGGCTTTTGCAACAGATGAGGGACCTGGAGCAGCTGGTCGCCTCCAGCGAAAACCTGCAGGACTATGACGTGCGGCAGGTCGCCGAGGAGGTCGCTGAGCAGTTTGACGTCCCCGTCACGCTGGAGGGCGGCTGCACCGTCACGGCCGACAATGCCCTCTACCCGGTGCTGGAAAATATCGTGCGCAACGCCGTGGACCATGGCGGCTCAACAAAGATACACATATCCATGTGCAAGGACGACAGCACATGCAAGGTCCGAATCGCGGACAACGGCAGCGGCGTCCCCGACGACATCAAGCAGCGGGTGTTCAACGAAGAGTTCAGCTCCGGGGGCAGCGCCGGCTCCGGTCTCGGCCTGTACATCGTCAAAAAGACCATGGAGCGCTACGGCGGCTCCGTCGCCATCGAGGACAACGAGCCCCGTGGTGCCGTCGTTGTGCTCACGTTTCATGGAGGCAAGAAAACATGAAAACCATCCGAACGGTGTTGATAGAGGACAACCCCGGCGATGCGCGTATCATCAGGGAGATGCTCAGCAATCTCGACGGCGTCAGGTTCGACATCACCGTCAGGGAAAGCCTCGGGGAGGGTATCACGTTTCTCGACAAACACGACGCTGACGTGGTGCTCCTCGACCTGGGATTGCCCGACAGCCAGGGCATGGACACCCTAAAATCGATACAGCAACAGGTACCGCTCATGCCCGTCGTGGTGCTCACCGGACTGAAAGACGAACAGCTGGCCATTGAGACGGCGAGCGAGGGAGCACAGGACTACCTGGTCAAGGGAGACATCAGCAGCGACGTGATGGCCCACGTCATCCGGTATGCCATGGAGCGGAAAAAAATTGAGCGGCGGATGAGCAGGATGAACAGCCTGCTCCGGGCGATACGCGACATCAACCAGCTCATCGTCCGGGAGACAGACCCCGAGATAATGGTGACCGATGCCTGCACCTTTCTTGCCAGGGTGAGCGGATACCATCACGTCCGGATTTTTCTGACGGATGAAACGGATGAAACGGGCGAGGCGCGCATGGGCGTCTGCGCCGGCCGGGACGGCACACAGGACTGCACGGAGAAGGACGTGCCCATCTGCATGAAAAAGGCGATGGCTGAGGGCGACATGGTGACCGTTGAAACCCTCGGGGAGATGTGCAGTGATTGTCCCTGGAGCGAGAGCTACGACGAGGCGTACACCGCGATAACCGTTCCGCTGAGCTACCTCGGCAATATCTACGGTGCGCTCTCGGTTTTCATCCCCGCCGAGCGGCAGACAATAGAGGAAGAAGAGGGGCTGTTCCAGGAGGCAGCCGACGACCTGGCGTTCGCTCTCTACGACCTCGAACTCGAGGAAAAACACCGGAGGGCCGAAGAAAAATACCGGCTGCTCGCAGAGAACGCCATCGACGTCATCTGGAAGATGGATTTGGACATGCAGTTCACGTACCTCAGCTCCTCCCTGAAAGAATTGACAGGCTATAGCCCGGAGGAATGGATTGGCAACAGGCCGACCGAGCACGCGCCGCCCGAGGAAGCCCGAAAGATGCAACAGGCCGTCGCGGAATACCTCGAGCAGTGGCCGGAGCAAGACCACGCACGATTCGAGTCAGCTATTATCTGCAGGAACGGCAGCAGAATCCCCGTCGAGATAACCGGCAAAGCCATCGTTGATGAGGATGGGAAGCCCGTCGGCCTGCAGGGAACCACGCGGGACATCACGGAGCGAAAGCAGGCAGAGCAGGAGCTCGAGGAACGGGAGCTGAAACTCCGGACGCTCTTCGAGGAAACACCCAACCCGATACTGGTGGCAAACATGGAGGGTGTACACGTCGACGCCAACCGGGCGGCGCTCGACTTCCTGGAATGCGACATGGAAACATTCAGAGAGACAACTGCATGGGACTGGATCCCTCCATGGCGGCTTGAGGAAGCAAAGAAGGAGCATACACCCTTCGATGAGCCGCGCACGCTCGAAACCTATTACTACGTGAACGGCCGGGTGAAAACATTGCTGCTCAACGTGGTCCCGCTCACCGTCGCAGGGGAAAAACTGATGTATGGCATCGGGCAGGACATCACCCAGCGGAAGCGGGCTGAAGAGAAACTAAAAAAGAGCGAGGAAAAATATCGGACGCTCTTTGAAACCATGGAGCAGGGGGTCGTCTACCAGGATTCCGAAGGCAACATTATTTCCGCTAACCCCGCAGCGGAACGGATACTGGGGCTTTCCCTCGACGAGATGCAGGGCAAGACATCCATGGACCCGCGATGGAAAGCAGTTGATGCAGACGGCAACGAACTACGCGGGGAACAACACCCCGCCATGGTTGCCCTTAAAACCGGGGAAACCGTCGAAGGTTTCGTTCAGGGGATATACAACCCCGAAAAGAACGGATACGTCTGGATTATCGTCAACTCGATACCGCAGTTCAAAGAAGAGAGCGATGAACCCTACCAGGTCTACTCGACCTTTTTGGACATCACACAGCGGAAGGAAGCAGAGGACGCCCTGAAGGAAAGCGAAAAAGAACTCATGGAGGCGCAGCGCCTGGCGAACATCGGCAACTGGAGATGGAACCTTGAAACGGGAGACCTCTATCTCTCGGATGAGATGTACAATGTTGTCGGCCTGGAGAAAAACGAAGAGTCACTGGACGTGGCAAACCATGAAAAATATTATACTCCCGAATCGTGGGAGACATTTCAGCAGGCCATCGAAAAAGCGCAGACGACAAAGGAGCCATATGAAATAGAGCTCGAAGTCATCCGCGAGAAAGAGAAAAACCGCAAGGTAGTGGCCCGGGGCGAGCCGCTGCTAGATGAAGACGGCGAGGTGGCGGGCTTCCGGGGCACGCTGCAGGACGTCACCGCCCGGAAGCAGGCAGAGCAGGAGCTCGAGGAGCGAGAGAAAAAGTTCCGGGAGATATTCAACAACGCCAACGACGCGATGTTCCTGCACACGCTGACCGACGACGGCATACCGGGTACCTTTATCGAGGTGAACGACGTCGCCTGCGACATGCTCGGCTACACCCCCGAGGAGTTCATGGAGATGTCGCCCCGGGACATCGACGACCGTGAAACGGCGGCGGACGTCCCGGCTATCATGCAGGAGCTGCTGGAGGAGGGACACGCCACGTTCGAGATGCGGCACATGGCAAAAAACGGCTCACGCATCCCGGTCGAAATCAGCTCCCACACGTTTACGTTGAACGGCCAGCGGCTCGTTCTCTCCATCGCCCGGGACATCACCGAGCGCAAACATCGGGAAAAAATCGAGCGGACGCTCCGGCAACGCGTCGAAGCGGGGCTGCGCGCCGGCAACCTGGCCTGGTGGGAGATGAAACTGCCGTCCGGCGAGGTTATCTTCGACGACCGGAAGGCGGAGATGCTCGGCTATGCGCCGGAGCGCTTCGAAACCTATGAGGACTTCACCGAGCTGCTGCACCCCGACGACCGCCCGGCGGCGATGCAGGCCATGCGAGATCACCTGCAGGGCAGGACGGAGACCTACGAGGTCGAATACCGCATCAAGACCCGGGAGGGCGCCTATAGATGGTTCCGGGACATCGGGGGCATCATGGAAAAAGACGAGGCAACGGGCCACGTCCGTGTCATCGGCATCGTCGAGGACATCACCCAGCGAAAGGAGGCGCAGCGGGAGCTGGCGGAAAGCGAGGAGAAATACCGGGCCATCGTCGAGGGCAGCCACGATGCCATCTTCATCTACCGCGGCGACGAGTTTTTGTTCGTCAACAGCCGGGCGTCGGATATAACGGGATACACAAAACAAGAACTCATAGACATGCCCGTATGGGATATCATCCATCCTGACGACCTCGACATGGTGAAAGATGTCCACCGCAAATGGGTCCGGGGGGAAGAGGCGCCCAATGTCTATCAGGCACGGATAACGACCAAAACCGACGATATCCGTCATTGCGAGTTCTCGATGACCGCCATCACCTACCATGGAACGGAGGCTGCCATGGGCGCGGTGCGAGACATCACGCAGCAAAAACAGGCGGAAGAGGAACGCAAGCAGGCGCTGGCGGAGATGGAACGGGCGCTGGACCTGGAGAAGCGGTTCAAGGCCGACGCGGCGCATTTCTTTTTGAACCCCATCGCCATCGCCAAGGGCTACATGGAGCTCGCCGTGGAGGAAATACCGGAGGAACCCGAGGAAAAAATCAGCAGGGCGCAGCGTGCCATCAAGCGGGTGGAAACCGTCATCAAAAACATTGTTGAAAAAGGCGAAATACATGAGTAAAAAATATGTGCTCGTCGTCGACGACGAGCCCGACATCCAGGAAATCCTGGGAGCATACCTCGAGCGCCTCGAACAGGTCGAAACAATACAGGCGCTCTCCGGGGAAGACGCCGTCGCCATCTATAAAAAGCGCACGGAAAGCGGCGACACGCCCGCCATGGTTATCATGGACCTCAACCTGTCGGGGAGCAACGCCGACCAGGAAATCGTGGACGCCCATCGACGCGGCGAGGACAGCACGATGGACGGCGTCCGAACCGCCAGAGCGATCCTGGACATCGACGACGATGCCGTCATCTGGGGGTACACGGCCTGGAGCGACACCGACTGGGGTGACCGTCTCCGCGACGTCGGCGCCGAAAAGGTCGTCGACCGTGTCGTGTCATTCAAAACGTTCGCAGAGATGGTGGACACCGCGCTCGGCGGATGACCACCACATGAAGGAGACGGCCACGATACCAATGGCATACTACACCGGCACGATGGAGCCATGCAGCCCGGCGTGGGCCGGGTCGTACACCGCGAGATAGTTCCGCAATGCCCCGACGGCGTCGACGTCCAGGTCCTGCCGGTTGCCGCCATAGCGCTCCGGGACGCCCTGCACGGTGATGTAACAGGCCTCGTAGCTCTCTTTATCATCGACGCGGCGACCGTCAACGAATAGCTCCTCGATGCGATACCCGGGCGGGTTTTCAACCTTGACATAGGCGGTGAGACCCAGGCATCGCTTCACGTAGCCGCCCATCTGCCGGTAGATAACGGTGCCATGTCCGCGGAACAGCTCCATGTGCGGCCTGAGATAGGCGTGGCTGTCGTTGACCTGCAAAACGGTGAGACGATGTGCCATGATGTGCCTCCAGGGTATCAACGGAACAGGTGATAAAAGCCTTGCGTGCATGGACAGAAAGATTAAAAGCCGTGGTGCGTTTTCCCCTATGAAACGGGCGCTCGCGCTGCTTATCGTCGCATTGTTTTTCCTGTCAGGCAGCATGTCCGCTGTCCAGACGTCCGACGCCTCACCCGGGGCGGGGCTGCCCGACATGTTCAGCTGGCGGAACATTGACGGCGTCGACTACACGACGGATGTGAAAAACCAGGAGCCCTGCCCGAGCTGCGAGGCCTACGCGTTGTGCGCGGCGATGGAAACCATGATGCAATATCAACTCCGGGAACGCTTCAACCCCGACCTGTCCGAGATGCACCTGTTTTTCTGCGCGGGCGGCACCTGCGAATGGGGGGTCAACGTGAGGCATGCCGCGCAGTATCTCGTCGAGCACGGCGTCCCAGACGAGGGATGCTATCCCGACCCGCATCGGCGTGGCGACCAGCCCTGCAACGACACATTGCCCGGCTGGCGGAACCGGACCGTGAAAATCAGGGAATGGGGATGGGTCCCCCGGGACGATACAGCTATCAAGGAGGCGCTCATCGAGCACGGCCCGTTGACCATCTGCATCTGGGTGTACAAGGATTTCATGTACTACAGCGGCGGCGTCTACCGACATACATGGGGAGGGCTCGAGGGCGGCCACCTGGTCACCCTGATGGGATATGACGACGACCGGCAGGCCTGGCTGGTCAAAAACAGCTGGGGAAAAAACTGGGGTGACAACGGCTGGTTCTGGATGGGCTACGACATGGACATGTTCATCCCGGGCTGCTACGGCGGCACCGGCATCCTGTACATCGACCACGTATACGGCAATTTCAAGCCCGACGTCCCCCGGGTGTACATCGAGCGGCCGCGGCGCTACCACAGCTACATCCTCGGCCACGAGATACCAAGCCTGTTCGGACGGGCGGTGCTGCAGATAGGGATGCCCCGGGTGTTCGGCCATGCAACCGTGCAGGTCGACGCGAGCAACACGGAGCGCGTCGAGTTCTACCTGGACGGGATGCCCCGGTACACGGACAGCACCCCGCCATTTACGTGGCGGCTGAACGTGCCCCCCGGACGGCACACCGTGGAGGTGCTCGCGTACAGCGACACGGGAAACATCTCACGGGACGTCGTGGACGTCTACGTTGCGCTGTAACCCGTCTTTCTTCGACGAATGAACGGAAATATATATTAAAAACGGGGATGTTGTCAGTCATAATGGACGGCAAACAGAAGGTGCTGCTGCTCGTACTCGTCATCCTGGCACTCGTCACCTCGGTTCTCGCCTACAACTGGGAGCCATCCGAGGGCGACGGCGAGATCGCATGCTCGCTCGCGCTCTCCCCGGACACGTTCACGCTCGGCGAGGGCGACACCATCACGCTGTCGCTGTCCTTAACCGAGGGCGACATACCGATATCCGCCGGGGTCTCCTGGAACATATCCGCCACGGGGGGAACGGGCGCGATCCACTGCGAGGCAGCGGAAACCAACACGTCGGGCATGCTCACCGCATCCTATGAGGCACCGGCTGATGTCGACGTCCGCAGACACATGGTGACCGTCCGGGCGAGCGCGACATGGCGAGGGCGGACCTACACCGCCCGGGCGCAGGGCGTCATCACGCCCGTCCTGCATGAGACAGCGCTGACGGCGCACGCCGAGCGCACCACCATGACGGCGGGGGAAACCATGATGCTCACGTCCACGCTCCGCGTCCGCAACCACGAGGGATGGCGCCCTTTGGCAGGGCAGCCATTGACCTGGACCTTTTTCGACCAGCGGGGCAGCGAGCTGCAGCCCCTGGACACCGTCACCGCGGTCACCGACAGCGGCGGCAAGGCCACGGCACCGTTTTTCCTGTCAGATGTCAACGAGACCATGGAGGTGCTCTGCTGGGCGCAGATGCCCGAAAACCTGAGCGGCGACACTGAATACCAGGGATGCGACTGCACTGTCACGGTCGATGTACGACCTGAAACGCCGGGCACGTTTCCCGTGGTGCTCATCCACGGATGGGGCGGCTCGGTGACCGGGGGCATCCTCAACCATACATGGTGGAACCTGACACAGAAGCTGCAGCACCAGGGCTACACCGTCCTCGACTTTGACACCAGCCAGCCGGGCGTCCAGTATCTACGCTATTCACCGGGCTGGGCCGACCATCATATTCCATGGATCGCGGCCAGGGTCAGCGACGCCATCCGGCATGCGCTGGTCATGAACGGCTACAGCCCCGACCAGACGATCGACGTGGTAGCGCACAGCATGGGCGGCCTCGTCGCCCGGTTCATGGCGGAGCATCCCAATGCCGACGTCGACTTCTGGAACAATTCCTGGCAGCCGGGCATGCCGGGAACGCCATGGCACGGCGACGGAGACAGCGACATCGTTATCGGCGGCCGGCAGATAGACGACCTCGTCATGGTTGGCACGCCGAACCACGGCGTGCCGCCCAACATCGACGACCGGCTGCTCGACATGCTGAGCTATCTGCCGATTCCCTGGTGGGCCTCCCAGACGCAGGACATGGTCTATCATTCCAAGTTTTTGTCCGCAATGGGCTACCGTGGATGCGGCATCGTGGACTACCATCCGGTTGGCACCGACATCGGGTTCACCATCGGGGCACCGAAGGACTTCGACGGTGACGGCGTGAACCACACCACGGACGGGCTCGTTCCCACCGAGAGCCCCTACCTGGAGGGGTGCCCGCTGTACATCGTGAACGGGACGGCATGGCCATCCGGCACCGCCGACCACATCTCACAGATAGCGGTCAACGACCAGGTGCACCGGTACATCATCGAGCATCTGTCATGAAAGCAGCGCGTCGCCAAAATTATTAAATAACCGTTCAGTTAGCCTCTTCATGCATTTCCGGGCGCCCTCCGGCACGTTGTTTTTCTTCCTGGCGCTGCCCCTGCTAATCATGCTGCTGGTCATGCTGTTCGTGGGCGCCATCGGCGAGGTGTTCCAGGTGCTCGGGTTTCCATCCTGGGCCGCCGTCCTGCTGCTCGTCGGGGTGCTCCTCGGCAGCTTCATAAACGTGCCGGTGTGGACGGTGGAGGGACAGCAGGAACATGTCTCCCATGACACCTCGCAGTTTCCCTTCCGCCCGGTGAAACATGTCGAGGAAGGAACGACCACCATCAACCTCAACCTGGGCGGCGCGGTCATCCCCATCGGCATCTCCCTGTACCTGCTCACCCGGCTGCCCGCCGTGCTGTATCCCCACGTGCTGGCCGCCACCATCGTCGTCTCCCTCGTATGCTACAAGCTCGCCCGCCCCGTCAGGGGCACCGGTATCGCGATGCCCGCGCTCATCCCGCCAGTGCTGGCGTCGCTGCTGGCGCTGCTCATCGCCCCGGCCGGGGAGGCAGCCGTCATCGCGTTCGTCTCCGGCGTCCTCGGGGTGCTCGTCGGCGCCGACCTGCTGAACCTGCCAAGGCTGGCGGACATCGGCGCACATGCTGCATCAATCGGCGGCGCAGGCACGTTCGACGGCATCTTTCTCACCGGCATCCTCTCCGTCGTGCTGGTCGCGATACTATGAAAGACAGGCTGCATCCCCGGCTCCAGGAGGTCATGCACCGCGAGAGCATCAAAGAGCTGACCGAGCCACAGCGCCGGGCGCTCCAGCCGCTGCTCAATGGCGGCAGCTGCCTGGTCATCGCACCGACCGGGATGGGCAAAACCGAGGCGGCGCTCATACCGCTTTTCCAGCGAATGCTCAACGAGGGAACGGCGGAAGGCGTCAGCCTGCTCTATATCACGCCATTGCGGGCGCTCAACCGGGACATGCTCCGCCGGACCATGTCATGGGGCGAACAGCTTGATATCGACATCGCCGTCCGCCACGGCGACACCACCCGGAAGGAACGACGGCGGCAGTCACATCATCCGCCGGACATGCTCATCACGACGCCGGAAACCGTCCAGATACTGTTCACCGGCTCACGGCTCCGCAAAAGCCTGGAGGACGTCCGCTACGTGGTCGTCGACGAGGTACACGAGCTGGCGAGCAGCGAACGGGGAGCGCAACTCGCCGTGGCACTGGAACGCATCGAGGCCATCGCCGGGCCGGTGCAGCGCGTCGGGCTGTCAGCGACCGTGGGCTCCCCGGACGAGGTCGCACTGTTTCTGGGCGGCGGCCGTCCCGTCGACATCATCGAGACGTCGAGCGGCAAGGACATGGACATCGAAGTCGTGCTCCCCGAGGCATCCAACGCGGACAACCAGACGGCGGCAAAGCTCGGCGTCGACCCCCAGATGGCGGCGATGCTCCGCGTTATCCAGCACATGCTCGACGAGCACGTGTCGGTCCTGCTGTTCGTCAACACCAGGGACACCGCCGAGCTGCTCGGCGCTCATCTACACGAGGCAGGCGCATCAATAGAGGTGCACCATGGCTCCCTGTCCAAGGACACCCGCATCGCCGCCGAGGACGCCTTCAAAAACGGCGACATAAAGGCGCTCATCTGCACCTCCTCGCTGGAGCTCGGCATCGACGTCGGGCGCACCGACTACGTCATCCAGTTCAACTCCCCCCGGCAGGTCACCCGGCTGATACAGCGCATCGGGCGGAGCGAGCATCGTGCGGGCGCGACGGCCCGCGGCGCCATCATCGCCACGACGCCGGAGGACTACGCCGAAGCCAGGGTCATCGCCGAGCGGACGATGCAGGGCAACCTGGAGCCAACCCGCATCCGCCGCAGGCCGCTGGCGGTGCTCGCCAACCAGATTATCTCCATCGCCATGGAATACCGCACCATCGAAAGCGACACCATGTATAGCCTGGTGCAGGGCGCCACCCCCTTCCATGAGCTATCACGGGAGACGTTCGAGGCGGTGCTCCGGCAGCTCCACCAGCAGCGCATCCTGTGGTACGACGGCAGCAGCGTCAACCGCAAGCGGAAATCCCGGCAGTACTTTCTCGACAACATCTCGATGATACCCGACGAAAAAAACGTCGACGTCGTCGACATGTCCAGCAACAAACAAATCGGCACGCTCGACGAAAGCTTCGTCGTCGACTACTGCGAGCCAGGAGCGCGGTTCATCATGCGGGGGCGGACCTGGCAGGTCGTCGAACGAGGCGAAACACTCAAGGTGGCACCCGCCGGGCGGACGAGCATGACCCCGGACTGGGCCGGCGAGGAGATACCCGTCCCCTTCGATGTCGCCAGAGCCGTCGGAAAAATGCGCCGGAAAGCCAGCGAGGGCAACGCCGAGTCAGTTATCATGGAACAGGTCAGCCGGCAGCAGCAGGAGGGCTTCGCGGTGCCAACCGACCGGCTGCTCACCATCGAGGTCGGCGAGGAAACCGTCTACCTATCCACGCATTATGGCACCCGGACCAATGAAACCATCGGCCGCATCCTGGCGTCGCTGCTCGCTCAGCGCCTCGGACAAAACGTGGGCATGGACAGCGACAGCTACCGCATCTACCTGCGCATCGCCCGGCCCATACCCGCATCGCTCGTCCGGGAGGTACTTGAATCCATCGAGCCGGACAACCTCGAGGCATTGCTCCGGGTCATCCTCCGGAGGAGCTCCTTCATCCGCTGGGAGCTCATCAAGGTCTCCCGGAAGTTCGGGGTGCTCAGCAAGGACGTCGACCCCTACCTGCTGTCGACCGACACGCTCATGGACGTGTTCTCCGGGATGCCGCTCATGGAGGAGGTCATCGACAGGGTGATATGGGAAAAAATGGACATCGAACACGCGGTGCAGGCGCTCCGGGAGCTCCACGACGGCACGCTCAAAGTGCAGATACAGCATGTCTCCCCGATGTCCCTCAAGGGCGAATCACCGCGGGGCGAAATCCTCCGGCCCGGCGACGTCGACGCAGCGGTGCTCCGCTCGCTCAAACAGCGGCTGACAAAGGCACGGATAACCCTGCGCTGCATGAACTGCGGCCACGAATGGCACAGCACCGTCAGGCGTGCAAAGCTGCAATGCCCCCGATGCGACAGCCAGATGATCGCAATAGCCCGGGGCAGCCTCGACAGCCGGCGGCAGGACGAGCTGGTGAAAAGCGCCTCGCTGGTCGCCGAATACGGCAGACGGGCGCTGCTGGTGCTTGCTGGCTACGGCGTCGGCCCCCGGACCGCGGCGCGCATCCTGGGCAAACAGCTCGAGGGCAACGCGCTGCTGAAAGAAATCCTCCAGGCCGAGATAACCTACAGCCGGACGAGAGAGTTCTGGGACTAGATACACCGACGGGACAATGATTTTATAGCCACCACAGGATATGTCACTGGCTTCCCGGGACGGTTACATACTACATGGCCCTGCAACCTGTATCGTATTTTCCAGCCCGGGAAGCCCTTCATGTCCCTTGTTGGTGATGTAGAATAATCAGTAAAAGTATAGGAAGTGCCTATACAATTGAGATGAAACAACTATTCGTAACCTTGGGAAAATCTATCCATTAACCAGCCATTCTACATCCCCTCCCTTGTTGACAGATAGCTATATATAGCGTCTGTGTGTTTGTATGTGAGGAATAGCGGAGGGAGGCATTACCGCTAGTTGGGAGATGGAACTGTCTTCTTCTCGATATGGAATTAAAAACAGGTTGCAGGGCCTGCACATATTCCTCATACCACAAAAAATGGGAGGGTGTAACCATGAAAAAAATATGGCTTTTTCTGGCCGCAGGCGTGCTTATAGGTGCTGGAACGATCTCTTTGAGTGTAGCAGCGGGAGGCGAAAACGAGAATGCAACATCCAGAGCGACAATATATGTTCCGGACGACCACGGCACGATACAGGCCGCCGTTGACAACGCATCCGCCGGCGACACCATCATCGTCCGAGACGGCACCCTCTATGAAAACATAAACATCAACAAGCAGATAACGCTGCAATCGGAAAATGGCACCGCAAACTGCACCATCGACGGCGGCGGCAGCGGCGACACGCCATACGCCATCCCCGGAGGCGACAACCAGGATGGACATCCATTGATACACCCCCCGCTCCCTATGCATCTCTGCCAGGGCTGGAACCTCGTCACCATCCCCAGCACGTTCACCCATACCGCCTGCAGCCTTGGCGAAAACATCTCCGATTGCAGCATCGTTGCCTACTGGAACGCCACGCTCGGATACTTCCAGCCCTACCTCGTCGGCATCTCGCCACCAGCCATGGACTTCACGGTCCACACCGGGGTCGGATACTTCCTCTACCTCGCCTGCAACAGCACATGCCACGTGATAGAGACACCCGAACCATCAGTATCGGTTGCTCTCTCCCTCGGCTGGAACACCATCGGCTGGTACAATATGACAGCAACAAACGCGAGTGGTCTGGGCACCGCGATCGACAACTGTACCATCGTGGCCTACTGGAACGCATCGAGCAGCACGTTTGCATCATACCTGGTCGGCATCTCGCCGCCCGCGATGGACTTCGCCATCGAACGAGGCATGGGCGTCTTCGTCTACGTAACAAAGCCAGGTGTGTGGCACGGCGAGGGGTAAACGCAAAGCAAGGGAAAACAGTACAACACGATACGGTGGCTTCCATATCTAGAAATCATGTTCCATCCTTATTCTGATATAAAATAACAGAATACCGGATGATGCGTGTTTTCTGTTATTGTAATTACATCCATATTTTCTTGAGGGAATACGTTGTCCCATACGCATCTAGTGCTTCGAGGACCTGGTCCGCTTTTCGTGCAGGCACCATAACCACAGCCTCTCCCAATTTTTCGCCCATTTTGTTCACCATCCCCTCCCGCTCATTGAGGTATACTTTGTCTCCCACTTTCTTCTCCACCTTATATCCGTATAAAGCACGATGGACGGCCATCTTATGTTTCGGGCTCATATCTTTTAAGGTATATGAAATGAGTATCCACGGCTCAAGTGTTTCCTGTGCGGCAACGGATGGCTTTCCCCAGATGATGATTCCTGCCCTGGCCACCTGCCAGAGGAAATCAGTATCGACATCAGTAAAGGACGGCTGTACGAATACCATAGAAAACGAATGCCCGAGTTTGTGTTTTTTGGCTATGTCAGAGGCAATCCTGTGGGCCCTGGTTGCTCCTTCGCTGAACTCAGGGTTTTCAACGTCCATCACCATGAGTACGTCGATGTCGCTTTTTGTATGGAACTCGCCGGTAACCGCAGAGCCAAAGAGTATGATTTGCTCCAGATGAGATATCTCTGAAGCTCGCGAGACGAAATCGATGACGGCGGGCTTTATCTCATCCGATATCATTTCCTGGCCCACTCCCGTATCTTGCCTACTATGGTCAGACATGCTCGCACCACTTTTCCATTTCCTTTGTTTCCATACCACCTTCCGTGGCGAAAGGTATCCAGCCGTTCAAACGCAATTGCTGTCTCATCTTCTCCCCGTTCTCGAAGAAATGCGGCTGTCCCGACATGTGTATCATAATGTCTGCCGTATCTTTGTTCACACCCGGCGGCAATGAAATGATGGGCAGCACCGTAACACAGTTCAACTATGGATACGACATGCTTCCCGTTCTCATCCGCCAGCTCCTTGATGCTTTCCATTATTTCCTCAGCTTTGAGAAAATGGTCCACTTCCTTCATAGCATCATCTCTATTATACGATAACAGAAAAATGGTATATAACGTTTTCTGTTATTATAAAATAGAAAAAGAGCCGGACGGAAAAACATATTACCACACAACCCCTTTTTCCAGTCATGCAGGTCAGAGAGCAGGGCGACATCTATGTCGCCAAGTTTACCGAGGGAAAAGCATTGGAGAACATCGAGGATTTGGCGCGGCGCTACGACATCCATTCCGCCGTCGTCCTGTCCGGGATCGGCATGCTTGACGGGGCATCCGTCGGCTACTATGACGGCGACGGCTATCAAACGCAGACGCTGGATGAGCCGGTCGAGCTGGTGTCGATGAACGGAAACATCGGGCGGCATCGGGACAGCGGCGACGTGGTCTCCCATATCCATGTGGCACTCGCGGGCTCCGACCACCGGCTCGTGGGCGGCCATCTGATGGACGGCGAGGTGATGGTGGTCAACGAAGTGGTGCTCCGGCGTCTCGACCCGGCGGTTATCCACCGGGCGGAGAACGAACAGGGGCTGCTTGAAATGCAGCTCGAATAGGCTATTCGTCGAACAAAAAGATGGCGGCGGCGAGCACCGTTGTCCATTTGCCGGCTGCGCCGCGGGCCGACTGTGTCACGTTCCAGGAGCGCACGATGTGTCCGCTGAGCTGGTATTCCTGCTTGCGCTCGTCCCATGCCTTTTCGGGGTCGAAGTCCAGGCCGAGCGTGGTCGCAAGCATCGTCGCTGCCAAATCCTCGGCGTAGTCGCCGGCCTGCTTGGCTGGCTCCCCGTAGCTGTGGTATTCGGACAGGTAGCCGTAGAGGTCACGGTTGCGGGGGAGCGCCATGCCGACTGATGCCGCTATCTGCCGGTTTGCCTCGTCGGTCGCGTTCTGGGACATCACACAGAAGGTTATCTCGCCGGGCCGGATGTGTTTTTTGCCCTCCTCCCTGGCGATTATCGTGCAGTTAGGTGGAACGATGCTTGAGACCTCGACCAGGTTGCAGACCTCGATGCCGGCGTCGCGGAGCGCCAGCTCGAAGGACTGGAGCTTATCTCGATGTCGCCCCACGCCCTTGGTGAGAAAGACGCGGTCAGGTATCATCGGCCCTACATCGCACGACGGGGATAAAATCTTATCGCAGCCCCGCCGCGATGACCTGCTCCAGCGCGATGACGTCGCCATGGCCTTTATGACCTTTGAGCTGGAGGTAGCACTGGGGCGACGCTGTCACCACGATAGCGTGTTTTTCGGCTGCCTCGATGCGCAGCTCGCGGGCCATTTCGTCCGCCATTTCGGGGAAGGCCGTACAGAAAGCGAGGTCGCCGCCGCAGCATCCCGCCAGTTCATGGTGCATGTCGAACTCGATGAAGCCGCCGGCCCGGCTGAGCAGCTCGCGGGGTGCATCATATATCTCCAGCTTCCGGCCCAGCACCGAGGGGTCATGGTACAGCAATTGCTCTCCAAAGGTTTCCAGGTCGACGTCCTGCCGGAGGACAAACTCCGAGAGATGCAGCAGCTCCACCTCGCCGGCGAGGGGCTGCAGCGCCAGCAGGCCGCTCGGGCAGCCGGTCACCAGGGTGTCGATGTCATGCATGGCCAGTCGCTCCCGCATCATGGGCAGCCTGCCGTTGTCCTCACCGATGACGTCCAGCGGGCTGCCGCAGCATCCCTCCAGGATGGTGACGTCGACGTCGAGATGGTTGAATATGGCGAGGGCTGCCTCGCGGAGCTCGGGCGCCCGGTAGGTGGCGACGCAGCCCGGAAAATATGCGAGGCTGCCGCCCTCGGTATCCGGCTGGGGCTCCTCCCCGTTGATGGTGCCATGCTTTCTGACATGCGTGGCTAGTTCCTCGTGAGATGGCAGCAGCATGGTCAGGTCACGCCTGGCTGTCTGGATGATGTCGCTGATGGGAATCTTGGATGGGCAATCCTGCTCGCACCGGCCGCACAGGGGGCAGCGCTGCAACGCCTCGACCAGCGACTGCTCCTCCTCGAGCTCGCCGGTGAGGAGGCCAAAGGAGAGGAACACTCTGCCGCGTCCGCTGTCCGCCTCGGTGCCGCCGATGTCCAGCGTGGGACAGTTTTGTTTGCAGTAGCCGCAGCCGGTGCAGCACATGAGCTCGTGTTTCATTTCCTCGAGATGTTTCATGGTATCACGGGTACCTCAGATATTTGATGATGCTTCCCTGCCACTGCATAATCTTGCCCGGGTTCATGATGTTTTTCGGATCGACGGCCTGCTTGATGGCATGCATGAGCTTAAGGGTGTCATGGCGCTCCCGCTGCATCCAGGGCGCCTTGGAGATGCCGATGCCGTGTTCGCCGCTGACCGTGCCCTGGAGCTCAAGCACCGTTTCATAGATGGCATCGACGGCTGCCTCGGCTCGGCCCCAGCTTCCCTCCTCAAGGGGGTTGATGAGGACCTTGGTGTGCAGGTTGCCGTCACCCGCGTGGCCGTAGGTGCCGACCAGGATGTCATGCTCGTCAGCGATTTCCTGGAAGCGCTTGATAGCGACGGGGATACGCGAGATGGGAACCGACATGTCGTCGGCCAGCGAAACCGAGACGGAGTCCTCGCCGTAGCGCGACAGCGACGGCAGCACGCTCTTCCGGCCCTGCCACAGGGACGCCATTTCCTCCTGTTTGTGGGTGAAGTCTACCTTGGTGGCGCCGCTCTCCCGGCAGATGTCTGCGATGGCCTCGATGTCCTCCCTGATGACCGCTTCGTCGCCGTCCACCTCGGCCAGGATGATCGCATCTGCATCGGGCAGTCCGACACCGGTGGACTGGTTGACCGCCCGGATGCATACGCTGTCCATGATTTCCAGGCCCGATGGCTGAAGTCCCGACGCCACGATGTTTGAGATGCCCTGCCCGGCCTGCTCGATTTCGTCGAACGAGGCAATGGCGATAGCCCGGCTTTTCGGCAGCGGCAGCAGCCGGAGCGTTATCCTGGTGATAACGCCCAGGGTTCCCTCGCTGCCCACCATGAGCTTTTCGAGCTGGTAACCCGACGAGTTTTTGATGGTCCGGGTGCCCATGTGAGCAACGCTCCCATCGGGCAACACGACCTCGAGGCCGAGCACGTAGTCACGGGTGGCGCCGTATTTGATGGCGCGCATCCCCGAGGCGTTGCAGGCAACCATGCCGCCGACGGTGCAGACGTCGCTGCTGCCCGGCGACGGCGGAAAAAAGAATTTCTTGGGCGCCAGCTGCCGGTTGAGCCTCCCATAGATCACGCCCGGCTCGACCACGCAGTAGAGGTCCTCGACGTTCACCTCGAGCACCCTGTCCATGCCCGAGAGGTCAAGCACGATGCCGCCCCTGATGGGAACCGCCTGCCCCGACAGCGCGGTGCCGGAGCCCCGGGCCACAACGGGTATCTCATGTGCATCGGCGATTTTCACGACGGCGCTGACCTCCTCCGTTGTCCGGGGTCGGACGACCAGGTCGGGCGTCCGATGGTGGATGGAGGCGTCGAATCCATAGGCGTACAGGCCGGCAGCCGACGTGACAAGCTGCGCATGCGCTACGGTCTGACGGAGCTCGTTCATAACCTCGCTGGAAAGCATGGATGGATAATAAACGAGATGTTTTAAGCGTTGCCCAACCAAAAACATTTAACAAACAGGGTATTTCAGCCTATGCACTGGGCAGATGTCACGGCACAGAAGTTGCTGCAGCAAGGGGACAGCCATGTCCTCGCCACGGCCATCACGCCGTCCGGCCCCATCCATGTCGGCAACATGCGCGAGGTGCTGACCACCGACGCCGTCACCCGGGCCGTCGTCGATGCAGGCGGCGAGGCCGAGCTCATCTACATCGGCGACACCTTTGACCCGCTGCGGAAGGTCTACCCGTTTCTGCCCGATAGATATGCAGAGCATGTCGGCCACCCGCTGTCCGAGATACCCTGCCCCTGCGGCAGCCATGACAGCTACGCCCAGCATTTTCTGCAGCCGTTTCTCACATCGCTTGAGGAGCTCGGGATAAAGCCGACGGTGTACCTGGCACACGAGCTGTACGGCCAGGGGAGGTACAACGAGGCAATCCACACGGCGCTCGACCACGCAGATGACATCCGGCGAATCCTGAACAGCATTGCCGGCCGGGACCTGCCGGAGGGATGGATGCCGTTCACCGTCCGCTGCCCCGCATGTGGCCGGCTGGCCGGCGAGGTGACCTCCACCAACTGGCCCCGCATCTCGTATCACTGCAGCTCCTGCGATGAAGGCGGCGAGGTCAACGCCCTTGACGGCAGCGTCGGCAAGCTTCCCTGGCGCGTCGACTGGCCGGCCCGCTGGCAGATGTTCGACGTCACATTTGAAGCGTTCGGCAAGGATCATGCAGCCGCCGGAGGTTCATGGGACACCGGGCAGGCCATCGTCCGCGACATTTTCAAGCATGCGGCGCCGATGCCTCTCGTCTACGAGTTCATCCATCTCAAGGGAAAGGGAGCCATGCATGGCTCCACGGGTACTGCTATCGCGGCGGAGGACATGCTCCAGCTCACGCCGCCCGAGGTGCTCCGGTTTCTGCTCATGAAAACAGAGCCGTCGCGGCACATCGAGTTCGACGCCGGCTTCGGCCTGCTCGACCTCGTCGACGAATACGACCGCTACGAGCGCGCCTACTACGGCATGGAAGACGCGGAGCTCAAGGAGGACAAGCGCATCTACGAGCTGTCGCAGCCATCCGGAACCCCGCCGGGCGACATGCCCGTACAGGTGCCCTACCGGCATCTGGTGACCGTGGCGCAGATAGCCGACAGCTTCGAGGACATGCTCACAATTCTGCGGCGCAACGGTGAAATCGATAAGCTCTCCAGCCATGGCAGAGAAAAACTCAAGGAGCGCTGGAACAGGGTACGATACTGGCTCGACAGCTATGCCCCGGAGACGGTACAGTTCGAGGTGCAGAACAGCCTGCCCGACATCGATCTGAGCAGCGAGCAGCAGCGCTTCCTGACAACGCTCAGCCATAAAATGGAGGACATGGCATGGGACGCCGAGGTCATCCATCAGACCATCTACGACGCAGCCGAGCAACATGACCTGTCCGCCGGGACAGCGTTCAAGGCATTGTACCTCATCCTGCTCGGACAGAAAAAGGGTCCCCGGGCTGGCTACTTCATCCACTCGCTGGGCCGGGAGTTCATGCTACGGCGCCTCCATGAGGCGGTGTGACGTACTCCCCGCCATGAATGGCGGGGCTTCCTACGCGGCGGAGGGCTGGC
>CAZESS010000018.1:0-48853 GCA_964514975.1 uncultured Thermoplasmatales archaeon | reverse complement strand
GAGCGATTCATCCCTTGCCTAAAGGCAAGGGTTTTCTCGCTAGATTGAGGATAATAAAATTAAAAAAGGGTTTTCCTCCTTGCCCTTGAAGCGGTATAGCCATCCCGGTTTATATGCTTTGTGTTTTTTCCAGAGGGTATCCTTTGCCGTGCCCGGGACGGTACCCGCCGGTTCTCGATGGCGTTGCACGCCGTATGCCATCCGTAACCTTAAATAACGGGCGATGTTAAAAAGCCGATGATAGGGGTGCTCACCGCGGATTTTGTCCTCTACCATGACCTTTTACAGGCACTCCATCGCCGGAACGTGCCATTTGTCTCCCTCAGCTTCGACGAGCCCATCCCTCCGTCGGTCGAGGCGATCGTCACAACCGAGCAGGAACGGCATGCCATCCCGTTCGAGACGGTGATATGCCGCCGACCGGGGCAGGACATGGACACCCTCATCGACCGGGCACTGGTCGCATTGCACCGGAAAAGCGCCGATGCGGAGATCGTCATCGGCGTGGACCCGGGTGCGACGCCTGGCGTCGCTATCTTCGACGAGGGAAACGCGCTCCGCCGGTGTACCGCTGCGTCGCCCGTCGAGGCGGTTTCCCTTATCCGCTCGTTCGTCGAAAAATGGGGCGAGCGGGACATCACCATCCGGGTTGGCCATGGTGCCCGGCTGGTCAGGAACCGGATGATCAACATGCTCCGCGATATGGACACCTCAATCGAGATCGTGGATGAAACGTCGACGACGCCGCCGAACACCCATGACGACATCCAGGCCGCTACCGCCATCGCGCTGACCCCGGGGAAACCCGTCGAACGGTGGCTCTCGGTTGAGCCGAAGGACGGCGAGATACGGGATGTGCAGCGGCGCAGCCGGATAGCTAGCCAGGATGTCACCATTTCCAGGGCGCTGGCGAAGCAGGTGCTCCAGGGAAAAATTGGCATGAAAGATGCGATAGACAGACAGCGGAAAAAATAGTGTTACAGGCGGAAGTCCGGCGAGATGACGCCCTCACGCTTGTAGTATTTCAGCAGCCGCCTGATTTTCGCATCTATCAGGTAGAGGTTGCGGCGGTTTTCGATGTCGCGGCGGTTTTCGGCGAGATGCTCCCGGAGGTTTTCCCGTTTCACCATCAGGTTTTCGAGGTCCTCGGGCATGTCGCCCTGCAGGTCGTGCTCGGCGAGCACGTCGCTCATTTTTTTGCCGAGCGCCGCTCTAACGTCGGGGACGCCATAGCTATCTCTGAGCGTGATGCCGATTTGTGCCGGTGGCTGTCCCTCGCGGGCGAGCTCCACGATGCGTTTTTCGATGTCCGTGGCGTTCATCGACCATTCGGGATGGGTTCGTTCGACTGGATGCGTCGACGAAGAGGTGCCCTTTTTACGTGAATGCATCCGCGCCATAGCACGGTGAATATGGACTTCCTATATAAATATGTGGGCCATCTGCGAGCCGCGAAAACGATTACAGCTCGGCTTCCATGTCCTCTGGCTGGAGCTCGAACTCGTCGTTGCTCTCAATTACGCCACGTGCCTTCAAAATCTCCCTGGCGAGCAGCCAGTATGTCAGCGCCAGCGATTTCCGTCCCTTGTTGTTCACCGGGACGATCAGGTCGACATACTTGGTGATGTTGTTGGTGTCGCAGAGCGCAATAACGGGGATGCCTGCGGTCACGGCTTCCTTGAGCGTCTGATGGTCGCCGATGGGGTCTGTCAGCAGGATGATGTCGGGCTCCAGGTAGGTGTCCGAATCTGGATTGGTGAGAGTCCCGGGCAGGAAGCGGCCGGGCTGCGCCTTGATGCCGGTGACCTCCGCCAGCATTGAAAGCGGCTTATGGGCATACTGCCGCACCGCCACCGCCAGGACATGGTTGGGGTCATACTGTGCAAGCATCTGGGCTGCCTGCTTGATACGCCGGTCTGTTTCGGCGATGTCGATGAGATACAGGCCGTCGTTTCTGACCTTTGAGATAAAGGGTTTCATAAAAGCTGTTTTTTGCTGGGTGCCGATCTCGGCACCTGATGAGATGTACATTTCCTCGGATACGAGCATGCCGTTGTCTTCGGTTTCGGTTTCGTCGATGGTTTCAGCCATGTAATCGCCCCTATACGACCGGACCTTTTATAATTTTTCCTTTTCGTTTTACCGTCATGGGAATGACGCCCTGTTCAAGCTCCCGTAACGCCAGGTCGACAGACGTGAATTTTTCCTCGGGCTGCTTGATGAGCAGGGGTGCACCCATCGATATCTGAAGGGCTCGTGCGCCGATAATGCGTGCTTTTTCTAGCCGTGTATACTCCACAGGGACACCTCGAAAACCGTCCGGAAAGAGTGTATGTCCGCGGTATATAAAAAGTTTGTGCTTTCCCGTGCCTGGTGGCGCCACAGAGCAGACGCTTAAACATTTAAATACGCTCTGTGGCTTTGCCTCTCATGGACGAACGTGTAGAACTACTCGCCTCGCTCTCCAACGCACCGGGCATTTCCGGGTACGAGGACAGGGTGCGCGAGGCCGCACATGCAGCACTGGAGAACATGGTCGACGAGATACGCTACGACCGGATGGGCAATCTCATCGCCGTCAAAAACGGTGGCAGCCCCGCAGTAATGCTAGCGGCCCACATGGACGAAATCGGGCTGATGGCCAAGTACATCGACGACGATGGCTTCATCCGCTTCGTCACCTTCGGCGGCTGGTTCGACCAGACGCTGCTCAACAACAGCGTCACCCTCCATACAAAGAAGGGCGACATCCACGGCGTCATCGGCTCCAAGCCCCCACATCTCATGGAAAAAGAGGAGCAGGAAAAAACCATCAAGGCAAAAGACATGTTCATCGACATCGGCGCCGATGGCCGGGAGGCCGTCGAAGCACTCGGCGTCCGCCCCGGCACCCCTATCACGCTGCAGCCGCGCTTCCACCTGCTCCAAAACGGCAGGCTGACCGGCAAGGCGCTCGACGACCGCGCGGGCATGGCCATGATGATCGAGGCTGTGCGGTGCTATACCGGCGATGCGACACTCTACGCCGTCGGCACCGTCCAGGAGGAAGTCGGGCTCAAGGGAGCGAAAACCTCCGCATATGGCCTGGATCCCGACGTGGCGCTGGTCAGCGAAACGGCGCTCGCCGGCGATCATCCCGGTATCGAGAAAAAGGAGTCGGCGCTCCAGCTCGGCGAGGGTCCCGCGGTGACGGTCACCGATGCATCCGGCCGCGGCCTGATAACACCGTCACCCGTGCTGTCCTGGATAGAAGACACGGCCAGGGACAGCAACATTGACATCCAGCTCGACGTGTCAGCCGGCGGCACCACCGATGCGACGGCCATCCATCTCGCCCGGGCGGGCATCCCCAGCGGCGTCATCGGCGTTCCCACCCGCTACATGCATTCCGGCGTCGAGGTCATCGACCTCACGGATCTGGAGCGCGGCGCCCGTCTCATCGCCGTCGCTGCGGAGCGCGCCCACCGGTATTTCACTCGATAGCCAGGTCGACGCCGATTTTTATCTGCACCGGCGAGTAGGTGCCGATCTGTCGCCAGCTCTGCACCACGGCTTTTTTATCTTCTCCGGCAGCCCTCTCGACAAGCCAGTCCAGACATCGCTTCACCCTATCTTTTTCGACGATGTCGTAGTAATGCACGATGTCCCCGGCGTTGACCGCCAGCGAAAAAAACTCGTCGGCGCGATGTGGCAGGTTCATGATGACGTGATTTGCATGGCCAAGATGGGGGACAACTACTGCCGCGTCACCCTGGATGACCTCCACGACATCGGCGACGTTGTTCCGCTGCACGTTGCGCCGGGCGTATGCTGCAGCAGCGGGGTTGACGTCGATGGCGTAGACATGCGAAGGCTGCGCCAGCCGTGCGGCAAGGATGGAAAACGGTGCGACGCCGGCGAACATGTCGATGACCACGTCACCCGGCATGACCTGGTCGGCGACGCGTTTCCGTTCCGTGGCCAGCCGCGGCGAAAAATAGACCATGGCGACATCAACGGCAAGCTCGGTCCCGTATTCCACATGGATGGTCTCGGTGCGCTGCTCCCCGGCGATGACCTCGACATCCCGAACCCGGTATTCGTCTTTGACCCCCCGGTCGCGGCAGACCACGTTGATGCTGGAATGCGTCGCCAGAATTGCCTCGCCGATTTGCTCGGTATATGGCAGCGCCTCGTCGGGGATGCGGACGATGGCAATGTCGCCGATGACGTCGAAGGAGGACAGCGACACGTCCTGCGGCAGCCTGTCGGCGAGCAGGTCCTGGAGGTCGGGCGTTCGTTCCCGTTTCTCGAAATTTCTATGCTGCATCTCCCCGGGGAAAATATCCACCGGTGCAGAGACGGGCAGGTAGACGTATCTGTCGTCGCTCTGTATGTCAAGATCGGTGCGCAGCACGCCCTGCTCGATCAGCTGCTGCCTGACGGCCTCTGCCTCCTGCCGGGGCACCGCTATACAGCGGGATTCCATCGCCATTCTATCGCTGTTTTCTATATAGGGTTACTGGTGTGTGGTATGCCCGCGGCGGCAGCAGCGACTGCCGCTAATGCAGGATTTCCGCGAACTCCTCGTAGGGCATCACGGCGATATGCGGCATCATCTCCTTGAAGCCTGCATGATGTCATCGTGTTCATGGAACGTCTCATGCGCCTCCCGGCTTTTCCAGTAGGTCAGCATAATATACTTGGCCGGCTTGATTTCGATTTCATGGTAGTCGCCGTGGAGTATGGAGCCGCCGAATGAGATATCGGTGGCCCGGACGACCTTGGTGCCGATGAAGCCCTCCTTGTCCATGGTGTCCATGCACAGGTCCCCCACCTGTTCCTCGGATTCCTCTTCGTGTCCCGGCTTGACGGAGAGATAGTTGATAGCCACCACCATGGGCTCACCCTCCATCTCGTACTCGTCCAGCTCATCGGGCGGTACCCCCGATGCGTCGATGCCGTTCTCCCTGAGAAACCTGACGGCCATCTCGGAGCGCTCCCCCCGCGGACCGCAGTAGACTCTGACGGATTTGCCTTCAAGGAAGTCCAGGTAGAACTTCAGGTCCCCCACCGGGATTTTCCCCCGCATCTCCAGCGCTATTACCTGACCAGACGGGAGGAGCGCATCTAGCCCCGTACCATTACATTAATATTGCCGCGCTTTATTCCGGGTCATGAAGAAGGGAAACTTTCTGTTTACCTCAGAGTCCATGGCGGCGGGGCATCCGGACAAGGTATGTGACAAGATAAGCGACACGGTGCTCGACGAGATACTCGAGCAGGACACCGATGCAAGGGTGGCCTGCGAGACCATGGCGGGGATGGGCTTCGTTATCGTCAGCGGCGAGATAACCACGGAGGCATATGTTGAGATTCCCGAAATCGTGCGGAACGTCATCGCCGACGTCGGCTACGACAAGCCCTCCTACGGGTTTGACTACAACACGGTCGGGGTGCTCACCAGCATCCACAGCCAGTCGGAGGACATCGCGCAGGGCGTCAACAGGCAGGATGACATCGGCGCCGGCGACCAGGGCATGATGTCGGGCTATGCCACCACGGAGACGGATGAATACATGCCGCTGACCATCATGATGGCGCACAAGCTCGCCCGGCGCCTCGAACAGGTCCGAAAGGAGGGCGTGCTGCCATATCTGCGGCCCGACGGCAAGACCCAGGTGACCGCCAGCTATGAAAACGGCCAGCCGGAATATCTGACCTCGGTGGTCGTGGCGGCGCAGCACGATGACGGCGTCGGGCTGAACAGGCTCCGGGAGGACATCCAGCGGGAGGTCATCGAACCCGTCTGCGCCGACTGGCTCACCGAAGATACGAGCTTTTATATCAACAACACCGGCCGGTTCGTCAAGGGAGGCCCCGTTGCGGACGTGGGCATGACCGGGCGGAAAATCATCGCTGACACCTATGGCGGCGTCGCAGGACATGGCGGCGGCGCGTTCTCCGGCAAGGACCCCACCAAGGTCGACAAGTCCGCGGCATATATGGCACGCTACATCGCCAAGAACCTCGTTGCCGGAGGCATCTGCGACAAGTGCGAGGTGCAGCTCTCCTACGTCATCGGCATCACGGAGCCACTCTCCCTGATGATCGACACCTTCGACACCGGGCGCATCCCCACCGAACACATCCTCGACCTGGTGGACGAGCATTTCGAGACCACGCCGAAGGGCATCATCGAGCAGCTCGACCTCCTGCGCCCCATCTACCGGAAGACGAGCAACTACGGGCATTTCGGCCGCAGCGACCCCGATTTTACCTGGGAGAAAACCGACCTGGCGCCGGTGCTCCGCGACGAGGCAGGGCTGTAGCGCATACATTTAAATGCCGCCGGCCATTTATCCTATGATGGCACAAGTATTCAAGCGGATCATCGCGCCCATCGACGGCTCGGAGGGGGCGAAAAAAGCGGCGCGGACCGCCATCTATCTCGCAAAACATCTCGGGGTGCCGGTGGTCGCGCTCTACGTCGTTGACTCCTCGCTCATCGCCAAGATTCCCTCGCCTGAGGAGCTCGGCTCGTTTGACATCGACGCCTTCCTGGAAAAAGAAGGACTGGCGGCGCTCGACGAGATAGAGAGTATGGCCCTGGAGGAAAACGTGACGGTCGAGAAAAAAATGGTTGAGGGCATCCCCGACCATGAGATTATCGAGCTCGCCGACGGCGACGACCTCATCGTGATGGGCAGCAAGGGCATGACCGCCCTGGACCGCATTCTCATCGGCTCCGTGTCGGAAAAGGTCATGCATCACGCCGACGGCCCCGTAATGGTCGTCCGGGAATAGCATGCCGGGCTGACACGGGCGGATATCGGGGACGACGGGATACGTCAGATGTGACTGTTTTGGCAACACTTAATAATTCACGGCTATTATATCGCCCGTGGGCTCGTGGCCCAGCCTGGACAGGGCGACAGCCTCCTAAGCTGTAGAACAGGGGTTCGAATCCCCTCGGGCCCGCATCCCTCGCGGTACGATGAAATGGAACGCCACATGCGTCGTCATCGTCCTGCTCCTCCTGCTCCCACTCGTGCCGTCGGCGGACGGCGACGCCGTCGACCTTGAAATGGCATGGATACGGGCACCCTGCTCGGTCAGGGAGGGAGCGATGCCCACCGTCTCCGCCAGGGTGAACAATCCGGGGGCCAGCATGGTGTCGAACGTCACTGTTTCCTTTTACCTCGACAGCGTCGACCCGGCATCCCGTATCGGACGATGCTGCTATGACACCGTCAACGTGTACAGGCGGCCCAGCATCACATGGGATACAACCGGTGTCACGGGCACCCATACCCTCCTTGCCCGTGTAGACATGATGGATGACAACCAGAGCAACAACGTCGCCATGACCGAGGTGCATGTCCGCCCTGCACGGCCACGACCTCCGGAGCAACGGCTGCTGATATCCCGGCTGTATCCGCATCCCTGGCCAAATGAGCAGACTGAGCATGTCTGCATCCACAATCCAAGCGATACGGCAGTCAACCTGTACAACTGGCGGCTGACCACCACGCCGCAGCAACGGCCGGACGAACAAACCCGGGTGGTCTTCCCGAACATCCATCTGGACCCGCATGCAACGCTCCACATCACGCAAAACGCCACGGCCTACCATGCTGCCACCGGCATCACGGCAGACTACGTATACGGCGACGGCAGCAACGTTCCATCTCTGGAGGAACATGGATGGTTCATTCTCTCCAATGACGGCGCCAGGCTCTGCCTCAAAGATGGCTACAATCACACCATCGACACCGTCGTCTACGGCGATGCGCAAAACTGCACGGGCTGGCATGGCCCGCCGCTGGAAGCTCCAGATGCGGGCGTTGTCCTGGCCCGGCATCCCCGGACACTGGACAGCAACGACAGCACCGACTGGCACCGCCATCCCCTGGGCGCCTCGTCATGGCAGCCCCGCCGGGTAACATTTACGGGAAACGTCACCGTCTTCGCATCGCCGGACAACGCGTTTTCCACGGTGCGAGAGGCAATCGACCGTGCCTCGGAGAGCATCTACCTCAACCTGTACACGTTCACCAGCCCCTGGCTCTGCGACGCCCTCTGCAACGCACTGGCGCGCAACGTCTCCGTCACCCTGCTGCTCGAGGGGCAGCCGGTCGGCGGGCTGAGCATGAAACAGCGACACATGGCCGCACGGGTCGCCGGGGCGGGCGGAACCGTCCGGTACATATACGAGGGCGATGGCAAACGGCGCTACCATTACAACCATGCAAAATACGCCGTCGTGGACAACCACACCCTCCTGGTCGCCTCCGCAAACTGGGGTACGACCGGCATGCCGCCCACGCCGGGATACGGCAACCGGGAATGGGGCATCATGCTCCACAACGACACCCTGGCCGGCTTCGCCCGCTGGCTGCTCCTGAACGACCACACGGGGCGGGATGTCGTGTCCTTCAACGCCTCCAACGCGACCTATGGAGCACCACCGTCGCTGTATCTGCCGCCCCGGTGGCCGCCAGAGGGAGACTACCAGGCCCGCTATGCGGCGCGCACCATCCACGGCACATTTACCTGCACCCTGATTGTAGCGCCCGATAACGCCGAGCGGGCCATCACGACAATGCTTTCGGGGGCGCAGCGGCGCATCCTCGTCGAGCAGGCATCCATCGAGCCCTGGTGGAGCGAGGGATGCAACCCGCTGCTCGCCGCCGTAGCCGAACGGCGAGATACCTGCAGCGACATAAGGGTGCTGCTCAACCAGCATCCCTCCTACACCACCTCCTGCCGGGACAACAATGCAACCCGTGCATATCTCGAAGCGAGGAACATTTCAACCCGTTTTTTGTACACCAACCGGTCGCCGCTGGTCAACGTGCACACCAAGGGAGCCGTCGTGGACAACGCCACCCTGATATCCTCGATAAACTGGAATGAAAATGCGGTCTGCCACAACCGGGAGATAGGCATCATCGTCGAAAACCGGGAGGTGGCAACATATTTCGCAAAGTTATTTAACCACGACTGGCATCTTGCTGGAGAAGAGGAGGAGCACCCGCAGGTGATACACTATGGACATGTCAAACTGGTCGCCGTCATCATGGTCTGGACATCCGCCGTCGGCATCCTCGTCCGTCACTGGAGGAGCTAGCCATGCTTGACATCCTGGTCAGCCACATCGTCGACGGGTCGCTCATCGCGTTTCTCATCATCATCGGCGGGCTGGCCTATGCGGCGAAGCAGCGCATCCTGATGTCGCAGGCCATCATCGTCGTCAACTTCGTCATCTTTTTCCTGCTCATGCTGACCTCGCCGACGCTGTCGTTCTCAACGGCGCAGTCCACGGTGTTCAAGGAGCTCGCATTTCAGCCGTCCTACCTGCAGGACATACCGCAGCTCTACACCCTGTTCACCTCGATGTTCGTCCACGCCAACTTCGTCCACATCCTGATGAACATGATTGTGTTCCTCCTCGTCGGCGTCCCGTTTGAGCAGCGCATCGGCAGCACCCGGTTTTTCGTGCTCTACGTGGCCACCGGCATCATCGGCGCCCTGTTCTTCACTGTGTTTGATCCAATGGTAGGCATAGAGAGTACCAAGATGTTGGTCGGTGCATCCGGCGCGATTTTCGGCATCCTGGGAAGCTTCGCTGCCCTATATCCACGAGACCAGGTGGTCATGCCCTTGCCCGTCTTCATCGTCCTGTTCATCCGGATGCCGGTCATCGTCGCCACGCTCGTGTTCGCCGGTATGGAGACGCTCTACGTGTTCAGCGGCATCGCAGACGGCGTCGCCCATCTCGCTCACATCGGCGGCCTTGTCTCCGGGATTTTTTTGGCCGTGCTGATAGGCAAGCCTCCCGATATTACGACGAAGCGGCTGCCGCTCGAGCGCCTCGCATCCATCGTCACCACGGACCGGGAGCGCGAGGTGCTCAAACGGGTCCGGACGGCCGACGAGCCCGAGGTACAGGAGGCATGGCTGTCGACGTTGCTCCGAGAGCTGGAATGCCCTGAATGCGGCGGCACGCTCGTCCACCACAACCGCATCGTCTGCCGGCGCTGCGGCTGGCATCCCTAGCCATTGCGGCAGGGGCTACAGCCCGATGATGGAGCCATGCACGGCAAGACTCGCGACAATGTATCCGGCGATGGCGCCGCCGTTGAGACATGGCAGCCCGGCCTGTGGATTGCCCGATGCAGCAACCCGCATGAGAAAAAAGTAGCCGACGAGGGCGCCAAGAATGGTAACAAGGGCGACAGCCAGCCCGGCCTCGAGAAACGCCGCTGCACCCAAAATGCCCGGGATGATGGCGTCGCCGAGACCCATGAACAATGCATCCCGCTTTTTATCGAGCTCCGCCTGCTCCAGAAAAGAGTAGCCACGGGTCTTGGGAACGACCATGAGCAGGGGCAGGTGCTCGCCGACCACGGTGTCCGCAAGGCTGAGCATGTGCCTGGTCTTGTACACAGAGATGGCGTCATAGACGGCCAGGATGACGAGCAATCCGAGGATGAGCGGGATGGACAACGACGTCCCAAAAATAGCGATGATGCCCCCCGCCATGAGCACCCCGATGGCATCCACGATATACCATTCGGGATGGACGACGAGTAGGGCGACGGCTCCAAGCGCGATGGCGAACCCGCCGAGCGCCGATGCCAGCGCATGCCCCGCCGCGATGTACAGGAATGCCTCGAAGATGTAGAACAGGGAAAAGAAAAACACGAACAGGATAAGGTACCGGACGGCGTCCTTCCGATATCGGGCGATAAACAATATTATGGCGGTGAACACGACGACGACGAGCACGATCTGCAGGATGTTGACCGGGTCATCCGGGTTTTCGAACAACTGCACTCCGGCCGCCTCGAAGGGATGGATAACCGCGAGTGCGATGAACTGCGCTGCCAGGAAAAGCCCGCCCATGGCGAGAACGGCGAGCAGGTCGGTGTCGTCCATCGGCTGCAAATGGCATATCCTTATATAAACATGTGTTCCGGCAGATATCGAAAAAGGGAGAGATGCCCAGGATCAGGGCCCGACGTGCATCATCTCGTGGACTTCGTCGTAGAGCTCGAAGTTCTGCGCCATCTCCAGCTCGCTTTTCAGCAGATGGTAATGGCTTTCCTCCATGCTGGCGAGGTAGCGCATCATGGCTTTTTCCTTGTCCGTCTCCATCTCGTCCTCCATGTCGAGGTAGAAGTCGCGGGCGCGCTGTTCGCCGGCCATGGCCTCCTCGATGATCTCGGAGGGCTGCATCGTCGGCTTGACCGCATATTCGCCGAATTCCTGGAAGGGCATGTCGTCGCTGGCGGGGAGCTCCGGTTCCTCCTCGGGGAATTTTTGGGCGTAGAGTTTCTCCAGAACGCGGCGGTGGCCTTTTTCCTCGTTTTGGAGCAGCCGGAACTTATCCTTCAGCAGGAACAGGTCGGTCTGCTCTGCGGCGCTGCCGTAGTTGCCGGCTGCGTCTATCTCCGCCTTCATGGCTATCTCAAGCATGTCCTTTATCTGGGTCATATATCAGTTATCGGACGGGTTATTAAAAGTTTATCTCTCCTCCTGGAGGTCATTTTTCGGGGAGATAGGTCGGCGCCATCTCGGGTGATTTGCCGCCCTTGACGTGACGGTAGTAGGCATAGGTCATCGGGGTGCTCCCCCCCCCCGCGCGCCAGCATGGCAGCATCGGTGAGCCGTCCGACATACAGGGTGTGCCTTCCGACATCCATGCTGTCGACGACCCTTGCCTCGAGGTAGCCCAGCGCGTGCTCCGTGACCACGGGCGGCCCCGTCGTCCCGGTGCGATGCTCGACGCCGTCGAACTTGTCGATGTCTCTGCCGGAGCGGTAGCCGAAGCGGCCGATGAACCGCATGGGTGTCTCCTGCATGAGGATGGAGACGCTGAACACCGGCTTTCCTCGAGGCGACGATGTACATGCCGTAGCTGAGCTGGTGGAGCACCGCTCTGTCCATGGCCGTGCAACACCCGTTGTTTCATAACGTTTACGCGGCAGCCTGCTTCACCAGAAACCTCATAAATGAGCCTTCGTTTGCCGGATGGTGATGGTATGAAAAAACAGCTCACATTTCTTTTGTGCATTGCCGTGGTGATGGTGCTCGCCGTGCCCGTGCAGACCGGGCTGCAGCAGCCCGACGGCGAATGTGCAGCAGGGCAAACCGGCAAGGGCATGGACGGCGCAGGTGGCGACACTTCAGGCGATGACGACACCGAGTACTGGGCGCTCATGGTCGCCGTCGGCGTCTACCAGAACAATCCCGACATGAACCGGCCCAGCATGCTCGAGGAGGTCGCCCGCTTCCGGGAGATGCTGCCCGTCTCCGAGCACTGGAGCGAGGACCATCTCAGGGTTATCACCAGGGAAAACGCGACCGTTCCCAACATCATCAGGGGCTTCCAGTGGCTCGACGAGAAGGAGGACGAGGACGACGTCTGCCTGGTGTACCTGACCACCCATGGCTTCCCGATTCTCTGGGATCTGCCCCCGTTCGACGAGGAAGACGGCATGGACGAGGCGCTGGCCACCTACCGGGGCTTCCTGCCCTTCGAGAACCCGTGGAGCTGGGAGCCGCTCGCCAATCCGTTTGCCATCATGACCGATGACATGTTCAACGTCATGTTCAACCGCCTTGAATCCAAGGGGCTCGGCGTCATCGTGGACAGCTGCCATTCCGGCGGCTTCGACGACAACTTTTCGATTGCGCGGCATCCCCGCAGCGTTGACATGGCATCCGAGTTCGCCGGCGAGCTCCGCGGCGGCAACCGCATCGTCGTGACGTCGGTGCCCGAGGAGGACACCTCCTATGGCTCCTACTTTGCCCACTATCTCATCGAGGGGATGAAGGGCTACGCCGACAGCGACAGCGATGGCATGGTTTCGCTGGAGGAGGCCTTCTACTATGCGGAGGACATCATCGAGCGGGAAACCGGGATGGACCCCCAGATGTTCGACGACTACCCGGGCGAGCTCATGCTCACAGAGGTCGAAATGCCTCCCTCGGCGCCTGAGCAGCCAGATGGCACCGTAGTTGGCAACGTCTCCACCGGCTACCGATACACCACCGTGGCATCCGACCCCGAGGGACACGAGATACGCTACCATGTCGACTGGGGCGACGGCACCACGGAGACGACGAGGCTGCGACCGTCGGGCGAGCCGGTGACCCTGGAGCATACATGGAACCGCGAGGGCACCTACCGTATCTCCATCCAGGCGGAGGACGAACGGGGCGCCCGAAGCAACCGCTCGCCGACGCTCACCGTGACGATGGCCGCGGGGCACACGGTCGACCAGCGGCAGGTCGAGGAATGGTGGGGCTTTTTGGTCAACGACACACGCTGGTGCGCGCAGTCCTTCACCCCGGAGATCAGCAGCCTCGCCAAGGTCGAACTGGGCGCGATGGCCTCGCAGCCAGACCGAACCATCACGGTATCGATACGGGAAACGCTGGACGGCCCCGACCTGACATCGGTCGAGCGGACCATCAGCGGCGAGGGCTGGGAGACCATATGGACTGGCTTCGACCTGCCCGACATCGAGGTCACCCCGGGCAAAAAATATTACATCGTCTACGGCAGCGACATGCCCGGCTGGGGCACCGGCTGGGCGGTCGGCGGCGACGACCCATATCCCGGGGGCACATTCTATACCTCGGGCGATGGAGGTCAGACCTGGGAGCAGCGCGATGATTACAGCGCGGATGCATGCTTCGTAACCTACGGCTAGACACCTCTCGCCCTCCTCCTCTCCCTCCTCTTTTGTATGTTCGGATAATTGTTTTATAGCACAGCCAGATAAACCCTGGAGATGTCAGAGCAGATGCCCGCCGAGCAGGGAGGATTTCGCCTGGATGATGGCCCGGACAACCCCTATCTCGACCGCCTCCGGGACGTGGACTTCACGCCCGTCTTCATCCTTGGATTGCATCGCTCCGGGACGTCCATCCTCTACAAGATGATGCGCTCCACCGGTCGCTTCAACGGCGTCACCACCTACCATATCACGCATTACAACGAGCTGCTCCGCAACCACATAGAGGAACGGCAACGCCAGGCGAAGCAGGAGCTCAACGAGCTGCTCCGGCAGGAAAACCATCAGGACAGGGGCATCGACAATCTCACCATGGAGGCAGACCTGCCGCTGGAATACGCCTTCCTGCTGGGAAAAAACTATCTGTTCAACCAGCTCACCCGGGACAACATCGACGTGTTCGTGGAGCTCTGCAAAAAAATCCAGTACATCGGCGACTCCGCGAAGCCGTTGCTGCTCAAAAACCCCTGGGATTTCGCCAACTTCATGTTCATCAAAAAACGGCTGCCCCGGGCACAGTTCGTTTTCATCCATCGCAACCCGCTCGCGGTCATCAACTCCTCCATCCGGGCGCTTCGCGTGCTCGTCAGCGAGGACACCGTCTACTCCGAAATGATATCGCCATTGGCTCGCGACGCCGTCAACAACCCGGTGCTGTCCCTGGTGGGCAAAACGCTGCTGCATCCCGGTTTTCCGCTCGGGCTGGCCATCGTGGTCGAGCACCGGGCGGCCTACACCCGCTATTTTTTGGACAACATCGACCGGCTGGACGACGATGACTACGTGAACATCCGGTACGAGGACCTGTGCCATGCCACGGAAAACACGATGCAGGCCGTCTTCGACCATCTGGACATGAAAAACATCGATGTCGAGCGGTTCACCGCGTATATCAACCCGCGGGACCTGTCGCTGTCCCGCGATATCGCCAGGCTGGAGGGCTACATCCAAAAACGGTTCGCCCGGTACCGTGCCATGTTCGGCTACGACTAAACATTACATGAGCAGGTTCACAAGAAGGAACACGCCGAGCACGAGCACGACGGCGCCGACCACCCGGGCCAGTGTGTCCTCCTCTATCCGGTTGGCAAACGTCGAGCTCAGCAGCGCGCCCATCCCGGCCGCCGCGCCGAGCACCACGACCGCCCCGGGCACGATGTCCCCGTTGTAGGCATGGCTGGCAGCCCCGGTACCGGCGATGAAAAACATCAGGATGAGCGACGTCCCGATGGCCGTATGTATCTGGTAACCCAGCACAAATATCAGGATGAGCGCCAGCATCCGGCCGCCGCCCATGCCGATGAACCCGCTGAGCAGGCCGACGGCGAAGCCGAGCGCGATGTACACGGCTGTTTTATGCCCACGGAAAAACCGAGACTGTAACCTGCTGGAAAGTGCATGGATGCTTTTGCGCGCTCCGTTCCGGATGAGCGTGACGCCGACAACGACAAGGAAGCAGCCCAGGATGACATGGAGGCCGGCCTCGGGCGTATACATGGTAAACCTGCTTCCCAGCAGCGTCCCGGCAAGCCCGGCGGCTACGAGCAGCAGAGCGGGCCGCACATCGACGTGCTGGTTTTTCAGATAAATGGCGCCCGCGACCATCCCGATGATGCAGTCGACTGTCAGGCTCGTCCCGATGGCATCCGATGTCGCATAGCCGAGGAGAAGCGTCAGGCTGGGAATCAGGATGCTGCCGGCTGTCCCCGACGCGGTGCCGACGAACAACCCTGCACCGAACCCGGCGGCGAGCAGCACAACGATTTCACCGATGTTTTCCAGCATCGTTTCCCTGTAGCACCAGACTATCATCTTATTTTATAAAAACAATTCGAGAAAAACATGCATCCCATGGGCGGTATCTCTCATATTGCTATCAGAAGGCAGAAAAAATCGAAAACTATATGTGACGTACTCCCCGCCATGAATGGCGGGGCTTCCTACGCGGCGGAGGGCTGGCGGAAGGTGCCCAATGTGGTTTGATGGATTTTGTGCTTCTTCACGTAATTGATAGTGGTCTCAGCGTCGGCATCACCGACGGTCCGATAGAACTTCCCGGGGCTCCAAAAATGACCTCGTGGGTACCGCAGCCGAAACTTCGGCTGCCGTCTGAACAGCTCATACGCCGACGCACCCTTCAAGAGCTGGAATGCCCTTGATATGCTCATCGTAGGTGGTATCTCCACGATGAGATGCAGATGATCCGGCATCACAGCCATCTCGACGATCCTGATACCATGCCGTTCAGCCACCTCGCCGAGGATGACCTCACAAAGCTTTTTATTCTTTTCCTTGTTAAACATCTTGTACCTGTACTTGGGACACCACTCCAAATGGTACACACTCTGGCCAACACGATGGCTACCACTAACCAATTCCATTTTTCTCGCTCCAGACAGGTACACTTAAGCGCCCGCCCTAGCGGGCGCGCCTGTCCAAACCTAGAACATATGAGCAGTAAAAAAAGGGTTCTTTACCGATGAGAGCGATTCATCCCCTCCCTAAAGGGTGGGGATTTCTCGCTCAGAAAGGATTAAAATAACCATGATTGTGTCGCATGAAATATTGTGCCAAGTTTGTGAGCGCTGGCCTTACAGTGCTCCTGATGGCCGGCATGCTGACCGGGACGGCGCTGGCGCAGAGCGACGGCAACGGCGCATGGCTCGGCGGTCTCTTCGCAGGCGCGTTTTGCCTGGTCTGGGTGGTCATGCTTATCATCTGGATCGGCATCGGCGTCTGGATGTACAAGGATGCTGAGAAACGGGGGAAGAACGGTGTCCTGTGGCTCATCATCGGCCTGGTGCTGGGTATCATCGGGCTCATCATCTGGCTTATCGTCCGCCCGTCGGGACAGGAACCCCAGCAGCCGCGGTAGCCTCCCCATCTTTTTTTCTTTTTCCGGTTTTTTACCGTCTGCCGGGCACATTGTATGCCAGCGCCATGGCATACCCGGGATATGGCTGCGCCGCAAATGTTATATATTTTATAGGCGCTGTATACATGGTTGGGAACAATGCATAACAAGCTTGTAGCGGCATGTGTCGTTTTGATGTTTGCCGTGGTAAGCTATTCCACGGCAGGCGTGCATACCACCACTGTCAACGAGATATCCGTCGTCGATGACTCCCTGTATGACTCGGTTATGCGGCTCGACGCCGAGACAAAACAGCGATGGGAACAGGAATACAGCCAGGCGGAACGGGTCTCCATCGAGCCAGGGCTCGCAGCCGAGATACAGGCCACCGAAGACTTCAGCATCCTCGACCTGCTGGAATATGTGCCCGAGGAGCGCAACCAGGGCTACTGTCCCAACTGCTGGGCATGGCCCGCCACCGGGATTCTCGGCATCGCGCTCAACGTCCAGCAGGGGATACGGGACCGGCTGTCCGTCCAGTACATCAACACCTGCGGGGAGGAATACAACCTGTATCCCCGGATCGAATGCTGCGAGGGCGGCAACATTAACATGTTCACAGCGTTTTACCGGGCCACCGAGCGGGCGATACCCTGGTCGAACAGGAACGCCGACTGGCATGACGGCGGGCTCATACGATGCAACACCCCCTGTGACAGCATCGCGAAGTCACCGAACTATCCCATCTCCGGCATCCGCGCCCGGACGATAGACATCCACAACCTCCCGGAGGAAACGGTCATCAACAACATCAAAAACGTGCTGCACCAGGACAGGGGCGTCTATTTCTCGATTTTTTATCCCGATGCAGCAGACCTGCGGAACTTCAACGAGTTCTGGAGCAACAGAGACAGCGACTACGTCTACGACCTCGACTACTACTGCGGCCATGAATGGGTCGAGGAGGAGGCAGCGGGTCATGCGGTGCTCTGCGTCGGCTACCATGACGACGAGGAAACGGACAGCAACGACTACTGGATCATGCTGAACAGCTGGGGAACCACCGACGGCCGGCCCCAGGGCCTGTTCCGTGTCGACATGCACATGAACTACGACTGCCAGTATTCAAACTACTACGCATTCGGCGCAGAAACCCTGAATGTCACCTTCAAAACCGATATGGAAGCCCCGGAGGCTCCCTCGATAGCCGGCCCGAGCAGCGGAAAAGCCCGCACCCGGTATACCTACACGGTGTCCGCAATCGACCCCCAGGGCGACGACGTCTCCCTGTTCGTGGACTGGGGCGACGGGTCAGACAGCGGCTGGGTTGGCCCCGTCGCATCCGGCGAAGAAATCGAGCTCACCCACTGGTGGCTCCGAAGGGGTGACTACACGATAACGGTGCAGGCAAAAGACATCGAGGACAGGGAAAGCGCTTGGTCGACGCTCCCTGTCTCCATGCCCTATACCCGCCAGATGTTCCTCGAGCGAATCCTCGACTGGCTCATAGACCTTCTGTTCCCGCCCTGCTGACGGCAGCAACCGTTCTCCCGGAGCAGGAACCCGGCGGCCATTTTCCAGCGGGAAAGCACAGAACGATTCTTCTTCCATGTCCCCGGGCGGTGCACGGCTCCCCAGGTCCCATACCAGCGGTGCTACCATCCCCTGCAATGAAAAACAGGAGGCGGGCAGGTGACGAAACCCATAAATGGCCATCGAGCGGCCGGGTTTTACCCTTCTGTCCGCCCCCGTCGCGTTAACGACGCTTGCTTGATAAAGGTTGAGGGACCGGCCGGGATGTCGTACGCCGGCGGTCGCCGTGGCTGTCAGCAACAAGCAGCGGCGGACCCGGGCCGATAGCAGCGACGGTATATTCTTCATGGTTCCGGGATAGGGATTAGGGCATGATTTGGTACAAACATTATATACTACCCCGGCGCTATACTGGGTAACATGCGTTAGATATCGCGTGTTACACAAAGGTGATCAAAAATGAAGAAAATAGTACTGGTTGCCTGTCTGGCAATAGGGCTCATCGCCATCGCCGGAAACGCCCTGGCAGGCGACGGGCCAGCACCCAACGCGGGTGACGGCGTATCTGACGGCAGCGGACTTGACCCAAAGCCAAACGGCGAAGGCGTTGAAGGACCCGGATACGGAGCACCGGCGCCAAACTCGGGTGACGGCGTATCTGACGGTCCCGGATGGACCTAAAACCGGCCTGCCTCTCCCTCTTTTTTCTCCACATCCCTCCCACTGTCCAAATACTTCATGGAGCCGGGCTCGCTGGCGCTCATCGGCAACAGTCAATTCTCTATGCGAAGACTAAACAGCAGGATATCAAGCGTATGAAAAGGAGTCCCGCCTCCCGGATTTGAACCGGGGACCTGCCGGTAGCTGCCCATTGGGTCTACAGCCGGCCGCTCCGGCCAGTCTGAGCTAAGGCGGGAACAGGCAGTAATATCGCTCCTCTTTTTATGTTTTTTTATAGGCGACACGGCGGCGATGCCGGGCACGTTGCAGCCGATAAACTCTTTAACCCGCCCGGCAATCCTGATGCGTGGAATTCGAAGCGCTCCACCATGACGCCACCACCCGGACCGGCGTGCTGCGCCTGAACGAGCGGAGCATACACACGCCGGGCATCCTGTGGTATACCTCGAATCGTATCGACCCGCCGGATGATGCTGCATGGCTGCTCTCCCAGGACGGCGATAGGTCGCTGTCGCATGCCGGGAGCTTTTTCCGGCCGCTGTCGCAGCAGGAGCCATGTATCCCGCCGTCGTTCGTGTATCCCGACGTGCTGCCCGCCGGGCTGCATGAACATGCCGCCGAGTGGAACCGTCGGCAGGCCGGGGACATCCATGTCGTTTCGGCGAAGGCCCTCGACGATGTTGGCGACGCGTCGATATATGTGCTGGCGAATGCCCGTGAACTGTTTTCTCATCCCCGTCGTTTCGTCGAAGCCATCGTCGCTGTCCGGGAGACCATTGGCTCCCAGGCAGTGCTGTACACGCCGGGGCTCGGTCGGCCCGCCGACCTGGCAGTGCTGGCATACTGTACCGTCGACCTCGTTGACTCGCTGCCGCTCGTCGAGAGCGCACGGCGGGGCATGTTTCTGTCCATCGATGGCGCCATGCCTGCCGGTGCATACGAGGCGCTGCCCTGCCGCTGTCCCGGCTGCATTGACAGCGAGGGCTTCGACGGCCTGCTGCAGCATAACTACAACGCTGCCATGGCGGAGATACGGATGATACGGCATGCCATCGCCACCGGCGTGTTCCGGTCGCTCGTCGAACGGCGCTGCCAGGTGTCGCCGCATCATCTATCGGTGCTGCGTCTGCTCGACGCCGAGCATGGCAGATTTCAGGAGACACGATTCCCGGTGCAGGCAGGCAGCTTCGCGGCGACGCCGCTGTCGCTGTCGCGGCCGGACGTGGAGCGCTTCCGCCGTCGCGTGCTCGCCCGGTATCGGAAGCCGTCGTCGGCATCGATGTTGCTGCTGCTGCCCTGCTCGATGGGGAAGCCCTATTCCAGGTCGCGTTCCCATCACCGGTTCCATGAGGCCGTCGGGGCGTGCGGGAACCCATATGCGGTGCACCGTGTCGTGGTGACCTCACCGCTGGGGATCGTACCAATCGAGCTCGACGCGGTGTACCCGGCGGCACATTATGACGTCTCGGTGACGGGCAGATGGAGCCATGACGAGCAGGCCATGGTATCGGGGATGCTCGAGCAATTCCTGGAGCAAAACCAGTATGACCTGGTCGTACAGCATCTCCCGAATGACATTGCCAGTTTTGTGGACATCGACGCCGTGAACACCTGCCGGGGGCATCCGACCTCGCGTGGGTCGCTGGACGCGCTCACCGACATGCTCCGGCAGGAAACTGCCCCGTATGACAGTGTTTCCTGGCAGATGAGGAAACGTGAATGGACGGGAGCGCTGCTCCGGTACCAGTTTGGGAGCGCCGGGCTGCTCGATGGCATGACGGTGCGGGGACGGTATCCCCGGTTCCGGGTGTTTGACAACGATGTCCAGATGGGCATGTTTGTACCCGAGCGCGGCCTGTTTTCGCTGACGCTGGATGGCGCCTGCTGGCTCGCCGGCCTGGACGGCTACTGGGTTGAAATCGAGGATTTTGTGCCGCTGGGCTCGGTGTTCGCCGTCGGGGTGGTTGACGCCGACCCGGGTATCCGGTGTGGTGACGAGGTCGTCGTGCTCCATGACGGCGACATCCGCGGCATTGGGGAGGCAGCGATGAACGGTGCCGAGATGCGGGAGAACGAAAAAGGTGAGGCGGTCAACGTCCGCCATCACGTCTAGCTATACATGCCGGACGGACACATCCCTGTTGATATCGATGATGGAGCAGGCGCCGCCTTTGCCGATGGTGCAGTTGACGACCATTGTCCTGTTGAGCCAGGCGTGCCCGCGGTCCTCGTGGACATGCCCGCAGATGACGAGGCGTGGCTCCCGTTCCATGACGAAGGTGCGGACCCAGTCGCTGCCGATGTGCCGGCCGAGCATCGCTGCATCCTTGACGCCCTTCGGCGGGACATGGGTGACGAGGATGTCGCATGTCGTTTTATCCAGCCGCTGTTGTTCGTTGCTTCCGTGCATGGTAACAACATCGGTCTGCGGAGATGCACCACCGATGCCGATGAAGGAAACGTCGTCGTGAATATAGGCATGGTTGTGCAAAAAAATGGCGCCGGTGTCCGTGATGGGCTCCCGGATGCTGATGCTGTCCATGTTGCCGTGGACGACGAGCGTGGGCAGATCGAGCTTGTTCAGCAGCCTGAAAAGGTCGGCGCTGCCATTGACGTCGCCCGCCAGAACGGCGATGTCTGGCTGCACCTCCGCCGCCGCTTCCCTGACTGCCTGGTAGCGGAAGGGTTTTCCGTGGAAGTCCGCGGCTGCCAGGATGCGCATGTGGTTATTCTTCGCGCAGGCTTCGCTCGAGCGTCTCGAGAAGTTCTTCGACCTCGACCTCGCTGAGCATGCCCTCACGTTGTTCCATGCGGACCTCTGAGAGGCGGAGGCGGATGGCTTCCTTGCAGAGCTCGGCGACGCTCGAGTAGCCGAGTCCGGGGTTGTCTTTTATGAGCTCCTCTATCTCCCGGTGAAGGTCCTTTGGTATCGAGATGGTGCTGTATTCGGGCATTGTTCCTCCGTTTTTAGCGCTCTACCATGAAGTAGAGCTTGATTTTTGCCTGGTAGGAGACGATTTCGTCGTTTTCTATGAGGACTTCCATGTCGTCTACCTTGACCCGGCGGATGTTGCGGATGGTTTTTTTGGCCTCGCTGATGGCGGTGTTGACCGCGTCCTCGAAGGTGTCCGGTGAGCTGCCCACCAGTTCGATGCTCTTTATAACAGACATGTAATTATTATGGGATATTTGCATATAAAGCTTGTGCCCCTGCCCGGTCATGCCCACGGCGCGTACTGGTAGGCGAGGGTCACGATGAAGATGTCCATCTCGTCGCTGGCAACATTGCCCATGCTGTCGTAGGCGATGACCCGGAGCGTATGCCGCCCAAGCGGCGGTGCATGTTTTCCCTGGATATGCCATTCGTAGGGCGGGGTGCTGTCCCAGGAGATAAAGATGTCGTCGATGCAAAAGATAACCCGCTCCACCTCGTGCATGTGTGACACCGTTGCCCGTGCGGTGGCACTCCCCAGCAGCACCGTGGTGCCGCGAAGCCCGCTGTGCCAGAGTCGGCCGCCGGCGATTTCCAGCAATGGCAGATCGCCCAGGTAGAGCTGTCCCTCATGCGGCGCGGTGAGCCCGACCTGCAGCGGGATGGACTGCACGGCGAGCTCGGCGGTGAGCGCCAGGAAGTACTTGGTGGCCTTGACCTGGTAGGTGTGGTTGAGGTGGTCGGGCGTGTCCCCGGGCGAGTTGGCCCAGGGGTAGCCGTCGACGTGTGCGTAGAATGCCGCGTCGTATCCGTAGTCGAGGAATGCCTGGTGGTCGGCGCCGCGGTAGTTGGGCACGACGTCGACGGACATGTCCAGTGATGGATAGCGTGCTGCAACGGTGCTCGAGAAATCGGCGAGCCATTGGGTGCGTGGCGTGCTGAACATCCGGACCATGTCGCCGCCGCGGGAGGTGTTGGCATAGCCGACCATGTCGAGGTTGACCACGGCTCTGATGTCATCGCCGCGTCGGTAGGCCTGCCGCGCATAGCAAAAGCTGCCGTAGGTACCGACTTCCTCGCCTGAGAACGCGATGAACCGGACGGTGTGGTTGAATGTGTGCTGGCTCATGATCTCTGCCGCGGCCATCATGGCCGCTATGCCTGACCCGTCGTCGTCGGCGCCCAGCGACCCGGGGGTGCAGTCGTAGTGGGCAGACAGGATGATTTCGGTGTTGTCGCTGCCGTTCAGGGTGGCGACGACGTTCTGGCTGCTAAAACCGGCATAGCGCCATTCATGGAAACGGGCAGGGAAGCCCATGGCGGTGAACTCGTCGTGTATCCATCGGGCGGCAGCGGAGCAGTTCGCGGAGCCGGTGTATCGGGGCCCGAACGACATGAGCGTGTCGAGATAATGGAAGACCATTGTTTCGTTGACCTGTTCGAGCATGTCGAGGATGTCGGGTGTTCCGCTGTCGGCGTCCGCCTCCACGGATGTAATCGCGACAGATGCAGGTGTCGCCAGCAGGAGGACGCAGAAGGTTGCGGCCAGGCCGATGTGTGTATGCATGGTGGCGTAACGACGATGTGTGTATAAATGTTACAACCCCGACCGGCAGCTTTATTAAAAAATCGGGAAAAATTAATAAAATAGCACGGGTATGGTATAGGATATGAACCCGTCAGCCAGACAGCGAGGCATGAAAATCCTGCTGCTCGTGGCCGCCATCGCCGTTGCGGCAGCGGTCATCATCGGCGCCGTCATCCAGATGCAGCCCGACGACAGCGACGAAAGGACAACGGTCATGGCGACCTTCTACCCGCTCGCCTACCTCGCCGAAGAAATCGGCGGCGACCACGTCACCGTCGACACGCTCGTACCATCCAACACCGAGATACACGCATGGCAGCCCGGCACCGCCGACATCCTCCAGGCCGACGATGCCGATGTGCTGCTCTACAACGGCGCCAATCTCGACCACTGGTTCGAAGACGACATACTCCCGGCACTCTCCACCACGGGCAAAACAGTCGTCGAAACCACTGCCAACGTCACACTGCGCACCGCCAACGGAGACATCGACCCGCACACCTGGGTGAGCCCCTACGCGGCGCGGCAGCAGGCGCAGGCCATCTACCAGGCGCTCGCAACACGTGACCCGGCCAATGCCTCCAGCTACACGGACAACTGGAAGCAGCTCAGAGAGCGGCTCACCGACCTCGACACCCGTTACCGGCAGGAGCTCGCCGACCGGCAGAAAAACGTCATCTTCGTCACCCATGCCGCCTACGGTTACCTTGCCGACCGATATGGCTTCGAGCAGCAGAGCGTCATCGGGCTGTCCGGGGACGAGCAGCCCGGCACCCCGGCCATCGCGGCCCTCGTCGACCGGATGGAAAAAGAACAGGTGTACACCATCTACGTCGACCCCGTCTACGCAGACACCTATGCCGGCATGCTGGAGCGCACCCTCCAGGCTAAAACGGACCATGACGCCGAGGTGCTCGAGCTGTATCTCATGCTCGGGCCCGTCGACGGCCTGGACTACCATGGCCAGCAGGAAACCAACCTCGACAACCTGAAACAGGGGCTGGACGCATGACCGCCCCGGCTGTCGAGGCCGAAGCGCTCACGGTCACCCGCTCGGGCGCCACGGTCATCAGCGACGCATCCTTCACCATCGAACGCGGCGACTACGTCGGCATGATCGGACCGAACGGTGGCGGCAAAACAACGCTGCTGCAGGCGCTCCTCGGCGTCATCCCCGCCGCGAGCGGCTCCGTCCGGCTGTTCGGCCGGGACAAGCAGGCGTTCTCGGAATGGGAGCGCATCGCCTACGTGGCGCAGGACTCCCTCAGCTTCGACGCGTCGTTTCCGCTCACCGTCCGGGAGCTCACCGGGCTGGGTCGCATCACCCGGGGCAGGCTCGGCCGGCCGCTCAGCCGGGATGACTGGCACGCGGTCGACGAAACCCTGGCGCTGATGGAGATGGACGACCTGGCGGACCGGCACATCGGCCGTCTCTCCGGCGGGCAAAAACAGCGGGTGTTCGTCGCCAAGGCGCTCGTCCGCGACCCCGAGATTTTGCTGCTCGACGAGCCCGTCACCGGCGTCGACGCGGAAACGCAGGAGCGGTTTTACAAAAAGCTCAGCGACCTGAACGAGGCACGGGATCTCACCATCGTCATCGTGTCGCATGACCTGGCGGCCGTCTTCTGCCGGATGTCCAAGGTGATGTGCGTCAACCGGGAGGTCTACAGCGCGGATATCACGGAGGATCTGGAGCCCAACGAGATACTCCGGGAGGTCTACGGCGACCATTTCCATTTCGTGTTCCACCGCCATGAATGCACGGGGGTGTTCGCCGATGAGTAGCCTGACCCTGCTCGACCTGCCCCGGCTGCTCGGCTACCAGTTTTTCCAGCATGCGCTGCTCGGCGGCCTGCTCACCGCGCTTGCCTGCGCCTGGGTCGGCTTTTTCTTGATTTTGCGGCGGGAGACCATGATCGGTGACGGTATCGCCCATACCGCCTTCGGGGGCATCGCACTGGGGCTGCTGCTGCATGTCAACCCGCTGCTCACCGCCTGGGTGGTGTCCACGGTGGCGGTGCTGGGCATTGCCTTCATGCGACGCAGGGGCATCGCGCATTCCGATGCGGCCATCGCCGTGATGCTCGCCCTCGGGTTTTCCGGCGGCCTGGTCATCATCAGCCTTGCGGGCGGTTTCAACGTCGAGCTGTTCAGCTACCTATTCGGCTCCATCCTCACCATCGACCAAACCGATCTCGTTATCGTATCGGGGCTGAGCATCGCTGCGGCGCTGTTCCTGGGCGTGTTCCACAAGGAGCTGCTGTCCATCACGTTCGACGAGGAGGCAGCACGGCTGATGGGCATCCCGGTGACCCCGCTGTCGGTGGGCTTCCACATCCTGGTCGCAACGACGGTCACGCTGTCGATCAAGGTTATCGGCATCATCCTCGTCGTCGCATTGATAGTGCTGCCCGGGCTGACGGCGCTGCAGTTCAATCTCTCGTTTCGCCGGACCACGATGGCGGCCGTGGGCGTCGGCCTGCTCAGCATGTTCCTCGGCATCTCGCTGTCGGCCGTCTACGACGTGGCGACCAGCGGGGTCATCGTGTTCACCGCCGCCGCGCTGTTCATCTTCGCGGCGCTGTACCGGAGGACAGGATGACCGCTGACGGCCAGGCCCGGGTCGTGTCCATGAGCATCCCGGCGGAGATGGACGAGGCCATCCGGGCCGCAGCATCGGAAATGGGCTACCGGAGCCGGTCGGAGCTCGTCCGCGACGCCGTCAGGGCGCTGCTCAGGGAAAAAGCCGGTCTTGACGAGCGCCGCGGCGTCGTCGAGGGCGTCATCACGCTGCTCTACGAACATGACGCCGCCGGGCAGGTCTCGGCGGTCCGCCATCAGCACATGGACATCTTCCGGAGCTTCATGCACTCGGATTTCGACGCCGCCGCCTGTTCATGCTGCGAGGTGCTCATGTTTTCCGGGGACATCCAGGATGTCGGCACCGCCTATTACCGGCTCAAGGCGCTGAAGGGCGTCGACGAGGCCCACATCTATGTCGCGGCTCCGTAACCGCGTCAGGAATGCTGGTATACGGTCAAAAAAAGTGGCGCCGGGAGACCCAACATCGGGCCATATTTTATTGGCTGGGTGAACCCGACCGGCGGCGGTGATACCAGAGGTATCCGGTGGCGCCGGCTGCCGCGCCAATGATGATGGCAACAGTCCACCAGACAATGCCGGCGCCTCCTGCCTCCTCGTCCGTTCCGATGTCAGCGGGCCATGGCTCCGTCTGCGCATCCAGCGCATACACGTGGCCGGCGGCGCCGATGTAGCAGGTCTGCCCGTCCAGGGCAGGCGTCGAGCGGATGGGCGTAGTCACAAAGTTGTAGACATCGCGCTGCATCGAATACGCCGGGGCGTAGCTCCATCCCATGGCCCCCGTCGTCCTGTTCAGCGCGTACACATGGCCGTCGTCGCAGCCGTACATCACGTAGTCGCCGTACAGCATGGGAGAGGAATGAACGGCGGAGGCATGGCTGTGCATCCATACGAGGTCGCCCGATGCGGCGTCGAAACAGTACATGCCGTTGTCCATCGAGCCCGCATAGACGCGGTCGTCGTCGACCGCCGGCGTGGTGTCCACCCCCCAGCCAGTCGCACGTTTCCATACCATTTCGCCGTCGGCTGCATCCAGCGCATAGAGATTGTTGTCCCAGCTTCCAACATAGACGGTGCCATCACGCGCTGCCGGTGCAGCGGTCACCGGCGCACCGGCGGCGAACGTCCACACGGCGGAGCCATCCTCCAGGTCGAGGGCATAGCAGGTGCGTCCCGCCGCCACGTAAACATGGTCGTCCATCACCTGTGAGACAGAGGCCGAACCGTTCACCGGTGTCGTCCACCGCAGGGAGCCATCCGCTGCTGCATGGCAGGACACGGTGCCGTTCCCCCCCGCGATGACCATGCCGTCGTGGTAGACCGGCTGGGAACACACCTGGCCGTCATGGCTCCACACCACGCTGCCGTCGTCGAGGGCAAAAAGACCTGAAGCACTTCCGGCATAGGCGATGCCATCGTGGACGCATGGCCGAACCGCCTGCATGCCGACACGGTGGCTCCACTGCCGAGCGCCGCTATCGGCATCGAGCGCCTCAATCATGCTGCCGCTTGCCACGTAGACGGTGCCGTTGTCGGCGGCGACTGCGGGGCTTCCGTAGCGGGGCGTGGAGGTGTTGCTCTCCCATGCAAGCACACCGCCGCCGGTCGCGTTGGCCGGCCGATATGCAAAGGAGGCACCGTCGGACATGCCATACATGCGGACCCATCCCGCCGGGGGCACGTCGACGATGCCGCGGAGGTTTGGCTGCAGCGCCGAGGTGTTCCAGACCCGGCCGCCCGTGTTGCCCCAGAAGGCCCACAGGCCGTTGTCCTCGAGCAGATAGCTGTCGGTGAGCTTGCAGTCGCTTGTGAAATCGGTCATGGGCGGCGTCGACATGATTTTTTTCACGATCTCGGCATCGATGTTCCCGTAGTACTCGTTGCCCATCTCCTCGAACCTGATATCCCGGGGCGATGGATGATACTGCAACGTGTAGTACTCATAGCCGGAGGTGTTGAACAGGATGTTGAACGCCCGGAACAGGACACCCTTGGCGCTCTCCAGCCGGAGCTGCTCGCGCCGCACCGACGCGTCCATGGGATTGTTGGCAGACCAGTAGAACCCGTTTTTTGTCCGCCAGACCGCGCTCTCGTAGAGCCCGAGCTCGAAGCGCGCGATTTCGCCCGTGGTGGCGTCACCGATGAGCCAGACCGCGTTCATGATACCATTGTTGTTCCCCCGCAATGCTTCGATGGCGTCGTCAACGGTGCTGCCATACTGCATCGCCGTTCGCGCCCGGACAGCAAGGGGCAGCCCATTTTTTTTCCAGATCCCCTGCGGGCAGGTGGTCTCGATGAGTACCAATCCCCTGTCGTTCTGGTAGTAGTCTTCGTCGCTCCAGATGAGGCCGGGCGAGGTGCCCATCACGACGCGGTTGCCCCTCGCCGGGTCGATGTCCATGATGACGTTCCATCGCTGCGCGATATAGTAGCTGTACCACCAGCTGCCGAACCAGACGGAATCGGCGGCGACCATCTGCCCATTGGTGGTCGCGTCGCCCGTGGCGATGAAGCCGTTGCAGTGATGCGCCGGCGGCTGGCTGACCATGGACGTGATGAACGCTGCCTGTTTTTCCTCGAGCTCCGGCGCGACGCCGAGCAGGTCATAGTAAAGGCTGCGGAGTGGATGGATGCTTTTCATGGGGTTCACCAGCATCGACATGAACTCGTACATCTCGTTGAGCGTCAGGATATCCTGATAGGTGACGGGCTCGCCATACAGCCGCCCGCCGCGGTTGGCGACACCCTGGGCGATGCCCTTGACCTCCCGCTGGTATTCCACCGGGTAGTGCTCCCAGAAGATGTTCATGCAGCGGCTGCGGCAAAACGTCCACCAGCGTTGCGATATCTGCTGGTAGCGCTCAGACGTCTGGTTGACGTGGAGGCTGCCCATCACGGGGGCGTTGTGAATGGTGTTCGCCCACCGGGAGAGCATGTCCATGATCTCTGGGTAGAGCAGGTGGCCGTGCTGCCGGCCCCGTTCGAGTGCGTCGCCCTCGATGTGGACGTAGATGAGTCCCTGGGCGTTGTACCGGTAGCCCTGACCGTACTGGACGGCGCTGTCCGACATCATGGGAACGCCCTCGCCGGCGCGCATCTCCATGGGGGTGAGCGCCGCGGCGGCTCCGGACAGCACAAAAATGGCGACGATGAACGCGGCGACGTGTTTCATTGGTAGTGCATCCGCTGGCGGTAAAAATAATCTTCGCTTCACTCCTGCCAGAGCTCACGGCGGTGTGCCTCGAGCAGGCGGTTGTCCATGCCGAGATGTTCCGCGTAGGTCTGGATGCGCTCGCCATAGGCATCATACAGCCGGGGCAGCCGCTTCCGGTAGCGCTGCTCGCGGAGCAGGTGGTGGTCGAGCAAAAGCTGGCAGCCCGTCTCGCCCATGATATGGCACATGTTTGCCTCCGCCCGCTCCAGGTTTGCACGGGAAAAGCGAAAGCCGAGCAGATAGGTGGGTGGCCCGTCGGCGGCGACGAGGTCGGGCTGCTCCCCGATGATATACTCGGCGGCGCTGTCGTCCACGGGCCCCTGGACGTCGGAGGTGTACAGCAGGCGCCGCCCATCTGCTTCGACGGTGAGCATGGTCACGTAGCCGAGCCTTGTTTCCGGCGGGCCATGGGGCATCGGCGGGGAGAACCGCAGCGTGGTGTCTCCATGGGTATATGCCTGGCCGTCGCAGTACACGGGCGTCTCGTCGAGCTGTCCGGCGAACGTGGCAGCCCGTTTCTGCTGGCTCCTGTTTATGTGGCTGTCGATGTCCTTGGCATATATCGTCGCGTGGTCATAGCATGAGCCGTCGCGTGCGACGTGGTCGTAATGGTAATGGGTGATGGCGACGACGTCACATCTGTCGAGGTGGCGGCTGATGCGCTGCTCCGCGTCGTCGAGTGCCTGGAGCTCCCGTGGATGTGGCTCCAGGCCGTATCGCTGAGGGCCGAGCGCTGCCGCCGGGTCGATGAAAACGGTGACGTCCGGGGTGGATACGATGAGGGCCATCGAGCGGACGCCGAGTGATTCCGCCGCTATCGGCGTTATCTTCATTGTGCGAAGGTGAGGTCTCCCTGGTGGCAGTCGTTCATCTGCGCGAAGCCGTACCTGAGCTGCAGATTGATGTGCAGCACGGCCCATGTTGCGGCTTCCTCCGCGGTGATGACGCCGTCGTCATTGAAGTCGGCCGTGTCGCCGCCGCGGTCCGTGATGCCCTGGAGGGCGCCGGCCATGAGCATGGTGAGGATACCGCCGTCCTCTGTCGCGATGGCCCTGTTGAAGGTGGTCGAGGCGGTGACGAGCACCCGGCCGTCTTCTTCCATGTTTGGGTCGTCGCTGAACAGGTTTGCTACGCTTTCGAGGTCGTCGGGGCCGCCGAACTCGCCCGAGTAGCAGGTGTCGACGACGGACAGGATGTTCATGGAGCCTGTGTCGGCGAAAAAGGAGGCAACGTCGCCGTCGTAGAGCACGCCGTCCCAGAGTTGGATGGTGCCGTCGCGCGGCTCCCTGTCGTCGTCGCCCCACCATTCGATGCCGCCGTGTCCCGATATCCAGAAGACGAGCCGTGACGCCTGGCCGGTGTGGCTGCCCAGCCAGTCCATCGCCGCGGTGACGTTGCTGCGGGTGGCGCAGCCGTTGGACAGGTACAGGATGTTGTCCCGGGGAATGCCGTAATGGGTGTACAGGGTGTCGAAGGCCATGACGCCGTCCTTCCATGCCGCTATCTCGTTGTCCACGGGATCGGCGCCGATGATGAGTCCCCATCTGTCGTCGTCCGTCGCTGCGTAGTCAACGGAGACGGTGCGGCTGATGTTTGCATGCCGGGTGCCATTGCCATCTTCGATGTAGCATTCGATGCTGTGGTCTCCGTAGCTGGCGAAGCGGTAGGGCCACCGGAACGTGTAGACGCTGCCTTCGTTGACCGTCCGCTGCTCGGTGGTGAGGGCGGGCAGGCCGAGCGCCTCGTTTTGGTCGCCGTCGGTCGGGAGATAGCGGTGCTGCCGGTCGCGCGGCGACAGCTCCCGCCCGTCGACCAGGCAGTGGGCGGTGCCCTCGAACGATGGAGCGTTGTGCAGGAACACCTGGTAGGTGAGAAACACCATGTCGCCGACGCTGACGTTGTCCATCCGGTCGCCTGCATGTTCATACTGGATGTCCACCGCGGGGAGGCCGTTCTGCTGGATGTCGGATATCTCGCATGCCGGCCGGTATATCTCCGGGTAGCACTGGCGTGCAACGACCGATGGCTCTGCATCGCCGCTGTCAAGGCAGCCGGTCAATGGCAGCGCGAGGAGCATGAGGACGAGCACGACGGCGAGCTTCCGCATGGCTGGATAACGCCGGGAGCGCTAATAAAATTAACGGAACATTCCACCCGGAGCATCCGTTAACACCGTAAACATTTTATTAGCATAACTCATGTTATTAGCAGGACTGATTGCGACGGGGTGGGGAGAGACACGGGAAAACCATGCCAGATGCAGACTGCAACGCACATCCGCACGAGGCATATCACCTGCACCAGCTTGAGGAGGCAAAACCGCTGCTGGACACGCTGTCCGAGCCCATCGTCGCCCAGGACACCGAGCACAGGATACTCTGGGCGAACAGGGCGGCCGCCCGCTCCGTCGACAGCGAGCTCGATGACCTACGGGGAAAACCCTGCCACCGCATCTGGGCCCGCCGGAAAACACCATGTCCATCATGCCCCGTCGAGGCAGCATTGCAGAGCGATGAACCCCGACAGGATGAAATAGCGACGGCGGACGGGCAAACCTGGCTGGTGCGAGCAATACCGCTCCACGACGAAAACGGCCGGGTCGTCGGAGCAATCACAATCACGCTGGACATCACCCACCAACAGCGGGCCGGGGAAAACGCCCAAAACGGCACACCCCGGTTCAGGCAGCTCTTCGAGCTCACCCCCGACACGGTGTTCCTGCTCGACGAAGACGGCGTGTTCGAAACGATCAACCATCTCACCGTCACCGGGCATGCAAAGGAGGATCTCATCGGCCGCCATTTCAGCGAGGTGCCATTTCTCAGCGAGGAAAGCAAAGAAAAAGCGCTGCAGCACTTCAAGCATCGCCGCCGGGGAGACGACGTCCCGCCCTATGTAATAGCCGTCAAAGGAAAGGACGGCGACACGAGATACGCTCAGATAAAAGCGGTGCGGCTTCCCGACGGAAAAATCCTCGGCTTCGCCCGCGACATCACGGAACAGAAACGAAAAGAGCATCAGGCCCGTACATCAGCCGAGGAAATGCAGGTCATATCCGACACGGCCATGAAGCTGAGCAAATGCGACACCATCCGGGACGTATGCGGCCTGACGGGCGACGCCATCATGGCATTCAACCCCGAGGCATATGTCATCGTGACCGCCCCCGATGAGCCATCCGGGGACATCAGGATACAGTACACTGCCGGGTTTTCACCGTACCTCGAACGGCTCACCCGCCTGGTCGGCATGAACCCTGAGCGGCTGTCGTTCTCCGTTGATGACATGACCGAACGAGAGCGGGAGCTGTTCACCGCCGGCCGGCTGGTCGACATGCCCGGCGGGCTCCACGCCCTCTCCACCCGGAAGATACCCCGACCGGTCTGCACCGCGATTGAGCGCCTCCTTGACATAGACGCCATCTACGCCATGGGCTTCGCCATCGACCACACCCCGTTCGGCGGCGCCATCATCCTGCTCCCCGCCCATGCCTCGCTCCGACATCGAGAGGCCATCGAGGCCATCATCAAGCAGACTGCCGCCGTGGTGGAACGAACACTGGCACAGCGGGCGCTCCAGGCGAGCGAGGCACACAGCCGGGCGCTGCTCGACGCGATTCCCGACCTCATGTTCCATTTCGACCGGGACGGCGTCATCGTCGGATACCGGGGCGCCCGCGCGGACCTGTACCGGGCTCCCGACGAGTTCATGGGGAGACACATCCGCGACGTCGTGCCAAAGGAGCTCGCCGAGACGACCATGTACCACATCGAACGGGCGCTCGCCACCGGTGAGATGCAGCGTTACGAATACGAGCTATCGGTTCGGGGAGAACCACGGCGGTTCGAGGCCCGGATGATCCCCGTCGGCGACGGCAGCGTGGTCTCTGTCATCCGCGATAAAACCAGGCGGAAAGAGATAGAGGAACAGCTCAGGCATCATTCCGCCGGCATCGCCGCCTCCATGGACGGCATCGCCATCCTCGACGAGGAGGAGCGCTACGTGTACGTGAACGACGCCCACGCCAGGATATACGGCTACGACGACCCCGGGGAGCTCATCGGGGAATCATGGAAAAAGCTGTACGACAGGGCGGAGCAACAGCGGTTCGAGGAGGACATCATGCCGACGCTCCATCAACTGGGCAAATGGCGGGGCGAGGCCGTCGGGCTGAAAAAAAACGGCGACAGGTTTCCGCAGGAGCTCTCGCTGACCATGCTCGACGACGGCGGTCTCATCTGCGTGGTGCGCGACATTACCGAGCGAAAGCGGACGGAGCAGGAGCTCCAGCGAAGCGAGAAAAAATTCAGGCTCATCGCGGAGAACACCAGCGACTACATCTCCATCGTCAACTGGAAGGGCAAATACCAGTATGTCAGCCCGTCGCATCGGCAGCTCGGCTACGAGCCAGCGGACCTCATCGGGAAGTCGGGTCTTTCCATGATACATCCGGACGACCGGGAAAAGCTGCAGCCGCTGCTCAGGAAATATGTGAAGATGAAGCTGCGCGACGCCGTCGGGCTGTACCGAAAGGGTGTCACAGAACGGGTTAGCTTCCGGTTTCCCGACGTCGACGGCCAGTGGCACCACGTCGACGCGACCGCCGACCTCGTGAAGTCCCCGGATGGAAACGAGCTGCAGATACTGCTCGTGTGCCGGGATGTCACGGAACAACGAAAGCTGCTGGAGAAGCTGCGGGAAAGCGAGGAGCGGTTCCGGGCCATCTTTGAGCACGCGATGGTCGGCATCTACAAGACCACGCCCGACGGCCACATCCTGATGGCCAACCCGGCGATGCTCGACATGCTGGGCTACGACACGTTCGACGAGCTGAGGGAGCGAAACCTCGAGGAGGAAGGATTCGAGCCATCCTACGACCGGCAGCGTTTCAAACAAAAAATCGAGAGCAAGGGCAGGGTATCCGGGCTCGAGTCCTCCTGGAAAAAACAGGATGGCAGCACGCTCCACGTCAGGGAAAACGCCAGGGCCATACAAAATGACAGCGGCGAGGTGCAATACTATCTGGGCACCGTCGAAGACATCACCGAGCGCAAACAGGCGGAGGAACAGGTCGCCCGGCTCAACGACACGCTCCGGCTCATCAACAAGATCATGCGCCACGACATCCTCAACCATCTCAGCATCACCGAGAGCGCCCTCGAGCTCTTCGTGCAGGAAAACGACCCGTCATTTCATGAGACGGCTCACAGCCACATCCGCAAGGGCATGCAGCTCATCAAGCGGATGCGAGAGCTGGAATCACTGGTGGGCTCCAGCGGCAGGCTGCAGCCCTGCAACCTGCACGAGGTAGCGGAGGAAGCCATAGCGGACTGCCCGCTGGACTGCTCAATCAAGGGTAAAGGCACGGCGCTCGCTGACGACGCCATATACCCGGCGGTGGAAAACCTCGTGCGAAACGCGGTCCAGCACGCGGACGCCAGCAGCATCCACATCGGCATTAGCAGCCACGATAACATGGTCGAGCTTCGCGTCGCCGACGACGGAACGGGTATCCCCGACAACGTCAAGGAGCAGGTGTTCACCGAGCGGTACAGCCACGGAAACACCGGCGGCTCCGGGCTGGGACTGTACATCGTCAGGCAGACGATAGAGCGCTACGGCGGCTCCGTCTCCGTCATGGACAACGAGCCACAGGGCACAGTGTTCGTTATCCGGCTTCCCCGGGCGGAGCAGGGCTGACCGCAGGAGCGAGACGTGCACATACATTTTATATGCCAACACATGTTATAGACCCGGGAAAGAAGCCCCGCAGCGGGGGCGGCAAAAAACATGGAGGATGACCCAAAAATGATTAAAACTGTTTTGGTGGTCGACGACGAACCCGACATCCAGGAAATCCTGAAGGCATACCTCGAGCGCACCGACGGCGTCAAGGTCGTCAGCGCGCTGAGCGGCGAGGCAGCCATCGAAACATACCGGGAGCTCGCCGAAAGCGGTGACACGCCGGCGCTGGTCGTCATGGACCTCAACCTGTCAGGGAGCAACGCCGACCAAAAAATCGTGGATGCACACCGCCGCGGGGAGGACGACCGGCTCGACGGCGTCAGAACCGCCGAGACAATCCTGGACATCGACGGCGGCGCCGTGATATGGGGCTACACCGCCTGGAGCGACACCGATTGGGGTGACCGCCTCCGCGACGTCGGCGCAGAGCGGGTCGTCGACCGCATCGTATCCTTCAAAAAGTTCGCCGGCATGGCCATCGACCATCTGCAGAGCTAGCCCCGCTGTATCCGTAAATTTTATCCGGTGAGCGGCGACAGGTCGAGATGGCCCGCGGCTCCCTTGATTGTTTCCACCTTGTCGGTTTCATCCGGCAAAATGATTGACTCGATGCGCTCGACCTTCTGAGCGGCGGTGTAGGTGTCCAGCCTGACCGACAGCAACGGCACGTTTTTTTTGTCCGCCCGCGCCGTCAGGTTGGAGGGCGGGACGATGTTGTTGGTCAGCAAAACGCAGGAGGTGTTGGGGTCCTTGAGCGAGGCGGCGATGACGTCGGTCCGGTCGCCGCCGGTGATAATCAGCTTTTTTTTCTTCTTGAAATCGGGATGGCGCTGTATCTGGCTTGCGGACAGCGCGCCGATGAGGATGTGCTGGATGGGATTGTCCATGCCATCGGCGCCGGCGACGACCCTGGCGAACAGCTTGTCTGCCAGGTAGCTGGCCTGCATAGTGTCGAGCTCCTCGAGATAGGGCATGACACCCAGCAATGGAATGCCGCGCTCCTCGAGCGCCTCCTCGACATGATGCATGTCCTCCTCCTTGGGGCGGTTGAGCACGGCGCCGACGATGTCGACGTCGTCATGCACCGCGGCGCGATGTGCGAAGACCAGGTCGTCCAGCATGTCCGAGGCCTCGCCGGTGAGCACGAGCACCACGCCGCCGTCGAGCTCCCGTGCAACCGAAAACGTGTCCAGGCCGAGCGAGATGCCGTGGACCAGGTCGTAGCTGCCCTCCACCAGGAACACGTCGCGTCCTTCCGAGAGCGTGTCAGCACGGCGGCGCAGCTCCCCGGGAATGTCCGGGAAGGCATGCGCTATCTTGGAATAATGAAATCCGACGGTGAACTCCTCTATCGGCTGGTCCATGGCGAACACCTTTTTGAACAGCGCCGCATCGTAGTCAACCAGCCGCTTTTTTTTGTATATCTGGTTGTCGCCCAGCGGTTTCATGTAGCCGATGGAACCATTCAGCTGCTGCGCGATACCAAGGGCGACGGTGCTCTTTCCTGCGTTGGGGGACACCGATGCCGTTACTATTGTCTTCATGTTTCTTCCACCTCTATATTTATACGTGCGTCTATAACTTTTGCCCCGTCCTCGTAGACCATCAGGGGGTTCACGTCAAGCTCAGATATCTCGGGGAAACGGTCGACGAGCATGCCGACCCGGTAGATGGCGTCGATGACCGCCGGGATGTCCTTCCGTCCCTCGCCCCGAACGCCGAGCAGCAACGGGAAGGAACTGATCTCCCGTATCATTTTCGCTATCTCTTTTTTGCTGACCGGCGCAACCCGGAACGCGACGTCCTTGAGCACCTCGACATAGATGCCGCCCAGCCCAAACATCAACGTCTTGTCAAACGACGGGTCGGTCGTCGAGCCGATGATGGTCTCCACGCCCTCGGGCACCATTTTCACGACCTCGACGCCGCGGATGTTCGCATCGGGGGCATGCTGCCGGCAGCTCCGGATGATAGCCTCGTAGCCCTCCACCACCTCGCTCTCGTTTTCAAGGTCGAGGAGCACGCCGCCGCTGTCCGTCTTATGCACGATGTCCTCCGACACCACCTTCATGACCACCGGGTAGCCGATGTCGTTCGCCGCCTCGACGGCCTCGTCGATGGTCCGGGCGACCCGGAACGGCGGGACATGCAGGCCGAGGGCGTCCATGATCTCCTTCGCCTCGGTGCCCAGGAGCTGCCCGCGCCCTTCGCCGGCGACACGTTCGATGACCCCGGCGATACGCTTTTCGTCGAACGAAACGTCCTCCGCCACCTGTGCCTCACGGGGCGTATATGCCCGGTAGAGCGCGTTGAGCGACGACACCGCGTCCTCGACGTCGTCAAAGGCCGGCAGCCCGTTGGTCGTCAGGTCGCGGAGCACCTCGTCGGTCTGATCGCCGCCGAACAACGAGTACACGATGGGCTTTTCATCGCCGTATTTTTCCTGGATGTCAAGAAACGTTTCACGGATGGGGTCAAGCGGGGACTGCCCCGTCTGGCAGTACAGGGCGATGACCGCGTCGATGTCGTCCCGCTGCAATGCTCGCTCGAGCGCTTCACGGTACTCGTCGCCGCCGGCCTGCCCCGTCAGGTCGACCGGGTTGCGGTAGGAGCCAAACGCGGGCAAAACGTCGCCAAACGTGTCCTCCAGGAGTTCCATGTCGCTGAGCAGCGAGACGCCATATTTTTCGCAGGCATCTGCCGCCAGTACGCCGATGCCGCCGCCGTTGGTCACGATGACCACGTTATCACCCGCCGGCCTGGGGCAGGCGGACAGCGTCGTCACCCAGTTGAACCCCTCCTCAAGGCTCTCGGCACGGAGTACGCCGGCCTGTCTGAAAGCGGCATCAAAAATCTTGTCGGCGCCGGCGAGCGAGCCCGTATGCGAGGCAACCGCCCGGGCGCCCACCTCTGAACGGCCAGCCTTGATGGCGACGACGTTCATGCCCTCGGGTTTCTGCTGCACCAGGTCCATGAACTCCCGCCCGTTGTCCAGCCCCTCCATGTACAGGAAGACGACGTCGGTGATGTCATCGTTGAAAACATATGAAAGAATCTCAGCCTCGGTGATATCGGCCTTGTTGCCAATCGACACGATCGTCGACAGCCCCATGTTCTCCTCGGCCGTCTTGCCGATCATGGCGATGCCCAGGGCGCCCGACTGCGAGATCACGGCGATGTTCCCCGGCCGGATGTCCGAGGGGCCAAAGGTCGCGTTTATCGACGCAGCCGCAGAAAACAATCCGAACACGTTGGGGCCAAGGATGCGCATGCCGTGCTCCCTGGCCGTCCTGACCATTTCGCGTTCCGCCTCGATGTTGCCGATCTCCGAGAAGCCGGAAGTGATGACGATGGCGAATTTTACGCCGTGCTCGGCGCACTGACGGATGACGTCGACCGCTATTTTGGCCGGCACGACGACCAGCGCGAGGTCGACCTCGGCGTCGATGCCCCCGAGGTTCTCATAGACCCGATGCCCAAGAATCTCGCCGCCCTTCGGGTTCACCGGATAAATGGAGCCCCGATATCCCGAGTCGACGATGTTTCTGAGCACCGTGTGCCCTATCTTTCCCTCGTCATGTGAGGCACCGATAACGGCCACGCTTCGAGGGTTGAACAGGGGAGCAAGGTCGGTCGATGTCACCGAGAGCGAAAGAAGGACGCCATTATAAATTTTGTGTGCACGACACCGTCAGTCGAGCCATCCCTGCACGGCGCGGGCGGCCATGTCCACATGGCGCTGTCCGACACCCTCAACGTATGGCCCATGCCCCGGATAAAGGTTGGTGACGGGCATGTCCAGCGCATGGATTGAGCGGGCCAACATTGCCGGGTCGCCGCCCCTGAAATCGGTGCGCCCGACCCCGCCATTGGCAAAGATGAGGTCGCCGGAAAACAATGACTTTGACGCTGCCTCGTAGAGACAGATGCCGCCCGGGGAATGCCCCGGCGTATGGATGACCCTGAGCGATGTGCCACCGAGCGGTATCATGTCGCCATCCCGGAGCCGCCGGTCAACCCCGGTGGGCTCCTGCGAGGTGCCAAACCAGCCGGCCGACCAGTCCTCCCCCCGCTCGACTACCGACGCGCCGTTCTCGTGCATGTACACCTCCGCATCGCAGCGCTCGCGCAGCCCGGCGACGGCGCCGCAGTGGTCGAAATGTTCATGGGTGAGCACGATGACGTCGACGTTTTCCAGCGCAATGTTTTCCTGGATTTTTCTGTAAACGTATTCGCTGTTGTATCCGGTGCCCGCGTCTACGAGCACGTGCCGCTCATTGCTCGCCAGGAAGATGTTGGCGTCGTATCCGGCGCCCGGTATCGCTGATACCTGCATGGACGGGTAAACACCCCAGGATATATATGGATTTATGACCACCACGAGGCGAAAGATTTTATCCCGCTGATGCATACCGTTGTATGGACAAAAAACGGCGGAAGTACGTCGAAAAAATCGAGGATTTAAACCAGCAGCGCGCCATCATCGACGGCGACCTGCGCTCGCTGAAGCAACGGCGGAAGGAGCTCTCCGAGAAAAAATATGACCGGCTGAAAAACAAGTACGAGCGGAAAAAGGAAAAAATACGGCGGAAGATACGGAAGCTCGAGGAAAAAATCCATTAGTCAGTCGAAGTGCATCCGGAGATGGTAGACCCCGTCGCGGAGCTCTTTTTCCATCTCGAAGTCCATTTTTTCGAACAGTTTGAGCATGCCCTGGTTGTTGACAAGCACGTCGGCGGTGAAGCCGTAGAGGCCGCGCCGCTTGGCTATCTGGGTGAGATATTTGAGGAGCTCGGTGCCGACGCCCTGCTGCTGCCAGTCGTCCCGGACGACAAAGGCGACCTCGGCGCTGTTGGTGTCCATGTCGAGCCCCCAGCGGCCGACGCCGACGATTTCCTCCCGTTCCTCCTCGCCGGTGACGGCGACGATGGCCATGTTTTTGCTGTAGTCGACGTTGGCGAGCTCGTGGAGCTGCTCGCGGGGGAGATAGTGTTTGACGCCCATGAACCGCTTGTAGATGGTCTCATTGGAGAGGTCGTAGAACATGTTCTTGAGGAGCTCCTCGTCGGATGGCTTGATGGGGCGGAGCATCACCCGTTTTCCATCCGGCAGATGGACCTGTTTTTCCAGGTCGACGGGGTAGATGCCGCCCTGCCCGGTGACCATTATCTGGTCCTGGTAGACCATGTTGTATTCCTTGGCTTTTTCGAGGAGCTGCTCCCGGAATCGAGGGTGTGCGATGCTTATCAGTGCGACGGCGCGCTCCCGGATGTTTTTGCCGTGGAGGTAGGCGCTGCCGTATTCGGTGACGACGTAGTGAACGTCGCCGCGGGTGAGCGTGACCCCTGCTCCCTCCTTGAGGAAGGGAACGATGCGGGAGACCTCGCCGTTTTTGGCGGTGGAGCGGAGCGCGATGATGTTTTTGCCTTCCTTGCTCAATGCGGCGCCGCGCATGAAGTCGGCCTGGCCGCCGATGCCGCTGTAGAGCTGGTGGCCGAGCGATTCAGCGGTGACCTGTCCGGTGAGGTCGATTTCGAGGGCGGTGTTGATGGCTGTCATCTTGTGGTTCTGGGCGATGACCGTCGGGCGGTTGGTATACTCGATGGGGCGGAACTCGAACTCGGGGTTGTTGTCGAGGTAGTCATAGGTCTCCCTGTGTCCCATGCAGAAGGAGGCGACGGCCTTGCCCCTGTGTATCGATTTTTTTTCGTTGGTGACGACGCCCTGTTTCATGAGCTCGACGACGCCGTCGGTGAGCAGCTCGGTGTGGACGCCCAGTTCCCGCTTGCCTTCGAGGCTGGCGACCACCGCGTCGGGGATGTTGCCGTAGCCGACCTGGATGGTGGCGCCGTCCTCGACGAGCCGGGCGACGTTTTTGCCGATGGCATCCGTGGTCTCATCGAGCTCGCCGGTTTCGTATTCCAGCAGTGGCTCGTCATGGGGGATGACGTAGTCGACGTCCTCTATGTGGATGAAGCTCTCCCCGAGCACCCGCGGCATGTTGTCGTTGACCTGCGCGATGACGACGTCGGCGTTTTCGACCGCGGATTTGACGATGTCGACACTGATGCCGTAGCTCATGTAGCCATGGTCGTCGGGCATCGAGAGCTGGATGAGCGCCACGTCGACGGGGATGACGTCCCGGTGGAACAGGCCGGGCACCTCTGACAGAAAAATCGGGGTGTAGTCGGCCATGCCACGGTTGACCGCGTCGCGGGTGTTGTCACCGATGAAAAACGCGTTGTGGCGGAAGTTCATCTCGAACTTGGGCTTGACATAGGGGGCGACGCCGAGCGTCCAGACATGGAAGATTTCGGCGTCGGCGAACGCCTTGGGGTTGTTTTCGACGTAGTCCGCCAGCTCCTTGACCAGGTGCGACGGCTTGCCGCAGCCGGTGCCGATGAATATCTTGTCGCCGCCGTGGATGGTTTCGAACACCCTGTCCAGGTTGGTGGCAAACTTTTTGGGATACTTCCGCCGCAGTGTCTCCATGCCTATCGTATGCCCATGCCGGCAGGATATTAAAAGGTTTAGCCCCGGTTTAGCCCCTGGAGGGGGCAAGCAATATAACCCGACGTTGTATATCATAAACATGACCGTCGGATATGTGCTTATCTCTGTTGCGCCGACACGGGAGCAGGATGTGCAGCGCTCACTTCAGTCAATCGACGAGATAACCGAGCTGTATTCCCTGTTCGGCCCCTATGACATCATCGCGAAGGTGGCGGTGGACAGCGAGGACGTGCTCGCCAGGGTGGTGCTCAACCGCATTCGTTCCATCGAGGGTGTCGCGGACACCAAGACCCATACCGTGGTGTCGCCCCAGGAGATGCAGGCCGAACGATGACGTCCGACATAGCAGCGGAGAGCGTCATGTTTAAATACGATGAGGCCATGTGAGGGCAGAGGCGAGCTTATGAAAGCTGGCATTGTAGGGTATGGGGCATATGTCCCCAGATATAGAATTAAAACAGAGGAAATCGCCCGTATGTGGCGCGGCGACGGGGCAGCAATCGCTGCCGGCCTCATGGTCTACGAGAAAACGGTGCCCGGGCTCGACGAGGACACCACAACCATCTCGGTCGAGGCGGCGCGCCGTGCCGTCAGACTGTCGGGTATAGACGCGCAGGACATCGGCGCGTTGTATGTCGGGTCGGAGTCGCATCCGTATGCGGTCAAGCCCACGGCCACCATCGTCGCCGAAGCGATACAGGCCACGCCTGATCTGACGGCGGCGGATTACGAGTTTGCCTGCAAGGCCGGCACCGCGGCGATGCAGAACTGCCTCGCCCTCGTCAGGGCGGACATGATCACCTGTGGCATGGCCATCGGTGCCGATGTCTCGCAGGCTGCCCCCGGCGACGCGCTGGAATACGCCGCAGCGGCTGGCGGCGCCGCATTCATCCTCGGCCGAGACAATCTCATCGCCGAGGTCAACCATACCCTGTCGTTTACCACGGATACGCCTGATTTCTGGCGCCGTGAGGGCGAGCCCTACCCCGGCCATGGGGGGCGTTTCACGGGCAAGCCTGCCTATTTCAGGCATGTGACAGCGGCGACGGAGCGCATGATGGAGGAGATGGGAACATCGCCGGATGACTATGATTATGCGGTGTTCCATCAGCCCAACGGCAAGTTTCCGTCCCGGGTGGCCCGGAAGCTCGGTTTCACCAAGGAGCAAATCGAGGATGGACTGCTCTGCCCGTATATCGGCAACACCTATTCCGGGTCGACGCCGCTGGGCCTGTCGGCGGTGCTCGACGTCGCTGATCCCGGCGACCGCATCCTTGCGACCTCCTATGGCTCCGGGGCGGGCTCCGACTCGTTTGACATCACGGTCACCGACGCCATCGAGGATATCGAGCGGAACAACATCCGGAAAATGATGGAAAACCGGGAATACCTTGACTATGGTCTGTACATGAAACACAGAGGTGAGTTTGCATGAGAGACGTTGCGCTTATCGGCGGCGGTCTCACCCAGTTCGGTGAGCTCTGGGAGAAATCGCTGGCCGACCTGGTAGCCGAGGCCGGCATCACCGCTATCATGGACGCCGGCATCGAGGGCGAGGACATCGAGGCATTGTACATCGGCGGGATGTCAGCCGGCCGGTTTGTCGGCCAGGAGCATCTCGGCTCGCTTGCCGCAGAGGTGTCCGGGCTGAGTGAACTGCACATCCCTGCCACGAGGGTCGAGGCGGCCTGCGCGTCGGGCAGCCTGGCGCTCCACAACGGCTACCTGGCCGTCGCGTCGGGCATGTACGACGTCGTGGTGGTCGGCGGCGCCGAGAAAATGACCGACGTCGCGGGCACCGAGGCGACCAACATCCTGGCGTCGGCGGCGAACCGCGAGTGGGAGGCCTTTTTCGGCGCGACGTTCCCCGGCCTGTATGCCCTGATGGCCCGCTATCACATGCACAAGTATGGGACGACGCGGGAGCAGCTCGCCGAGGTGGCGGTGAAAAACCATTACAACGGCACGTTGAACCCGAAGGCGCAGTACCGGCGGGAGGTATCCGTGGAGGACGTGCTCGGTTCAACGATGGTCGCGGACCCGCTGCATCTGCTGGACTGCAGCCCCATCACGGACGGCGCCGGCGCCGTCGTCATATCCTCGATGGAAAGGGCGGAGGAGTTCACCGACGAACCGGTCAGGATCGCTGCCTCGGAAACAGTAGCGGACAGCATCTCGCTCAGCGAGCGCAGCCGCTTCGACGGCATCCCTGCAGCGATGACCGCGTCGCGCCGTGCCTACAGCAGGGCTGGCGTGTCACCCGCGGATATCGACGTCGCCGAGGTGCATGACTGTTTCACCATCGCGGAGATCATGGCCATCGAGGACCTCGGGTTCGTTGACAAGGGCAAAGGCGGCCATGCCGTGGAGGATGGGCTGACGACCCTGGACGGCGAGCTGCCCGTGAACACGTCGGGTGGCCTCAAGTCGAAGGGGCATCCCGTGGGTGCGACGGGTATCGCGCAGATACATGAGCTGATGCGCCAGCTGCGCGGCCAGGCCGACAGACGGCAGGTTGATGACGCCACGCTGGGACTGACACACAACGTCGGCGGCTCGGGTGGAACAGCCGTCATCCACATACTGGAGGCGATATAGATGGGTGTACCACGTTATTGGAGAGAGATACCGCAGCGATACAATCTCATCGGAACGAAATGCGGGGCCTGCGGCCAGGTGTATTTTCCGCCGCGGTCGATGTGCCCCGAATGCCGCCGTGCGTCGGTCGGCAACATGGGAGAATACCAGTTGAAAGGGTCCGGCGTGGTGGAGAGCTACACGGTTATCTATGCCCCGCCGCCGCATTTCGAGCACGAGGAGCCCTATGTCATCGCGCTCATCAAGATGGACGAGGATACCTATCTGACGGGCCAGATCGTGGACGTCAGCCCGGACGAGGTGTCCATCGGCATGCATGTCGAGTCCTGCTTCCGCCGCATCTATCAGGACGGCAAGGCGGGCGCCATCCATTACGGCTACAAGTTCAAGCCAGTCGGATAACGCTTCCGGGAGGCCAAAAAGTTTATGTGTCCCCTGCCGCATATATAAAAGCATATAAAAGGTATAAAAAGGTGTAAAAATGGCTGATATTAAGATACAGAATATGGTCGCATCGACCGTGATAGCTGAGGAACTGGACCTGGACAAGATTGACGAGCACCTGGACGACACCAAGTACAACCCCGAGCAGTTCCCCGGGCTCGTCTACCACATCAAGGAACCAAAAATCGCGTTTCTCCTGTTCAAAAGCGGTAGGGTCATCTGCACCGGCGCGCGCAACAAGGAGGACATCGAAACCGCGGTCGGCCAGCTCTACCCCAGCATGAAGGAACTCGGCTTCAAGGTCATCAAGCCCGAGGTCAACATCCAGAACATCGTCGCCTCGGTCGACCTGCACGTCCATCTCAACCTGCTCGAGCTGTCGCTGGCGCTCGGCCTCGAAAACATTGAATACGAGCCCGAAATCTTTCCCGGCATGGTATACCGCCTCAAGGACCCCAACGTGGTGTTCCTGTTTTTCGGCTCGGGCAAAATCGTCTGCACCGGCGCCAAGCGGCGGGAGGACGTCGAACGGGCCGTAGACGTCATTACCGAGGAGCTCGACAAGCGCGGGTTCCTGTAACCGGCACACCGGGCGCCGCGGTTGATGCAAAAGAGCTACACGGCCTCGGCGTCCACCGTTATCGGCTCGCCGTTCCGGAAGGCCTCGACCTCTTCGAGCGAGGGCAGCTCGATATGCGAGCTCTGCTGGCCATTGTACTGCTCCCGGCCCAGCCGGTCGATGATTTCCAGCCCCTGCACCCTGAGCATGTCCAGCTTCTCGTTCACCATGTCGACCGTGTTGCGAAGCGCAAACAACACCGGGACCAGCATGTGTCTGAACATCAACGGGAATCCCTCAAACCGGATGTCAGAGGTCAGCACCCGGTCGCGCCACATGGGCTCCTCGCCGAACGACGTGATCGGCAGCCCCATCCCGGCCTCCAGCTCGTCGGAAAACGTCGAGTCGAGCGGTATCCATTTGCCGTCCACGAGCGCCTCGGTCTCCCCGTGCAATGAGTCCAAAAACCCGAGCATGTCGAGCGTTTCCCGCAGCACCGGGTCGTCCTTGATAACCGTGTCATAGAACTGCTCAGTCGGAGACAGCGCATACAGCCGGTAGCGGGCCGATACCCCGCCGGCGCGGAGCAGCGCCGCCATCAGCGAGAGCTGATCAAGGCAGACGCCTCCCTTGCTCCGAAAGGTGCCAAGGGCGCCGCGCATCGGCTTGAACACCAGCTTTTTCTCGTTTTTCACGAACTCGTAGACCGCACGCGTAAACGCGAGGTCGCTTTTCTCGCGGGCGCCGAGCTTGACGGCCATCGCCCGCATCTCGGGGGCGTCGCTCTCACAGAGGCGCGTCGGCCGCAGATATTTTTTGCTGTAGACCGGCGGCATGTCCTCATAATCTTTGGGTGACAGCAGCTGGCGGGAGTCATATCTGCTCTCCTCTTCCAGATGTGCCCAGGGCGGCCTGGACTGCCGGAGGCGTTTCATCCACATCGGAACGTTCGCCATAACCGAGCCGGGATGCTTCGCCATCACGTAGGTCAGCGGGCCGACGGATCTAGCAAAGTTTTTCAGCATCGGCAGCGGGATGAACAATCCCTTGTCCATTTCCTCCCTCAGTCGTGCAAGCATGATATCACCGCAGCTCCTCCGCGATAAGATCGCGCATCAGGTTGCCGCATCCCTTCGCCTCCGCCCCGGCCATCCTGCTGATATCGGAATCCATGACCACGCCCGGGCGGCCGCAGGCAGGGCAGCGCTCATACAGCCTCACCCGGTCGCCGGTGATGATGAACCCGGGATAGCTGTTCGACACGGGGTCGAGAAACGCGAAGCGGCCATCCTCCCCGTAGCCCATGGGCTGGTTGTCCTCGTCGAGCACCATCGGGTAGAGCCAGGGATGCAGGTGCTTGTAGCGGCCCTCGCAGTCCATGCCCAGCGCGTTCATTTCGGACATGCCGTAGATGTCCTTGTAGTGCTCCGGGGGGATACCCAGCGTTTCCTCGATCATGCCGGCGAAGGTCTGCGGGGACACTTTTTTGTTTTGGTGTATCTTCCATCCGCCGCCGGTGATGACGATGCTGTTCTGGTCGCCCAGCGACAGGCTGACATCTTCCTGCCGCATGATCTCCATGAGGTCGTAGAGCTGGAAGGGAAACGTCAGGATGATGGCCTGTTTGCCGCTCTCGTTGAGCTGCTGTAGCAGCTTTATCAGCTTGTGCTGTCCTTTTTTCATGACCCGCTGCAGCAGCTTGAGCTTCATCTTGTCCGCGAACCCCTGTATCTGGCCGGACATCAATCGGACGATGTCCATGGTGAGCTCTCGCTCGGTGAGAAAATGCCGCTGGCTTTTATCGAAAATCCGGGTTCCCTCGGATATCCAGTGGCCCATGGTGAGATAGGTTTTCACCGGGCCCGGGTACACGAACTGCGCGTCGTCGTCTGGATGGACGATGGAGAACAGGAGGGTCTTGTCAAACGCGTAGAACAGCCGCCGGGTTGTCAGCTCATCTCTGAACATGATGCTGAAGTTGCCCGTGGTGCCCGACGAATGGGTGACGATGCCGCGCAGGCGGTTTTCCGCCCAGCGGAGAAAATCCTGCATGTCGCTCCCCGTGAAATCGTAGTCGCCGATGTCCACCGAGGATACGCGGTATAGCCACTCGTAGACGCTGCCGGGGTTTTCCTCCGGGTAGTCCTTGAAAAACGTGTCCGGAACCAGCGGAATCGACAGGAGGTCCTCCTCCGCTTTTATATCATCGGGCTGCACGTCGTTGTCCTTGCAGTATCGGTGGTAGAACAGGTTGTTGGAATAATGATGCAGGAACGCCTCGCGGAGCGCCCTGGTGCGTTTTTCCCTGACCCCTGCCTCGTCGTAGTCAAAATATGAGTCCATTCCATAGATCATCGAGTCAACGGTCGTCCACTGCTTCTCGGGCACAGAAAACCGGTCGACCAGGTTGTTCCACAGCCGTCCCGTGGTCTCAGCTATCGCTCGCATGGCCACGAACAACATCAGGCTGCATAAAACCATTCGCTAAACCATGCTTGAACGACGTTAAAATATGGTTTAGCTCCCGCCGGGCTACTGCTGCGGCATCCACAGGAAATCCGTCTGGTCGCTCACCCGCCGCTCGCGGATGCCCTCCAGGACCCCGGCGATGTCCATGCCCATCTTGGAGAGATAATAGCGCTTGTCCTCGTCCTGCTTGATGACCCCGTCATCTTTCAGCTTTTTCAGATGAAAGCTGAGCTTGGGGTTGTCCTTGATGCCCAGCAGTTGCGCTATCGTGGTGAAGCTGTAGGTGTCGCCGTCGGAGAGCGTCTGGATGACCCGCCGGCGCAGGTAGTTGGAAATGGAATCCGAAAACAGGCTCAGCCGGATGTCGGCGACGACCTCCCGGATGTCCTCGGCCATCTTGTCGTCGATCTGGCTGAAATCCGTGGACAGGATGAGCTGCCCGTGGTGCAGCGACGCCATCCGGTACAGCCATCGCAAAAAGTCGCGGACCTCGCCGAAGGGATGCTCCCCGAGCAGATATGCCAGGTCGGCGAGCGCGATGACCGCTCCGTCGGCGAGCGCCGCCTCGACGTCCTCCTGCACCGCCGGTAACTCGCGGGGTTGCCAGTCGGCGACCAGCGAAATCGTGTCCACGTCCATGCCGGCGACGCGTTCGACGTCGGTGCCGATGTAGATGCCGGGCGCCCTGTCGGCCAGCTCCCGGAATTTTTCCAGGTAGTGTCCGCTCTCGGGCCCCATTTTTTTCAGCCGCTCGAATTTTATCTCTTCGATGGCCGCCAGGATGCTGCCCTCCAGGTCGTCCATGTCGAAGGGTTTCCGGATGTAGTCAAAGGCGCCCTCCTTCATCGCCTCGATGGCGCTGTCCACCGTCGCATATGCGGTGATCATGATGACGGGGATGGATGGGTCGCACTGCTTGATTTCTTTCAGGGTTTCGATGCCGTCCATGCCGGGCATCTTGATGTCCAGGAACACCAGGTCTGCCTCGTCGAGGCGTTCCAGGCATGTCTCGCCCGATTCAGCGGTCACCACCTCGTAGCCATAGGACTCGATGGCTGTCTTGGCCGCATCGAGAATAGAGGGGTCGTCGTCGACGAGCATGATGCGCGTCAGGCGCTCCGGGCTCCCGTTGGTGTTCATGGGGTATCATCCTGCCCGGGATGACGCAGGCGGCATCCTTATCATCCCGGCGTGATGATAGTAAAGCGGATGGTTATATGGAGTTTACGATACCCGGCACCCCGCGCCGGTTGTAATTTCATGTATACTATTTATTTATTGTACTGTCCTGAAAACATTTAACAAACGGAAACGCTATGCTGAGATGCCGAA
>CAZESS010000017.1:0-53407 GCA_964514975.1 uncultured Thermoplasmatales archaeon | reverse complement strand
AGCGATTCATCCCTTGCCTAAAGGCAAGGGTTTTCTCGCTAGATTGAGGATAAGAATTGAGAATGGTGAAATAGGGGTTTATCTCCTAATTCGCCTGTTTATCGATCCAATTGTATAAAGCCGCCATAATTGGCCTAGCTATTTCTTCGCGACGATGCGGATGATGTCACCATGTTGCAGTTCATGGTCGTGGCCGACGACACGCTGCGTCCGGGCGTCGATGGCGCGGATGAACCCCTCGCCGAGGTCGGTATGGACCTTGTAGGCGAGGTCGATGACCGTCGAGCCCCGGGGCACCAGGAACACGTCGGGGAGCACGTTGCCCTTTTTGTCCGTCAGATGCGTCTCGTCCTCGACGGGGTAGACCGCGATGAGGTCGAGCAGGCTGAACACCGCCTGGTTGATACACCGCTGGACGCCGGTGCCGCCATACTTGTCGAGCACATGCATCCGGATGTACTCCAGCCCCTTACGCTGCCGTTCGCTCATGTCCTCGCTACATATCTCGAAGGAGCCGTCCCCGGGGTTGTAGGCGATCATGTCGTGCTCTGTTGCATGGGTGAGCGCGAGCTCCGCCTCGGCCGCCGTTGGTATCGATGTGTCGCCGGACATCTCCTCGACGAGTGCGTCATCCGCCTTGTCGACCTTGTTGAGCGACAGCAGGATGGGCTTGCCCGCCTGCCGTATCGCTGTGGCGAGCCGGAACAGGTCGTCCTGGCTCCACGAGGTGGGATTGCCCTCAAGCCCGGTTTTCCGCATCGCCAGGGTGATGTCAGCTTCGCTGACACCCAGCCCGGTGAGCCGGTCGGCCAGGGCGGCGCTCGCTTTTTTGTCCTCGAGGGCGCATTTCCGGCTGACGCGGTCCCAGTCCCGGGTGATGATGCCGTGGATCCAGTGGTCGAGCTCTTTCTCGAGGAACGCGATGTCCTGCCGGGGGTCGTGCTGGCCGGGCTCGCACATCTCTCCCTCGGCGTTGGTCGAGCCGGATGCGTCGATGATGTGGATGAGGCAGGAGGCCTGTCGGAGGTCGTCCAGGAACTTGTTGCCCAGCCCCCGTCCCTCATGTGCCTTTGGGACGAGCCCGGCGACATCGATGGCCTCGATGGGCACGTAGCGGATGCCGTCCGTGCAGATGGCGTTGTGCGGGTTGCAGGATACCTCGAAATCCTGGCAGGGGCACCGCGTCCGGGCGTACATGACACCACGGTTGGCGTCGATGGTTGTAAACGGATAGGAGGCCATTTCGCCGCCGGCGTTGGTGGCGGCATTGAAAAACGTGGTCTTGCCGACGTTTGGCTTCCCCACGATACCGATTTGCATGCTCATGCTGTCACCCGAAATAGTGGTCCGGCTTGCCGGTGCTGCTGTGCTTCTCCTCGTGGTCGAGCAGGTCGATGCAGATGATGTTGCCGACCGGTATCACCCGGAGCTTGTCCGCCATGTCCTCGTGTTCCTCGCCCAGCCGGATGCACAGCGCCTCCTCCTTGCCGATGTAGGTGAAGCCCTCGAGCACACCAATCGATTCGAGCGGTTCCTCGCTGCCGTCCTGGGAGCGAACGATGCAGGCTGAGCCGTCGGTGAGCTCAATCTCGTCCATCGAGCACCCTCCGTTCAACCAGCCGGTGTAAATGCGTGACCGTTTCCCCGTAGTTGTCCATGGCGACCTTGACATGCGCCTCGACGAAGTTCCATGCCTTGTCGAGGTTGCCGTAGCGCAGCCGGTATGTTTTCCGCTGCCTGGTTCCCTCGCCGGTCTTGCCCTCCTCGAGGATGTCGAGTCCCTTGAGCTTGTTGAGATGCCGGTAGACCGTTGCCTTGGTCGCGTCGAGCTCGACGGCCATCTCATCGACCTGCCATTCCTTTGCAGGATGGAGCAGGAAGCATTCGAAGAGCCGGTAGGGAATCGACGAGGTGTCGCTGCCCGTGGACAGATAGCCGATCTGTTTCAGGAACTGCAGCGCCACCGTCTCGTAGTCGTCCTCACCGGTCAGCGGCGTGTTTTTCGTTACCTGGAGTTGGAATGCCATGTATAGAGAAATGCGGAACGGGATTTATTACTTTTGTTCAGGCTGTAAAGCATAGAGGTTTAGGCAACCTCGGGGCTGAACCCGCCCTTGCCCTGCTGCTGTGCGCCCTGGTCCTTGTCGAACTTGACCTGCGGCATCGGAATCGGCGGCGGCAGCCGGAGGTCCCGGGAAACCATGACCGCCTCGGGGAGACAAAAATGCATGATGGCGGTATGGATGCGGGAGGCCACCTCCTCAGGCATGTTTTTGTCCTGGCTCCACTGCTCCGCGATCTCCCGGGCATTGTCGGCACTGAGGTGAAAATCGCCGGAGAGCTTGATGAGACCGAGCGGGCCGTAGCTGGCCGTATACTGAAACTCGACCGATGCATCGGTGTCACCACTGGCGGAGAAAAGCGTGACGGTGCTGTTATGGTCGATGCGCACGTTCTGCGGACGCTGCTGCGGCTCGGAATAGCGGCGCGCTTCGATGGAGGACAGTTTCATGTTCGATATATTCATTTGAATGGGAAAGATGCCGGCGTTTTATATACTTTTGGCATCCCTATTGGACAGAAATGCTGACGATGTTGTTGCCGCGCAGCACGACCTTGCCCAGGCGTCGCTCCGCGTCTCCCTTCGCCTCGCGGGTGTCCTCGATGACCAGGTTCATGTACTGGTCGTAGCCGGACAGGCGCCCCTCGAGCACGCGGCCGTCCTTGAGCAGGAGCGAGATGTCCTTGTTGAGCGAGCTTTCCAGCAGGTCGGTTGGCAGTACCATGGAGAGAGTATGGGCTGATATTTTAAATAGTTGTTGAAACAGCTATCGACGCCGATGCATCCCGCGAACCATGCTTTTTACGACACCATTTTTTCTTACCCATCGCTTTTTCCGCAGGCATTCATCCGAAGGGCACAAGAGCTGCGGCATGTACGCTGCCTGGATGCCTCGCATATCCTAGGGTCATCTGCCCATACTAGAGCCCTCGCACACCACCGCATCATCCGGCATCCACGAACTTATTTATATCGAAATGCGCATACAGTTTGTGGGGAACATGGACGTTACATCGATCAAAGGAATCGGCCGACAGTATGGAAAGAAACTGAACAAGGCAGGTATCACGGACATCCAAACGCTGCGGGAGATGGACATCGAACGCATCGCCGACAGGACCGGGATATCAGCGCAGCGCCTCGAGGAATGGCGGCAGCGCGCCCGGGATATACAGCTGCTCACCGACATACAGGGCATCGGCCCGGCCTACAGCCAGCGGCTCCACGAGCAGGGCGTCACGACGCCCGTGGAGCTGGCCGCCGCCGACCTCTGCATGGCCGACGACGTCGACGTGTCACGAAAACGGTTCAAAAAATGGGTGAAAGCGGCGCGGGATATGACCGGAACGGAGCAGCCAGCGGCCAAAAAAGCCCGGGTCGCCGAGCCCATCGGCCCCGACAATGCATCCATCCATGTCAGGGGCGACGAGGCATCCGTGACCATCAAGGGCATGACCCATGAACGGGTGCCGGTGTTCCGCGGCGACGGCATGGAGGCCATCGCGCAGGACCAAAAGATGGCGGTGCACATGGACAGCACCGGCACCGCGCATCTCTGGTTCAACGAGACATGGCACAGCAATGTTCCCGTGAAAAAAGAGGGTCTCATGGACAGAATCAAGCGTATGCTGGGGATATAATGATAAAGGTCCGATGGCACGGTCATGCCTGCTTCGAGCTGACAGACGACGTCACTCTGGTCACCGATCCCCATGACGGCAGCTCAATCGGCATCCAGCCGCCAAGCGTGCGGGCCGACGTCGTGCTGGTGTCCCATGACCATTACGACCACAACAAGGTCAAAGCGGTCAAAAAGGATACCACGACGGTGGTCAGAGAGGGCGGCAAAACCGTGGAGGACATCCAGATTTTGTCATGGCAGGCCCATCATGACCGGGAGGAGGGCGCCAAGCGGGGAGTCATCACGATTTTCCGGTTCGTCATAGACGGGCTGACCTTTTGCCATCTCGGCGACCTCGGCCATCCCATCGACGACGAGCTCGCTGAGCAGATCGGGGATGTAGACGTGTTGTTCATCCCGGTCGGCGGCGTGTTCACCATCGACGGCGAGGAAGCCCTGAATGTCTGCCGGACAATCAAGCCCAGGGTAGTCATTCCCATGCACTACAAGGTCGGCGGGCTGTCGCTGCCGGTTGAGCGCATCGACCCATTTCTCGACGCCGCCCGCCCGGACTATATGATACGGCATGTCGCCAACGAGATAGAAGTGGATAAAAGCGATCTGCCGGACGAGCCCGAGATATGGGTGTTTACCCTTTAGCCAGCAGTTTTTCGACTTTGTTTTCGATGTCGGAGTAGTCCCGTTCCGGCTCGATGGATTCCACGGCTGCGAGGTCTGCGGCGCGGGCCTGTCTGCCCCTGGTGCTCCGGTCGACGATGGCGTCAACGGCTGCCTCGACACGGTCGATGTCGACTGTTTCCGTCACCGTTTCAGGGGATGGCCTGTCAGGCTGTTCCGGCGCTGTCTCCTGCATGCTCTCCTGCTGCTTTGGCGCTGGTTCAGGCTCCTGCCGAGGGGTCTCCGGTGACTTTGTGGCGGAGACGTCCTCGAAGATGAGCGCGATGTTGCAGGATGGACATTTTCCGCGGGTGGCGTTGATGTCTACCGGGAAGGAGGTCTCGCAGTTGGGACAGGTCACAACGGTCTGTGCCATCATCGTAATATGCGTTTCCGGTATTAATGGTTATTGGACTCGACGTAGTCCTTGAGGCGGGCGATGGCTCGCTCTCGGCTGGCCGGGTACACCTGGACCTTGCCTTTCAGGGTGACAACGTTCGTGCCCGCTGACAGGACGAGGTCGCCATCGAGGGCTGCCTCCTTGTCGAACCGGAGATGTAAAAACCATTTGTTGTCGACCCGTTCCTCGACGTCGTCAGCCGACAGCAGGGGGAGCACCCTCCTGCTGAGCATCCGGATGTCGCAGGAGCGTTCCATCCTGACGTGCATGATGGTAATGGTGTCGCCGAACTGTCCCTCGATGGTGTCCATGTCAACGTCATCGCCGTCGGGATCGCCGTATGCGATGTATGAGAGCGCTCTGCGGACCATGTCCTGGCGCTCGGTGCCGTAACAAAAAGCGGTGATGCAGACGTAGTGGAACGGGGGCTCCATGTCCTATTTGCCTCTGCCGTCGTTGGCGTTGACGCTGGGGCGTATATGCTCGGCGCCTTTGCCCTTGGTGCGGAGGCCGCGTCCTTTTTTGCCCGCCGAGGTTTTGCCCTTGTGCACGCGGCTGTGCTCCCGGGTTATCCAGTTGATGGCGTCGTCGTTGACGATGGCGGGATGGCTTGGGTCGACGAGGATGACCTCGTAATAATGGTGTCGTCCGTCGGCGCCGACCTTGTATGAATTGAGCACCTCCATGTTGGGATGATGCTTCGCTGCGCGTTCCTCGGCCATCCGCTGTATCGATTTCGCCCCGGTGATTTTTTTGACGCCCATACGGGCGGGTCGTCGCCCCGCGCGAGGTCGTTCTTTTCTCCGGCTGCCCTTGCGGACTCTGGAGCGGGCTATGATGTATCCCTGTTTTGCCTTGTAGCCGAGACTGCGTGCCCTGTCCGGCCTCGTTGGATGGTCGACGCGGACGACGCTGTCCTGTTTGCGCCACTGGATGAGACGGTTCCACTGCGGCGATTGGTGGCCGGTCTCGGGCTGTTTCCATGCGTCTCGTAAATAGTGAGAGAGTCCTTTGGCCATTTTAACCCTGAAAAGCATTGGGTTATATAAATTGTTTGGATGCCTGCCGGGAGCGAGGGCGGGGCTGTCACATGGATGAGGGGCAGGAAAGTTTATGTGGTCATCCCGGATTACATTGTGGAGGTTGCAATATGGCAAAAATCAAGGTAAAGACTACGAAACCCATGACGGTAGCGTACATTGAGCATATCGGCTCCTACAACGAGGTTCCCTGGGAGGAGTACATGGAACGGCTCTACGAGTGGGCGGAGGAGCACAAGGTGCGCCCCGGTTTCAGCGCCATCGGCATCTACCATGACAATCCCGAGGACGTGCAGCCGGAGGCATGCCGCAGCGAGGTCGCCATTCCCATCCATGGCGATGCCTCGTCGGATGGCGGCGTGAAGGTTAAGGAGCTACCGGCGATGCAGGTCGCCGAGCTCACGTTCAAGGGTCCTTCCACGACAATCGGCGATGCCTACCGGGACATCATGACATGGACGGCGGAACACGGATGCGAGGCGGCGGGGCCGTCGATGGAGATATATCGGAGCAGGCCGAAGATAAAGAAGGGCAAGACGATTCTTTCCGCTCGTATCCTGGTGCCGATAACAGAGCAGTAACCACCCGGCAAGTCGGATGGTTTATAATACGGCGGAGGATATACTCGGGAGGAGGTATATGCATGCCAATCGTCGAGATAAAAGTATGGAAAGGATTTGGAGCGGACAACGCACGGCAGGTCATCGAGGAGGCAACGGCGATGTTTGAACGTCGGGGCATTCCCCGTGAAGCCGTCGAGGTCGTGGTCACCGAGGTACCGAAGACGCACTGGGGCATCGGAGGGATGCCTGCATCGAAACGGTTCGCAGGAGAGGACTAACGATGTTCGGCAGCAAAGAAAAGGTCATGGAGAAGGTAAAAGCGCTGCCATCCGGGGAGCCGTCGCCCTCGGGACGATACTGGTGTGTGACCTGTAAAAAGCTGTTCGAGCTCGACGAGACGCGATGCCCGTACATGCCGAATATGTGCCTTAACACGCCCATCGCCGTTGAAAACCTGCAGCCGGAGTCCACAGAGGGGCTGGAACGATTCGGGCTGTTCTACCCGAAGATACCGCAGCGGCTGGCCGCGAGACTGATGCCGGACGACGTGGAAGAAATCGCCGAGGGATGGGCCGACAGCTACCTGGAATTTCTCGAGGGCTGGCATGCCAGATACCGGCAGCAGCCCCTGCAGACGCTGAAGAGCTTCATTATCGTAGCCAGCGGATGCGAAACCGCACAGCGCGTCGGTGCCAACGAGGTCCTCTTCGTGGTCATGGACGTGGATAAGGTCTGGGACCGGGATGTGCTGTTCAGAATCCTGGAGCATGCGGTGCCACGCCTGGCTGAACATCTCGGGATACCCCGACGTATACGATTTGATGACGTAGCCATCCTGGGCGACAGCCCGATGGGACGGTATTTCTGTCCGATGTGCCAGAAATTTTTCGAGTTTTCTATCCAGCGGGATACGATTACCTGCCCGCTGATGCCGCAAAAATGCATGGCGACGCCGCGTGACATAGCGGACATCGACATCTCGATTGAAGGTCTCGTGCACATGTACCAGGTGACGCCGGATATCTACCGCCGGTTTATCGGTATGCTTCCGCATACAGAAGATGGAAAGCAATTACTGCGCGAGATGCTTGAAGATGACTGGAAGCTGTCCGTTGATGACGAGGTGCTGGAGAAGATATCGACGTTGCTGGGGCTGTAGCAACGCAAGTGTGGACGCCGGTTCTCCAGGATGGCTGACGGCCACCAGATACGAAGATATCATTTTTATTTCAAAATAAGTTGAAATGGAAACATTTTTATATCTGCCCGATATACCATTTCAAAATATATTGAAACAGTGATGCCATGATAGAAATCGTCCAAGCCGGCATCGACATGCTGGCAAACTATCTATCCGAGCACGTGCTCACCTGCCTCATCCCCGCCTTTTTCATCGCCGGGGCCATCGCCGCCTTCGTCTCCAAGCAGAGCATCCTCCGATACTTCGGAGCGCAGGCCAAAAAATACGTCTCCTACTCCGTCGCTTCCGTCTCAGGCGCCATTCTGGCGGTCTGCAGCTGCACCGTCCTTCCTTTGTTCGCAGGCATCTACAAACGAGGGGCAGGCATCGGGCCCGCCACCGCATTTCTCTACTCGGGCCCGGCGGTCAACGTCCTCGCCATCGTGCTCACCGCCCGGATACTCGGATGGCAGATGGGCATCGCGCGCGCCGCCGCAGCGGTGACCATGGCCATCGTCATCGGCCTCGTCATGGCAACCGTGTTCCGACAGCACGACCGGGATACACAATCCAACCCGGACTTCCAGTACCAGGAAAGCGATGACAACGAAAAAAGATGGGCCTCCCTCGCCGTGTTCATCGCCCTGGTCGCCATCCTGGTCGTCGCCACCACCGGCATCTCCTGGATGACCAAGTTCCCCATCGTATACGCGCTCACCATCCTCATCGCCGTCCTGCTCATATTCTACTACAGCCGGGCAGAGGTGAAAGAATGGGGCAACCAGACCTGGTTCCTGACCAAGCGCATAGCTCCCGTATTGCTGGCCGGCGTCTTCCTGGTCGGCATCATCGGCGGCGTCGCCGCCCAGTTCGTCGATGCACCGCCGGGGGAGGCGGTCGGCGTGCTGGTCAAGGACTACATCGGCGGCAACAGCCTCACCTCCTGCTTCACCGCCTCCATCATCGGCGCCGTGCTGTACATGCCGACGCTGCTGGAGGTCCCCATCGTCAACGACCTGTTCGGCTTCGGCTCAGGCATCATGGGCGCCGGGCCGGCGCTGGCATTGCTCCTGGCGGGCCCCTCGCTGAGCCTGCCCAACATGGTGGTCATCGTCCGGGTGATGGGCCTCAAAAAAGCAAGCGTGTACATCCTCCTGGTGGTGCTTATATCAACCATCGTTGGATTCCTGTATGGAGGAATAGCATGAAACAATGTTGTTCGCTGGAAAACATAGATGTAGATATCCCCGACATAATCGAACGAGAGGTGGAAGAGCAGGGCGGCTTCGAGGAGATATGCCGGGAGCTGGCCGGACATGACACGGCCGCGATGGCCACCCTGGCAAAGGTGCTGGGAGACGAAAAACGGCTGATGATGCTCCTGGCGCTCGCCCGGCAGCGGATGTGCGTCTGCATGCTGGCGGAGCTGACCGGCTGCGCCTACTCGAAGTGCTCCTATCACATCACAAAGCTCAAAGATGCCGGGCTGACAGAGGCGGAGCATCTCGGCAATTATCTCATCTACTCGCTCACGCCGTATGGCAGAGAGATACTCACACAGTTGAAAAAGATACAGGAGGTAAAACATGGATGAAAAAACCAAAGAACTAGCTGGCATAGCCGCCTCGGTGGCTGGGCACTGCCGCCCGTGTTTCCGGCACCATTTCACGAAAGCACAAGAGGTAGGGGTGCCGATGGATGACATCAGGGAAGTAGTTATGTTTGCCAGAGATATTAGTGCAGCGGGCGACGAGAAAATGTACGGCTTTGCATCGGAGCGATTGAAAACAGGAGATGAGTAAATATGAAAAAGATAGGGATACTGCCCTGCTCGGGGGCCTGCAACGTGGGAATGCTGTCTACAAGAGCAGTCATACAAACGCTTGATGAACGAGAGAACACCGATTTCGTCTGCGCCCTGGGACTCCCCCTGGGCATCGAGGGAATCATACAGCAGGGAAAGAGCAGCGACGGCTACATCGCACTCAACGGCTGCCCGGTCAAATGCGCGAGCAAAGCACTGGAAAGCGCAGACATACCGGTCGACAAAGAAATAGTCATCACCGAACGATATGGCATAAAAAAGAACAAGAATCTAAACAGCGAAGAAAAAGTGGAGGACATCATAGCCGAGGTAAAGCGAATGGTTGATGAAATGCAAAAAGATAGCTAAACACAAGGAGGAAAAAATGAAGGTAGAAATATTGGGAACGGGTTGCACGAAATGCAAACTGCTGGAAAAAAGAGTGGAAGAAGTAATCGAAGAACTGGGCAGAGGGGATATCGAGGTGGTGAAGGTGGAAAGCGTTGAGGAAATCATGGACCGGGGCGTCATGATGACGCCGGCTTTGGCCATCGACGGCGAGATGAAAGTATCGGGGCACGTGGCCAGCAATGAGGAAATACGGGAGCTTCTCAAAGACACATGAACGGAACCGTAGAGGAGTTGAAAGGCATCCTGGATATGCGCTACAGCCCGGTGGGTGCGCGGTTCATCAAGGATGCCCAAGAGATGCCCATGTGGGCACGGGAGTATGATGTGCGGCCGATGCGGGCCTGCCAGATGCTGATGGAGGCGAAACACGGCAACCGTGTCGTGCTCACTGCCGACAACACTGCCTGCCCTGCGGCCCGAACGGCCTTCGGCTTCGCTCCGCTTCCGGAGAAGATTTCCTCCGGAAAGATGCTGTCCTCTTTTGGCATTTTCGGCAGCAACGAGGCAGGCCAGCATACCATGGCAGCTATCCCCCATCTGGAAGAGGCGCTTCAGGCAGTGGTGGCGTCTCCGCTGGAAAAAGCAGATTTTGAGCCACATGTGGTGGTCGTCGAGGATACACCGGAGGTAATAATGTGGCTGCTGCTGGCCGACATCCACCGGGAGGGGGGAAGACATACTCTCTCGACATCGGTCATCCAGGCATGCTGTATCGACGTGACCTCATACGTCTATTCAACGGGTGCCACAAATGCCTCTTTCGGGTGCTACGGGTGCAGAGAAGCCTCCGACTTGAAGGAAGATGAGGCAATGATCGGCGTTCCCTACGAAAAATGGAGCAGCATAGTGGAGGCGATACAAGCGATGAACGAAAAGGGAACGATTGACAAGGTGCGAACCAAGGGAATCTATAACATATATGCGAAGAAGGGAGAAGACACAGAGTGACGCTGACCATATGTTGAAATGCGTACGGGGTGCCTTTCCATGCCGGTCAAAAACATGCAGGAGAGGTTGATGAGATGGAGGATCTGTCCGGCGGCGGACGGTTAAAAATGGTACCACAGATAGGGTTGCTTGTCTGCGGGAGCAACGCTTCGAATACGGGCGGTGTAACGGCACAGGCAGCATTAGAAACAATAAAAGAGCGCGAGGATGCCGGCATTTTGTCATTGCTCGCGCTGGTCAACGCTGTCGAAAGACAGATAACATTGGCAAAAAAGGTGTCGCATGTCATGGTGGTTGATGGGTGCAAAAATGCCTGCGCTCGAAAGATAGCAGAAAATATGGGTATAGAATATGAAGCATATGTGAATCTTGAGCATGACCTGCAAATCAGGAAAAAGGGGCCTTTCACCACGGCAGAGTATGCATCGGAAGACGTCATAAAAGCAAAAAATGAAATCCAGGACGTTATCAAAGAAATACTGACCGGGGAAAAACGGGACCATGAGTGATGACCTCTTACAAAGGGATTTTGTGTGCCCTGTCTGCGGAGAGCGGCTGCAGGAACACACGGGGGTTGCAGCGTGTTCGTTCTGCGAAAAAGCGGAAAAAGCCGACCTGGTCTGCCCCCATGGTCATTACCAGTGTGAACAATGCCGCCTGGCCGGCCCATCAGAAATCATAGAGCGTGTATGCCGCCATACCCGGTCATCGGACCCCGTTGAAATCGTGAATCTGGTCATGCGTCATCCCTCCTTCAACGATCATGGATGTGAGCATCATGAACTGGTGGCACCGGCAGTGCTCGCCTCCCTAGAAAACCGGGGTCTGGCCCGGGTTGACCAGGCCATGGTTCGGCGGGCTATGAAACGTACACAGGGTATCCCCTACGGCGCCTGCGGGAGCCTGGGCGCATGTGGCGCCTGCGTGTCGGCAGGCGTGGCCATATCGCTGCTATCAAAAGCCACGTTTCGGTCTGATAGAGAACGGGCTCTAACCTTAACCGCTACGTCCTCCGCGCTGCAACGACTGGCCGACATGGGTGGTGCACGATGCTGCAAACAGAGCGTCTACGCGGCGCTGGAGGCCGCCATGCATATGATGGAGGCTACCCTGGGCTTGTCGTTATGGAAAAGAGATGCTATCCGCTGTTTGTTTTCCCGGGATGTCGATGACTGCAAGCAGGAGAGGTGTCCCTATTATGAGGGATGAGTGGAGGCTGCTCAGGGACGGCATTGCCGATCCTTTTCTGCATTTCGCCGTTGAGGAGGCCATACTCCGGGAGGTATCTAGGGAGGCCAGCCCGTATACGCTGCGGTTACGCCGGGTGGAACCCTCCGTGTTCATTGGCGTCACCCAGGATGCTGACGAGGAGGTTGACGTTGATTACTGTCGCCGTCACGACATACTCATCGTTCGCCGGCCAAATCCTGGGGGTGCCGTCTATCAAGACCGTGGCAGCTTTTGCTACTCCGCCTTTTTTCGAAAGGAGTTCCTGGCCAGGCTGGGTATTGCATCGTTGGAACATCTGTTCCAGGTATTTGGCCGGGCAGTTCTAGAAACCTGTGCTCATTACGGTGTTGGCGCCGATATTTCCCCGGTGAACGATGTCACCATCAATGGCCGCAAAGTGTATGGGTCGGCTCAACTGGAATGGTACTCCGGGATAGCTCATAGCGGCACCTTTCTGGTGGATGCTGACGTTGAAACGATGCAGCACGTCCTGCGTCCTTCGCGTTTGAAGTTTGCGGACAAAGGATTCACCAGTGTCAGGGACCGGGTAATCAATCTGAGTGAGGCGGCGGGACGGCATCTTGACGTGGAAGAGGTAATGGAATGCCTGGCGGAAAACATTGTCGGGGAACTTGGCGTTACGGTGAGACCAGGCGAGCTTACCCCGGGAGAGCAGCGGGAGTCCCGGCGGCTGTACGAAGAAAAATACGCCCTCGATGAGTGGACGTTTCGGCGGCGGGGACATTACACCACGATAGTGTCCACTAAAATTCCTAGCGGGGTTATGACCCTCTCCGCTAATCTGACGGGAGAGGTTCTCGAAGCCGTATCGGTGACAGGAGATTTTTTGCTCCCCCGACCCGCAGAAACTGCAACTAGTAGTGGAGCAGCTCCATAACCAGACCCTGCCTGAAGCAATACGGGTAGCTGAGAAATCGTCTCTGCCTTTGGAGATACGGAATGCAATCACCACTCTCTTACAAACCGTCGAGGTGGCCCGTCATGAAAAATGACGTTATGGATAAAAAGCTGCGGCTGGAGGTACTCGTTGCATATCCTCCTACCAGTAAATGCCGGGCGCTTGTGGAACTGATGAAAACGCTGGTTGAAGAACATCCAGATGCTGTCAGATTAGATGTTTATTATGCGGGAGAGACGCCCTCCAAAGTCCCTACCCGGGGGTATCAGCGGGACCCGGATGGCAAAAGAAGAAAGGTTCCTTCTGCGTATGTCAATGGGAAAAAGGTGGCCTCCCAGGAAGTGTTTGCTCTCGACGAAGTCCGTAACATACTCTTGAGAGAGCTTTCGAGGGGGCGTGCCGCCTGGGAGTGAAACCGCAGGCGCGTGGTACGTCTGGTTGTCTCGCATAATTGGGTTGTAAAAATCCCGGCAAGAGAAGGCGCTCTGTTTCGCAGTCTGGCCAAAGCAACCTTGTTCAACGCTAGCATGCATACAACAATTGTTAAATACCACAACTCTATTCATTCCAAATAATATTAAAATAGGTGCCACCATGGGACCGCCTAACACAACACCGGTTACGAGCGCTCTGAAGAATTTTCTGCTACCTACAATAGTAACAAATGCAATGAAGCAAGGAAAAGGATACATCATGCGCAGAAGGAAAACTATGACCAGTAATATTAGCGAAAGGGATAGAAATATACGGTTTGATGAAAAACAATGTCCGATGCTGCCCGGAGTAGAGAAAACATGAAGACGCTGGAGATAGAATGGCGGCACCTCGAAATGGATGGCGGCACCTGCCTCCGGTGCTCCCGGACGGGCAAAAGCCTGTGGCAGGTCATCGGGAAGCTTAAAGAGGAGCTGGAATCCCGGGATGTCGAGCTGTCGTTCACCGAGACGACGCTGCCGGAGGAAAAGCTCCCGCAGTCCAACCTGGTTCTCATAAATGGCCGGCCGCTGGAGGATATCCTTGCCGGTGCCGAAGCCGGTGAAAACTATTGCTCGTCGTGCTCCTGCCTGACCGGCCGGGAGGCCTGCTGCAGAACGATACACCGTGACGGAAAGACCTACGAGGAGATCCCCGAGGAGATCCTCCGGGAGGCGGTCTTCACCACATTGGACGGGCATGCAAAAAAGATGGAGGAGAGAATATGAAACTGAAGCACCGGACGGCCATCCTCATGGCGATAGTTTTCATGACCTCGCTGCTGGGCGGATGCCTGGAGGACAACGGGTCCGGCTCGTCCGATTACACGATAACGCATTCCATCGGCAGCGGCAGCGACGAGTTCTGGACGGTCTATCCTGCAGAGCATCCCAAAAGCGGGCAGAACGTGTCTCATCCCCAGTGGGTACGCAACAAGCTGGAGGATGGACCCCTGCTCATCCTGGCGCATAGCACCGACTGCCAGCCCTGCATCGTGCAGCAGTCGGACCTAGAGGCGGTGCTCCCCGACTACCAGAACCAGATAGAATACGTGGATCTTCTGACCGACGGCAGCGACCCCCGGGCAATGGACGTCTACAACGTCTACTATCCCCGGGGCGGACAGTGGTACATCCCGCTCACCGTCCTCATCTCCCAGACAACAGTCCAGGGGGAAACCAGGACTATATGGCACAGCAAGGTAAGCACCACCGGCAAAGACTGGCTTCGCACCTACATCGAGGATGCGATAGCATACTACGAGGGATAACGACATGAACACAAAGATGCTTTTTCTGGTCGCCATATTCGCTCTCGTGGCCCTGCCCGGGCTTTCCCACGGAGCAGAGTTCTCCCCGGCTCCTGACTTCACCGCCGAGACCGTGGACGGACGGACGTTCTCGCTGAACGAAAGCCGGGGCAACGTGACCATCCTGCACATCCAGAACTTTGAGAGCCCCATCTGTATCGAATGCGAAAAAGAGCTCCGCGGGCAGATAGAGGCGCTCGCCGACCTGACAGCAATGAACCACAGGAATCTCTCCATTGTGACGCTCAACCTCCGCAAAAACCCCTCCTCCGACGACGGCAAGACGCTGGCTGAGCGCTGGTACAACGTAAACGTGAGCTGGTACTGGATAGAGGAGGAAGCCCCCTATCAGGTGGCCGACGACTACCGGGAATACTGGACCGTGGACGGAGCCTTCGCCAATCCCACCCTTGTTTTGATAGGTCCCTCGCTGGACGTCATGGGCGTCTACCATGTCTACCGGATGGGTGCGGGAAAACTTGACGGCGTACAGTCGGCGGCGTCGCTGGCTGATGATGCTGAGCAGATACTGCAGGGAAACTGGACGGCGTTCAAGGGGGAGACGAGCAGCCGCGACATTACCTTCCTCGGCATGTTCGGGCTGGGCATTCTCACCGCGCTTTCTCCGTGCTCTATTGCTTTGCTCATCTCTATGATATCCTACGTGGGAGCCACCGCGGGCGGCACGGGCACCAGAAAGGAGAGCATCCGGGGATTCGGCATGGGCGTTGTCTTTACGCTGGGAATGGCCACCGTGTTCTTTTTCATCGGGCTGCTGATTTCGTATGCCGGGTTTTTCGTGGAGATGTCCTCCCTGTTCTACCTCATAGCCGGGGCCATACTTTTCGTTCTTGGTGTCAACATTGTGTTTCCGCTGAAGGAACTGGTGGCGCCGCTCATGAAAAAAAGCAGCGGCGGAGGAAACCTGATGGAGAAAGGAGGAAAGCTCTTTGAATCCATAAGCAAAAAATCGCTGCTGCTCGGCGCCTTCTTCCTGGGTATCCTGTTCGCCGTTGGCTGGGCCCCCTGCGCTATCTCCCTGGTCATGCCCGTGTTCATCCTGGTGCTCGCCCAGAAGACGTCGCTGCTGATGGGCGGCCTCCTGCTCTTCGTGTTCGGCCTCGGACACGGCGTACCCGTTATCCCGCTCACCACGCTCACCCGGGGAATGCGCGCCAAAGTCGGGAATGCCTACGTCACCGCCGGCCGCTACATCCAGAAGATATTCGCCGTCGCCATCCTGGTCATCGCCGTGGTGTTAATGCTCCGCTACTTTGGGATATTATTATGGTAAGCAAGGAGAGCTGAGGATATGCCGGAAGGAAAACTCGGGTTTTTCGAGCGGTATCTGAGCCTGTGGGTCGCGGTCTGCATCGTTGTCGGTGTCGCCGTCGGGACGATGTTTCCCTGGTTTCCCGACATGCTGGACAGCCTGCAGTATGCACGGGTGTCGCTGCCCGTCGCCGTGCTCATCTGGCTCATGATTTATCCGATGATGGTCCGGGTTGATTTTTCGAGCGTCGTGGATGTCACGAGGAAGCCGCGGGGGCTGCTGGTCACCTGGGTCGCCAACTGGCTGATAAAGCCGTTTACCATGTATCTCTTCGCAGTGCTGTTTTTCACGTATGTGTTCGCCGACTATATCAGCCCGGCGCTGCAGGACCAGTACATCGCCGGAGCTGTATTCTTGGGAGCTGCTCCCTGCACGGCGATGGTGTTCGTGTGGAGCTACCTGAGCCACGGTGATGCGGGCTACACGCTGGTGCAGGTTGCCAGCAACGATCTCATAGTCCTTGTCGCATACGTTCCCATCGTGTCGTTTCTGCTGGGTATCAGCGGGCTGACGGTGCCCTATGACACGCTGGTGCTGTCCGTGGTATTGTTCGTGGTCATCCCGCTCATGTTTGGCTATCTGACCAGGCGGTGGGCATTGAAACGCAAAGGAAAGGCATGGCTGAACCGCGTGTTTCTCCGCCGGATGCACACGGTCACCATCATCGGGCTGCTGCTCACCCTGGTCATCCTGTTCTCATTCCAGGGCAACAAAATCCTTGACAACCCGCTGCACATCGCCCTGATTGCCGTTCCTCTGGTCATCCAGACCTACCTCATCTTTGCCATTGCCTACGGATGGGGGTATCTCTGGAAACTGCCCCACAGCATTGCCGCCCCGGCGGGCATGATTGGCGCCAGCAACTTTTTCGAGCTGGCCGTCGCGGTCGCCATCTCGGTGTACGGGCTGGGCTCCGGAGCGGCACTGGCAACCGTCGTCGGCGTGCTCGTTGAGGTTCCCGTCATGCTGAGCCTGGTCGCTCTGGCCAATCGAACCCGGGACAATTTTGGAGGGTATACATGAAAAAGATATTGTTCGTCTGCGTGGAAAACGCCTGCCGGAGCCAGATGGCACAGGGCTTCTGCGCCGCGCTGGCATCCCATATAAAAGCGGAAAGCGCGGGAACGCGGCCGGCCGAGGCTGTGGATGAGATGGCGGTGCGGGTCATGGCCGAGGTCGGTGTTGACATTTCAGGGCAGCATCCAAAACCATTGACGATGGAGATGAACGACGGGTATGATGTCATCGTAACCATGGGCTGCACCGACGGCTGCCCTGTAACACCGCGGGAGAAAACCCTTGCCTGGGACATCACCGACCCGCGGGATAAACCAGTCGAGGTATACCGCAGGGTCAGAGATGACATCCAGCGGCACGTCAAGCGGCTGCTCGCCGACATCCGCTAGGCTTTTTTCCTGTCGCGCAACCCAAGGATGATGTCCGCGGTCCACCGGGCGACGTCGGCCGCGACCCCCGGACAGGTATCCCGGGTGGCGTCCTCGGCGAAGGCGGCAGCCTCCTCCGCGTCGAGCAGGTCATATGTCCGCCCGAACACCTGCTCCTGCACGCTGCAGCAGACCGATGACCCATATTTTTTTGTGAAGCGGCGGTGGAGTCGCTGCCCGTGGACGAACACCCGCCGCTCCCCCTTGCCAGCTTTGAAGTCCTCATAGCTTCTGCCGAGGACGCTGCCGATGGCGAGCAGTCCGCCGACGAGCGCGCCGCAGGTGCCAGCCGTGGAAAGCGCCCCTCCGCCGGCGAGCCCGTCGCTTGCCTGGATGACCCCGGGGCTGGCAACACCGAGGGTTTCATGCAGAGCGGCCAGGACGCACTGGGGGCAGCTGCCGATTTCATGTTCGTATTCCCTGGCCAGCTCGGCCGCCCGGTCGGGCATGTCAGATATCATGGATGGAACAGATGTCGGGCTACAAATAGCTTCTGCCGGTCAGCAGCCCTCCTCGCGGACCATTTTCCGGAAACAGTCACGGTGCCAGTGTTTGCCACCACGCTGCACCGCATCCCCTGTTATCTCCTGGTCGCAGTAATCGCACACGGGCATGTCCGTGCTATCCGGGCCCGGTATAAAAAACATGCCGGTGGAACTCCGTCGAGCTGCCATCTTGTTGTCGCTGTCCGAGCCATTGCCCGGGGGTTACATGACTTCCATGCCCTTGGCCATCTCCTGCTTGGCGACGCCCTTGCCGAGCTTGTCGGATATCTGCTTGTAGTACTGGATCATTTCCTCGTCAAGCGACGGGCGGACGTGCTCGAAGGCCTCCATGAAATGCTTGTTGGCGACCTGGGTTGCCTCGCTATCCTCGCGCAGCGCGACCATGGCTGCCTCGCGGCAGACCGACTGGACGTCGGCGCCGGCGAAGCCCTCGCTCATCTCCGCCAGGGCGACAATGTTGACGTCGTCATCGAGCGGCATGTCCCGCGTGTGGATGTGGAAGATTTCCTCCCGGGCCTTCTGGTCGGGCTGCTGGACATGGATGAGCTCATCGAAGCGGCCCGGACGCAAAAACGAGGGGTCGACGATGTCGGGCCTATTCGTGGCGCCGATGACCACGACGTCGTCCATGCTTTCAACGCCGTCCATCGAGGTGAGCAACTGGTTGACCACGGTGTCGGTCACCCGTGAGCCTTCATGGGAGCCGCGGCGCGGTGCCAGCGCATCGATCTCGTCGAGAAAGATAATCGACGGTGCTGACTGCTTCGCCTTTTTGAACAGCTCACGGACGGCTTTCTCGCTTTCACCGACCCATTTCGAAAAGACCTCGGGCCCCTTGATGGACAAAAAGTTGGCATTGGACTCGTTGGCGACCGCCTTCGCCAGCAACGTCTTCCCCGTACCCGGCGGGCCATAGAGCAGGATGCCGCGCGGCGCATTGATACCCAGCCGGCTGAACCGCTCGGGGTTGGACAGCGGCCATTCAACGGCCTCCTTCAACCGTTCCTTGACCTCGTCGAGACCGCCGACGTCGACCCAGCCGACCTTGGGTATCTCGATCATGACCTCACGGAGCGCCGACGGCTCGATGGAGCGATGCGCCTCCCGGAAGTCCTTCATCATCACCTGCATCTTCTCGAGCACCTCCGTCTGGATGGGCTCGTCGAGGTCGATTTCCGGCAGATAACGGCGGAGCGCGTTCATGGCGGCCTCCCTGGCCAGCGACGCCATGTCAGCGCCGACGAATCCGTAGGTGTTGTCGGCCAGCTGGTCCAGGTCGACATCGTCAGCCTTGGGCATCCCCCGCGTGTGTATCTCAAGTATCTCCTCACGTCCCTGCCGGTCGGGCACGTCGATGACGATTTCGCGGTCGAAGCGGCCGGGGCGGCGGATGGCAGGGTCGAGCGAGTCAACACGGTTTGTGGCACCGATGACGATGATGTTGCCGCGCCCCTTCAGTCCGTCCATCAGCGTAAGCATCTGGGAGACAACGCGGCGTTCCACCTCCCCGTGGACCTCCTCCCGCTTGGAGGCGATGGCGTCGATTTCGTCGATGAACACGATAGCCGGCGCGTTTTTCTCGGCCTCCTCGAACGTCTTGCGGAGGTTTTCCTCGCTCTGGCCGTAAAACTTTGACATGATCTCGGGGCCGTTGATGGTGAAAAAGTTGGCGCCCGACTCGTTGGCGACCGCCTTGGCGATCAGCGTTTTGCCCGTTCCAGGCGGACCGTGCAGCAGGACGCCCTTCGGCGGATCGATACCCAGCCGCTTGAACAGCTCGGGATGCTTGAGAGGGAGCTCTATCATCTCCCGGATCTTCATGATCTCGTTTTCGAGCCCGCCGATGTCCTCATAGCTGACCTCGGGTGCCTCGAGCATGCCCTCCTTGATGGGCTCCTCGCGGACCTCGACCTCGGTTTTCTCGCCGATGGCCACGACGTCCTTGGGCGACGTCTTGATGACGCCGAACGGCAGCGAGTTGCCGAACAGCGCGATGCCCGGGATGACGACGGTGTCGCCCTGGCTCACCGGCCGCTTGAGCAGGCCGCGCTTCACCAGGTGCTCGATGCCCTGGCCGAACTGTATCTTTTGCCCCTTGGATATCGCCGGGGCCATGACCACCTTGTCGGCGGTCGTCGGCTCTATCTTGCGGACGACGACCTTGTCGCCCATGCCGACGTCGGCGTTTTTCCGTGTAAGATTGTCGATGCGGATGAGGCTCTTACCCTCGTCGATGGGACGGGCGCGCCATACCACGGCGGCCGTCGTGCTGTTTCCCTTTATCTCGACGATGTCGCCGGGGGTAACATCCAGCGAGATACGGGTTTTGCCGTCGAGGCGAGCGCGGCCGGAGCCGACATCCTGCGAGAGCGCTTCCGATACGCGTAACATGACTTCCTGTGCCATTGTGATTCTTTCCCATTAAGATTGGCAGTTATATTAACCTATTGCTGCCACGGTGTCATATATTTAAGGTTCTATATAAAAATTGCCATTGTGCTGGTTCTGGAGACGTATACCGGATGTAACGAGGTATTCATGCACTATGTCTAACCGGTATGATAGAAATCGTGGTGCAGGTGCCCATCAGCACCGTGTACAGTCCCTCGCCGTCGAAGCATCCCTCGAAGCCGTGTATCTCAACCCGCGTGCCGCCCCATCCGCCATACAGCGTAAACTCCTGCATCCCGTGCTCGTCCTCCACATAAAAAATCCCGGGAAGAAACGGCAGCTGATAGCTTAGATGTATCGCATCATCGTCAACGTCTTTCACGTAGTATATGTTTGAGAGCATGCACAGTGTGGCGTCGTGATACGTCCGCGGCTGCAACCTACAACAATCCTGTCTGGCCGGGGCAGCAGCGTCACCGAGACCCCGGCGACCGATGCCATCGAGGTGCCGAGAAGCATGCCAATGCAGGCGATACACATCATTGCTGCCTCATCCTGGATGGGGCATCATCAAAACGTTGCATTAAAATCATAGAACGACACCTGCCCTATAAAACTATCTATCGCCGGTCGTCCGGCATCCAGCATCTCCGCACGGGCCACACCGCCAAGCAAGAACGTTCTGCACTGCAGCAACCTGAAACACATACCTGCGCCGTATATCCCGCACTAATCGCCGTTTTCCTCGTAACCCTGCTCGATCTCGATGGGCCGTCCGTTGACAATCGCCTCCGCGATCTTGACCCGGGCATCCCGGAGGTCCTTCCACAGCGTCTTCTGCGAGATACCCATCTCCGTCGCTGCATCGGTCTGCGTCAGCCCCTCCAGGTCGACGAGGCGGAGCGCCTCGAACTCCTCGATATACAGGTGCACGGGCTCGTCAGCGGCACCGCCGCGGGGCACGAAAAGCGATGCGGAGGGCGACCCGGTTACCCGCCGGCGGCAGCGCCGCCGACCCCGTCGGTGTCTGCGCGGTCCCATCACGTTCGATACAGGACGGGCTATATAAGCAATGCGATTATAGCCCGGGAAGCATTCCATGCCAGCAGGACAGCCCGGCCAGCGTCTCCACGACGTCGCCAGCAGCCGGCGGCAGCGCTGCCCTGCCAAGGGGCTGCAGGAACTCGACGACCCGCTCCGTCGGCGCCTCCCGGAACTGGATGAGCGACGCGGCATCCAGAAAGGCATCGCCGGCATATGCGGACACCCGGCCGGGCTCGACCACGAGAGCCACGTCGGGCTCCAGATGCTGCCATGGCAGCGCGACCGTTGCATAGCTCTCACAGACCATGTACCCGGCTGCCTGACCGACCCGTTCGGTTGCGGCGGCGACCGCGATGCCATATTCCTGTTGCATAAGCCGGTTGTAGTCCTCAAGCGACATTATCTTCCGCCGGATGGATGCCCGGCTGCTCTGGCAAACCATGCCAACGGCGTCGTCGACGCCGGACAGCGTGCCATTTATCACCAGCATCTCCCCCTCGGGCAGCGTCACACGGTCGGCGATGAACGATGGCACACCCCCCGACCGGGATATGCGTGCCCGCTCGGGCCAGAGCCGGTGCACCGGGTTGATGGCCTCCTCCGGCAACGACCCCGACGAAAAACGGCGGAGCATCATCGCGTCATGGCCATAGAGCCGTCCCGCCTCCAGCGTCTCCCTGACCAGCCCGTGATCGTACCAGAACGAGTTACCGGCCATCGGCTTGAAGCCACATGCCCCAATGCCCTGCCTCTGGAGAAACATCAGGATGGCGCAGGCCACGCTGGTTTTGCCGGCGTCCTCGCGCAGCCCGGCGACCAGAACGGATGGTATCATGCACGCACCATGGCTACGTGATGACCTCGCCCTGGTACATCATCCGGTAATATTTTTTCCGGAGGCCCATTTTTTCGTAGAGCTTGATGGCCCGCTCGTTGTCCGTCTCCACGTGCAACGACAGGTCACCCCTGGTGAGATCGATGACCTGCTGTAATAGCTCGGTGGCGATACCCCGTCCCTTGGTGTCCTGCCTGGTAGCGATATATGAGAGATGATAGCGGGGAAAAAACGTGTCGAAGCGTGAGCGGGACACGATGGCGATACCGGCGAGCATACCCTGATAGAAGGCGCCGAGCACATAGCCATGGTTGAATGCGTTGTCCACGGCCTCCTCTATCTCGTCGAGCGGGTCGGAAAACTCGATCAACCAGTCATCCAGCTTCATCAAAAACCGCCGGAACGAAATGGTCAGGTCATCCTTTTCGAGCACCCGGATGTCCAGGTCCACCTTGCCGTCGTTGAGCACCAACACATGGGTTCCATCGGACAGATGGCCGGCATCGGCCTCCCTGAAAAAGGCGGCCAGCGGATACGAGTTCGCAACCTTGAAATCGATGTCCTCGAGCGCCTTGAGGCGTTCGGCGCTCTCCAGCAGCTCCCCGTCGGATATGCCCATGGCCATGCCATCGGTGGCGTAGAGGCTGTTCAGCGCATCCTGCCCGTTGTAGCACCGCGCGTTGATAAGGTCGGCGTTGTACTCGGTCCGGTTCGATGCGATTTCCTCCGCGTCGAGCTCCATCATCTCGTCGTTCCGCTGCTTGAACGACTCGACGATGGCGTTGCCCTCAGAGGTGCTGACACCGTAGAGATGGGGCAGCCGCCGGACCTTGTCCTCCATCCACATCTGCTTGAAGCCCAGGTGCAGTCCCGAAACGGAGGCGCCGTTGCCCATCTGGCAGAACACCGTGTCCGGGCAGGTGTCGCTGAGATACTCGCAGATTTCCCGGGCGATATATGAAAATGCGAAGAGGTCCAAAAAGTTGTTCTGCAATCCCGGGTTTGCGTTGTACCAGCCATGTGCCTCGGCCTCGGCGCGGCTTTTCTCCACCGTGTCCTCATAGGTCGTGCCGTGCTCGATGATACGGATGTTCGGTGCCTCCTCGAGCAGGTCGGCGCGGAGCAGCGTGCTCTTGTCGGGCACATACAAAACGAGGTTGATGTCAAAGTTTTGTGAGAGAAACGCCAGCGAGGCGCCCATCGTGCCATAGGTACCCAGGCAGATGGTATCCTTGCCCCTGGAAAGTGCATCCTTTATGATGAGGTAGGCCAGTCTGTCGCTGCGCTCCCCGGAGGGATTGTTGCCCTCGAGCTTGAGATATATCTGCTGGATGCCGAGCTCTTTTTCCAGGTTTCGCGCCCGGACGAGCGGTGTTTTGCCGACACGCCGTTTAACGTTCACTAAAACCTGGTCGTCTTCTTCTGTCATTGTCGTTCACCAATCTATCTGGATTAAATACGACGGTAGTTAAATGTTTTGTTATCGTGGGGAATCCTCACATCCACACCCCAATGCTTTTAAATTTTTTGGCGATATGCCGGCGATGGATTTCAGAGAGCTGGTCTCGTTTTTACGACAGAACGGACAACTCGTCAAGATATCGCGGGAGGTGTCACCCGAGTATGAGATAGCGACGCTGATGAAACAGCTCGACGGCACCCCGCTGCTGTTCAGCAACGTGCAGGGCCATGAGATGCCCGTGGTCGCCAACATCTCCTCGACCAGGGAGCTCGTCGCCGCCGGCCTGGAGATAGAACCCGGGGACATCATTCACGCCATCGGCGACGCTATCGACACACCTGTGAAGCCGGAGGGCAGCACCCGCGTTGCCTACAGGGAGCTGGACAGCCTCGATGACCTGCCCATCCTCACCTACTACCGCTCCGATGGAGGCCCCTACATCGCCTCAGCCGTCGTCGTTGCCGATGACCCCGAATACGGCCGCAACGCCTCCTATCACCGGATGATGAAAATCAGCAGCGACCGGCTGGTATTGCGCATCCTGCCCCGTGACTTCCACGCCTATCTGGAGCGTGGGCTCGACGAGTTCGCCATCTGCATCGGCAATCCGATGCCGGTGCTGGTCGCCGCCGCGATTTCCGCCGGAACGGAGGTGAGCGAACTTGCCATCGCCAACGCGCTGCAAAAAACGTCTCTGGTTGACGTCGACGGCCACATGGTTCCCCCAGCTGAGGTCGTCATGATCGCTGAGATGACCGGCGAGATGCACGACGAAGGGCCATTCCTCGACCTGACGGAAACACCTGATATCGTCCGCCAGCAGCCCGTCGCGCGGGTGAAACATGTCTATGCCCGCCCCGCCGGCTTTTTCCATGGCCTGCTGCCCGGCGGGCTTGAACACAAAACCCTGATGGGGATGCCCCGTGAGCCAACGATTTATCGGGAGGTTGGCACGGTCTGCGACATCCGGGATGTCTACATCACGCCGGGCGGCTGCTCATGGCTGCACGGCGCCGTCAGCATCAACAAGCAGCACGAGGACGACGGCAGGAAGGCCATCGAGGCCGCCTTCCGCGGCCACTCGTCGATGAAGCACGTGTTCGTCGTCGACGACGACATCGACATTCATGACCCCGACCAGATAGAATGGGCGATGGCCACCCGCTTCCAGGGCGACCGCGATATCGTAACCAGGCATGAGAAGGGCTCGTCGCTTGACCCGTCCTCGGACCTCGATACAAGGGAGACCACCAAGCTCGGGTTCGACCTGACGATTCCGGCGGGCCGGGACAAAAAACATTTCGTGAAAGAACCATTGCCCCTGGACATCGACCCGGAGGACTATCTGCCCGAGGGATGCATGCCGTAGGCCTGTCCCGGACAAGATATCTTTTTTTTTACGTCCTTGAAGCCGACCCCGCCATGTCTATAGAGACCTATAGATATATGGGTTCTGTTAGGATTTCGGGTGATATTGACGGTTTTTAACCGACTGTTAGATGCGGGTGATTTTTGGGAAAAAGAAAAGGGTTTTATTGTATCCCCTCCGTGCTTTTTTCCAGCAGCGACAGCCACTTATTCTTTCCATCGGCGAGTTTTATCCCTGCCATTTCTGCGGGTGTCTGCCCGTTGAGTGATGTGTGCCCCCATATGAAATTGTAATATGTCCGATAGTGGTCTATCATGCTGTCTGCGGTCTCATCGCTCTTTAACCCCCGCATCACCTTGTCTCGCTCTCTGAATGTCCCATGATACCTTTCGAGGGTGTTATTGTTCACAGCGTCCCGTATCCCTGCATTGTGGATATGTTCTGCTGTGGGGAACATACCCTTTACGGCTGCTGGATATGCCGTCATACCGTCGGTAACGACACGCTCTGGGCGTGTCTCGGTCTGTCCCGTCGCCTTCCCCATGACCATTTTGGTTTCAAGGATGCTCCGCTGTTCCGTGATTTTGTTAGCGACAAGGAAGCGTGTCTTTTTGTCCATGACATTCCATGCATACACCCATTTCCCATCCGATTTGACTTTTTGCTCATCGATGTTCCATTCACCGCCAAGGTCAGGATTGTATTTGTTCACATATTCGGTTATCTTGTCCATGAAGGTGTCAATCCAGTCCTTAACCGCAACGTGGCTTACGTCGAGGTCATAAAACTGCTCCAGCGTATCCGCTATCTTACGGAGCGACAATCCTTTGTAATAGAGGTCGAGGCAGAGAGCGATGAGTTTCGTGTTTGCCTTCCGGTATTTTATCTGCTCCTGCACAAACCGATGGCCACAGTCCTTGCACATATACCGTTGTTTTTCTCCCTGTTCGGTCTGCCGTTTCCCGTTCTTAACGACAGCGTATGAACCGCATTCGTCGCATTGTGGATGGTCAATCTCTGCCTTTAATTCAAGGACATCGTCATCCTGATGCTCGTCAAAGGTTTCCCACATCTGCACCGACTGTATGTGCTTGCACATCAATCCCGTCTCTTGGTGGTCGGAGCAGGAGCATTCCCATCCGCCATTGTGTGTTACCGTGTAGGTCTTTTGCGGCTCACTCTGCGAGGGCACCATGAAAATATCCTTATCCTTCTTTTGGGGCATATCGCCCTTCGCTATGATGGCATACGCCCTCATTTTTCTCAGTTTTTCGAGCTTGGCTCGGCTTACTTTCCCTTTCATGTTGGTCACCATATACATAACGGGAAAGTCTATATAAACCTTACGGTATTTTAGCACCCTAAAGGTATATATACCTTTCTTATATTTAGGTACTATGAAACTGCAAAAGAGTGAGAGCCGACAGTACAAGGGGAAAACATACGTCAAATACACCGTGACCATCCCCAAGGATGACTTTAGACGGCTAAAATGGAGTGACAACCAAGAACTAAAGGGCATCGTTGCCGACGATATGTATATCCTGAAACCAAAGGAATAGGAGGGAATGCCCACCTGTTGAGGTGCATAGGAGCTTTGCTCAAAATGCACAGATGGGCATTCCCATAACGATTTTAAGTCATTACCAGATACATAGATGAGGTGCATAGTTATGAGAGATGGAAAAAAAGGAATATATCTTTGCTTCCCAATTGATGAAACCCCTAATAATTCTATCAAGGATATACTTCCGTTTTTTAGTGGAGAATTTTCAAATAAGAGAGTAGGATTTATATTTGACAGGCTATCCCATGGCTTCGTTGGTATAGGTGGTTTTATATTAATTATTTTATCCGTTGGTGTAGCATGGCACAATATTGATATGAATTTATTATCAGCAGTATTGATTGCCTCTTCATTTCTTTGTATATCTATTGGTATTCTGTATGGATTACTTGAATAAAATTGATTGTTAAAAAGGTGCATCGGAGATGGATAGAAAGAAGATAAGAAAAATATCGCTTTATCTTTTCTATTTATCAGCAATACCGATGATTGCTGTTCTTGGGATAAGGGAACTTGGTTATTTAGAAAACATTGAGATTTACTTTGTAATAATCGTTGCAATGATGTGGTCGCTCCCCTTTGTGGCCACCATTTATGAGATATATTATTATACAAAATTTGCAAAAGAAACAAAGGCCGTGGAAGATATACCAAGAGAATACCGTTATCAAGATTTTGAAGGACGATGGATGCCCATAGGGGAAGGCATTTTAAAAATAATATATTTCGTGGGTTTTGTATTAGCAATTTTTTCATTAAGCTTTTTATTATTGGTATCTCCTTTATTTCAAGACACCGTCTCTTTAATGGACAAAGAGGAGGAATTTCGTGCATTGTTTTATTTAATGATTGGTCTTTTCGCTGGCGTTTCATTCTCAATAATTTTTCAAAGTATCCAAGATCCTTCACGAAGAGCGAATGAACAACGGAAAATTTATGGACACTATTTATCATATTATTTTATTTTCATTGTCGTCATCATGGTCGGGTATATTCTTGTTGTAAAACCAATTGCTAAATTCCTTCTGGGAATTTAAAAGCCGATGAGATAAAATTAAGCAATATATCACAATAATACCAACAAAGAACCATTCCCCCTCATTATAAGGCATGTAATATAGCTCACACAACAAAGCGAAAATCAACGGAAAAGGCCACAACCACCTCACCTTCGCCACCTCGGTTCTGTTAGGATTTCGGGTTCTTTCCGCAGTTGCAGAGTATTACTCACTTGGTAAAAGATTGTATGCGGTTGTGGTTGGCTCACAGAATAGTTCATATCCCATTTTGAATAGGCGTCCCGCCCGAGAAGGGAAAGATAATCACAATCCCTATGACGTGGGCGGTGACCAACACGCTCGGGCGGGACAAAACCAAAAGGAGACGAGTTATAAAAACATTCGTCACCCGCTAACTTAACAGGCGGAAAAATCACCCGCCGAGTTAACAGAACCGATATATGGTGGGAAAAATATAAAAAGGAAAGGGTTCATTACCGCCGGGATTATATCAATGCTGCAAGAGGTGACAATATGAACGAACACGTTATTGAGCATGACATGATGTACTACTTCGGCGAAGGACCGGTCGACAAGGAACTGCTGGGCGGCAAGGGCGCCAACCTGGGGCGCATGCGGAGCATCGGGCTGCCCGTACCACCCGGCTTCACCATCACCACCGAGGTATGCAACTATTACACCGAGCACGGCGACTACCCCGAGGGCTTCATGGACGCGGTGGAGGCAAACATGGACAAGGTGGAGGAAGAACTCGGCAAAACGTTCGGCAGCACCGACACCCCCCTGCTCGTCTCCGTCCGCTCCGGCGCCGCCATCTCCATGCCCGGCATGATGGACACCGTGCTCAACATCGGGCTCAACGACGACTCGGTGGAAGGCCTTGCACGACAGACCGAAAACGAGCGCTTCGCCTGGGATTCCTACCGCCGGCTCATCCAGATGTTCGGGGACGTGGTGCTCGGGATAGAGCATGCGGCCTTCGAGCAGGCGATCACCGACATCAAGGAAGCAGCGGGCGCGAAAAACGACACCGACCTGAAAACCGGCGACCTGAAAGACCTGGTCATCCGCTTCAAAAACATCATCGAACGCCATGATAAAACCTTTCCCCAGGACCCGTGGCGGCAGCTCAAGATGGCCATCGACGCCGTCTTCGAATCCTGGAACAATGAGCGCGCCATCCGCTACCGGGAGGCCAACGACATCCCGGACGACATGGGCACCGCGGTCAACGTGCAGGCCATGGTGTTCGGCAACACCGGCAAAAACTCGGGGACGGGCGTGGGCTTCACCCGCAACCCGGCAACGGGAGAAAACCGGCTCTACGGAGAATACCTGCTGGACGCACAGGGCGAAGATGTCGTCGCGGGCATCCGGACCCCGCATCCCCTCGAGGACCTCGCAGACCAGATACCCGATGCCTATGAGCGGCTGCAGCAGATAAGCGACATCCTGGAGGAGGAATACCGGGACATGCAGGACTTCGAGTTCACCATCCACGAGGGCACGCTCTGGATGCTGCAGACCCGGACGGGCAAACGAACTGCCGATGCAGCCGTCAAGATAGCGGTTGACATGGCCGAGGAAGGCGTCATCGACCGGGAGACGGCGGTGATGCGCATCGACCCGGAGAGCCTGAGCCAACTGCTGCACAAGCGCATCGACCCCGAGGCAGAGCGAACGGTTATCGCAACCGGCCTCAACGCGTCGCCCGGCGCCGCATCCGGCCACATCGTGTTCGACCCCGACGAGGCGGAGCGGCTGGTCAAGGAGCAGGATGAAAAGGTTATCCTGGTCAGGCCGGAAACCTCGCCGGAGGACATCCACGGCCTCGTGTCGGCGGAGGGAATCGTGACGTCGCGCGGCGGCATGACATCGCATGCGGCGGTCGTCGCGCGGGGCATGGGCAAGCCCTGTATCACGGGCTGCAAGAACGCGGCCATCGACCTCAGCAACCAGACGGTCAGGTTCAAAGACCGCGAGTACGGCAGGGGCGACCCTATCACCATCGACGGCGGCTCCGGCGAGATTATGGACGGCGAGGTGGCGATGAAGGACCCGCAGCTCTCCGGCGAGTTCGAAACATTGCTGGGATGGGCCGAGGAATTCCGGACCATCGGCGTTCGCACAAACGCCGACACGCCCGAGGATGCCGCCAGAGCCCGGTCGTTCGGCGCCGAGGGCATCGGCCTCGCCCGGACCGAGCACATGTTCATGGCCGAGGACCGCATGCCCATCATGCAGGACATGATAACCGCCGAATCAATCGAAGAACGGCAGGAGGCGCTCGACAAGCTCCTGCCCGTGCAGCAGAAGGACTTCGCCGGCATCTTCAAGGTCATGGAGGGCTACCCGGTCATCATCCGGCTGCTCGACCCGCCGTTACATGAGTTTCTGCCCGCCCGGGAGGAGCTCCTCGGCGAGGTTGTGGAGCGCTCCCTCCAAGGCAAGGACCTGACGAGGCTGGGCAGGATGCTGAAAAAGGTCAAAAACCTGGAGGAGGCGAATCCGATGCTCGGGTTCCGCGGCTGCCGGCTGGGCATCATCCATCCCGAGATATTTGCGATGCAGGTCCGCGCCATCATCCGTGCTGCCGCTGATGTGAAACGGGAAACGGACACCGACGTGAAACCACACATCATGATACCGCTGGTCAGCCTGGGGGAGGAGCTGGAGCACGTGGAGGACATGGTCCGCTCCGTCGCTGAGGAAGAAATCACGGCGGCGGATATCGACCTCGACTACAAGGTCGGGACGATGATCGAGCTGCCACGCGCCTGTCTCATCGCCGATAAAATCGCAGCGATAGCCGATTTCTTTTCCTTCGGCACCAACGACCTGACGCAGACCACGTTCGGCTTCTCCCGCGACGACAGCGAGGGCAAGTTTTTCGACGGCTACAAAAAAGAGGGCGTGATGCGGAAAAACCCCTTCCAGACGCTCGACCGGGACGGTGTCGGCGCCCTGATCAGGATGGCCGTAGACAGGGCACGGGAAACAAAGGAGGACATATCGCTGGGTATCTGCGGCGAACACGGCGGCGACCCCGCCTCCATCTGGTTCGTCACCGAGGTGGGGCTCGACTACGTGAGCTGCTCCCCCTACCGGGTGCCCATCGCGCGTCTGGCGGCGGCGCAGGCCGCCATCAGGCAGCGGTAGCCCCGTTTCCCCTTCACCAATATTTATAAAGAAGGATGGCCATAATACCCAGAGGAAAAAACATGGTTTCTGCAAATGATTTACTCGAAACAGATTTTCCACGCATCGATGCCAACACGCCGATATCGAAGGCCATCCACCTGTTCAGCGAGGTCGACAGCCTCATAGTCACCGGCGAGGACGGCTACCGGGGAATGCTCCGGGAACGCGACGTCATGCGGGCGAAGATACCGCTGAACAGCAAGGCGGAAACGTATCTCACACACGTCCCCAAGCTCTCACCCGACGAGACCGCAGAGGAAACCGCCCGGCTGATGGTCGAAAGCGGCGTCTACATGCTGCCCGTGCTCGACAACAACGGGCTGCAGGGCGTGGTCACCGCAGATGCGATACTCGACGTGGCGGCCGGCACCGCCTATGGCGACGAGCCGGTGAAAAGCTACATGAGCAGCCCGGTGATATCCATCGAGGCGGGGGAAAGCGTCGGCAAGGCGCTCAAATATTTCAAGGAAAAAGACATCTCCCGGCTGCCCGTCATGGAGGACGGCGAAACTGTCGGCATCGTCACCATGGACGACATCGTAAACCGGGTCATCCATCCAGAGGAAAAAGCCAAGGGGCTGGAGGCACACGGCGAATACATCGGCGAGAAAAAACACTACCTGAAAATGCCGGTGGAGGGCATCATGGTGGAAAAACTGCTCATCATGCCGCCCGGCGCCACCATAGGCAAGGTCGTCGAGGCCATGCATGAACACGGGCTCCGGGGTATGCTGATCGGCCGGGATGCAACGGTGCAGGGCATCGTCACCAAAAAAGACCTGCTGGAGCCCATTGCGGCGCTGGCACGGGAGGAGACCATGCCCTTCGTCGTCCAGTTCGCCGGACCGCTCGACAGCCTCGACGAGTTCGACAAGCGCGATGCCCGCAGCTTTCTGGAGGAGGCGGTGCAGACATACCGGGAGTATCTGGGCAACGGCTACCTCTACGTGCATCTCAAGGAGCACAAGGAAACTCTCCGGGGCATCTCCTCCATTTACTGCAAGATGCGCCTGTCAACCCCGCGGGGCATGTTCATCGCCGGCGAGGAGGGATGGGGCGCCATGCACGCCATCAAAAACGCCTTCGAGGTCGTCGAGCGACAGATACGGAAATCAGAGGAACGCTGAAGCAACGCTATGCCGGGATGCCCTCACGGGTTTTTGCGGCCACGCCCTGCCCGAAGGACAGCATCTCCGCCCGGTTCATCCGGCACTGGCCGACGCCGATGGGGGTGTCGCTGCCGTCGACGATGACGGCCTCGTCGCCCGGTCGCAACGCTGCGTCGGCGTCGACAACGAACTTGGCGAACACGCTTTTGCCGTCCCTGATAAAGGGAACGGCCTCGTCGTCCATCACGATGCGGAGAGCCATCCCGTCGAAATGCCGGTGCAGCAGAGCCGCCCCGGCTGTTTTGAGCGTACACAGGCCGTCCCGGGCCCGCAATGATACCACGTGCTCGCCATTGCAGAGCACGTTCCGGACTTTGCCCGTCCGCTTCGAGGTCACCAGCTCCAGGTCGCCGTCATACAGCGCGTCGGCGGCGCCCCGGCCGAACTGCATGTCCGCCACCGCCCGGATCTTTCTGACGTTGAAGTCATCGGCCTCGCATGCCACGTCAGATGGCTCGACGACCTCCGGCACCCGCTGGAGCATGCGCTCGTTGAACGCCTGGAGCAACGATTGACTGTCTGCGTCAAGCATGCGGGGGAACACCGACTGCGCCACGGGATACATGTCCTCCAGCTCAAGGGGCACAAGGCCGAGCGAGGTCCGGACGAGCACGTTGGCCTCCAGGTGCTGCAGCTCCGGGGAGTGAACGGTGTAGGGCTTCCGGGGTTCGTCGACGACCACGCATACGGCAAAAAAGAATGGGAAGCGTTCGAGCAGCCGGCGGTGGAATCGCTCGATGACGGGGCGCCTGAGCGAAAACGGGCCGGTGTACATGAACGCCCGCGCCGTCGAAACGGGCTCCCGCTGTTCCAGCCACCTCTGCTGCCCAACGATGCATTGCATGGCCTCCAGCAGCGCGGGATGCCCCGTGGCGCGCCGCTCGACCAGTTCCCACAGCCAGCCGCCCCGGATGGCCTCCCGGATGCGGCGCATCTCGGTGAAGGTCTGCCAGAGGTTGTGCCGGGCGAGCAGCTCCACCCGCCGCCCTCGTTCCATGCCCCGCAGCTCCTCGGCTGTATGACGGGAGCAGACGGGGCAGCCGCAGGCCAGCTCCTCCATGTCCTCCAGATGACGGGTGCCATCGGGATAGAGCAGCCGGTTGTCCTGCGCGAACTTGACATATGCCGCCGAATCGAACAGGTCGCAGCCCAGTGCTACGGCCAGCGCAAATATCATGGGATGCCCGGCGCCGAACAGATGGACGGGCCGACCAGGGGGCAGCCCCCTCATGGACGCCAGGATGACACGGGCGAGGTCGGCGTAGCGCTGCTGCTCCATCAGGGGGACAACGCCGCCGATGGGGTGCACGTCTGCATCCAGCGCTGCCATCCCGGCGGCGCACCGCTCCCGCACCTCGGGATAGATGCCTCCCTGGACGGTGCAGGCCAGCAGCATGTCATCCTTCACGGAGATGCTGGCTCTGGCGCGCCGCAGCGTCTCGATGACCTGTCGCTCCGCCACTTCGGGGGATGCATCGGCGGAAAAGAGGTCGAGGATGGTGCCGATGTCGCTGCCGATGTCCCGCTGGAACCTGACGATGTCGAGCGGGTCGATGTCAACGTCGCCGTAGGTGTACATCTGGAACGAGCCCGAGTCGGTCATCACCGGCCCGTCGAAATCGATGAGGGAATGAACGCCATCCTGGAGAGCGCTGCGACGAAAATCATCGCTGCCGTGGATGATGTAGGCGTTGGTAATGACAGCCTGGGCGCCCATCATCCGCATTTCACGGGGAGCAATACGCATGTCACCCGGGTTGATGACCGGCAGCACCGATGGCGTCCTGATGATGCCGTGGCCGGTGTGCAGGGCGCAGATGCGGCCTCCGGCGTCACGTTCCTGTATCTCGAACACACGCCGTAAAAGAATCAAGGTATATAACTATAGCTCGAGCTCGACGATGTCAGCCCGTCGGTCGGGCAGCGAGAGCAACGCCGCCGTGTGGCTGCCGGTGAGATACCCGCAGCATTCCCCCGGATTAACGACCAGGGCATCGTCATGTCGCACCTCGCGTTCATGGGTGTGACCGTAGACCACGACGTCATGGGTTGCGGCGAGCGAGGGCACCAGCTCGGGGACATGGGTCAGGGCGACGCTGGCTCCGTCGATGACGGCCATGTAGGGGTCGCCGTGAAACGTCCCGATGTCAGCGAAAAACGCCTGCAGGTGGACGCGGTCGCCGTCGTTGTTGCCGTAGATGCCGACGAACGGGGCATGGAGCCCGCTGAACGCGCGAGCCGTGAACGGGGACACGATGTCGCCCGCATGGAGGACGAGGTCGACGTCCTGCTCGTTGAACAATTGCACGGCTCGCCTTATCGAGGGCAGATGGTCATGCGTATCCGAAAGGAGGCCGATGGTTTCCACCGTCATGGAGATAAAACGGCATGGGTATTAAAAATATTTATAACCCGAGAGCATGGATGGGCATGGGCAAGGTCCGGGAATATCTCAAGCTCTCCCGTTCGTTCAACGCAGGGCTGACGGCTATCGCCCCGGTGATGGGCGCCATCGCCATGAAGGAGGGAGCACTGCTGCCCCTGGTGCTGCTCTTCCTGGCCGGGTTTTTCGGCCATGTATATGGTTTCGTGCTCAACGACATCATCGACCTCCGCATCGATAAAAACGAGGCAGGGATATCCGACCGGCCGCTGGTCTCCGGAACCGTATCGGTGCGGGAGGCATGGAGCCTGGCAGTGCTGTCCATGCTGGCCTCCTTCGCCATCGCCGGCGTGCTGGCATGGCACTGGTACAGCTGGCCGCCCATTTTGTTGCTCGGACTGTCGGCGCTGTCCATCACGATCTATGACCTGATAAGCAAGCGCCTCCCGGCGATGGACGTCTTCGTGGGCGCCGGCGTGCTGCTACTCATTGTCTACGGGGCGGCGAGCGTCGGCTGTCCATTGTCCCGCCTGGCCTGGATCGTCGTCGGGCTTGGCACCCTGCAGGTGTTGTTCATGCAGTTCATCGCCGGCGGGCTGAAGGACGTCGAGAATGACTATCGCAGCCAGGCGAACACGCTCGCCGTTGCGATGGGCGTCCGCGTGGAACAGGGAAAACTGACGGTGCCGCTGTCGTATCAGGTGTTGGCCTATGGATTGCAGGCCGCCGACCTGGTGCTGGTGTTCACGCCGCTGCTGTTTATCTTCGGCTGGCGTGACAGCCTCATCCAGCTTGCGGTGCTGGTGCCGTTGTCGATTGCGATGCTCGTGGTGTCGACGCGGCTGCTCGACATGGACCGGTTCGACCGGGAGCAGGCCCGGCAGTACATCGGCATGCATTATTTCATCAATTTTTCGCTGGTGCCCATAATGCTCACCATCCTGAATCCATGGGTTGGATTGCTGGTGTTCGTGCCCTTCGGGGCCTTCGTGCTGTCAAATCTGACGCTGCACGGGACGCTGCTGCGCCCGAAAACGATGTGAACATTTATCAAGCCGGCATGGTTAGCGATGCATGTTCGGACATCTTCGCGTGTATCCGAATAGGGGCATGGCCCGGGAGGACATTGAGGCCATCGACGTGGAGGCGGCGGGCGTCGATATCATGACGCCGAAGACGGGGCACCGCTGCATCCGGCTGTATGACCTGGCGGCGCAGGACGCACTCATCATGAAGCAGGAGATGCTGTCGCTGGGCGGCGACGTCGCCATCTCCCGGCGGGCGCTGCCCCCCTGCGGCGAGCGCTCCAACGTGCTGGTGATGGGCACCCTGCCGCAGCTCGAGCGGCTGGCCGACAAGCTCACCCGGCAGTATGACCGGCTGTGCGACTGCGGCGCCGCCATATCCCGCATCCTTGAAAACATGGAGGCGTCGCATGTGCTCTGCCTGGGCGACGGCATCGATCTCGGCAAACGCACCCTTGTCATGGGCATTCTCAACGTGACCCCTGACTCGTTCTACGACGGCGGCCGCCACGCCACGCACGAGGAGGCAGTCGAACGGGCGCTGGACATGGCCGAGGCCGGCGCGGACATCATCGACGTGGGCGGCGAGTCGACCCGTCCCGGGGCGTCACAAGTCGAGGTGGATACAGAGCTCGCCCGGGTCATCCCCGTCATTGAGGCGGTCGGCGATGCCATCGACCTGCCCGTGTCCGTCGACACGTCAAAGGCAGCAGTTGCCGAAGAAGCCATCTCGGCAGGCGCCGCCATGGTGAACGACGTGACGGCGCTCCGTGGCGACGAGGGAATGGCCGGGGTTGTTGCGAAGCATGACGTCCCGGTCTGCCTGATGCACATGCTGGGCTCACCCCAAAACATGCAGGAATCGCCGAGCTACCAGGATGTCATGGGCGATATATGCCGTTTTTTGGATGAGCGTGTGGGGTACGCCATCGAGCAAGGTGTCAGCCGGAACAACATTATCCTGGACCCGGGCATCGGGTTTGGGAAGCGCACCGGCGCCGGCGTCGAGGATAACTGCGAGATACTGGCCCGGCTGCGGGAGCTGAAAAGCCTCGGGTATCCCGTGATGGTGGGTGCCTCCCGGAAACGGTTTATCGGCAACCTGTGCGGCTGCCCGCCCGACGAACGGCTGGAGGGAAGCCTCGGCGGCGGCGCGATGGCAGTCACCGGGGGAGCGGACATCGTCCGGGTGCACGACGTCGCAGCCACCAGGCGCATGCTCGCCGTGGTGGACCGCATCGCCCGGACGGGCCGGTAAGGCTATGGCAGGGGGAACATCGGGCCATGGCCGGGGATGACGATGTCGGCACTGGCCAGCAGCTGCCGTCTGCTGTCCACCAGGATGTCCATGTCCCATGCGCATGGGTCCGGCGCCTGCAGCAGTGCATCCCGTGAGGGGGCTGCCTGCCAGATGACGTCGCCGGCGACGGCGTAGCGTGCATCGTCGGCGTGGACGAGCAGCGACGTGTGCTCGGCGGTGTGCCCCGGCGTGGGCAGCAGCTCGATGGCGTCGCCGAATGGCGAACCGTCATGCCTGCGGGAGACCGCGCCGGCGTAGATGTAGGTGCCGTCGACGACGGCGAGATGCGGCACGGCCGCCAGGCCGGCCATGTGGTCATAATGGTAATGGGTGACAAATATCGAGCATTCATGCTGTTCGACGCCGCGGCCGCGCAGCAGCCGACAGATACGCTGGTAGGCGGGGCCGGGGTCGACCACGACGACGTGCCCGTCCGTCCTGATGAGCGTGGTCGTCGCCAGGGCGTCCCATCCGTCGGGGATGCGCCGTGCATGTCCCTCCACGAGCACCTCCACGGAAATCATGTACACAGATAACCGACGGGCATATTAAATCTTCGTCATCCCTGTGCTCGTTTCCCGGGTCAGAGACAGCACACCGCCGACGACGGCGGGGATGAGCAGGGTGACAACGTAGCCGCTCAGCGACACGGCCACGGCAACCTCCCTGGTGACGCCGTAGATGCCCAGCAGGGTGATGAGCACCCCCTCCCGGGTCCCGAAGCCGCTGACCGTGACAGGGATGAGCCCGATGAGCACCGCCACCGGATAGATCAGCAGGAAATCAAGGAGCGGCACGGCGATGTCGAAGGAAAGCGCCACCAGATATATCTGCACGAAATAGAGCACGTAGCTGACAAAACCGAGGGTGAACGGCACGGCCAGCGAGGGCAGCCGGGGCAGCCGTCCGTAAAAGGCATGGAACTCCCTGAGCACCGGGGCGCGAAACCGCTCGGGCACCAGCACCCGCAGCAGCAGGCGGAGCAGCCGGATGCTCCGGTGTTTCTCACGGAAATACGCCACCACGGCCGTCACGGCAACCAGCAGCACCACGAAGGCGCCAAAAAACAGGGGATACCGCGGAAGCAGCACAACGGAGCCGGCCAGCGACAGCGCGAACAACGCCGCGAACTCCATCAACTGGTCGAGGACCACGCTGGCGGCGCAGGTGCCCAGGGGAGCGCTGCTTTCCTCCCGCAGGTAGGGCATGCGTATCCAGTCGCCGACCCAGAGCGGCGTGACCGTTCCATAGAACAGGCCGATGAGGTTTATTTTTATCAGCGTGGCCAGGTCGACGTCGATGTCCTGCATCCGGGCGACGAGCTGCCAGCGATGGGTGCTGATGACGATGCGCGGCACAAAGATGGACAGAGACAGGGCAAAAAGCCCGGGGTTCAGCGTGGAGAGCACACCGGTAATGCTGCCGACGCCGATGCTGTGGATGAGATAGATAAAAATGGCGATGCCGATGACGGGGAGCAGCAGCTTGAGATGTCGGAGACGTTGAAGATGCACCACGGCCCATATGACCTCCGCTATTTAAATATCTATGTAGCTACAGATGGCGCTCACCGCAACGTTTTTATGAAACCGGAGAGTTAGCGGTGCACCATGAAATTCAATGCATATATCGGCCTGTTTTTGCTCGGCATGCTGGTAGCCGGTTCAGCGCTGACCGCCATCCCCGCACCCGGCGGCCAGGACGACATGGCGGAGGTGCAACAGATGATAGCATCGCGTACCTTATCCTGCACGTTTTCGCCGCCCGCGGTATCCGAGACAGATGGCTACTGCACCGTCACCGTCCCGGATGCGTCGTCGACCGTTAGCAACGGCGGGATGCCCATGGTGCCGCAGCACACCGAGGTGGTATACCTCCCTGCCGGCGCCACCGTCACCGATGTATCGATCACCCATGGCATGGTGCACACGCAGCAGCTCCCGGCGCATGTCCGCCCGGCGCTCGAGCCCGCAGCGGCCGACAGCCGTGCATCGCCGCAGCGGAGGGAGGGCCAGGTGTATGAGAGCGATGATCTGTATCCATCTGGATGGATGGACTGGCATACCGGTGTTGGCCTGCACGACGGCGAACGGGTTACCTTTTGCTCTCTGCAGCTCTTTCCCGCCCGGTATCATCCGGTGTCCCGTGAGCTCCGCTCCGTCCAAAATATGACGGTGGAGGTGACCTATCGGGTGCCGGAGCATCCGCTGTCCCATGCAGACAGGTATGACCTGCTCGTTGTCGCCCCCGAGGCGTTTACCGGGGCGCTGCAGCCGCTCGCTGAGCACAAGGAACAACACGGCCTGGCGACCAAGCTCGTCACCCCTGCCGAGATATACAGCGGGGACTATTTCACGGTGCAGGGGGAGGACGACCCGGCGCATATCAAATATTTTGTCCGGGACGCCATCGAGGAATGGGGGATCCGGTATCTGATGCTGGTGGGCGACATAGAAAAGGTGCCCTCCAGGCTGGTCTACAGCTTCTGGGGCGGCGGGACAATGTATGCGGATTATTATTACGCTGACATTTACGGCGACAACATGAGCTTTTGCTCCTGGGATTCAAACGGCAACGGCCGCTACGGCGAAACCGAGGACGGGAGCAGCGACGAGGTCGACCTCTATGCAGATGTCTACATGGGCCGGCTGCTCTGCAAGGATGTCGAGGAGGTCGAGACGGTGGTCAACAAGATCGTGACCTACGAGAACACGGCTGGGGGCAGCGACTGGTTCAACCGCCTCATCCTGATGGGCGGCGACACGTTCCCCGGCTGGGGTGTCTACGAGGGCGAGCTGGTCAACCAGCATGTCGCCGATGCCATGCCCCAGTTCGAGCACGTTAAGATACAGATGGCGGAGGGAAACTTTCTGCCGCATCGCATCAACCAGATATGGACGGAGGGCGCCGGCCTGGTCTGCTACTCGGGCCACGGCTTCGAATACGGCTTCGGGACGTATCCCCATGACAGCCGATGGATGATCGCCTACTACACGCCCTATCTGCTCCATATGCAAAACCAGGAGCGCCTCCCGGTGGTGTTTTTCGACGCCTGCCTGACCGCCAAGCTGGAATACTACATGCTGGGCATGGAGGACGTGCCCTGCTTCGCCTGGGCCCTGGTCAAAAAACCGGATGGCGGCGCGATTGCGACCATCGGCGCCACCGAGACTGCAACAACGAGCGTGGACGAGGACGGGCCACATGGCCAGGCCGGCTACCTCGACCTGCATTTTTTCCAGGCCTACGAGCCCGGCCGGCCGGTGGCTGAGATGCTGGTGCAGGCAAAGCATGACTACCTCAACGACGTGGCCGCCGGCGAGGCAAACGACCGCTTCTACATGATGACCGTGGAGCAGTTCCAGGTCATGGGCGACCCAAGCCTCCACGTGGGCGGTTACTGAGCCTTGGTACCGATGGCATAGAACTGGGGGAAAAAGTTGAGCTGGATGCCCTCGTCCAGGGAGCGCAGATATTCTTTTTCCCATGCTTCAATGTCGGTATCGCTCATGCCGGCGTTGCGGAGCACGTTCCAGTAGTAGTCACGGCCCCGGGTATACGAGGCGCGGTCCTCCTCGCATGTCCAGATGCGCTGGTTGCCCAACCCGACCTCCGTGTCCAATCCGGCGCGGACAAAAAACATGCGGAGCTTCCGCCCGATGTGGGGGTCACCGCCGCGCTGCCTGATTGACCCGCCGGCGAAGATGGGGTCGACGACGTCATGCTCGGGCCAGTGTATCTTGCCGCCGAAGTCGGGCTCCAGCGAGGCGACCACGCGTCCGCCCGGCCGGACGACACGGGCCATCTCGTCGACGACCTGCTGCGGATGCTCGGACCACATGAGCACGATGTTGCACGTCGCCACATCAAAGCATCCGTCGGCGAAGGGCAGTCGATGGGCGTCGCCCACGCATATCTGCACGTTTTCGGCGTCGGAGAGCAGCTCCCGGGCGGTGTCGACCATGTCAGGCGAGTCGTCGAGCGCGATGACGGTACCCGTGGTATGCGCAGCGAGGTCCTTGGTGACGGCGCCGGAGCCGCAGCCGACATCGAGGATGAGCGAGGCATCCTTGAGGCCTGCCCTGACGTAGATGGGATGGCGTTCCTCCGCGGTTTCGAGGGCCTGCTGCTCGAGTTTTTTGATGAAATGGTCGAGCTCCCGGTCACTCCCGTTGTGCAGCATCAAGACCTAAATACCGGGCGCTACATAAGGTTTTTATGATAGCCGTCGTGGTATCCCGGGAGGACACGGCAAGCATGAACATCGGCCGGGCGCTCGAGGAACAGGGCTCCTGGCGGCGCACCGGCGACATGCTTCGCTGCGGCGATCTGCTCCTGTACCACATCGACGACATGCACCTGCACCATGACGGAGTGGAGCATGAGCTGGCAGCCCATACGGATTGCCTGGACGCGGTGGTGTTCGCCTCGCGGCATCGCTCACGCTCCGGGAGAAAAACGCTGTCGGTGCACCCCATCGGCAACTACCGCGGCGCCGACTACGGCGGCCGCGACGAAACGCTCGTGCCGTCCGCGCCGGGGCTGATGTACAGCGCGCTGCAGGGGCTGTATGACAATGCGTCGATGCTCGATTACGACGTCTGCTACGAGGTCACACATCACGGCCCATATCTGGCAACGCCGACGTTTTTCATCGAGACGGGCAGCACCGAGCGGGAATGGGAGGACATGGATGCATGTGAGGCCGTCGCCACGGCGCTGCTGTCCCTGTACGGCGATGCCGCTGCAACGGCTGTCGGCCTGGGCGGCGGACATTATGCACCCCGTTTCACCGACCTCGCGCTGGATGACAATGTGGCGTTTGGTCACATGATTCCGGACTACCAGCTCCCGCATCTCGATGATAGAATGGTGCAGGCCGCCATTGATGCGACACCCGGCGTGAGCAGGGCGTTTTTGCACGGGGGAAAAGGCGAGCGGTTCCGGCCGGTGCTTGAAAACAATGGGCTGGACGTGGTCAGCGTTTGATTTCGAAGCCCTCGATGTTCCGTGGCTTCTCCCATTCGACCTCGACGTCGTCGACATGGGCCATCGGGGAGCCGGTGTGGCACCACTGTATCATGTCCTCCACCGCTTGCTCGGAGCCCTCGAAGACCGCTTCGACGCGTCCGTCAGAGAGATTGCGCACCCATCCGGCAAGGCCACGCCGGTCAGCCTGTTTTTGCGTGTTCGCCCGGTACCAGACGCCCTGCACTTTGCCAGATACCCAGACATGCGCTCGCTTCATATATCTGCATTGCCGCCGGGTTATTTGAACGCTGTGGTATCAGATGTCCGGGGACTCCCATCTCTCCCATCGCTCCATCCCGTGCCGGAGGATGTACCAGGCAAACGGGACGAGCAGCAGCGCGGTGCAGAGCAGCCAGGGATGCAGCGCCGCCGTGAAGAGCAACAGGACGGCGACGGGCGCGGTCATCACCGTGTACAGCCCAAACAGCTTCGCGTTGTATATCAGCACCGTGGGATGCAGCCCCATGAGATACACGGTGGCCGAGAGCGCATACAGCGACATGCCGACAAACGCGCACAGGGCGGGAATGAGCAGCCCGAACTGGCCGGACACCATTGTGGCACCGAGCAGCACCGCCAGCGGAGCAGCGATGAGCAGCAGGTAGGTCATCACCTTGCCCCGGATAACGGTGGCGACGGAAACTGGCAAAAAAGCGTAGCCGGCCAGGGTGTCAAACTCGGTCAGCCAGTTGTACAGCGAGGAGGCGATGATGCCCAGGAAAAGTGCGAAGACCGGTAGAAAATCGAGCATGGGGATGAACTCCGCGAGAACATAGAACAGCAGCCAGACCATGACAGCCGGCAGCCCGAAGCCGAACACGAGCTTGCCGACGCCTCCCTCGCTCCGCGTGAAATCAAGCAGGTCCTTGGCGACCATCCAGGAATGCGGAACGGGCAGCCGGCCGGCCAGCGAGGGCAGCGTTGCGGCGTAGCGGCGCTCTCGCGACGGATACTCCACCCTGATGAACAAAAGCGAGATGACGGAGCATGCCACGATGACGAGGCCGGACATGATGAGCGACATCGGTGTGGGCCGCTGGAAGAACAGGTACGGGGGAAGCAGCATGGCCGGCTGCAGCGCCCAGTGCTGCGCCACTATAAATCCTGCGGCAGCGCCGGCGAGCAGCGATGCGGCGAGCAGCGGCTTTGAATGAACGTAGATGGTGGACAGGAGGAACACGACGGCCAGGCCGGCCAGGAAGGCCAGCGGCAGCGACAGGAGCAGCCGGGGCACCACGCTGCCATATGACAGCAGCGGCGCGATAACTGCTATGCCGGCCAGCAGGGGGAAAACCCAGAGCAGCATGTAATAGAGCACGTCCTTGAGGTAGAAGGCTGTCATGATATGCCGCTCCGACACGGGGAGGCTCCGGGCGCTGTAGGCGATGAGGCTGGCCTGGCCGAAGCGCCGGTTCATTATCTCGCGGCCGAGCAGCCCGAACGCGCCGACGCTGACGCCGAATAGCAGGAGCGAGTAATGTGCGATGAAGGCGACGGTGTCGGGGTCGATGACCTGGACGAGGACCGAGGTGAAGGCTGTGCCCACGGCAGCGAGACCAGCAAGCATGAGCGGGAACAGCGCGAACAATCGGCCGCCGTACATGGTGGCGTGCATACGCCATTCCTCTTTCATCATCCCGGTAAAGATGTCCATGCTATGCCCTGCCGACCGCTTTGAGGAACACGGTTTCGAGTCGCTGTCCATTGGCGGTTGCCTCCTGCATGGGCAGGTCGCGGAGGATGGCGCCATGGTGGATGATGCCGACCCTGCTGCAGATTTCCTCCGCGATGTCGAGGACATGGGTGCAGAGGAAGATGGTGCCTTCGTGGGCGACGTAGTCGAGCATGTAGTCCTTGACGGTCCGCTGGATGACGGGGTCGAGGTTGATGAGCGGTTCGTCGACGAAGGCGATGGGTGGCTCGTGGAGGAACGCCTGGGCGAACATGAGCTTCTGGCGCGTTCCTCTGGATAAATCCTTACATAGCATGTCGCGCTGCCCGGCGAAGTCGAGCCGATTGAACCAGGTATCTATGTGCTTTTCAGGGCTGTCAAGGTGACGGATGGCTGCAGCGAACTGCAGGTATTCCTCAGCGGTGAGAAAGCTGGGCGGGGTTTCCTGCTCGGGAATGATTCCGACCGCCCGTCTGACTTTGAGGGGATATCGGGCGGGGTTGATGCCTGCGACGGATGCGCTCCCCGAGCTGGGCTGCAGCTGGCCGGTAAGCATCTTTATGGTGGTTGTTTTGCCGGACCCGTTGGGGCCGAGCAGTCCGTAGAGCTCGCCTTTGCCGATTGACAGGGTCACGGCATCGACGGCGGTGAGGTCGCCGTATCGTTTGGTGAGCTCCCTGGTCTCGATGACCGCTGGCATAATATGCTTGCAAACCGCCATCGATATAAAACCTTTCTCGCCCTGCAGGTGAAAAAGCACAAATTTTATATATGCGATGGGACGCCCCTGTGGTCCCTTATAAACATGGCGGCTTATTGACGATATATGTTCATGACTGGGATGGGAAGCACGCTGCAGGAGGTCTGGTGTCCGAAGCACCGGGAATCCGTGGACATGAAGACATGCCTGCTGTGCGAGGACTACACCAGGCGATTGTTCACCCGGAAATGCCACTGGAAACACCATGGACTGCTCCACGGGTCGGGCAAACGGCTCCTCTGCCATCTGCTGTCAACCGGCGTGCTCGGCAAAAAATAACGACGTGGCTGCCTCCCGGAAGCGTCAACATTTAAGTACGTATCGGACATATTGGCGTATGAACGTGCTTGTCATCGGCGGCGGCGCCCGCGAGCACGCCATCTCCAGAGGCGTCGTCCGCTCCGAGCATCCTCTTTTTGCGGTGATGAAAAACGCCAACCCGGGCATCAAGCGGCTGGCAGACGACTTTTACCTGCATGACGAAACCAACGTGGAACCGGTCGTCGAATATGCGGCGGCGCACGACATCGACCTGGCCATCGTCGGCCCGGAGGCCCCGGAGGAGGCAGGCGTCACCAACGCGTTGAAGGATGCCGGTATCGCCGTGGCATCACCGACGAAAGAGGCAGCGGCGATAGAAACGGACAAGGAGTACATGCGAGACTTGATGGACCGGTATGACATCCCCGGCTCACTTGCAGCAAGGGCGTTTTCCGACGCCGAGGAAGCGAGGGATTTCATCGAGCGGCACGGCGGCGCCGTCGCCGTCAAACCAGTTGGCCTGACCGGCGGCAAGGGCGTCAGGGTCGCCGGGGACCATCTGCACAGCGTCGATGACGCAGTGGACTATGCATCGAGGGTTATCGATAAAAAAATCGGCGGCGCCCCCCGGGTGCTCATCGAGGAACGGGCGGTCGGCGAGGAGTTCACCGTCCAGGCGTTCTGCGACGGCACGACCATTTTGCCGACGCCGGCGGTGCAGGACCACAAGCGGCTGCTGCCCAACGACGAGGGGCCAAACACGGGCGGCATGGGCTCATACAGCCATACGAGCGGCATGCTTCCCTTCATGAACGGCAGCGACTACGAGGAAGCCGTCGGCATTTTACAGCACATCGTCGATGCATTGCGCCGGGAGGGGCAACCCTACCGGGGGGTCATCTACGGCCAGTTCATGCTGACCAGCGACGGCCCCAAGGTCATCGAGATCAATGCGCGGTGGGGTGACCCGGAGGCGATGAACATCATCCCGCTCATCGAGAGTGATTTCGTGGATCTCAACATGGCGATGGTGGAGGGAACGCTCGGCGGCACGCAGCTTGACATGCGGCAGGCCAGCACCGTCTGCAAATACGTCGTGCCTGAGGGCTACGGCCGTGAGCCCAACGATGGGCACCGCGTCGCCGTCAACGAGGAAAAAATCACGGAGGAAGGCGGCATGCTGTTTTACGCGTCGGTGGACGAGCACAACGACCAGGTGTATACCACGACGTCACGCTCCCTGGCCGTGCTCGGCGTCGCCGACGAAATATCCACGGCGGAGAAAATCTGCGAGCGCTGCCTCGGCCACGTGCAGGGCGACCATCTGTTCATCCGCCATGACATCGGGACGGCGGCGCTGGTGAACAAGCGGTTGGAGCACATGCATCGGCTCAGGCGGTAACATGATCTTTATATACATTGTCGGCACCGCCGGCTCCGGGAAGAGCAGCATGACGGCTGCGTTCCATGACTGGTGTCTCCGCCAGGAGTTCGACGCGATTACCGTGAACCTTGACCCGGGCGTGGACGAGCTGCCCTACACCCCGCATGTGGACGTGCGGGAATGGATCTCGCTGCAGGACGTGATGCAGGAATACGGGCTCGGCCCCAACGGCGCGCAGGTGGTCTGCGCTGACGAGGTCGCGCTCAACGCGGGCGAGGTTGAGCGGCGCATCAGCGAGTTCCGGAGCGACTACGTATTGCTTGACACGCCGGGGCAGCTGGAGCTGTTCGTGTTCCGTCGCACCGGACGGGTCATCGTAGACCAGTTGAGCCGGGAGAAAGCGATGCTGTCGTTCGTCATCGACCCCTCGCTGGCGACGACGCCGACGAGCTTCGTGTCGCAGCTCATGCTCTCGGCCATCACCCAGTTTCGCATCCCGGTGCCGCTCATCAACGTGCTGAGCAAGCGGGACATCGTCGAACAGGAGGCGCTGGACATGATACTGGAATGGGGCGAGCGACCCGAGAAGCTTTACGACGCCGTGATGGTCGACGCGCCATCGCTCTATTATCAGCTCAGCGAGGGCATGATGGCCGTGATAAAAGAAATGGAGGCGCACACCGACATCATCCCCGTGTCCAACGAGACGCTGGAGGGCATGGAGGATGTCTACGCGGCGGTGCAAAAGGTGTTCATGGGCGGCGAGGATCTCGAGCGCGCCTAGCGACAAATGTTTATATGCGCCGGCGGCTTTGCATCATGATGGACCCCGATATCGTTGAGGAGATGCAGCGCTACGGCGCGATGCTCGAGCGGCGGGGGCTGAACCTGTCGTCGCACAGCGGCAACATGAGCGTCCGCCGGGGCGACCGGATGTTTATCAAGCGGCGGGGCGCCATGGTGGGATATCTCGGCGAGCGGGACGTCGTGGAGACCGGCGTCAATGCATTTGAAGGCAGCGACGGTGATGCCTCGACTGAGGTGGGCGTCCACCGCGCCATCTATCAGGGAACGGAGGCGCTCGCCGTCGTACATGCGCATACGCCGTATGCCATTGCGCTTTCCCTGCTGCACGACGAGATTGTACCCATGGATGATGAGGGACGCTTTTATGTCGAGCGGGTGCCGGTGCTTGACGTGGCTGATTCGATCGGCTCGGCGGAGGTTGAACGTCGACTGCCACCTGTTTTGCGGCGAAGTAGCGCGGCTCTTTTGCGGGGGCATGGCACCTTTGCGCGCGGTGAAACGCTGGAGGAGGCATATAGATGGGTGACGGTGGTGGAGAGTATCTGTCATATCCGGTATCTGGTGGAAAACCTACATGGCGGTGCCGTGGGGCAGGACGGGTAGGCGTTTCTGCGCAGCGTGTGGTGCTGGTGCGGTGCGGCGCCGGTGATGCCGGTCCCGGCGGGGTGCCCGGGCGTTATAGGCTGTATTCGGTGATGACGTTGCCGGTTTCTTCATCGACGAGCCGGCGCTTGTCGCCCTTGCCCATGATGGTGTAGCCGGAATAGGTGCCTCTTTCTGTCCATCCCTCATCCTTGTCTGCCATCGCATTGTAATACCCCCGGCGCATTTATACGTTGTGCTGTCAGCACAAAATTGTCTTGATAAAACAATTTAAATACTGGCTGGCGTTATTCCATCAGTTCTGCTGGAGTAGGGACCGCTTTTTTTTTTCCTCCTCACCTCCCTGCTCCATCAGCCTTTCCAACAGAACAACGGCTGCACAACATTTATATAGAACAATTTTTATACAATTCTCCGATATGGAGTCATCAGAAGAGAGAGCGAACGCTGACGCAGCATCAGAGGTCGCATCAAGCAGCGACGCGGAGCAGGCCGCATGCAACGCCGAGCTCGACGACGCCCGGGAGCGCTACCTTCGCCTCCTCGCCGACTTCGACAACTACAAAAAACGAATGCGGCAGCGAACGGAGGAAGCCGTCAGGGCGGAGCGAAAACGACTGCTCACCAGGTTCATCGATATATACGAGAACCTCGCCGCTGCCAGCGACGACATCAACGACGACGGGCTCACATTGGTCACGGAACAGTTCCAGCGGATGCTGGAGGACGAGGGCATCGAAGAAATCGACACCGTCGGCGCCTCCTTCGATTACACCTGCCACCACGCCGTCGCCACCGAATGCAGCAATGAGCACGACGAGGGCGTCATCATCGACGAAGTCAGAAAAGGATACCGGCTGGGCGACAGCATCCTCAAACCAGCATATGTCGTAGTCTCAAAAGGTGATACAAATGGGAAAAATGATAGGAATTGACCTGGGAACCGTGAACTCCGAAGCGGCCGTCATCGAGGGCGGCGAACCGACGCTGATAAAAAGCGCCGAGGGCGACAGCTATTTTCCATCCGTCGTCGCGTTCACCGAGGACGGCGAACGGCTCGTCGGCGAAGCAGCCAAACGACAGGCCATCACCAACCCCGATGGAACGGTCCACCGCATCAAGCGAAAAATGGGCAGCGACGAAAAGGTCACGGCCCGCGAAAAAAAATACGCCCCCGAGCAGATATCCGCATTCATCCTCCAAAAAATCAGGCAGGATGCAGAAGACTACATGGGCGACGAGATAAGCGAGGCGGTCATCACCGTCCCCGCCTACTTTGACGACGACCAGCGGCAGGCCACCAAGGACGCCGGCACCATCGCCGGGCTCGACGTCAAACGCATCCTCAACGAGCCCACAGCAGCCGCGATGGCCTACAGCCTCGAAAAAGAAGGCGAACGCAAGATAGCGGTCTACGACCTCGGCGGCGGCACCTTCGACATCACCCTGCTCGAGGTCGGCGACGGCGTCTTCGAGGTGCTGTCCACCAATGGAGATACGCAGCTCGGCGGCGCCGACATGGACGAAGCCCTCATGGACTACCTCGCCAACCGCTTCCAGGAAGCCCACGGCGTCGACCTGCGGGAGGACCGCAAGGCGCTGCAGCGGCTCACCGAGGCCGCCGAACGAGCCAAGATAGAGCTCTCGTCACAGAAGCAGACGACCATCGATTTGCCGTACGTCACAGTCATCGACGACGAACCCAAGCACATCCAGGAAAAAATCACCCGGGCGAAGTTCGAGCAGCTCATCGAACCCATCGTCGACCGCACGATACAGCCCTGCCAACAGGCACTCGAAGACGCCAAGCTCAGCGCCGACGACATCGACCACGTCGTCCTAGTCGGCGGCACCACGCGCATCCCCATGGTCAGGGACAAGGTCAAAGACATCTTCGGCAAAAAACCGGAGCGGGGCATCGACCCCATGGAATGCGTTGCATTCGGCGCCGCAATACAGGCAGGCATCATGAGCGGCGACATGGAAAAAGACATCGTCCTGCTCGACGTGACACCCCTGACATTGAGCATTGAAACCCTGGGTAACCGTGCGACGCCCATCATCGAGCGGAACACGACCGTCCCAACGAAAAAAACCCGGACGTTCACCACCGCCGCAGACAACCAGACAAGCGTCGACATCAACGTACTCCAGGGCGAGCGACCCATGGCCCAGGACAACAAGAGCCTCGGCCGCTTCTCGCTGACCGGCATCCCGCCCGCGCCGCGGGGCGTCCCCCAGATAGAGGTCACGTTCGACATCGACAGCAACGGCATTCTCCATGTGAGCGCCAAGGACAAGGGCACCGGCAAGGAGCAGTCAATCTCGATAACGGGCTCCACCAAGCTCAGCGACGACGAAATCGAGCGCATGAAAAAAGAGGCCGAGGAGCACGCAGAGGAAGACCGGAAGAAAAAAGAAAAAATCGACGCTCGGAACGAGGCCGACCAGCTCATCTACCAGAGCGAGCAGACGCTCGAAGAGTTCGGCGACAAGGTCGACGAGCAACAGCGCACCAAAGTAAAGGAAGCCGTCCAGGAGCTCCACGACGCCCTCGAAGCCGACGAGCTCGACCAGATCAAGGCAAAAAAAGACAAGCTGTCCGAGGCCATCCAGGAGATATCCACCAAGGTCTACCAGGACATGGCGCAGCAACAGCAGGCAGGTCAACAGGGAGCAGCCGACGCCGGCGCAGCAGGCGCGGGACAGCAGCCGGGCGGCACCGATGAATCCGTCGACGCCGACTACGAAGTGGACTAAAGCATGCCGAAAGACTACTATGACGTGCTCGGCGTCGACAAAAACGCGTCACAGCAGGAGATAAAAAAAGCCTACCGCAAGCTCGCGCTCAAATACCATCCAGACAAGTCCGACGACCCCGACGCGGAAGAAAAATTCAAGGAGATATCCGAGGCATACGCGGTGCTATCCGACACGGAAAAACGGCAGCGCTACGACCGCTACGGCCACGCGGGCATCGACCAGGAATACAGCTACGAGGACATCTTCCGCGGCGCCGACTTCTCCGACATCTTCGGGGACATGGGGTTCGGCGACCTGTTCCAGCGGTTCTTCGGCGGCTTCGGCGGACAACAACGGCGACGGCGAGGCAGGGACATCCTCTACAAGCTCGAGATATCGCTGGAGGACGCCTACCATGGCAACGAGCAGGAGATCACCCTGAACCGCCGCGAAAGCTGCCCCAAATGCGACGGCAGCGGCGCGGCGCCCGGCAGCGACGTTACAACATGTCCGAAATGCAACGGCGACGGCCAGGTGCAACAGAGCAGCCACACCGCCTTCGGCCATTTCACCCAAATAACCGTCTGTCCGCGATGCGACGGCGACGGCACCATAATCGAGGAGCCATGCAAGCGATGCGACGGCGACGGCACCGTCCGGCAGAAGCGCAGCATCACCGTCCAGATACCTCCAGGGGTACAGAACGGCATGCGCCTCCGGCTGGCCGGCGAGGGCGAAGCAGGCGAAAAGAACGCACCATCTGGCGACATGTACGTCGAAGTCCACATCCGGCCACATGATACATTCCAGCGGCGGGGCGACACCCTGCTCACCACCAAACGCATCTCGTTTCCCATGGCGGCGCTGGGCGGCCAGGTCGAGGTTCCGACGATGAACGGAAGCTCCACGCTGGACATCCCGGCTGGAACGCAAAACGACGAAACCTTCACCGTCAAAAAGAAGGGGATGCCTCATCTGCGCGGCAGCGGCCACGGAGACCTCGTCGTACGGATAGCGGTGGATGTGCCCACCAGTCTCACGGCACGGCAGAAAGAGCTCATTCAGGAGCTGGCAGACGAGATGGACGTCGAGACGGCGCAGTCCTGGAGCGAGCGGATTTTTGGACGTAAATCATGAGATGCAGCAAATGCCCCGGGGAAGCAATCACCTACATCCGATACAACGGCACCCATCTCTGCCGGGAGCACTTCGCTGACTACGTGGAACAGCGGGTGATGCGCGACATACGGAAACAGGGATTGCCCGAGGGCGTCATCGCCGTCGCGTTGTCGGGAGGCAAGGACAGCCTCACCGTGCTGCACATCCTGCACGACATCGTCGGGCCGCATCGCAGCCGGGAGCTCCACGCCATCACGGTCGACGAGGGCATCGCCGATTACCGGCCGATATCGCTCGAGGTCGCAGCCCGGCATTGTGAACAGCTTGACATGCCCCATCATGTCATCTCGTTTAAAGACATCATAGGCATGACGATGGACGACATCGCCGCCCGGGGAGGCGAGCTCGGAGCATGCGCCTACTGCGGCGTGTTCCGCCGGCAGTGTCTCAACCTGCAGGCCAAAAACATCGGGGCTGCTGCACTGGTGATGGGCCACAACCTGGACGACGTGTCGCAGAGCATCCTCATGAACTTTGTCAACGGAGACATGCGCCGCATGGCACGGTTCGCGCCCCACGAGACGGTACAGCCCGGGCTGGTACCCCGGCTGGTGCCATTGCGCTCGATAACCGAGAAGGAATGCACGCTCTATGCGTTGCTTCGCGGCCTCGATGTGCTGGAGGACGAATGCCCGTATGCGGTCGAGGCGCATCGCGGCCTGTTCCGCGACATCATCATGGACATGGAAGCACGGCGGCCGGGCACCCGTCACAGCATCCTCAGCAGCTACCTGGACATCGAGGAGTGCCTCAGCGAGCTATACCCACCGGCAGAACTGCAGCCATGTGAGCGGTGCGACGAGCCATCGTCGCAGCCCGTCTGCCGGGCATGCCAGCTGCAGGACGAGCTGCAAAGGTAGATACGGGTGAAGGCACGGGAGGACTGTGAAAAGAGCAGATGGGTCACCGTATTCACTTAATCCTTCTGCTCTTATTTTTCATGGCTTTCTGAGTACAACCCCGAGATTACCATGGCTATCCCGACGGCGGCAAACAGGATACCGATCTGCATCATGTCCAGGCCTCCTGCTCCCGTCGCTCCTTTTGCGCCGGGCAGCGTGGACAGGGCAACCATATAGATTGCCAGGACCACGAACCCGGTTCCTCCACCAACCAGCGACCTCCATTCCTTCCAGTCCCGCCGATACGGGTTAACGACCGGGTAATCTACCGAACCACAGGTATTTCTTCGCCGCAGTTTCCGCAGCGCGTCCCGTCAAGCCCGTGTATCTGCGCGGTGAAGCCATGGCGCTCGATGAGCAACTCGTTGCAGCTCGAGCAGTAGGTGTTCTCGTAGTCGCCGTGGGGAACGTTGCCCAGGTAAACGTAGCGCAGCCCTGCTTCAGCGGCGATGTCATATGCCTTGAGCAGCTGCTGCTTGGTGGTGCGCGGCACGTCGGTCATCTTGTGGGTGGGATAAAACGCGGAGAAATGCACCGGGACGTCGGCGCCGAGCTCATCGCGGACATATGATGAAAATGTTTTGATGTCCTCTGTGCCGTCGTTGTGGCCAGGGATAACCAGGTAGGTAAGCTCGAGATGGACACCCTCGTCACGATAGATTGTGCAGGCGTCGAGTACGGGCTGCAGCCTCGCCTTGCAGACGTCGCGGTAGAAGTCGTCGTTCATGCTTTTCACGTCGACATTGGCCGCATCGAGATATGGCGCTATGTGCCGTATCGCCTCCGAGCTGGTATACCCGTTGGTGACGTAGGCAGTATATAGACCTGCCTCCTTCGCCAGCTTCGCGCTGTCATGGGTGTACTCCCACCAGGTTGAGGGCTCGTTGTAGGTGTATGCGATACCCTGGCAACGGTGCCGCCTCGCTGTCTCCACCGACTGCTCGGGCGTGAGCTCCATCATGCGGTGCTCGTCGGGGTTCGCCTGCGAAATCGTGAAGTTCTGGCAGTGCCGGCAGCGGAGGTTGCAACCGACCGTGCCGAGGGAGAGCGCTTGCGTGCCGGGGTGGAAATGGTAGAGCGGCTTTTTTTCGATGGGGTCGGGGGTGACGGATGAGCAGGCGGCATAGATGAGCGATATGAGGCTGCCGTCCCGGTTTTCGCGGACGCCGCAGATACCCCGTTTGCCGTTGGCGATGACGCAGTTATGGGGGCAGAGATGACACTGCACCCTGCCGTTTTTCGCTTCCCAGAATCGTGCTTCGTGCTCCACTATCGTATTCATCAACCGGCGGTTATAAAAGACTTATCCTCTGCATGCCATATTGTAGTGTCCTGAAATTATTTAACATCGGGTCATCGCGGTTTCTTTTACTCATGT
>CAZESS010000016.1:0-54505 GCA_964514975.1 uncultured Thermoplasmatales archaeon | reverse complement strand
TCATCAAAAACGCACTCGAAAACTGGGGCATCAGCTACGTAACACTCGTCGGCGGACGCCACGGCGGCCTCCTGCAGGAGCGATGGTGGTGCCCCGTGCGCTACGCCTATGCCGACGACGGCGGCGAGAAAAAATTCCTGAGCGACCTCTACTTTGGGGACATCTACAGGCAGGAGGACGGCGATGTCGTGTTTGCAAGCTGGGATAAAAACGGCAACGACCGCTTCGCCGAGTACACCCAGATGACACGGGAGAACGTCGACCTGTATCCCGATGTCTATGTCGGGCGGCTCGCCTGCCGGAACAGTCTGGAGGTGGAAAAGATGGTGGAGAAGATCATCACCTATGAGACCACGACCGCTGGCTCGGACTGGTTCAGCCGGATGGTGGTCGTCGGCGGTGACTCTGCGCCCCGGGACGGCGACCCCTACTATGAGGGCGAGGAGGAAAACAGGGTGGCGCTGGACTACATGGATGGCTTCACGCCCGTGAAGCTGTGGACGTCGGATGGCTCGCTGTCCGGGCCGCAGGATGTCATCGATGCCGTCGACGAGGGCTGCGGCTTTTTGTTTTTCGACGGGCATGGCAACCCGATGGGCTGGTCGACGCATCCGCCCCATGACGAGGACACATGGATTGACGGCCTTGCCCTCGGAGACATGACCAGGCTGTCCAACGAGGGCATGTATCCTGTCTGCGTGGTCGGCGGCTGCCACAACGGGCAGTTCAACGTCAGCCTGCTCAACCTGCTCAAGGTGTATGAGGGGCAGCGATGGCTGGACTACATCTACTACGGCGAGATGGCACCGGAATGCTGGGCGTGGTGGCTGACCCGCACCTTTGGCGGGGGATCGATTGCGACATTGGCCTACACGGGCTATGACTGGTTCAGCATCGGCGACGGCAACGAGGACGGCATTCCCGACTGCGTTCAGCGGCTCTCCGGGTATATGAACGTCCATGTCTTCAAGCAGTACGGCGCGGACGGACACCGGATGCTGGGGGAGATACACGGCGGCGCGCAGGCCGACTATCTCAACGAGCATTTTCCCACGAGCGAGGTACTGGACTACAAGACCGTTGAGGAGTTCGCGCTGTTTGGCGACCCATCGCTCAAAATCGGCGGCTACTAGCACCATGCCGTTGCCGCAGACGTTTTACGACCGCGATCCGGCAGTGGTTGCCCGGGAGCTGCTCGGCCAGACCCTTGTCGTCTGCAAGGACGAGCGTCTTGCAGGGAAAATCGTGGAGACCGAGGCCTATTATGGCCTGTCCGATCCTGCCTCGCGGGCCTCGCAGGACGGCATGAGCAAGCGGAGCAGATGGATGTGGGATGCCCCCGGCACCACGTTTGTGTACATGGTGCATGGCTACTGGCTGTTCAACGTGATAACGGAGAGTGAGGGAACGCCGTCGGGTGTGCTGATACGGGCCGTCGAGCCGCTCGTGGGCATCGAGACGATGCAACGGCGGCGCGACCGCGAGCAGCTCCGCGATCTGACGTCGGGGCCCGGCAAGCTCACCATCGCCCTGGGTATCGACAGATCCGACAACGGCCGGCTGGTCTACAGCCAGCAGTCACCCGTCCATATCGCGCGGGGAGAAAACATCGGCGACGGGATGGTGGCGACGTCGCGGCGTATCGGCGTCACCGAGGATTTACCCAGGGATTTGCGCTTCTATGTCGAGGGGAACCCGTTGGTGTCACGGTAATTTTTATCGCTCAAACACGCAGAAATGGCGCGTGAGGCTCCGATGGACATAGAGGGGGTGTACCTCTAAAAGGGTAAAGAACCGTTCTCCCTGCGCTGCAAGGCACCGCTCTGGCACGCCGACGACGGCGCGTCGTCCCCGCGGGAGCCATTGGGCAAACCGTTCGAAGGCACGCTGGTACAGCATCTCCATGTCTCTGCCGGTGACCGTGGACCGGCCGTAGGGGAGGTCGGTGACGATGGCGTCGACCATATCGAGCTCGATGACGGTGGCGTCCCCCTGATTGAGCGTATATTCATCGATGCCGTAGTGCTCCAGGTTTTTCCGGCATCCCTCGATGGTCTTTGCTTTGACGTCGATTCCTGCAACGCGAGCGCCGACGAGCCCCGCTTCGATGAGAATGCCGCCGGTGCCGCAGAACGGGTCAAGCAGCCGCTCTCCCGGGACAACATGTGAGAGGTTGACAAGCGCCCGGGCGATGCGGGGGTGCAGCGAGATGGGATGCGAAAACGGGCGATGATGGGGCTTCCGCCGTTCGTACTGACCTCTGTCAACGCCGGCGATGGTGCTGCAGAGATATATCCGGTCGTCGACGAGCACATGCAGCTCCACGTCCGGCGCGTCCAGGTCGACAACCATGTCCGTCGCGCGGCAGATAGCATCGCCGATGACCCGTTTGAGATAGCTGGTGCTCTCCCTGCCGCTGGCGCGGCGGCCGCGCAGGGCAAAGGATGTACCGGAAAACGAGATGGATGGTACCGCGGCAATGATGTCATCCGTGGTGCCCGATGCATGGACATGGTGGATGGCATGGGTGAGGGCGAGGCGACCGGCTATATTGCGGAGCGTTGCCATTGATGCATCGGTCTCGGCGGTCATGTAGCGACCATGCCGCTGCACGGTGCATGGAACATCGCTCGCCCGGAGGACGGCGCGGGCCTCGGCTGCCGGCAGCGTGGGATGCTCCCCGGAGAGCTCGAACAGGATGTTCATTCTCTGCCGCTGCGGAGCGTGTCCAGGATTTCGCGCTGCAGCGATATCTGCTCCCGCTGGTAGGGGGCGACGCTGCTCTGCTGGACGAGTTCCTCGAGCGTCGCGCGGACATCACGGTAGGGGTGGATGCCATGCAGTTCGTAGTAGCTCCTCGTCCGGGGGGTGTTGACGCCTCGTTCTCCTCCGGCGAAGCCGAAAAAACCGATTTTTTTGCCGGAGCTGGCTGCGACGCCGCCGCCCGCGAATGATTCATCGTCGCCCATGCCGAAGCCGGAGGCGGTGATGGGGATGACGGTGCCGAAGCCGAACAGCTTGCCGAGAATGCCCTGGGAGGAGTCGATGTCGGATATTTTTTCGTAGCGGATGCTCCGCTGCCTGGAACGAAACAGCCCGCCCTGGAGGACGATGCGGAGGTCGGTGAGCACGTAGCGGTGGGTATGCCGGTAGATTTCTACGAGCGGGAGGCCGACAAGGAAGACGAGCATCGTATACGCGGGCAGGAACAGCCCGGTGTCATCCCAGAGACCGAGCTGCCATGCCAGGACGAGGCCGATGGCGATGACCGCTGCATAGGCGAAAAAGATGCGCCATCTCACCAGCACGATGGAGGCAGCAATGCCGATGAGCGCCAGGCCGGCTCCCCAGACGACGATGGCGAGCGGCGCGTCGAGCCCGAGGTTGACGGCGTCCCAGACCGGCGCGTTGTACAGCCAGAGCAGAAAAATGCTCCACATGACCGGGACGGCCCAGAGCAGGTGGAGATGCAGGAATGAGAGCACGTGCGGCGTGAGGCGTGTTTTGACGGTTTCGTTGTCAAGCGGTTCGAATGTCACATGGTTTTTATCGGGTGCCCATATACATGTTTTTTCATTTATGCACGGGAAAATGAATACCGCGGCATGGGTTCAGATGGAACGGGCGCTGCATTAGCAAAACATTTTAATAAATGTTGTCGTTTTACCTTTTAAATAGGTGATTTGATGAAGAAGATAGTCGAAGAAGCAATGTCACGTGCTAATAGTGGTGAATCTCCAGAGGTCAGGATGGACGAGGACGACATGCGGGAGCTTGAAAGGAGCAACAAGGAGCTGGAGGAAGTCCTCGCGGGTCTTACCACCAACATCAAGGTCGTCGGCTGCGGCGGTGCGGGAACCAACACCATCGCGCGATGCGTCGAGGCAAAGGTGTTCGGTGCCGAGATGATAGCGATGAACACCGACGCGCAGCATCTGCTGCACGCCAAGGTCCCAAACAAGGTCCTCATCGGGCGACGGGTTACCAAGGGATTCGGCGCCGGTTCGATGCCCCAGAAGGGCCGCGAGGCGGCGATGGAAAGCGAGGCCGAAGTCCGCGAAAAACTCGAGGGCTCGGACATGGTCTTCGTGACCTGCGGGCTCGGCGGCGGAACGGGCACCGGTGCCGCCCCGGTAGTCGCGAAAAACGCCATGGAGGACGACGCATTGACCATCGCCATCGTGACCATGCCGTTCAGCGTCGAGGGGCGCATCCGGCGGGAAAACGCCGAGATGGGGCTCTCCCGGCTGCGGGATACCTGCGATACCGTCATCGTCATTCCAAACGACCGGCTGCTCGACGTTGCGCCGCGGATGCCGCTCAACGCCGCCTTCAAAATGGCGGACGAGATACTGATGCGGAGCATCAAGGGCATCACCGAGATGATTACCAAGCCCGGTCTCATCAACCTGGACTTCGCAGACCTGAAGACCATCATGCAGCGCGGCGGCGTCGCCATGATCGGCATCGGCGAGTCGGACGGCGAGGACCGTGCGACGGCGGCGGTGACCGAGGCGCTGTCGTCTCCCCTGCTGGATGTCGACGTGAGCGAGGCAACCGGCGCGCTGGTCAACGTCATCGGCGGCGAGGACATGACCATCAAGGAGGCGGAGGGCGTCGTCGAGGAGCTGTATTCACGTATCAATCCCGACGCATCCATCATCTGGGGAACCTCCATCGACGAGAACCTGAAACGGGAGATCAAGGTCATGCTGGTCGTCACCGGCGTGAAATCGAAGCAGATCCTGGGCAGGTCATCCGAGGCGGAGATGAAAGCCAAGAAGGAACACGGCATCGACATCATCAGATAAACGGGTGATACCTATGAGCAACAAAAGTGGCAAGGAAATGAGTCCAGCGATGGAGCGCGCCTGGGAGCTGCAGCACAGGATAGAGAAGCGAACGGAGCGGATGGGTAAGGGCAAATATGGCCGCGTGCTGAAGATGGCCCGGAACCCGGAGGAGGAGGAATACGTGAAGAGCGCCCAGATGGCGGCTATCGGCATCGCCATCATCGGCGTCATCGGCTTCGCCATCTATCTGCTGGCCAGCCAGGTGGCACCGTGGATCGGAGACCTTGTAGGGCTGTAAGATGATGGAATCATCTGAAACGCAGGAGCCATCGCAGGTTTTCGTGGTGAAAACCCAGGTGGGGCAGGAGGAAAACGTCGCGAACATGCTGTACAAGATGGTGAAGAAGGAGAAGGTGGACGTGCTGTCGGTGCTGGCGCCCCGCGAGCTGCGCGGCTACATCTTCGTGGAGGGCTATGACGTCGACATCATCAAAAAACTTATACGGCACATGCGCTATGCCCGCGATGTGCTCGACAAGGATGTCGCATTCGAAGAAATCGAACATTTCCTCTTCCCGCCGTCGGCGGTCGCCAACGTGGAGGAGGGGAATATCATCGAGCTCGTATCCGGGCCGTTCAAGGGTGAGAAGGCAAAGGTGACGCGCATCGATGACGCGAAGGAGGAGATCACCGTTGAGTTGCTGGAGGCGATGGTGCCAATCCCGATTACGGTGCGGGGCGAGCAGGTACGAGTGCTCAAAAAACAAGAGGAGTAAACAATGACGGAAGTTGTAGAAGTGCTGGTAGAAGGAGGAAAAGCATCAGCCGGCCCGCCGATCGGGCCTGCGCTGGGCCCCCATGGCGTCAACATCATGGAGGTCGTGAACGAGATAAATGAGAAAACGAAGGATTTTCAGGATACGACGGTGCCGGTCAAGATCACCATCGACCCGGCAACCAAGGCATTTGAAATAGAGATCGGTACGCCGCCGGCATCCTCGCTCATACTCAAGCGGGCAGGTATCGAGAAGGGCTCGTCGAATCCCCGCGAGGAAAAGGTGGGGAGCATCAGCATGCAGGATGCCATCGACATCGCGAAGATGAAGAAAGATGGGTTGCTGGGGAAATCGATGAAGGAGAAAACGAAGGAAGTTATTGGCACCTGTGTCTCCATGGGCGTTAAGGTGGATAACAAGGACCCGAAACAGGTCGAGCAAGAGATAGCGGATGGAGAATACGACGGTTCCTTTGCATCCTGACCTGGCTTTTTGACGCTGGAGGGTAGCGCGTCTTCTGTTCTATCAAACGCTACTCTACGATTTTTTGGAGGATGGCCTGGCCGCTGTCTGCACCGCATATACCTACGACGTTCTCCGGATGAGGAAAAACGGCCCGGGCAACGAGGTGGGCAGACCGCAGCTAAGAGCTAGAGGTTGTATATGCTGACCGATACGGATGTTTCAGCCCGGTTGCCGGCGTGGTCGTAGACGATTATTTTGAGCGTGTGTGAGAGAAACGCGGTTTCGTCCCAGAGCCATTCATAGGGAGCTGCCTGGTCTGATTTCTTTTCGACGCCGTCCACGAGGAAGGAAACACAGTCGACGCCTGATGTTGCGTCGCTGGCCGCCACCGTGACAGTGATTTTTCCGACGACCACTGCCTTGTTGCGGAGAACCGGGAGGACCTGTCGGTCGAAGAGGTAGAGGTTGCCCGTGTTTGGTTTATCCAGCGTGAAGGTCGGGTCGGTGTTGTCCAGGGTGAAGGTGCCATTGGAAAGATCGGTTCCCTGGTTGTCCGATGGGTCGATAACCGTGATTTTCACCAGGTATTCGGTGCCGTCGTCCAGCCCGGCGGTGTTCCATTCATAGGTGCCGTTGTTCGCCAGGTTGGCCACGATGGTCTGCCATGATGAGCCGTCGTCGGCGCTGTATTTGAGGGTGACCTCGAGGTCTGCTGCATCGTAATAGTTGTCGGTGGCGTTCCATGTGATGTCCACGGTGCCGGAAAGATTGCGGTTTTTGTTGGGCGCGAGGAGGTCAACCGCTGGCGGGGCGACATCCTGGATGGTGAACGTGTGCTGTGGGGAGGTGACGGCGTTGCCATGGTCGTCGATTGCGTAGATGGTGTACTGGTAGGTGCCCAGCCCGGTGTAGGTACGGCTGCTGTAGTAGGTGCCACCGGTGACATTGCCGGTGATGGAGTGGTTGGTGACGTCGTCGTCGGGGTCGGTTATCTCGAGGTAAACCTCGTCGACGGAGACGACATCGTCGATCTCTGCGGATATGTTGACGGCCTGACCGGGACTCGTCGGCGAGGGTGACGCCGTGACGTTGGAGATGGATGGCGGCGTGGTGTCCTCGACCTCGAACGTCTGCAGCGTGGAGGTGTTGCCATTGCCTTCCCCGTCGACGGCGTAGATGAAGAAGGTGTAGTTGCCGAGGTCTGTGTAGGCGTGCTCATAGAAGTAGAGGCTTTCGCCGCTCAGGTTTTGCAGGATGGAGAAGTTGTGATGCTCGCTTCCGTTGGGATAGGTAAGGTCGAGGTATACGTCGGCGATGTCGCTCCGTGCATCGGTGACCGTGGCGGAGATAACGACGGTGTCGCCGGCCTCTGCGGGGGAGGGGCTTGCCTCGACATCTGATATCGTGGGCGGAGTGACGTCTGCCCCGGTAACATTGAAACTGTCCTGACGGGATGCCATGTTGCCGCTGGTATCGCGAGCCCATATGGTGAACGTGTAGTTGCCCTCGCCATATTCATATGAGTAGTAGTAGTAGTAGCCGCCTCTCGTTGAATACATGCTGTTGTTGAAAAGGACGCCGTCCCCGATTCTTGTGACCTGGAGGGTGACGGAGCCGACAGCGAAGTTGTCGGAAACGCTGCATGAAACGTTGACGGTCGCGGTTGTATCATGCGGCTGTTTGTGGACGGTGACCTCTGATATGACCGGTGCCGTGTCGTCTGCCACGGTGAACGTTCGCGTGGCCGGGTCGCCCGTGGCGCCCTCGTGGTCCTGCGCCTTGACTGAAAAGGTGAAGGTGCCGGCGTCGAGCCAGGTATATGACACGGTTGTTGCAGATGTCCACCGGGACCATCCGCCGTGGCCGGGGCCGTCAAGCTGGTATGTATAGGTCAGATTGGCTGCCGAGGTGTTGTCGTCGCTGCCCGTCCAGGTGAACGAGACGTTGCGGGTGTAGATGGTGCCCGTGGGACCGCTCGTAATCGTGGTTGACGGCGGCTGGTTGCCAGCGGTGACGGTAACCGTGCCGTTCTGGGTCGCCGGGATGTAGGTCTCGTTTGCCGTGTTCACGATGGTTTGGTCATCGGAGAGGATGAACTGCAGGTCGGCTGTGCCCGCTGCCGTGGCTTTGAAGGTAACGACGGCAAGGGTTCCGGTGGAAACCGGGTTGACCGGGCTCATCCCAATCATCCCCTTGATGGTGCCGTTCTGATTGCTGATATTGAGAACGTTTGAGCTCATGTCGGGCGCCCAGATATCGAACATGCCACCGTCCGAGACATCGGTGACCTCGAGGATGCCGGAGGTAAACATGAGACCGGCCTGCCCGAGCCGTAACGCCTCCGATGAAGTAATGTCGATGTCGACAGTGAACGTGTCGTTGACCGCCACTGTCTGGGCCTGCGGAGAGATACTCATGGTCGTCGTTGCAGCCACTGGAGCGGCGGCATCGGCTATAACGCCGGAAAATGCTGCCAGGACAAGCAAACACGCTACTGATAGACTACTCAGGACATGATATGTTTTTTTCATGGTGGATAACCCCCTGTGTGTTGTTATACGTTGTATTGGATACCGCTATTTAAATTTCACTGAATCGAAAAGAAAATGTAAAAAGAGAAAAAACAGGGGGAAAAAGGGTTATTCGCTGCCCATGCTCCTGCGGCGCCAGACGAGCACCACGATGACCGCGATGATCACCAGCACGATGATCGCGAGGATTGGCAGCAGGTAGTCGGGCTGCTCCTCCTCTATGGTGAGCGTCACCTGGGCGGTGTCCGTGGCCCCGTCATCGTCGGTTACGGTCAGGGTGACCGTGTAGTCGTCTGCCTCGTCGTAGCTGTGAGTCGCATTTTCCGTGTAGCTCATGTTTCCGTCACCGAAGTTCCATGTGTAGTTGACGATCTCTCCGCCTTCGTCGCTGGAAAGCGAGGTGAACGTTATCTCCTCGTCTATCTTCGCCTTGTCGGTCGGAGTGGTCTGGATGACCGCATCGGGCGGGCTGTTGGCCACGGTGAGCTGCTTGGTGGCGGTATCGGTTGCGCCCTTGTCGTCGGTCACGGTCAGGGTGACGGTGTAGGTGCCGTTGTCGTCATAGGTATGGCTGGCTGTTTTTCCAGTGCCGGTATCACCATCGCCGAAGTCCCATGTGTAGCTGACGATGGAGCCGTCGCTGTCGGTTGAAGCGGACGCGTTGAACGTTATCGAGTCAACATCTGTCGGGTCGTCGGGCGAGGTGGAAAAGGCGGCTGTTGGCTTCTGGTTTTTGAGAATCTCGAACGACCTGCTCGTCGTCGAGCCCTGGTTGCCCGCGGTGTCGACCGCGTAGCATTCAACGGTGTAGCTGCCGTCGGCTGTCTGGGTGAACGAGGTCGATGAGCCGCTGGTGCTCCATGAGCCACCGTTGACGCGGTATTTCAGGCTCGCTATGCCGGACCCTGTGTCGGTGCCGGACAGCGATATGGTGACCGTGCCGGTGTATACGCCGCCCGATTGGGGGCCTGACAGCGATATCGACGCCGAGGGATTCGTGGTGTCTATCCTGATGGTTGCGCTACCCGATGCGTTGTTGCCGGCGCTGTCGTGCGCGTAGTAGTCGATGGTGTGGGTTCCGTCGGTTGACAGGGTGAACGGCTCGTCGTAGGCTGTCCAGTCGCCATCGTTAATGCGATACCAGATGCCGGCCACGCCGGATGTCGTATCATCGGCCTCGAGGGTGACGTCGACGCTGGACGTGTACCATCCGTTGTTCTGGGTGCCGGTTGCGGTGAGGTCGACTTCGGGCCTGGTCTGGTCGATGTTGACGGTGAGCTGCTGGTCGCCCTCGGTGTTCCCGAGGTTGTCAGTGGAATAGTAGGTGAGGGTGTGCGTGCCATCTGCCTCGAGGGTGATGTTGCCGTCGTAGGGCTGCGGGAACTGGCTGCCGGTGGAATAGTAGGTGCGGCTGACGCCGCTTCCGTCGCCGTCATCTGCGGTCAGGTTGACGATGACGTCGCTGACGTACCAGCCGTTGTCGCCGTCGGGCGTCGCCGGATGCCTGGTGGCGGTGGTCGTGGGCGGGGTGTCATCGAGATACAGGGTCTGGTTGCCGGTTGCCGCGGTGTTGCCAAACTCGTCTGTCGCGGTGTATTCCACGTAATAGGTCTTCTGTCCCTCTGTGACATGGCCGGACAGGTCGAAGGTGACGTTGTCCGTTGCGTTGTATGCATGCCAGGTTCCGTTCCAGATGCGGTAGTCGATGGTGAAGTTGTGGGCATCGGTGGCGTTGATGTAGAGCGGCGTTCCACTGGTCACGTAGTAGAAGGTTTTCTGGTAGGAGCTGATGAACAGGAGATTGTCCTCTATCCGTGTATCAGCAACGGCGCCCGTGTCGTTGTACAGTGTTGCATGAGCATCGAGATATTGTCCCGGGAGGTCGGGGATGTCAAGGCTGAAGGTCGTGGTGTTGACACCGCCGGCGTTGATGGACACCGGATGGGTGGTGTTCAGGTATTCCGTGCCGTCGTGGGAAACGATGAGGCGGACGGAGCCGGTGAAAGCCTGTCCCGTTGCCTCTGCGTCGACGCTAATGGTCGCTGTTTCGTTGACGGTGTAGGTTGGCTTGTCTGCAGCTATGTCGGTGACAGCGGAGGCAGCACCCGATGATACATGCATGATGTTTTCTTCTGTTCTGCTGTCGATGTCGGGAATGGTCTGGTTGTACAGTGTCGCTGTGACATCCAGGTATTCGTCGGAGAGACTCGGAACCGTCATGTCGAATGTCGTGGTGGTGATTCCACCTGCGTCCATGGATACCGATGCGCTCTGGTTGAAATATTCTGTGCCATCATTGGATACAATCAGGCGGACGGAGCCGGAGAATGCCTGCCCGGCGGCCACGGTGTCAACGCTTATGGTTGCCGTTTCGCCGGCCTGGTATTCGCCGGTGGGGTCATCGAGGTAGATGTCCACGATGCTGTAGTTGCCGGTTGCCAAGGGCTCCCCGATGCCGTAGAAGGTCACGATGTCTCGTGATGCAGATGGCGCGACGGTGGTCTCGTTCCAGAACAGGGCGACGGCGCTGTCGGACGTGAAATCATACGTGGGGTCGGTCTCGTACCACCATTCCTGTCCGGCTGAGTCGGGCCAGTAGCTGAGCATGACCACGTCGGGCGTGGTGGCACCCTTCGATGGTGATATCCATCCGGTGGACACCAGCGTGGGGTCGACGAGCTGGTCATACCCGGAGAAGTATTCGAAGGCTGGGTTGTAGTAGGTTTTTTCATGGGTCTGGACGCCCTGGCCGGGGATGTAGATGGGTGCTCCGTCGTTGTCTGCGACCTGCGTATCATAGTACCATTTCACGCCTATCTGGTGTGCTTCGTCGTCCATGTTTTCGGTGGTGATGGTGAACTTGGTGGCGTTGTGTATGAGCTGGAAGTCAAACCGCACCTTGATGTTCTCCGGGAGGGTGTATTCGATATGTGCTGTGTTGGGGCCTGTCTGGGTCAGCGGCGTGGTGACATGGGTGCTCAGGTTGCCCATGGTTGAGTAGTTGGTGCCGTCGACCCTGATTGTCTGGTGGCCCGTTTCACCCGGGTACAGGAGCGACAGGTCGCCCGGCGCCGTGTACATCGTGAAGGCGCCGCTTTCATAGAGATGTGCGCGGATGCCGTAGGTATTGTTGGTCAGGTCGATGGGGTCCATGCGTGGCTGCCCGACCTCCATGGTAACATTGGGCGGGTCGATGTCTGCTTCAAGCGTTGCCTCCGGCTGCTCCAGGTTGACGGGGAGCATGGTATTGTTTCCGACGATGGTGAAGTCCGTGAGGGTTATGGTGCTCATGCCGCTCTGCAGGGGCGTGCAGTGGATGATAGCTGCCGTGCCATTTGTGGTGAACGTGCTGGTTGGATGGAACGCTAACACGACGTTTTTGGTCGCATTGTATGTAACAATCGGGAACAGACCGTCGGCTGTCACGTCTGTGATGTCGAGGGATGTCGGGTCATATGCAGGCGTAAAGTTCATCGCTCTGATCTGGTTTCCGTTCGGGGTTATGTTGACGTTGTATGTGGTGGCCGTGTTGCCGATGAGCCGATGTGACGGCTCGATGGTGACGTCAACCGGGTTGGCCTTCATGGTGGCATTATGGTAGTCCACATCGTAGCTGTCTATTTCGGAGTTCGCCTCTATGAAATGTATCAGAGAGGTGTACCCGCCAGGTGCGATAACCTCGAAGGTGATGGTCGCTATTTTCATCCCGTCAGATGCGTTTACCGGCGGGGTTGCAAACCCGACGATGTCGCCCACGATGCCCTTGTCGTTGTCGATGCCGGTGCTGTTGATGCCTGCCCCTGGCTGCAGAAACATGTTGAGACTCGTGTTTGCCAGGGCGACATTGGTGACATGGAATATGGATTCGTTGAATCCTATCCGTGCCTGGGCGGTGCTCACGTTGTCGGCCTGTATCCACACGCTCACGTTGAACGTTTCCCCGCTGTAGACGGCGTCCTGTTCGGGCATGAGGGTCATGGAAGCATTCGTGGCTGATATGGCTCCGTTCTCCGAGTGCACGGCCGGGGCTGCTGCTGCAAAGAGGAAAGAGAGGAGGAGGGCCGCAATCACTGTTTTCCTTGTAGCGTTCATGGTTATCACCTCAGATATTTCAGCCTGTCCATTCGTCGAGAATGGCCAGCACGTCGAAGATGTTTATCGTTCCGTCGGGTGTTCCTTCCGGACCGCTGAGATCCTCGGGTATCCAGCCCGGACTTCCGGTTTCGCCCCAGTAGTCGAGAACCAGTAGGATGTCGGCGGTGCTGACCCGTCCGTCGCCGTTGAGGTCTTCGGGAGGTGCCGGCACGTGGCACCAGGCCTCGTAGGTATCTGTTGGCATGGGCTTGTGGTTGCCGAGCTCGTCTTCGGCGTACACATAGAACTGGTAGTAGCCGTAGCCGTCGTCGGTTGAGAACGACCAGGTGTGGCTGTCGCCCGCGATGGTGTCATATGCCGTCCATGCCGTCCAGTTGGTTTCGTTGTCGGGGCTGTAGCGGTAGTAGAGCGTTATCTCCTGGACGTCGACGATGGCGTCGCTCGCCGTGGCTTCCACGTCAAAGGGCATGTCGCCGGTGCAGTTGACGTCGATGGTTGTCGTCGGGGCGGTGTCGTCGATCATGAACTTCTGGGTCTTCTCGTCGACCTCGTGGCCGTACATGTCGGCGGCGTAGACATACAGATGGTAGATGGTTTCGTTGTCGATATAGCTGCTGTATTCGGCGGGCGTGAACGTGTAGCCGATCTTGTAGTGGCCGGAGTCGCCTGCCTCGATGATGTCCCATTCTGACATGTCGACGGGTATCCAGTCGCCAGAGCCCGGCGTGTCACCGGGTGTGGTGAAGGCTATCTTGAGCTCGTTGACACCTGATGCATTGGCCGCGTCGGGCTGGTCGGTGACGTTGACATAGATGGGTGTGTCCCAGGTCAGCACGTAGATGGGCTCGTCGCCGATCGTCTGCTGGACCATGGGCTGGCCGTCCTCTTTTTCGATGACCGGTGGCTCCATGTCTGCGACAAGCACGCATTCCGCGTCGTATTCTCCCTGCTCGAACGGTGGCTGCTCCTGGTTTTCAACGCAGTCGTATGCCACTGATTTGAACTGGTACCAGCCGGGTCCTGCGGACGCGTCGAAGTCAACATCCCAGTCGGGGACGTCGTGTCTGTCGGCCCATGGCACGTCAAGGGTGTCGTAGAGGTACCAGTCGCCGTAGGTTTCGTTGTCGGTGCTGTGGCGGTAGTAGAGCTCGACCTCGCAGACGCCGACGGGACCGGAGTCCTCGCAGCCGTGGTCCATGATGTCGGTGACCGTCAGGTTGATGGGCACGTCCTCCCGCTGGTAGGGCACGATTTCTTCCACGTGTGAGGTCGGCGGCTGGAAGTCGACGTAGATGTGCTGCTTGGTTTCCATGCCGTCTTCCACGTGGCAGACACGGTCCTTTGACCAGTGGTATAGCTCGACGATGCATCTGCTTTCGTTGACATTCGGGTTGCTGGCGAAATAGTCCTCGGCGTCAGCGTAGCCCATTATCTGTGCTGCTTCGTCGATGGTGAACCAGTGCTTGCTGTCGGACATGACACCTGGATAGTTTGGCTGCTCGAAGGTGGCATTGTTGAGCTTCCAGACCAGGATTGGCTGTTCCTCCCAGAAGCGATACCAGGTCTCTGCGACGCCGCTGTCCCAGCGGTAGTCCTCGGTGCCGTTGAGCCATATCTTCGTCGTGGCGGGATTTACCCAGTGGATGATCTCGCCGCCGGATATCTCCTGCTCGACGACTGGCTCGCCGAATTCCTTGGAGGTGCGCGGGTCGGTGCAGTCGATGGCGACATCCTGCTTGCGTTCGCCGATGGTTCTGTTGTTGTAGTCGTAGACCTTCCAGTGTATCTCGTATTTGCCGCAGTTGAAGTCGCCGGGGTTGAGGTCGCCGAGGTGGATGTTGAGCTGCATCCAGTTGTAGTTTGCGTCGGCGCCGCCGTCGACAGTGATGCCGGTGGGCAGGCCGCTGGTGTCGTTCGCGTAGACGCGGCTCCATGGCACCAGGACATCCCAGCCGCCGGCACCGCTGTAGATGTCGCGCACGGTCAGGGTGTACGGCATGTCGATGTTCATCCATGATATGTAGTACCAGCCGTCGGAGAGGTTGACCGAGCTGTCGAAGTCGATGTGGACATAGTCGCCGTAGCTGAGGTTGCCGTCATCGTCGTTGTCGATGGCGTCGGTCATGCTGCCCTTCGGGGATGTACCGACGTACACCGTTGTTGGATTGGACGGGGTCGGCAGCGTTCTCTTCCATATGTTGATGTCTTCCTGGGTCGCGTTCCATTTCCAGATGGTGTAGTCCATGTACCAGATGCCGGTTCTGCATTCGGTGTTGTTCGGCATGTCGGTGGCGTTGATGTTCACCCAGCTGCAGTCCTGGAAGTACCAGGTGTTGTCGGCCTCGTCATAGTATTTGCAGCCAGTGGTCACGTTTATATCGAATTCTGTTTCCGGTGCCTCGTCGTCAACGCCGACATCCCATTCAACGGGCATCTCGGTGTTGCAGAGGTCGTCCTTGCTGAAGTAGTAGAGCGTGTGGTTGCAGCCCTGCTCGAAGAACTCCTCATCCGGATACATGTAGGGCATCCATTGGATGTAGCCGCCGTAGTAGTTTTCAATGTAGTCATCCCAGGTGGTATCCCAGTTAGCGACCGACTTGTCTATCCAGAAGGACGAGTCGTCGTTCCACTGGATGTAATCCTCGTTCTCGGAGACGGTGATGGTGCTGCCGTTGATGGCGTCTGCGTTGTCCGCCGATGGCCAGAACTCGTATTTCTCGGTCTCGGGGTTCCACCATCTCCATCTGAAGAACGTGTTGTTCTGATGGTTGTACGGATAGATGCACGGCTCTGTGCCGCTGTGGGTGTGATTGGCGTAGAAGTGGAAGTCGTCCTGGATGCAGATGACGTCGGGCTTGTCCTCGCCGGGCGCGTACCAGTAGTCCATGGGCTCATGCCCGTCTCCCTGGGTAGGTCTGTCGCCGTCGCCGTCGCCGTTTCTGCCGCCGCTGTTCTTCGGTATCCATGGATGGGTACCATTCGAGCCCCAGGATATGTTGAGATAGGTGTCGGGCGCGCTGCCGTCCACGTAATAGGTTTCCTCGTGCAGCTCGCTGCTGTGGCAGAGGATGTCCTTTGCGAAGTAGTAGACGTCGTGGATGCACTCGCCTTCGAGGCTGATGTTGACCTCGATGTAGCCCTGCCTGTCATCGTCGTCGAATTCGCCGTTGTCCATGATCTTCCACCAGTAATAGTCGGCTATCTCCTCGTTCGAGGAGGCGATACCGGGTATGTCGTCGCCCCACACATATGCATCGCCATCGCCGAGGTCATCATCGCCATCCCAGCTATACCGCCAGTAGATGGCGCTGACGCCCGCGTCACATGTGCTGTTCACGGGCCGGTCGTATGCCTGCAGGTTGATGGGCGCTCCTTCGCGGAGGAAGCCGATTGAGGTGACCTCGGCCCATTCGATGGCCCAGTAGTCGTCGTAGGGACTGGTTCCGTCGCCCGAGGGCGAGGTGAACCGCCAGGCCAGTCTGATATCCTGACCGTGGTAGCCCCAGAGGTCCTCGTCCTCGACGATGCCGCTGATTGTGCCCGTGTAGGTCTCCAGATGTGTCCAGGTGCTGCCGTTGTCGGTGGAGATGTACAGCCGGGTTGTCGCGGAGCCGTCACGGTGGTGCTCGAAGGTCAGGTTGGAGAACTTGGGCAGGTTCTCTATGAGCGGGCTGATGAGCCATTCATCCTGGTTGTAGCTGTTGTGCGCGTGGACAGCCGCATAGCTGTAGTCGGTGCCAAGGTAACGATTCCATCCATAATAGTGGCTGGTCTCATAGTTGCCGTCTTCCATCCAGCCGGTTGGCGGGAAGGTTTTCTCGAAGTCCTCTGTGAGGTTGGTGCCGGTGATGTTCCGCAACTCGACGCGGAAGTCGTCGAGATACCAGCCGGGGTCAACGGTATCGGTGTTGCTGTAGAACCGGAACCGGATCTGTATCTGGTCCGGATGGCCAACCTCGTCGGTGATGTCCACGAATTCCTGGACCCAGCCACGCTGGTAGCTGTATGTTTCCATGGTGCTCCAGCCGGACCAGGTGCCACCGTTGCACTCGCGTATTTCCACGTAGCCGTGGTCATAGGTGTACATGTCACGCCAGTGCCAGAAGGTGAGCATCGCCTCCTCGTAGGCCTCCCCGGTCAGGTTGATGACCGGTGAAACCAGTGCGTCGTTCATGCAGTTGAGGTACATATCCGTGTCGTCGTCACCATTCCACCAAGAATGGTCCGGTGAATGAGACTGGGTGTCCACGATGTGCCATTTGGAGGTCTCAAGCATCATCGCGGTCCAGTTGTTCCATGGGTTGTCAAACGTCTGGATGGGAATGAAATCCATCGTTGAGTTGTAGACGCTGACGTTGTCGAGGAACACGCCGTTGTCCGCCGTGGGATGGTCGTCGCTGACGAATCGGAAGCGGATGTAGACGGTGTCGTTGCCGATGAAGTCAGAGAGCAGTATTTGTTCCTGCTGCCAGGAGGTGAAATCCCCTGACCACGTGTACACGATGCTCGCGTTCGCCCAGTCGCTGCTGTCGTTCGTAACTTCAACAATGAACATATCGTCGCAGCATTCGGAGTTCAGCCAGAACCAGAAGTCCAGCCATACATTGTCGCCGGGGTCGGCATCGGACATGTTTATCGGCTCCGTCAGCATCAGCACATCATCCCAGTTGCAGCCGTACTGGCCTAAGCCGTAGTCGCCGTTGTCAAGTGCGGGGTCGCCGCACCACATGGACGGCTGCGGCGGGTCGGTATCATACACCGGGATGCGGTCTACCTGTCGCCACATGCTGCCGTCGACGGTCAGGTCGTCAACAGTCCAGCCGCCCTGGCCTGACTCGACATCGTCGTCGAGTTTCCAGTCGACGTGCTCGATGCCGCCGACCCAGACGTCGTCGATGAGCAGGCCGCTGCTCCAGTAGTTCTGTTCAAGGTAATCACAGTGGAATCCGATGTAGACCTCCTGTCCCGCATACGCGGACAGGTCTATCTCCGTCTTCCGGTACGTGTTGTCGCCGAATGGACCTGAATCCCAGACCGTGGTGAACGCCGACGTGTCCGTCTGCGTGCTCACGTTGTTGACAGCCACCTTGAAGGATGCGTCATAACTGCTGGTGCGATAGGTGGCATACCAGAACGACAGGTTGCCGTCCTCGGGGATAGCGACCTTTGGTGAGATAAGCCAGCTATCCGCGCTGCCGTCGGTGTCCGTCCAGGCGAGGGCGTCGTAATCGCCCTTATATGCATTAGTCAAATCGTGGTAATCAAAGTACGGTTCGTCGGTGTGCAGGTCCCAGTAGCTGTGGGTGCTGCCGGAGCCCGTGTCGTTCACGGTTGCCCAGCCATTGCCGACGGGGAGATAGAAACCCTCCCATAGTGACTGCGTGGTGTTGCCGATGGCACCATGGTCGGGCAGTTCCTCCTCGACCACGGGCGCGGAGTCGTCCACGTGATAGACCTGGTGGTGCAGGGTGCTGTTGTGGCAGCTGCGGTCCTTCGCAAAGTAGTAGAGGTCGTGGACACATTCCTCGCTGAAGGTGATGTCCTCGCTGTCGTTGTAGAGATACCACCAGTAGTTTGCTATCTCGGGTTCGCCGGACAGCGTGCTGCCGTCAACGGCCGCAGGATGACTGGTCTGCGGGTACATCGTGTCGTTCCACTCGTAGCGATAGTAGATGCCCTGCACGCCGGATGCACAGTAGCCGGGGTCATCGGCGGTGAGGTTTATCTTCGCACCGGCACGGAGGTACTGGGTGATGTTCTCCATGCTGACGACCTCCCAGTGCCAGACGCCCCATTCGAGGAATATCCTGTAATCGTAGACGGGGATGGTCAGCACATTGCTGCCTCCAGCAGGAACGAAAACGGTGTACGTCTTCTGGTTGACGTCGCTGCCGTTTTCAAGGGTGATACCCTCGTCTCCGACGACTTCCTCGACGCGGATGGTGAGCGTCAGGTCGTTGTTGAGGTCATGGTTGGTGATGGTGAGGTCGATGCTCTGGTCCTTGTAAATGTTCTGGCCTGACGGGTTCCGTAGCCAGCCGTCCGGGTAGGTGGACGAGCTATACCACTTGTTGCGCACGTGGAACTCGCCCTCGTAGGCATCCGAGGCATTGTCAAAGCGTTCTTCGACGGATATCTCCACGGGAGCGGAGTAGCCATGGTCCGGGTGTTCCTTGTAAACGACGGGGTTGTACTCGTCGACGTGGTACACCTGCCGGTGCACGTCGGTGTGATGGCAGACGTTGTCCTTCGTCCAGTAATACAGCCAGTGGATGCATTCCTCATGGAAATGAACACCCTTGGCCGGGTCGTAGGTGTACCAGAGATAGCGTCCGCCAAACTCCTCCTCGATCTCCACATCGTCATAATACTTGCTGATGTTGACGATATCGCCGTAGGTGGACTCGTTGTCCTCCATGTCCATGGGGTGATAGGTGCCGTTGAACTCGTAGCCGTAGTAGATGTCTTCGATGCCGCTGGCGCAGGGGTTTTCACGGTATGCAACCACGGAGAACTTCCAGTCGCCATCCGTTACGTCTTCGCCGCTAATCGTGGCGTAGCCGTTGAGGTAGCTGCTGTTCTCCGAGTGGATCCACTGCACCTGGGCGCTGTTTGGCTTTCTGAATGCATCGATGACATAGGTCGTCGTCGAGTCGACGGGTACCGGGTCATCAAACATGAACTTGACCCAGCCGTCGTCCGCGCCGGTCAATGTCGCGTTCGCCTGCGCTATCTCCTGTCCCGGTGTGAAGGACTCGGGGTCCGTGTGATTGTGGAGGTATATCGAGACGTTGCTCGGACCGGACCAGTTGAGGTAGAGCCATATTTCGTTGATATGTGTCACGTTCTCGGTGACCATGAACCGCTGTGCGTCCCATGGCCAGTAGGGGATGTTGTCCTTTAACTGCAGTTCGTCGGCTCGTGCTCCCTCGTTCTGGAACTGGTCGACCAGCTTGAGGATCTGCGGCGTGTCATTGGCGGTGAGGTCTATCTTGGCGCATTTCTGGATGAACGGCACAGGGTCAAGGACGAGGTCCCAGGTGGCATCCATGACTGTCCAGTTGTGCCACTCGCCGGTTGCCGTGTTGTTCAGGGTGATGGTTGCGCTGCTAAATCCATTCTGTGATTCATACGCTGTGAGGTTGTACATGGTGCCGAAGTCGGCGTGCATTTCCTTCCACAATGTGCCAATCGGACTGGACTCAATCTCGGCGAAGTCCGAGTCGGCCGGCCAGTATCCATCCCAGTAGGACACGAAGTCGACATACTTGACCTCGTCGAGCGTATCGTTGTATATCTCCAGGGTGACCGTCAGGTTCTCCACGTGGTACAACCGGTAGACGCCGTATTCCACGTCGTAAAGCTCGATGTAGTCGCAGTCGTCAACGATGTCGTTGCCGTTGCTGATAAATCCATCGAAATGGGGTTCGTCGTCAACACCGAGGTATTCTCTTCCATGTTCGGGGTAGAACTCCGTCCAATCAGCGGTAGACATCCAGCTGTTCGGATAGGAGGGCGTTGTCCACGGGGAATCGATGCCAAGTTCTTCTGACGGATGTACATAGATGGTATCGTTGGCGTTCACCGTGTCGTAGCAGTCGGGATGCTCCTTCTGCATCTCCGGGTAATGCTCATCGACGTAGATGACTTCTTCCTGCACATCGGTTTCCACTTCGTTGTCCAGCCAGTCAGAGGCCTCATACCAGTAATAGATGGTGTGCTGGCATTCCCGCGTGAAATTCAGCGCGATGGACCTGTCCTCGGGCTGCGTCAGCTTCCACCACCAGTGTCCCTTCGCGTAGACCAGCTCGCCGGGATACTCATTATCGCCTCCATCCGCCGGATGCGTTTCTATGAGCGGCGCGGTGAAGTTGGTGTACTCGTACCGCCAGTAGAACGTGAAGTTTTTCGTGCCAACGGCGCAGGGTTCCTCGGGCATGTCGGTGAGGTTGAGATAGAACGTCTTGTTCGCGCGGACAAATTGTTTGCCGGTGTCGTTTTCCTTGTAGAAGCCATGCACGTCGGGGTACTGCACCTGCAGCTCGGGCGGGCTGTCATCGACGTAATGGGTCTGGTTGACGATGCGGGTGTTGCCCAGCAGGTCGGTCGCCCGTATCTCGATGTAATGGACGCATTCCTCGGTGAAGTTGAACGGCTCGGTGTAGTTCATCCATTCGGTCCAGGTGCCGTTCCACCACACGCGGTATTCGAGCGTGTCGAGGCCGACGCCGTCCATGCAGCCCTCGTCCCATGAGGACAGGTTGAAGAACGCCTCGGTGGTCACCCAGGACTCATGCAGATAATCGTAGTCGCCGGTTTCGTTGTATTCCGCGAACATGTAGTCAAGAAGGGTTGGAGTCATGTCGTCAAGCACGACGGGATAATACTCTATCTTGAAGGTGTAGTCACGGCTGTCATTCCAGTTCGGCCTGCCGCCGATGGTGCCGTTGCCCCACGGATACGGGTCATTGTCGCTGGCGTTCCAGTAGACCATGCCCGAGGTGCCGCCATATGTAACGTGGAGCCAGTATGATGCGTTGTGCTCGGTGTAAAGCCGCTCGTCCAGATGAAGCTGTAGCCATCCGCAGAAGTAGTCGCTTTCGTTCACAGGAACATCCGCTATATCAAGAGTGGCTGTTCGAAGTGGATTGTGGGAAAGGTTGTCATACACCTGCACGGTAACACCCTCATAGAAGGTACCGCAGAGATGGATTTGCACGGCGTCCATGTAGCTCCAGGGTGCCTGGAACCGCTGCCATTCGCCGCCGTAGCCGATATCTGATGCGTTGTTCATCTCCGTCTGCTCGTAGGCGACGACCTTGTCGACATCCTTACGTATCGCCGGCGGGGTGCAGTCGACCATGTCTTTTTCTTTGAACTTGTATTCGTTGCCGACCTCGTCGACCGCCCACATCTCGGGCTCGTGGAAGCATTCCTGGTTGAATGAATAGTTATACAGTATCTCGCCGTTCTCTTCGCCGTCGAGGTCCTGCGGGCCGCCGTCATGGACGACGATGGTCTCTATCAGGGTGAAATCCTGTACGTCGCCCTGGGGGACACGGGTCTCGTTCCAGTAAATCTTCATGCCGAACTCCTCGACACCGATGCCTCCGCCGCAGCCGCTGTCGGTGACGTGGAAGGTGAAATTGGTGCTGCAGTTCACCCATGTCCAGTTGATGGCGCCGTAGTTGCCGAGGCCGACATACTTCGGCTCGCCGATGGTCTTCTCGATGGTCGGCGCGGTGCCGTCAACGGAGATGTCGATGGACTGCTGGTCGGCCCGATGGCCCACGTAGTCCTCGACGTCCCATTTTATCTCATGGAAGCATTCCTCGTCGAAATGGAGCTCCGCCGAGATGAAACCGGGCCGCTTGTCCATGTCGTTTTCGTCGTTGTCATGGATGCTGACCGTTTCTATGAGCTCGTAGTCGTTGGGTACCTCGTTCCGCCAGACGGTGTAGTTGAGCCATTCAACGCCGGATGCACATTCCTCGATGCCGGCAACCTCATCGGTTGCGTTGATCCACATGGGCGTGCACGTCCTGATGGTCGAGAAGTTCTCGCCCTCGTATTCCAGCGTCGCGTTCGGGGAGCCGAGCTCCATGGTCGAGGTCGGCGGGCTCATGTCAACGTAATGTGTCTGGTTGCGCAGCGGCTCGTCGTTGTAGGAGGCGTTGTCCGCGAAGAACTCGATGTAATGTTTGCATTCGCCGGTTAGATTAAATGGTTCCGTGTAGTTGAACGGGCCCTGCCATCCGGTCTGATTGTACCATATATCGTATGTAATGTTAGTATAGTTCCCGGTGGCGGCCATATTGAACAACGTTTCCTCGGTGACATAGCTGTGCTCCATACCATAGTACCAGGCATGGCTGGCGGAATAGCTCCGCCTGTCATCGATATGCCAGAGGCCGTTGTAGCTCCAGTTGCCAACGCCGTTTTCAACATCGTCGAAGAAAGTGCCATAGGAACCGATGCGTATGTCGTCGAGATACCAGCCCTCCCAGTAGTTATACACACCATCCACTGTATCAAATTCGAATATAATGGTGACGTTTTCGCCGACCCAGTCAGTGAGGTCATATGTCATGGAATCCCATGAGCCGGGCATCGTGTTGAGACCGGCGGGGGTCAGGAACGAATGCGGGCCGCCGCCCGCGGGATTGGTACCCGGGTTGATGGAGTCCTGCTGCTCGGTGAGGTTCACCTCGGTGCCATCCAGGTAGCCGCCCGTCGTCGAAAGATAGACGTTCATGAGGTCGTTGTCGACCGGGTTCGAAGACTCTATCTGCCACCAGGTGTAAAACGAGAGCGTGGCGGTCGGGCCGCCGAGGTGTATCTCGGGGGAAACCAGGTAGCCCCTGTTGGCGCTGCCCGTATCATAGTTGTATTTGAGGTGCTCGGGCGCGCCGACCGTCTTGGTGGTGGCGGGGGTGCCCAGCGTGAAGTTCATCCAGTGGAGTCCGTTGGGATCGGTGGTCATGGTGGTGTTGACGCCATCCATCGTACCGTCGGTCGCGACGCCATACAACTGGTCGCCAATGAACCATTCGGACCATGGCATATCCGATGGCACGGTCCGCATGTCGACCTTGAAAAATCCGGTGGCGTTAGAGGTGTTGGTGCCCCATGCACCGGTATCCTGATCCCTGATGGTCACCGTAGCCCCCGAGACGGGTGTCGTCCCGTCGGTGTCATAGACGTATCCTGTTATGGTGAGCGGGGTGGTTTCTCCTGCTTCCGTGTCAACTGAAAGAATAAAAGCTCCTGCCATCGCCAGCAGCGACGCAGCGATGACGATTGCTATACCCTTTTTCTTGTTCATTATATCTTTTCCATTAGGTGCTTTACTCATTTTTATTCCTCCTTATTCTTATGCATCCGCATATTCGTTAGATTAAGGAATATACTCATTCTTTAAATAAATTTCTATATTTTTCTGGAGTGCCCTTCTAAAAAGCACGGCTGTCAGGGGAGAGACCGGGCTACGATGTCGAGATCCGGCCTGTTGACAGCGCCGTCGCCGTTTATGTCATACTGATGTGTGTCCTGGTCGAGGGGGTCCTGCCAGTATGAACCGATACAAACGAGGTCCTGGATGTTGACAGCGCCGTCGCCGTTGACGTCGGGCGAGAAAAACCGTACCGGCTCTCCCGGATGCGTGGTCGCGGTGTTGCCGACCGCGTCGACCGCCCTGAACGAAAAACGGTAGAAACCCACGCCGGCGGGAAATCCATATGCAAAGGAAAACGGCGCCGCACCATCTGACCCCGCATGCGCTCCCGCGTTCCAGGACATGTTGTCAATGCTGTAGTTGGCATAGAACTCCACCGTGGCGATGCCGCTGCCCGCGTCGCCGCAGACAACGTCGAGCGAGATGTTGTCACAAACCAGGAAAGACGTCCCGCCTGTCTGCTCAAAGGTGGGCGGCCGGGTGTCCAGCATGAACGATGCGCTGCCCATGGCGGTGCCGTTGCCGTAGAACTCGATGGTGCCGTTGCCATGGATGCATCCATGCGCCTCCATGATGAATGAGCCGTTGTAGCGGTAAAAGCTGTCGTTGTCTCCCACGCCATCTCCGGGCGCTGGCCGCCAGCTTCCATTGCTGTAGACCCGGTAGTAGATGGCGGGCTCCGGCTCGACATGGGCGGAGATGGTGGCAGGGGTGGACAGCGATATCCAGCCGTCATGATAGGGCTCGCCAAAGGTGAGGGACAGCGAGGCGTTGTTGTAGCATATGGTGTCATATCCCGATATCGGCTCCACCTGGCCCAGATGGTCGGATGCCCGCGAGACGAGGCGGTAGTAGCCATGGCCTTCATCGGGGTCAAAGGAAACCGTCCAGTTGGAAACAGCATGCCGGCTGGCCGTGGAAACATTCCATGTGGCAAAGCACCGCCAGTCGCTGAAGGTAACGTTGTCCTGGCTGTAGGCATACAGGAGCGCCAGCGTATTGACACCTGCTCCCTGAGAGGTGGCATCGGCCGCATCGGTGACGGTCACATTGAAGGGAGCCCGCTGTTCAAAGGGAACGACGTGCTGGACCCGGGACGTCGGCGGGGAGCAGTCAACCATTCCATGCTCGGTGGACCCGTTGCTGTTGTTCAGATGGTCAACTGTCTCTATCTCGAGCACATGGTAGCCCTCCCGCCAGAAGCTGAAGGTATAGGCGATGGAACCTGCGCTGCCGTCCCTGTCCAGCGGCCCGTTGTCATATATGGTGAGATTGCCGATGCCGGTCAGGTTTTGCACCTGGCCCGATGGAACCCGGGTCTCGTTCCAGTATACCTGGATGTCCATCCGTGCGACGCCGACGCCTCCACCGCAGCCCCTGTCGGTGACGTTGAGCCAGACCGGCGTGCTGCAGTTCACCCATGTCCAGTTGCCGGCGCCATATAGACCGGGGCCTTCATAGGATGGCTCGCCGACGGTCTTGTTGAGAAGGGGCGCTTCGTCATCCATTGCGATATCCATGGAATCCGTCGTCGAAGGGTTGCCGGCGTAGTCGGTGGCATTCCAGGCAACCCTGTAAAAGCCGCCGTCGTCGAAATGCAGCTCCACAGAGATAACGCCGGTGCGGGGGTCGCTGTCGTTAGCATCGTTGTCGCCCACGGTCATGGTGTCAACCCGGGTGTAGTTGCCGGGCATCGTGCTATTCCGCCACACGGTAACGTTGACAGCGGCGGCGCCCGTCCCGTTGCCGTCGGTGGCATTGACCCAGAGCGGCGTCACGGGGGCAAGCGCCGGGTACGTGGTGCCATCATGGGACAGGTTCGCCGACGGCGTACCATATACCAGGCTTGCGTTCGGAGGCAGGGTATCCTGCCCGCCGATGACGATTGAATGCGGGGTGCTCCAGTCGCTCTGCACGCCGTGCTCGTCCTCGGCGATGGCCCGGACGGCATGGGTGCCCTCCACCGTCCATGTATGGTTGCACGTGGCCGTGTCGCCCGGGGAATGATAGGTCGTCCAGGTGTCCACCGTTCCGTCGTCGTCCCAGTCGAATCCATACCGCAGGGTGTCATTGTCGGGGTCGGTCGACGTCGCAGCGAACGTGTATGAGGTGTTGGTCTGTCCCTCCGCCGGGCCGTCCACCGATGGCGCCGCGGGGGGATGGTTGTTGTTGACGGTGACATTGACCGAGGTGGTGTTGGAAAGCTGGCCGTCTGACACCCTGGCATGGACGGTATGGTTTCCATCTGGAACCGTGGTGCTGTTCCATGTGTGCTGCCAGGAGGTGGTACCCGATGTCGTGGTCCAGCTTCCCTGGCCTATTTTTATTTGTACCTCCTGGATGGTGTCGTCTCCGTTTGGATCGCTCGCGGTGCCCTGTATCATGATTGTCCCCGATACCACGGCACCCTGCATCGGGGATGTGATGGCGATGCTCGGGGGCTGGTTTTCGGTGAAATGGGCGGTCACGGTTTTATTCGCGTTCATGGTCACGGTGTCAGGGTTGCTGGTGCCGGTGAGGTCCCCGCTCCAGTTGCTGAACAGGTACCCGGCGCCGGCATCGGCTTCGAGTGTTACCGTGGTGTTGACATCGTAGCTGCTGCCCGGCGGGGTGCGGCTGACGGAGCCGCTGCCGGACGGGTCAACGCTGGTGTGGAGCGTGTACTGGACGGGCGTGAAATGTCCCGTGACGGTTTTGTCGCCGTCCATCACCAGGATAAGAGGGTTGTCCGTGCTCGTTGTGCCGTTGACATCCCAGTGGTCGAACCGGTAGTCAGCGGCCGGGGTGGCGGTGACGTTGACCATGGTGCCCTCCACATAGGTATCGTTATCAGGGCTGACGGTGAAGCTGCCCGTGCCCGACGGCTGCGCTGACACGTTGAGCATGTAATAGCCGGGCGGCCGGGTGGTGAACTGCCAGGTGGCTGACTGGTTGGTGCAGGTGCCGTCGTCGGCGACCGCGTACCATGTATAGGTCGTGTTAACGGTGAGGCCGGTCCATGAAACGCTGGCGGTGCCATCCGAGGGAACATCGGTAACGGTTCCTATCTCGATGTCGCCGCTGGCATTGTAAAACGTGACATCCATGGCGTCGCCGTTGTCATCGTGGACGTCGACGGAAAGCGTGACGTTGAGCGGCTGGTCGGTCGCGCTGTCCGCCGGCATTGGATTCGACGGCCGGCTGGGACACTGGTCGGCGAGCAGCGTGATGTTCAGCCAGTCTCCATACGTGGAGCCCTGGCGGGTGAGCACGGTGGAGTTGGAACCAGTGTAGGCGCCATATGCGGCCTCGACGAGCACGGTGTCACCGTAATCCCAGTTGATGTTCACCAGGTTCGTCCCGTAGAATCCATCGCCCTGTTCAAAGGTCGGGCTGGTCTGGTTGTTCGCAAGGTTGGTAAAGGTAACCGTGGCGTTTTCCTGCGGCTGGCCGTCACGGGTGACCTTCACCCAGATGGTGTAATGGCCATCTGATTCCACCTGCAATGGAACAAATGACAAAACAAGGAGGACAACAACGAGGTAAACGGTGTTTTTCATCGCAATATATACATTTATCTCCATCTTTTAAATATTACGAGGACGGCAACGATGGCGAGGAGTCCCGCCGGCAGCAGCATACCGGGCGTGTCATCGCCGTCATCCGTAGTGTTTTTTCCGTTGGTGCCGTTGGTGTTGTTGCCTGAATGGTTGCCATGCGCTGGCTGAACGGCGACGACATGGGACACCGACGTGGAAACCGAGTCACAGCGAACGGTAAGAGAGACGGTGTAGTTGCCGGGCTCCGTGTAGACATGAGAAAGCTGTGAGACAAAGCTGCGGTTGCCGTCCCCGAGCTCCCAGGTGTAGTTGGTAACGGTACCCGTCGACTTGTCGGTGAAGTTGACCATCTGGCCCGCCCGGGGTGCATCCGGCATAAAAGAAAATCCCGCCTCAAGCGATGCCTGCATGGTGATGTTCGCCCAGACGGGCTGCGATGCGACCACCGACCGGGTGATGGAAAACGATGTCTCCCCGTGCAGACAGCCATGACCTGTCGTCCGCATCAGGATGGTATCGCCGATTTCCCATGGATGCGGCGGCCCACCAAGGGTGATGATGTACACCCCGTCTGCATCGGTATCGTCGGAGAGCACGTCGTCCGTCCGCTGGTTGACCGCCTCAACCGTAACCCCGGACACCGGGTCACCGTTCCGGGTGACATGCCCGATAATGACAAATGGGTCCTCGTCCGCCGACGTCCCGGGGAAACTTACCGCGAGAACAGCAAGGGAAACCAGGAGAGCTACCGCACCGACAACGAGCGTTTTTCTTTTTTCACACATTGTCGCTCACAACAGAAGTATTGTTTATAAATATTCCTACATCCGCGGCATCCATCCCGTTCTCCATTGTTACACCAGGCGTCAACACCCGTACATGGAACGGGAGATGGCTATGGCGGCAGCGGCATGAACTCCCGGCCGCCCTGCCATTCCATCGACGGTACTTCCACGTCGGGGTCATACCTCATCAGGAACACTGCCTGTCCTATCTCAACGGGTTTCGGCTGCAGCGATGCCCACTCCGGGTTGTCGAGGAAATACGCCGGTCTGTATGCCTGCCGTGCCGGGTCATATCTCATCAGCTTCAGGGTGTCGGAGATGTTTTCGCCGAGCTGCCGCATATCAGTGTCCCCGAGACATGTCCAGCCGACCACGTTCCAGCTGTCATACAACCTGTAATCGATCTCATCATACTCTATCAGGCAGCCCTCCATGTAAACGTCGGTCACGTTTTGTTGCACGTGGACCATTACTCCCTGCCCATATTTGAGGGTGAAGTCATCGGGTGTGCCGTTGCCATGGGGATGGACATAGGTCCGGTACTGCTGCGCCTGTGGGTCCCAGACGGATATCATGTTGCAGGCATTTTCCTGGAACGTGTTAATGTAGCTGGCGAGATCGCTGACGGTCTGGATATTTGGATGTTTCACCGGCAATGTCACCCAGTTCCATCCCTTCTCCCGCGTCGTATTGTACATGAAATCAAACGTGTGGTTGTAGGAGACGCTCAGCAGGGCCGCGGGGTCGCTGCCGGCGGTCGGGGGCTGCTCGTGATGGCCGAGGTTGTCATAGGCAGCCGTATAGAACTGGTAATAGCCGGAGCCGTTGGGCGCCGTAAACAGATACTGCCAGTCATCTGCCTCCGTCGTATTTGTGGCGAGGTGTATCCAGTCGGTGAACGAATGATTGTAGCGGGCATACCGATACCACAACGACACATTGTACACGCCCGACGCACACACGTTGTCCGGCAAATCAACCACCGATCCGTTTATCTGCAATGGATTGCTGTCGGTCACATTCCGACAATACGGGTCAGGCTGCTCAATGCTGGAATCCGGCGCCATGTTGTCCACATAAAACACCACGTTATAGGTAGCGGTGTTACCAAGATCATCGATGGCGGTGATGTTCATGTAATGCGTGCAGTTGTCCGCGAACACGTCAGCCGGATCGGGCATTACATGCGCCCAGTCACCAGCGTTCTCCACGTAGTCTGACTCGTTGTAGATCTCGGTTCCCTGATATTCTATGGTCACGGTCAGGTTTACCGAGCCCACGATACACGGCTCGGTGCCGTTGTCCGTTGCGTTCACCCATACCGGCGTATGGTTGGTGACATGGTAGGCATCCGTGCCAGCCGTCACGTTGGGGCCGCCAACGGTGACATTGAAATCGGGCGATGTATCATCGACATAGTGTGTCTGGTTGGTATGCACTTCCTCGTTGCCGGCATGGTCGACGCTGAAAAACTCGAGATAATGGACACATTCCTCATGGAAATGGATGGGGCCAAAGTCCACGCTGTCATTGAAATAGACAAAATAGCGGGTGCCGTTGTACACGGTGATATTCTGGTTGGTGCAATAGGAGTCATCAGTGGCGTTGGGATGCCAGCCGTCGCTGTTCCAGATTCGGTAGTAGGTCGCTGCCACACCGCTGGCATTGTCCTTGGGATCCGTGGCAGGCAGCGTGATGTTGGTGGAAAGGTTCACCCACAGGTCATCCGGGCCATAGGATGGAGAACCAACAATTTTCGTGGTTACAGGATCGGTGGTGTCGACCGCTACCTCTTCATACGCCGGAGGGGTAATCGGGGTAGCTGTTTCCCATTCCACGTTTCCCTCCTCGTCGACAGCCCGGATGGCAAAGCGATGCCATCCCTCGACAAGTGTGTAAACATCCTGTCTGCTGTATGAGGTACCCGACGCCGTCCAGGATGCAAAATGTGACCATCCCGTCCAGGATGCATTATCAGAGCTGTAATTCTGATATACGTCCACATGGCTCAGGCCGACGTTGTCGGAGGCATTCCAGTCAAGCGTGACCTGCCCGGTGTTGTTCCAGTAGGGGCCAAGAATGTCAAGCGAGGATGACGGCGGCTCGGTGTCCTGCAGCGGGGCAAAAATGCTGCCATCGGTGATGTTTGCCCATGTCTCGTCGGCAGTTGTATCGATGCCTCTTCCAGTGTACCAGCCACCATATTTTTCCCATCCGATACCGGTATCGTGTTTCCATATGGTCATGTTGTCCTCGGTGGGAGGCGACGGGGAAAGATCGCTGTCATCATATCCGAGGGTGACATTCACCCATGAACCGAGCACCGTGATATCCAGAAACTTCGATATGTTGGCAACGCCATCCGGCATCTCTGGCGGGTTTTCCACACCGCTGACCGTGAAATCCCCGCTGTAGGTGAAGCTCGCCGTCGTCGGATAGGACGAAAACGTGTTGTTGAACAGCACGTTACCCGGGCTACCAGAAACGGATAAATCAGAATCTGAGTTGGACAGTATATTGTTAGCTATTTCATTATATGATGAAGATATAGCCACTGCAATACCGATATTTGAATTATTTTTTATGGAGTTAGACATTATAACGTCCTGAGACGAGGACTCCAAACAGATACCGCAAGTGTTATTTTCAATTTGGTTAAAGGTGATATTTACCTTTGAACTAGATTGGAGAACTATACCGTCCCCTACATTACCATAGATTTCATTTGAAGAAATATCGTTTTCTCCTGAAATGTCTATAACTATGCCGATTCCATCGTTGTCATAAACTTTGTTATCGAAAATAGCATTGTATTGGGCTTCCTCGAAGGATATACCGTAATCATTCCCGTATATCTTATTATCGGTTAAATCATTGTAATCAGAGCCCCACAGATGGATTCCCTCGGCAGCAGAAGACGGGTTTTTATTACTAGATATATAGTTACAGGAAACGTTATTGCTGTCGGAGCTCTCCAAGTGTATTCCACAGATTGTGTTATTTTGTACGTGGCTGTTGTTTACGTGGCTGTCTATAGCGTCCTCCAGGTAGATACCGTAATTTCCTGTGTTGTCGGTGCTGTTGGTAACCGTGCAGTCATCGATGGTGACGTTCTGGATGACATGCGAGGCGTTGTGCACATAGATGCCCCTGTTGGTGTAGTTGTAGACGGTGTAGTTCTGGAACAAAGTGTCGTTCGCCGTAATGTGCACGCCATAGGCAGAGCCATTGGCGTTGATGACCGGGTCACCCACAATCTGTAGCGATTTGTTTACCGTCAGGCTTTCCCGGTATTCGCCCGGGTTAACTTTGATGGTGTCATTTTCATTGGCTGCATCGATGGCATCCTGAATACCGCCGAAATAGGTATCCTGCGTGACATCATGCACCAGGCCATAGCCATACCACAGGCCCGAGAGCCAGGGATCGAAATGGACGTTGCTGCCATTGCCGCCCAGGGCGTCGCCGCTGCCGGTGGCATTCTGGCCAGTATAGGGGTCCTGCATTGAAGTATTGCTTGGGCCATCAGCGGCACCCCAGTAGTTATAGGTGGCATTAACCGTGGTGCCCATGGCATTCCATAGAGCATATGTGTCGAAACCGCCGTCGAAGTTATTGTAATGCACTTCTACATTGGTCGGCCCGGCATTGCCTGCACCTGGCTCACCAAACCGGAGTGCAACGGTTTGCTCAGAGCTAGAACTGATGAACTCATTACCTTCAACGGTAACATCTGTCAGCGTTGCCGGGGCAGTACTATAGCTGCCGTCGTCTCTTGCTTTAATCTGCAATGCACCGGAGAAATCATCGCCGTTATGCAGGGCAGTAAATTCGCCACAGCCTGTAAACACCGAATTCTTTATTGTGATATCCTCATAGTCAGCGTATTTGAGGTTGATATCGATACCGGCGTTGAAATTGTAGGCATCACTGGTGCCGCTGCCATCAACAGTGATATTGTCGAAGGTGGCATGGCTCAGCTTTTCAGTGTAAATACCCTTTTCTCCGTTGTTGTTGAATGTTGTGTCCTCGATGAGGACATTCTTGAAGTGACCCGGTGTGTCTTCGTTTTGATATATCTCCATACCGGAGCTTACAGGATCGCCACTATTGCCATCAAAATGGCTGTCGCTGACGGTAAATCCGTCGACCTTTGAAGCTGTCGAGGCGCGGATGCCATCGCCATTGTTGTTGCTAAAGCTGACTCCCTCAAGGACGAGATTGTTTATGTCTGTTCCGCCGGGGATAGTCATACCCCGTACAGTGTTTCCAACGCTATATACTGTGTCAAACATGATATTAGATATTGCACCGTTAAGCTCTATGCCATCTGCGTAATTGGTGAGTCTCAGGTCTTGCACAATAACGTCGCTAGCAGCAACTGTAATACCGGTACCAGAACCAGATCCTTCCAAAACCGTGCCAGTAGAGGATGCACCAACGCCGTTCAATACAAGGGATATGTCCACAGTGACTTGCTCATTGTACGTCCCTGCTGCAACCTTGATGGTATGCCCGTCAAGGGTGTCGTCGTCATCGATGGCAGCCTGGATGGAGTAGAAGTATTCGCTCGTGTTCAGGTTCTGCACCGGAGGGACCAATGGCAGTAGATCACCCCCATGTTGAATATTTCCAGAGGAATTATAGGGTAGATTTGTATCCCCAAGACCATCGCCGTCATCGTCCGTACCATTATAATCACTCCAGTAGTTACCGGCGATATATGGCCCACCAATAATGTTTTCCCCCACGGTTTTAGAAATATTCCAATTGTTATCACCGGCATCATAGGCGTTTATCGTGTTGTTGAAATAGTTATTATAGATGGTGCAATCGGTGGAGGAAGAAAGGTAAACGCCATAGTCCTTGTTGCCAGTGACTATATTTCCTGATACGTTGCATTCAGCGGAGCCCTGGAAGTAGATGCCAGCTCCCACGCCATCGGTACCGCCAGAACCATCTTCTCCGCTGCTACCACCCTCACCGCTGGATATGTTGGTGATGGTGTTGGAGGAAATGTTACTATCCGTTGATGCCTGTAAGTAGATGCCAGCTCCAACGCCGCCATCGCCGCCATCTCCGTCAGCGGAGCCGCTACCACCCTCACCACCCGATATTTCAGTGATGGTGTTGGAGGAAATGTTACTATCCGTTGATGCCTGTAAGTAGATGCCAGCTCCAACGCCGCCAGGGAAGCTAGGTTGCACCCCATTGTAGGTATCACCGCTTCTACCAGTGATGTTTGCGATGCTGTTGTTGTGAATGGTTACGTTTTTGGATTCAATTACAGCCATCTTGCCATAGTTGGTGGGATTACAGTCTGCCTCGAGGGTGTAGCCCTCAACCGTTGTCTGGCTTTCGTTGTAGAGGTAGATGACAGGCTCTCCCCCCACCAGATTGGAGGCATCAACCTGGTTGTCAAGAGAACCGTCGTCCATGTAGATGCCATAACCCACCTGATCAGCACCGTTATGATAACCGTCGCCCCCTCGACCACCAGATATGCCGGTGATCTGGTTAGAGGAAATGTTATTATCCGTTGATGCCTGGAGATAGATGCCAGCTCCAACTCCTCCGGTGCCACCAGATGCCCCAGAATTGCTGTCTCCACCCCCGCCGCCAGATATACTGGTGATCTGGTTGGAGGAAATGTTGTTGCCCGTCGAACTTTGGAGGTAGATGCCAGCTCCAACGCCGCCATCGCCGCCAGTATCTTGCGTTTTTGAGCCGCTGTCTCCACCCCCGCCGCCAGATATGCCAGTGATCTGGTTGGAGGAAATGTTGTTGCCCGTCGAACTTTGGAGGTAGATGCCAGCTCCAACGCCGCCATCGCCGCCAGTACCAGAACTATCATATTCGGCGTCGTCGCCCCCGCCACCTGATATCGTATTGAGATGGTTGCTGGAGAAGGTGTTGTTTGACGATGTAGCGTAGATGCCGGCTCTATAGGCTCCTCCTCTGCCTGCTCCATCGGGATCCCACTCATATCCCGTAGTGATGTTGAAATGTGTGATAGTGGTGTTATCAGCGGTGACGTTAAATCCGCCCTCAATGACGGTGCTGGTGTTGCTCTCACCCTCCAGTGTTAATGATTGCGTCACATTTATTTGCTCCACATAGGTGCCATTGTACACATAGACCGTGTCGCCAGCACTCGCATTATCAACCCCCTCTTGAACTGTACGGACATGCGTTGCATCGTACCAGCTCGGATCGGCGTCATCATCGACCCAAACATCTGCTGTCGCCTCTGCCTGCATGGCGCCGAAGGCCAGCAGGGCTATCACCGCGATGGCTATCGCTGCAAATATGATGGTCTTTTTTGCGGTGTGAAAGCCGGTGCTATCCTGTTGTTGATTTTTTGACTGCATTCTATCCTCCTCGCTGGCCATTAATTTGGTATATATTATTTAAATTTTGTGTAGTTTAAAAATTGCTCTATCCGGGAAAAGCTTGCGTTGCAGACGGTTAATAGTTATTTTTTGTCTTTCTGCTGTCGCCGTGTTAGACACCGATGGCATCGCTGAAAGCGGGCGGGCTTGCCGCTGTCAAAAGAAGAGAAAAAGAGAGGGGAGAAGAGGGAAGAAGGGGGTTTTATGGCGGCGGCAGTGCGAGGAACTCGCGGCCGCCCTGCCAGCTCATCGACGGCACCGCATCATCCGGGTCATACCGCATCAAAAAGACTGCCTCACCAATCGCTATGGACTCTGGCGGCAGCCCCATCGCCCATGGAGGCGGATCAAGGAAAAACGCCGGCCCGTACAACTGCTGCACCGCATCATAGCTCATCAGCTTCAGGGTGTCAGAGACGTTTTCGCCCAGCTGCCGCATGTCCGTACTCTCGAGACAGGTCCAGCCGACCACGTTCCAGCTATCATACAACCTGAAGCCGATCTCGTCGTACTCGATCAGGCAGGCCTCCATGTACACGGTCACGTTCTCCCGGACATGCACCATGAAACCCTGCCCATACTCGAACACGAAATCATCCACCGTCCCCATGCTGTAGGGATGCACATAGGTCCGATACATCTGCCCCACCGGATCCCAGACAGAAATCATGTTGCAGACATCCGGCTCAAACATGTTGATATACATGGCCAGATCGCTCGCCGTCAGTATATCAGGATGCTTCACCGGCAGCGTCATCCAGTTCCATCCCTTATCCCTGGTCGCATTGAAATACAGGTCGAAGGAATGATTGTAGGACACGCTCACCAGCGCCTTCGGCATCGATGTCCCGTTCGGCGGCAGCTCATGGTTACCCAGGTTGTCATAGGCAGCCGTATAGAACTGGTAATAGCCGGAGCCGTTGGGCGCCGTAAACAGATACTGCCAGTCATCTGCCTCCGTCGTATTTGTGGCGAGGTGTATCCAGTCGGTGAACGAATGATTGTAGCGGGCATACCGATACCACAACGACACATTGTACACGCCCGACGCACACACGTTGTCCGGCAAATCAACCACCGATCCGTTTATCTGCAATGGATTGCTGTCGGTCACATTCCGACAATACGGGTCAGGCTGCTCTATTGCTGAAACCGGCGCCACGTTGTCCACATAAAACACCACAGTGTAGAGAGCGGTGTTGCCGAGATCGTCGATGGCGGTGATGTTCATGTAATGCGTGCAGTTGTCCGCAAATACGTCCGCCGGGTCCGGCATCACATGCGCCCATTCACCCATGTATTCGACATAGTCGGAGACATTGTATATCTCGATTCCCTGGTATTCAATGGTCACGGTCAGGTTCACCGAGCCAACGATACATGGCTCCGTTCCGTTGTCGGTCGCGTTTATCCACACCGGCGTATGATTGGTGACATAGTAGGCATCCGGGCCAGCCGTCCAGTTAGGATTGCCAACGGTAACATTGAAATCCGGCGCAACGTTGTCAACATACACGGTCTGGTTGTGCCAGGCCGTGTTCCCTAGGTCATCTATCGCGGTGATGTTTATCCAGTGGACACAGTCCTCGGGGATGGTGAACAGTATCTGCGCCCATCCATCGGTCACGTTGTCATAGTGATAGGTATGTATCTCGCCGTCGAGATAGTACACGTCAACGGTCAGGTTCACCGAGCTAACAGTGCACTCGGGCGTGGTTCCATTATCCGTCGCGTTCACCCAGATAGGCGTGTCGCTGGTGATGTAAGTACCCGCGCCAGGTCTCTTACCGGAAATATTAACGTCATCTATCTCCCAATACCAGTCCCAGTCGGGTGCATAATAGTGGAACCGTATCATACAGGTGCTGTTGCCAACGTATGGCGTTAAATCAAGTGTAACAAGTTCGCCTGGCCCATAGTCGTCGTGGTCTTCAGCCCAGTGGAGTAAATTGGCCCATGTGCTTCCTCCATCCGTACTTATGTCAACCTCTGCGTACTCACTACCGGAGAGATAATTATATGATGCGATAAATTCCAATGTCGCTGAGGTAAATCCGGCCAAACTGAATGATGGTGTCCATAATTCGGTGTCCATCGTTGTGCCGGAGCCACACCAGTCGGAGTCTGCAACAGCACAGTATCCATTTCCTCCTGCATAATTGGTTCTTCCTGTGACATCATTCCTTTGCCATACACAATTACCACCATTATTGATAACTGTCCACTCTGTCGGAGGGAACGTCCCCTCGAAATCTTCAGAGAGAATATCTCTACCCCCCTCAACTATGTACTGTGGTTCCCCAAGGGTTTCGTTAATATCCGGCGCTATGTTGTCCACGTAGAAGGTGTAGTTGAGCACGGCGGTGTTGCCCAGGTTGTCGACAGCGGTGATGTTGACATAATGGGTGCAGTTGTCCGCAAAGAGTACCGCCGGGTTGAGGCAGATGCTCGCCCAGCCGTCTTCCACATACTGCCATTCATCGTGTATCAACCCCCCTTCATATTCGACGGTGACGGTCAGGTTAACTGATTCAACGATGCATGGCTCCGTCCCGTTGTCTGTGGCATTTATCCATACCGGTGTGTGATTGGTGACAAAATAGGCGTTGGGTCCTGCCGCCGTCCAGTTAGGATTGCCCACGGAGACATTGAAATCAGGTGCAACGTTGTCAACATACACGGTCTGATTTAATGGTTCGGTATAATTGTTTCCGAGGTCGTCCACGGCGTAATATTCGATGTAATGCGTGCAGTTGTCGGCATATCCGAGGTCGCTCATATTGAATTCCACGCTCTCGTTTTCCACCCCATTATACCAGTTGCTCATGCCGTAGGTGCTGCTCCACACCCGGTAGAATATCTGGTAGCTGCTCACGTTGCAGGGCGCCTCCGGCAGATCCGTGGCATTGAGATAGATAGGCGTGTCCTTGGTGATAAACAGGGCGCCAGTTCCGTTAACATAATTTTGCTGTCCGTACTCCTTGGTTACCTCTGGCGGCGTGTCGTCGACATTATGCGGTTGAATGTTGTGTGGTGTTTCTTCGTTGGTTGCATTGTCGACGCTATAGAACTCGATCTGATGCTCGCATTCCTCGCAGAACTGGATGGGGCCAAAGTCCACGCTGGCGTTGTAATAGACAAAATAGCGGGTGCCGTTGTACACGGTGATATTCTGGTTGGTACAATAGGAGTCATCAGTGGCGTTGGGATGCCAACCGTCGCTGTTCCAGATACGGTAGTAGGTCGCGGCCACACCGCTGGCATTGTCCTTGAAATCCATGGCGGACAGCGTGATATCGGTGGAAAGGTTCACCCACAAATTATCCGGGCCATAGGATGGAGAACCAACGATTTTCGTGGTTACAGGCGGCGTGTCGTCGTAGCCGATTTCGTCGTCATATGGGGTAATGCCCTCATGGTTGCCGGCGTCGTCGGTAGCGTTGGTCACGAACTGGTAGACGCCCTCGCCATGGTTGAGGTTTACATGCTGTGACCCGCTGGCAGAGGTGCCATTGACATGGATGGTCGTGTACAGCTGCCAGGTCCCGAACGAGCTGTTGTCGGGGCTATGGCGAAGATAGATGCGAACCGTTGACAGGTTGACGTTGTCGCTGGCATCCCATTCGACGGTAACCGCACCCGTGTTGTTCCAGTATGGACCGGCAACGGTACATGAGGACTGTGGTGCCTCGGTGTCCTGTAGCGGGGCAAACACGCTGCCGCTGTCGGTGATGTTCACCCATGTCTCGTTTGCTACGGTGTCGATGCCCCGGTCCGCATACCAGCTGCCGTACTTGTGCCAGCCGTTGAACGGGCCGGTGCCGTTGTGTTTCCAGATGACCATGGTGTCTTCGTTGGAGGGTTCGACAAGATTGGCATCCTCATAGCAGATAGTAACATTGATCCATTCTCCTGTAAGCGAGATATTCAGGAATTTGGAGATGTTGCCTACACCTGTCGGCATAGCCGGCGGGTTGTCTACGCCGCTTATGTTGAAGTTGCCGCTGTACGAGGTGACATCGAAGGTGGTGGGATATGAAGAAACAGTGTTGTTCGTAAATGTGTTGCCGGGGCTGCTGCTCACATTCAAATCCATTACGCCATTGGATGAAAACGTATTGTTTAAAAACTGGTTACCGGTAGAGCCGCCGCTGACATAAATACCTGCTTTGCCGTTGTTGCTGCAGTTGGTGTTTTCGATGATGTTGTTGTCGCTCCCCTGCAGGTAGATGCCGTAGAAAATGGTGTTTGACATGAAGTCGGTGTTGCGTATCCTGTTGCCGTCACTTCCCATGAGATAGATACCATACTGATTGTTGTCTATGCATCGGCCATTGTCGCGGATGACGTTATTATCGGAACCACTAGCCCATACGCCATGGCTGTTATGTGACCAGTTGCTCTGCTCTATGGTGATATTGCTGGATGTGTCGAGAATGGCGGCGAAGGAGCTTGCATTGTAAATCCTGGTGTCGTTCATCCAGCTGTTATTAACATTCTCGAAGATGGTGCCGTTGTCCACTGGGCCAAGCAGTGTGTCCACGGTGATGTTGTTCAAAGTCACGTTTTGGAGGGTAAAGGATACATTGTGTACATAGATACCCGTGGAGCAGTTGGTGATGGTCATGTTCTCCACGAGCGTATTATTCGTTTCCACGGTTATCGCTATCCCGCCGGCGCCGTCGATAATTGGATCGCCGATGAGCTGTATTTCCCTGTTGATGACAAGGTTTTCGACATATGTCCCGGGGGTTACCTTGATGATGTGTCCATCCACGGCGGCGTCTATCGCATCCTGTATGGTGCAGAAATAATTCCCGGTGTTAGTGTTCTGGACCTTGCCGACCGGGCTCCCACCGGGATGTGCTGCGTCCAGCCATGGGCAGTATGCCACCTCGTCGATGACGCTGTCCCCGGTTGTCGATGGATTGGTGGTGGGATTATATGGTCCGCGTGCATCTCCCCAGTAGTTGCGGGTGGCGTTTATGGTTGATGATGGAGGACCGCTTGTAGAATCAATGCCATCGGTGTTGTCATATATATTGTTGTAGTAAATATCGTTGTTGGCGTTGCCGGTGCCGGACAGCATGATTCCGTTGCTGTTGTCGTAAATGCTGTTGCCCGAGATGTTGTTGCCGTCGGAGTTATACAGCCATATGCCATGGGCGGTGTTGCTGTATATGGTGTTGTTGCCCGTAATGTTGTTGTTGTCGGATTCATAGAGGTGGATGCCTTCTTGAGAGTTGCTGGTGATGTTGTTGCCCGTAATGTTGCTGTAACTCGTTGAAGATAGATATACACCGGATCGTGTGTCGTTTACCTGCGTGTTGTTTATCGTGCTTTCGGTAACGCCGTCACAATAAATGCCGTACCCGAAGTCATAGGTACAATTGTATATGGTACAGTTGTCTATCGTGACGTTCTTGACGGTGAAGGAATCGTTGTGAACGGATATGCCGCGGGAGCCGTTGCGCACCGTGAATCCCTCAACGAGGGTGTTGTTCACCGTGATGTTTATCCCGATGGCGCCGCCGGCATCGACGATACAGCTGACGCTGCCGTTGTTGGACTGGATGGCCAGCCCTGTCTGGTTGACGATAATGTTTTCGGTGTATGTCGAGTCGTTGACGATGATGTTGTCTCCGTCGCTGGCGGCGTTGATGGCGTCCTGGATGCTGTCGCCGGGGTCGACATAGTGGGTGGCCGCCTGAGCCTGCCCGACGATGGCGAGCAGGGCCACAACTCCGATTATCCCGGCTATCGCTACAATACTTCGTTTAAAACACATGTTTTTTTGGGTCATGTTAACGTCTCCCTATATCCTATTTTTTATAAAGGAGGTTATCCTATTTAAATCATTCTTTTTTTGAGGGTGCATTACAGGCAGCATCGCTCCCCGGGCAGCGAGGAGATTAGCGCGTAGCTGCACCGTGGAAAAAAACCGGCTACCGGAACGACCGGGTGACGGGCACGTCTCGCACGAGCGCCGCCGGGGTGAACACCGGGGTTTCGACCTCCCACCAGTGTATCTGCCGTTGCTCCCGCCCGAGCATGTCAATGCTGCCGAGCAGCCGTGGCATGGCGTCGCTGATACGGATACCCGTTATCGCATGGCTGAGCTCGCCGTGGTCGATGACAATGGCGGCGTCGCGGGGAATCGTGGAAAAATCGCCGGTGCGGTAGTTCTGGAACCGCGTGTACCAGGTGTTGGTGACCAGGAGGCCGTGCTCGACCCCGGATATCATTTCCTCCATGCACCCGTCTCCGGGGGCGACGACGACGTTCCATGGATGTGGCGCGACCAGGCCAGCGTTGGCCGTGGTAGCCGTGTCATGCTCCCGGGCGGTCGAGGTGTTGTGCAGAAATGATGCAAGGACGCCCTGGTCGATGATGGCTGTTTCACCCGTCGCGATGCCCTCGTCGTCAAAGGCGCGTGAGGCGATGCCCCCGGGATGGACGCCGCTGTCACGTATGGTGAGACGCTCGCCGGCCACCTGCTGCCCAAGCCCGTCGGCGAGGAACGACATGCCGCTGTCGACATAGAACGCGGATGCCATGGCCGCAACATGTTGCATGATGTTGGCCAGGGCAAGGCTGGAAAAAACGATGTCATAGGTGCCGCGTTCACCCTGCCGTGGACGACCGGCCCGGCATGCGTCACGCGCCGCCTCACCACCCGCATTTCCGTCAAGGCCGTCGGGCGTCCGGACGCATCTGACCGCATGGCCCGAGCCGTCGTTTTTGAACGCCCGGATGGAGAGAGCGATGCGGCTGTTGGTGTCGCTGGCATTGATGTCCTCCGAGGTGGCAAGGTCGATGTGCTCCGTCCCCGCCGAAAGGACACCCGCCACATGGTCGGCCTGCTCGAGCGCCCCGTCGATGGCATCATGTGCGACGTCGACGAGCCGTTCGGTGTCGATGACATCGGCGCTATATCGCGCCTCGCTACGGGGTGTCATCCGCTGCCGGCCGATGCCATGGTAGCGTTTTTTCGATGTCAGCAGCGGGATGATGTCCCCGGCGTGTGTGATGGCCCGGGTGACGGCGTCGCGATCCGGGTTTTCCAGCGTGAGATGAAATATTTTTTTGTCGGCTGCCATGAACAGGCTGAGCCGTCGGCTGTGCCAGTCCTTGATGATGGAGATGCTGTTGTCGTGGAACTTTATCTGCGCTTCACGGTGTTCCTCCATTCGGGCGATGACGTCGTCCATGCCCGCCCTGCATGCGATGCGGATGGCGTGCTGGATCATCGGACGCGTACCTCCCTGAGCCGGAGCGATGGCCCGCCGGTGGTGACGGGGATGGCCTGCATGGGGTCGCCCTTGCCGCATGTCGCCGGATAAAGCTCCAGGGTGTCGCCGACCGCGTCGATTGACTGGTACAGCGTGGGCGTGGTGATTTCGAGGGCGGGATGCCTGACGGGATGGCTGATTTCGCCGTTGATGATGAGGTATGCCTCTTCGCCGACATATTTTTGGTTGTACCGGCGGTCGTCGATGTTCCATTCCATGAAGGTGGCCATGTAGATGCCGTGGTCGACGTCCTCGATGAGCTCCTCATACGTGTGGTCGGAGGGTTCGATGTAGGTGTTGGCCATCCTGACGATGGGCTCTCTGTCGTAGCTGGCGGCGCGAGCCGCTCCGTTGCTTGCCGTGTCCATGGCATGGGCGGTTTCCCGGTTGTGGAGGAAGCTGCTGATGACGCCGTTTTTGATCAGGTATCGCCGGGTGGCGGGGATGCCCTCGTCGTCATAGCTGTAGTGGCCGTAGCTGCCGGGTATCGTGGGGTCGTCGACGACCGACACCGTGGGGCTGCCGATGCGCGTGTCCCGCATGTCGGGGTTGACGAAGGAGGTGCCGGCCTGGGCTGCCTCCCGGCCGAGGATGCGGTCAGCCTCGAAGGGATGCCCGCAGGACTCGTGGGCGATGATGCCGCTGACATAGGGGCCGACGACGAGGTCGATGGTTCCCTCGGGCGGGGTTGTGCCCTCTCGGAGCAGCCGCCTGAGAAACGAGAGGTCATGGGTAAGCGTCTCGTCGACGTTCCACCGGGTCGCGTGCTCCCAGCCCCCGGTGCTCCCATACTGCCGGTTCATCTGCTCCGTGCCGCCATCCTGCGCGACGGTGACCAGGTAGTGGAGGGAGAGCCGCGGGATGATGGATGTGATGGATGCGCCGTCGGTGTTCTGGTAATACCGATGGTTGGTCGTGTGTTCGATGGTGAACAGCCGGGAGACGGCATGCTCTGCAGCGATGCCATCGAGATCCTGCAGGAACGCTATCATGGCGTCGGGGCCGGGAAACCGCTGCTGCATGGAAACCTCCCGGCGGGCTGTCTTTCCGGGGTGGTCTGCAAGCCCGATGCGCTGTCCGGGATGCTGCCGCCGGGCATGACGGATTGCACGTGTCACCATGTCCCGGATGGCCTGCCGTGTGAGGATGTTGGTGGCGGCATAGCCCATGGCGCCATTGTCGAGCACCCGGATGGAGAGGCCGTGCTGCTCGGTCTGCTCGGCTCCCTCAACCTGGCCGTTTGACAGCATGACGGCGCCACCGTTTGCCATTTCTATCCTGCTTTCAGCGTAGTCGACAGGGCTGGCGCATTCGAGCGCGTAGGCTGCAAGGTCTTCATCGATCATGATACATGGGGGCATCCGACGGGCGTAGTTAACATTTGTGGCCTGGGTGGATGACACCGTAAATAATTGAAAAACTATGTTATGTACCTCCACCTACAGATGGATGCGTCGGGATACCACGGGGGGATATGCTCCTTCGCATGCGCGATAGACGAGGAGCGAATACGTAGCCATCGGAACGAACTGGAATAATGTCATCTGGATGGCTCCAGCAAAAACGGCAGGCAAGATGGGAGAGAGAAAGGCACCGGCCTTTTTTCTTGTTCTCCGTCGAGCCACAGGGAAATATAGATATGTCAGACTATTGTAAATCGTAGAGATACCAGGTGTTCCAGATGATTTTTTCCTCCGCCACAATGGAATAGCTGTAGTTGTCGGGCGAAAGAAAATACCCTATGCTGCCAGTGTTGTTGACATCTGTATGGACGATGTCGCCCCGCCACCAAAAAACGAGTTGCTTTTCGAGATTTGCTGCTTCCATCTGCCCCCGATATGAGGAGTCCATTACCACCTTATCCGCTCCATTATCATAGAGCCATGTCACTATCTGGTTGTCTTCTTTCTCTTTTATTTCAACCGGGGACTGTAGATGGAGGGCTGGTGCGGTCAATGCCACCGAGGCGAGAAGCACGGCAACCAAAACCGTTCTAAGTTTTGGATGAAAATAGATAAATGCCACAAATAAAACCGCCATGAGCAGCGCGATCATGACAAAAAAAGGAAAGGTTATCCTTGACACAAATACATCAGGACGAGCCATGTAGATATTGTAGATATCGAGATTGTTCACAAGTTTAATTCCCTTGAGCGGAAACGTCGCCCAGAACAGTCCAACAGCCGAGAGAAAAACCACGGCTATAGCTTTTGTTGTCTTAGGAGACGGACGCTCCAAATATTTCTTGATGCCGATAGCCCCCATGATAAAAAACACAGGAACAACAGGATATACATATCTGGAGTATACGGTCAGGACCGACCCGTAAATGTGGACAGTGGTTATAAGCGCTAAGAAAAACGCCGTTGCGAGTGCATAGACAGAAAAAACGATGGATGCGTCTCTATTTTTGTTGCTATCTTTTTTTAGTTTCCATACAAAAAACAGGGTGAAAACGCCGAAGAAGAAATAGCTTGCAAACAGATAATAGTCGATTTCGCTGAGCAGCACCCGGAAAAAGGCAATGAATGAATGGAAGTCTGTGAAAGGGCTGGATAACCTTGTCAAATATGAAGGAATGTTATATCCGGCTCCAATGGTTCCTGACCACCATGCGAACAGGCCGACGGGAATGGCGGCGATAAAGGGCAGCAAAACCAAAATTTTATCCCATATGGTTTTGACACTTTTCTCTCGGAAGATTTGAAACAAAACAAGGGAAAACAAGGCCGCTACCATCGCTACACCGGTGGCCTTGATGAAGACAAGGAGCATTATTGAAAAACCAGTGGCGAGGTCACCTATGATTTTTTTGTGTCCCTGCCATTCATCGGAAAACGATTTCATGACAAGCCAGGCTGACAGCAAAAACACCGGCACAAACGCGTTTTCGCTCATCGCCGCGAAGCTATGCAGCGTTATCGCCGGAAGAACGGCGATGACTGCGGAGAGAAGCACCGATGTTTTGGCGTCGAGGAAGCGTCGGGAGATAAAAAACGCCGGGAAAATTATCGCTGTTGAAAGAAACGCATTGATGGCGAGCATCCCTGAGTAGACGGTGCCAATGTCTCCCAATGCGAAGGCTGGCGCGATGAAATATGAGTATCCTGCCGGGTAGGCATGCGTGTAATCGGTATGGGTCATCAATATTGGATGGCCGTGAAATATCTGCTCAGCTCCGTCGATATAAGCTAGTTCGTCCCAGGTTATCCATGGTGTCGACCGGAACAGAGATATCACGAGTTTCACAATTGAGATGGTTACGAAGGCGATAATCAGGTAATGGAGCGGCTTCAGTCTAATCTTCATCCAAATGTACTATGTTGCAGGTGTTATAAATATCAGGCGAAAAATTTTGGATGGCTAAGATGGCAAACAAAAACGAGTAAAAAGAAAACAAAAAGGGGGGAGGAGAGAGGTTTTATTCCTGTTTCTACCTTCAGTTTATGGTTACTGTCCAGGTTCCGATTTCGGCGTTCTCTGGGTTGTATACCAAGGTAATGTCGTGGGTACCTGCTCCTAGGCTGCTGTAGTCGATGGTATCGCCGGCCTGGACATATCCATCTGTGGTGCCACCGCTAGCGGTAACATCGGATAGACTTAGCCCGCCCTGGATGGAAATGTCGGCCCAGGCGATGTCGGAGTCAGCGCTTGTCACCCGCAACTCATCTGCGGCTGCGTTGTCGGTCATTGCCATGCTCGGTGCTCCTGTGCCTCCGCCTCCGAAGCCAGAGACCCAGACATAGATGGTTGCTGCCAGTACCACGGTGATTGCCACCATCAGAATTACTGCGATGATGGGGCTCACACCGGTCTTGTCTTCCCAGAGTTTCTTTATTTTTGTTATGGGTTTTGTCATTTTAGTTCACCCAATACCCTAATAGGACAGGGTATATATAAATTTTTCGTCGTTTGCTATCAAAATGATGGTATTATGGGGGAAAACGGGTCGGTATCCACACACCCATTCGATGCATCCACCGGTGACACCGCGACGCATTCCACGTGAACGCGCTCACGGCGCTGCCCTCGCCATTCTATTTCGCTCCATCTATATAACGTCATCGAAATTTTTGGTGAAAATGGTTCAATAACAAAGCTAATAGGAAAGCACGGAGACGGCCTCGATTTTTTCAAAATGTCGGACGTTGCGGGTTACAATCCGGTTTTCGCCATAAAAAGAGAAGTGTCGAGACAGACCACCAGATCACCTCAAACGGAGACGGTCGCGGGTGTCCTGCTCCGCAGCGTCGAGAAGCGATGCATATTCCTCGTCGCCGTGCTCCTCCAGCCACTCCCGTAACCGGCGGGCGTTTCCCGTGTCAACCAGCCGCTCAACTTTCATGTACCGTCCAACAGGACTACATATTTAATACTTGCTTTATGACGTGTTTCACGGGAGACGAACATGATACCTATTTTTGCAGATAAGCGCGCCGTCGCTACCTGCGGTCGCTCTCGTCAAGGAATGTGTTCACGATTTCCTTGTAGAGGTCGAGAGAGCAGTACCAGCCATGGTCTATCATCGCATCAACCGTCTTTTTTGCCTCGCCCGGGGACATGACGCCCTGTCTGAGCAATCGCAGGATGAGAAACACGGTGCCCCTGTTGTCCATGCCCTTGACCCCGGCGATGCTCCGCGCGTAGTCCTCGTCCGGTATCGCCGTCCCGTCACGCTTTTTCGCCATCGCGAAGACGGCCGCGTCCGCCATGCTCCTGTCCAGTTTTTCCTCCGCCATGTACTCCTCGATGTCCTTCCGCAGTTTTTCGTTGAGCCGGGCCGAAATCGGAGCCATTGTATACGTTTTTATTTCTCCCGCCGCCATCCCCTCCTCCGGCGACAACACAACCGATATATACGGGCGGGAGATGTAACCGGACATGAGCCATGTATCCCGTTCCAGGGTAGCGGTGCTCAGCATCGCGCTGGCCGGCATGATGGCAATGGGCATGCTCACATCCGTGCTCTCCACCGCTCCGGCACACGATGACCGCGACATGGAGATATCCTACCGGTTTCAGCAGCCAACGGTGGCGCAGCTCGCCATCGCCGGCGTTACATATGACGAGGTGTCCATCCCCGAGGGCGTGTCGGCGAGCCGGCCTGGCATGCCACGGCTGCCAGCCCGCGGCGCCATTATACTGCTGCCACCCGATGCCACCGCCGACACGGTTACCGTCACCGCCAGCGGGACAGCGACGCTCGGCCGGGGCTACCGTCTCCCGCCCATGGACCGGGCGACGCCATTGATGGAGCCCGCAGATGCACCGTCGCCCGGCCCCGTCTACGAGTCAAATGAGCCGTTTCCAGGGCGGCTGCACGATGTGGTCGGCATACACAGCTGCCGGGGCTACCGCGTCCTCGTCCTCCGGCTCTACCCGGTGCAATACGTGCCATCGACAGGTGAGCTCCGGTATCATCCACATCTCGAGGTTACCGTCGGCCTGACCGGGTACGAGCCACCGGAGCACCACCGGGGCACCATGATGGACCGACAGGTCATCATGCAGCGGGTCGACAATCCATCGGCCGTCAACGGCTATCCCGCCGCCACTGGCAGCAACAATGGCCTGCTCATCGTCACCACCATGGGGCTGCAGCAGGCGTTCACACCGCTCAGGGAATACCATGAGAGCCATGGCACGCCGGCGGACATCGTCACGCTCGACACCACCGGGGAAACGAGCGAGATGATACGGAGCTACATCCGCCGGGCATACCAGGAACAAAACATCGGCTATGTTTTGCTCGGCGGCGACAGCGACATCGTGCCCGACAGGCAGCTCTGGGTCGAGGGCATGGACGAAAACATCACCCATTATGAGACCTATCTCCCCGCCGACCATTATTACGGCTGCCTCGACGGCCCCTACAACGGCGACGGCGACCAGCGATGGGGCGAGCCAACCGATGGAAGCGACGGAGGCGACGTCGACCTGATGGCCGAGGTATACGTGGGCAGGGCGCCGGTTGGCAGCGCGGGCGAGGCACGCACGTTTGTCGACAAGACCATCAGCTACCTCGACATGGAGCCATCCAGGTCGCATCGCGCCATTACCATGGCCGGCGAATACATGGGCGACCACGGCATCGCCTCCTGGGGCGCAAACTATGTCGAGCAGCACGTCGGCACCTGCACCGCCGACGGCTACACCACCCATGGCATCCCATCCCAGGATTTCACGCTCACCCGGCTCTACGACCGCGACTGGCCGGACGACCACTGGAGCGCGGGCGACCTCATCGGGCAGATAAACCGGGGCACCCATGCCGTCGACCATGTCGGCCATTCCTCCTACACCTACAGCATGCGGATGACCCCCGACGACCTCGGCAGGCTCGACAACACCATGCCGTGTTTCATCTACTCGCAGGGCTGCATGGCCGGCGGATACGACCATCCCCGGGAGGACTGCATGGCAGAGCAGTTCACCGTCAAAACCAAACATGGCGCCTTCGCCGCAATCATGAACGCCCGCTATGGATGGTTCTGGTCCGGCCGGACCGACGGGGACTCGCAGCGCTACCAGCGCCAGTTCTGGGATGCCGTGTTCGGCGAGAACATCACCACGCTCGGACGGGCGAACCAGGACTCGAAGGAGGACAACCTGTTTCTCATCGACCGTTCCTGCATGCGCTGGACCTACTATGGCCTCAACCTGTTCGGCGACCCGTCCATTGTGCTACGCATCAACAACGCCCCCTCGACGCCGACAGCGCCGGCGGGCGAGCAGGACGGCGAAACACGGGACAGCTACCGCTATACGACAAAAAGCGTGGATGTCGAGGATGACGGGATATATTACCAGTGGGACTGGGATGACGGCACGGTGAGCGAATGGCATGGCCCCTATCCGAGCAACGTGACGGTGAACGCGTCCCATAGCTGGACGAGCAGGGGCACCTACCGGGTGCGGGTGCGCGCCCGGGACGGCCACGGCATGACATCCGACTGGTCGGAGCCACTGCAGGTGCACATGCCCTACACGCCACGGTTTCCGCTGCTGGATGCCCTGCTTGGATGGCTGCGGCTGCTCTTCGCCATGCCATGATGAAAAATACATTATAGCCGTTGGCGATACAGGACGTGATGGACCTGGTCGTCGAGGGACAGCTCTACCTGGATGGACGCCTCACCCATGGATGTATCGGCATCGAGAACGGGCGCATCGCCTCCGTCAAAAAAGTGTTGCACGGCGAACGCCACCATGACTATGGCGACAGCCTGATTTTTCCGGGCGGCATCGACGTCCACGTGCATTTCCGGGAGCCCGGCCAGCCCGACAAGGAGGACATGTACACCGGGAGCCGCGCCGCAGCGCTCGCGGGTATCACCACGGCGCTGGACATGCCGAACACCCATCCGGCGACCGTCACCCGGGAGGCGTTGCATGACAAGGCCCGGCGTGCCGCGCGGCGGGCATGCATCGACCTCGGGTTTTACGCCGGGATAGCCCCGGGCTGCGACATCGGGACGATGGCATCGGACTGCGTCGGCTTCAAGATATATCTGTCGGGGGACAACGACATCGTGGTGTCCGACGGGGAGCTGCCAGGGGTGCTTTGCGACATCGCTTCGACGGGAAAGGTGCTGGCCGTCCACGCCGAGCATGTATCCTGTATCTCGCGGGAGCCCGCTGGCAGCCTCGTGGAGCATGAGCGGCATCGGCCGGCGCGCTGCGAGCTCATGGGCATCCATCGGATGCTGAAGGCCAACAGGGATGCCGGGGCAAGGCTGCACATCTGCCATCTGTCATCCCCTGATGCGGTGGAGCTCGTCCATCGGAGCGGGCTGTCGGGCGGCGTGACGCCGCATCACCTGCTGCTGTCCCTGTCGTCCTCCTTTGACACCGAGGCGATGGGGCTGGTCAACCCGCCGCTTCGCAGCGAGACAACACGGGCAGGGCTGTGGGAGCTGTTCCGGCAGGGCGCCGTCGACGTCGCCGAGTCCGACCATGCCCCGCATCTCCTGGAGGAAAAACGGCACATCGAGGAAGCGCCGTCGGGCATACCCGGCGTCGACGCGTTGCTCCCGCTGCTGCTCCGGCAGGTCAAAGAGGGCAGGCTGCCCCTGTCGCTTGTCCACCACATGTGCTGCAAAAATCCGGCGAGCCGCTTCAACCTTGACCGGGGAAACATCACCGCCGGACAGCCGGCCGACCTCCTCGTGATAGACTTCGAGGAGCAACGCATCGAGCCCCGCTCGAAATGCGGGTGGAGCCCCTACGGGGGATGGCCGGCCGTGTATCCCCGGGACGTGTTCCTGCACGGCGAGCGCATCGTTGACGACGGCGAGTTCGTCGGCGAGCCGGGGATGGGACGGGTGATATCATAAATATTCCGGCGTGGCTCTGGGTGGTTCTGCTGGCGATGGCACCCGTGTCGGAGCTCAGGGGCGCGATTCCTCTGGCACTGGGCGGCTACGACATGAACCCCTGGATCATCATTCCCGTTATCATCATCGCGAACTTTCTGCCGGTGCCCTTCATCCTGCTGTTCCTCCGCCCGGTCGAGGAGTTCCTGCGGCGGTGGGATTTCTGGGCGAAACTGATGGACCACGTTTTCGAACACACGCGCACCAAGACACGGAAGCGCATCGAGCGATGGGAGTCGCTCGCGCTGGTGTTGTTCGTGGCGATACCGCTCCCCGTGACCGGCGCCTGGACGGGCAGCCTCGCCGCCTACCTCTTCGCGCTCGACTTCAAAAAATCCCTGCTGTATATTTTCGTCGGCGTCTGCATCGCCGCGGTCGTTGTCACCACCGCGGTCATGGCGGGCATCACCTGGTTTCTCCGCTAGGCATACGGACGGGAAACAGCAGCGACACCAGAACCAGGATAACAACGGCGGCTGCGAGCGCCACCATCGAGGACAAAAAGCCGGCTGTTGGCAGCTCCACCAGATAGTACAGGAACACCAGGATCTCGCCGCCCAGGATGCTGGCGATGCATGCCAATGCGGTGGCACGGCGCCAGTACAGGGTCGCGATGACCGACGGCGCGAGCACCACCAGCCCGGAAAACGTGGTGTCCACCAGCGTGCCCATGATACCCGAGGCGGGATCGTAGCCGAACAGGACGAAAAGCACGGTGAACAGGGATAGCGCCACGGTGACAAGCCGGCTCGCCGTGACGTTTTTCCCCACGGTGTCGGCGGTCAGCATCGTCGACAAGGATAGCAGCTGCGAGTCAGCGGTGGACATCAACGCCGCCAGCGCACCCACGCTGAGAAATGAAAACACCATGGGCGGCGCAAACCGTTCCACCATTAGCAGCAGCACGTTATCCGGGGTGTCCACGTCGATGCCCGTCCCATGCGCCCAGACGCCGACGAGCACCGGAAGCAAAAAGAAAAACGAGACAAGCAATGGATAGAGCACCATCGCCGTTTTGAGTGAACGGTCGCTTTTCGCCGTGTAAAACCGGCTGAACATCTGCGGGAACATCGGATCGCAGAACACCCAGAGAACAAAAAAAGACAGCCATATCTTCACCGTGAAATAGCCCCCGGGACCGGGACGGGAAAACAGCGACGGCATGGAATCACGGGCGGCGGCGCTCGCCTCTGCGAAGCCACCGAGCGCATGGCCCACGAATGCGACGGCGGCGACCATCGCCACGATCATGAGCACGCCCTGGACGACATCCGTCCAGCCGGAGGCGCGCATCCCGCCGGACAGCACATAAAAACAGATGATGACGATGGCGACAACGGCGCCGATTTTCATGCCGAGCCCGGGAACGAGCATCTGGAGGATGTAGCCCGCGCCGACGGCCTGTACCGCCAGATAGGGAACGGTAAACAGCGACATCAACCCCGTAAACAGCAGCTGCAACCCCCGGCTGCCATGGCATCCACCGACCAGCTCCCCGGGCGTCATGTACCCCCTGTCTTTGCCCAGCCGCCAGACCTTCCGGCCGACGAGCCAGAACATGAGCGCCATGCAGGCGGTGCCCAGCGCCATCACGCCATACTGGCCCATACCATGGGTGTAAGCGGCGCCGGCGAAGCCGAGGAACGTAAAGGCGGAGAAATTGGTGGCCGCCAGGGTGAAAAACAGCACCAGCGAGCCGAACCCACGGTTCGCCAGGAAATAGTCCTCCGGCGTCCTGTCCGCCCGCAGGTGCGCAATGATGCCGATGACGAGCAAAACCAGGACATAGATGACGGCCAGCGCCAGCATCTACCGTTCCCTCCATCCATACCGGGCGACCAGGTAAAAGGCGAGGGAGAACAGCGCGGTCACCGTGGCGACATGCCACATCCAGCCGGGCATGAACCAGAGCAGCGCTTCATGGTGCCAGTTCCACGGGTCGAAGGACAGCAGTATCAGCACCGCGACGGGCAGCAACCATGCATGCTTCATCGGTTCTCAAAGCAGGAGCGGTTAAAAGCATGTCGTTAAAATGGTTTTGAACCCGATGGCGACGGTACGCTTTTATATCACCGGATATTGCATTGGCCTGTATGAAGCCATTCCATGGATGCATCGTGGTCGCCGTGGCCGCGTTGCTCGCCGTGCCCGTCGCTCCCTCCCTAGATGCCACCGAGGACGGCCGGGCGCAGCAAACGGTATACAAAAACATCGCCGTGTATCCCTCCGTCGTCCCCGCGGTAAAGGTGCTGCAGTATGCCCTGCAGTATGGATGGACGGCAGACGGCGTTACATATCGGTTCAACGTCACCGAAATCGGGCGGCGGGAGGCCATGGGCCGCGGCCGTGAGCCATTGACACCCGAAAACTATGACCTCCTGGTCATCGGGGCGAGCGCCCGGCAGTATTTCCATGACCTCGATTTCCGCTGGCGGAACAACGTCAGGGACTTCGTGGCCGGGGGCGGCGGCTACCTGGGTATCTGCGGCGGTGCGAACGAGGCCTCGATGGGCATGAAACATCCGTCGTCGCTGCCCGACCGGGTCATCACCGCCGGGTCGCTGGGTATCGCCAACGTCTACGTCAACGACGGACAGCGACAGGAATGGCAGTATCTGTACAAGTCCTCGGGGCTCGGCGGCGGCGTCCCCGTGGCCTGTGAGCTCTCCGGTCATCCCATCATAGCTGCCAGCCCGTCGAACCCGCGGGTGATACGCTACGAGGGCGGCCCCGGCATGTATCCCGCCGGTGGCGATGACCCGCTGCTGGGCGAGGTGGTCCCGCTCGCCACCTACGCGGAGGAGGTTTCCGAGAAGGCGCCGATTCATTTCTGGGAGAAAACCGGCGGGGAATGGCGGCAGACCGGCCCCGTCGTAACCGATGTCGAAGGACAATATGCCGCTGTCGCCTCCACCTATGGCGACGGCAGGGTGGCGCTGTTCGGCCCGCATCCCGAGGAGCGGACGACGGTGGGCGGCCATGTCGAGGAATACCCGGGCCGGTCGAAATATACCCTGTTCATGGAGTCCTATCTCTATGAATGGGTCGGCGGCATCGAGACGAACTGGACCTACAACTGGTGGATGCTGCGCCGTGCCGCTGCATGGGCCGCCGGCGTCCCCGACGGGCATCTGCCGCCGGTCAGCCATGCCGAGCTGTACTGGGAGCAGCCGAGCGGCTGGCATCCCGGGCTGTACCTGAACGGGCGGCGCATCGGCCCGGCGCCCTGGGGGAACACGATCATCGGCGACATGACGCTCAGCGTATATGTGGAGGGCAACGGATCCATTGATTTTTATCTCGATGACGTGCTGGTGCATTCCGATGAAGAGGCGCCCTATACCTGGCGGCTCGACAATGTGTCACCCGGACGGCATCATGTCCGGGCCGAACTCGCCAGGCAGAATGGCGCCATGGCGTATGCGCAGGCCGACATCTACGTGTTTCTCTCCTAAACGGTCATTTTTTTATATGGCCTGCTGCATGCCGTGGTGATACCATGGAACATGGAGAAAAAATCGTTGCAGGAGTTCTCGCCGTGGCGATCATCGCGGCGGTCGGCGTGTTCGCCTATTACCGGCTGCCCGAAGACGACGGCGGATGCGGCGACACCGTGCTATCCGTCTCCTACCAGGGCGACAAGTGGACATACAGCCTGTGCGACCTGAAGGACATGGACAGCACGACCGGCCAGGGCGGCATGCGGACCAGCATCGGAACGATAAAGGGACCATGGACGTTCACCGGGGTTTCGTTCTCGGACCTCATACATGAGCTTTCGGTGCCCATCGGTGGCAATGTTTCTGTCACCGTCACCGACATCGCAGACCCCGACAACGCGAGCGATGACTACAGCCGGACCCTTGACAGCGAGATGTTAAAAGGCAACATGACCGTGTACGATTCCTCGGGCAACGTCACCAACACATCCGCCACGCCAGCCCCGGTTCTTGCCTACCAAGTAGACGGAGAGGATCTCGAGGACGATGACAAGCCGCTCCGCATCGCCTTCGTCGTCCAGGAAGGCGACGTCTACACCTCCTCCCGGAACTGGGTCAGCAGCGTCGACCATATCGAAATCACGACCGGGTAACCCGCGCCCGTCGCCCCGGCCCCCTTTTTTGCTGTTTACGCCAGCGGATATTTTTATAAAGAGCGGCCTGTTTAGCAGCCGAGGGCTACCATGAAAACAAAAATAGGCATCATGATTGCGATCGGCGTGCTGGTGATTGCACCATTTGCAGGCATCACCGGCATGAACCACGGCCTCGACGACACACGCATTCCAGAGCGGGCGGAACCATCAACGGAAACGATAACCATGGACTTTGCTGCGCCCACATGCACCATGGCGGACGGATACCTGCAGATAGACTGCGGCACCGGGCTCCACGTAACAGCGGCGGGAGAACCACGGCTGCCCTACCGGGCGCACACCATCCCGCTGCCGCTCGGCACCCGTGTAAAAGAGATACAGGTGTCCGTGGGCGACATCAATACCATGCAGC
>CAZESS010000015.1:0-54957 GCA_964514975.1 uncultured Thermoplasmatales archaeon | reverse complement strand
CATCTGGGTCATCGTTTACGATGAAGGTCCGGGCGACAGGGGTGATGTCGGGCTGCGGCTCAGGCTCGGGCGGTGCAGATGCTGTTCCCCCTACCTGGAGCGTGAACGTGTAGGCGCCCGACCCGTAGCGGAAGTAGTCATCCGGCCATGTTTCCTCGTCCCATCCCGGGAACATGTGTATCCGCATCCTCCATGTCCCCGTGATGTCGGCGGGATATTCCAGCGTGTCGTCGCCGTAGTAGCATGCGGTATGGATGGCCGTGCCGGAGGGACTGTACAGGGTGACGTCGTAGTCCGATTTTACAGGGCTGCCCAGCGATATCGATATGCCGTCGCCGGCGTTCGCCTCGAAACGGTACCAGTCCTCCCGGTCGCTTTCGCTCATGTAGCCGCAGTGCTCGCCCGACTGTATGGCTCTCGCTGCTCCCGGGCTGTCACCGGCGTCTCCGGTCATGCCTGCATCCTGCTGTCCGTTCAGGGATATGCCCAGGGTGTAGTCACCCCCGCCGTTGCCATCTGTTGCGAAGACACGGGAGAAATGCACGCCGGTTACCGTGGCTGTATAAGGATGCGCGACGACCTCGGCGTTGCTGTTGAGGAGCTCTATGCTGTAGCCATGGTCTGATGCCACCGATACGTCGACCTGCTGCCCCGTGCAGACGGAGAACAGGTACCAGTCGCTGCCGTCGCCGTCATCGGGTGCCAGCGACCCGGTCCGGCCCCGCCCGGGCACCAGGTCGTCCACTGGCTCCCCGATGTAGACGGGCAATGCGAGATAGATGTTGTTCCCCGCGTCGGTGTGATACCCGATGTCGTTCTGGTCGGATGCTGTCACCGGGGTGTCATCTGATGGTGGCGGGGTGTCATATCGCTGCGCTGTGCCGATGTCCTCGTTGAACGCCTCGATGTTGAGCTCCTCGCCTGTGGGTGTGGTTCCACCTGGCACGGTGGTGCCGGAAAAAGACGGGGATAGCGTCCCCAAAATCAGTGCTAACGTGACACATACTGTCAATATACATGCCCTTTGTTTCCATATGCCATTTCTTTTCATGTATGTACCTCTCCTTTTTGCCCCGCTACGCCTCCCGGTACAACAACCGGTATCGCTATAAATACATACCGAAACGAAACCCCGAAACCGCCGACCTGCTACTTCAGCTCCACCTCGACCTGCATGAAATCATGCGCGACGGTGCTCTCAGGGAACACCTCATGGGCCTCCGCCTCCAGGTGCGACGCATCCCGGTAGCGCGGGCTGATATGCGTAAGATAGAGCCGGTCGACCTCCGCTGCAGCAGCAACCTCGGCGGCCTGCCGAGCCGATGAATGCCCGTACTCGTTGGCCTTCTCAGCAAGGGATGTATCAGCCGTCGCCTCATGGATGAGCACGTCGCTCCCACGGGCGAACTCCACAAACTCGTCATAGGGTGCGGTGTCACCCGACAGCGATATCTTTCTCCCCGGGCGCGGCGGTCCCAGCACCATGTCCGGCGTCACCGTCCGGCCGTCGACCTCAACGGGATGTCCCTTCTGCAGCCGTCCGAACAGGGGTCCTTCCGGAACGCCGAGCTCAAGGGCACGCTGCTTATGAAACCGGCCCGGCCGGCTGTCCTCCTCCAGGCAGTAGGAATAGGCGGGCACGCTGTGATTCGCCGACAGACAGGTCACCCCGTAGCCCTCAAATCGTACCTCGTCGCCTGGCTGCAGGCTGTGCCCATGGATGTCAAACACGGGCTTGAAATAGCCGATGTGCAAAAGCTGCTGCACCAATCGCTCCATCCCCGGTGGCCCGTAGACGTGCAACGGCCGCTGCCGGTCGTTGAGCTGCAATGTCTGAAACAGGCCAGGCAGCCCCAGGAAATGGTCGCCATGGAAATGCGTGATAAAAATGCTGTCGACCTGCATGTAGCTCAGCGCCGACTTCTGCAGCTGCCGCTGGGTCCCCTCGCCGCAGTCGAACAGCAGCACGTTGCTCCCCCGCTTGACCGCGACGGCGGACACGTTGCGCTGCGACGACGGCCAGGACCCCCCGGTGCCCAGGAAATGGATGTACAGCTGCATGCACCCTGAAGCAATATTTGATAAAAAATGTTTGGGCGGGCAATAAACATAAATGGCACGGCGGCATGTCAGCATATGAAGCGCATGAGCTACGCCGAGGCAGGCGTCGACATCGACGCGGAGGAGCAGGCCGTCGCCGGCATCGTGTCAGCGGTGGGCGATACCGAGGCCATCGACCTCGACGGCCACCGCCTGGTCATGTGCACCGACGGCGTCGGCTCCAAGGTCATCGTCGCCGATATAATGCGGCGGTGGGACACCGTGGGCATCGACTGCATGGCCATGAACGTCAACGACGCCCTCTGCATGGGTGCCCGCCCCCTGGCATTCGTCGACTACCTCGCCATGGAACAGACAGATGAACAGAAGGCGGCGGCCATCGCCCGTGGACTGCGCCGCGCCGCCGACCAGGCCGGCATTCCCATCGTGGGCGGCGAAACCGCCACCCTGCCAGAGGTCATCAGGGGCTTCGACCTCGCCGGAACATGCGTCGGAGTCGTCGAGCATGAACTCCCGGGCGACATCGGGCCGGGCGACGTCATCATCGGGCTGCGGAGCAGCGGCCTTCACTCCAATGGCTACACGCTCGCCCGGAAGGTGTTCACCGAAAACGGCTACGGCTACCACGATACCCTCCCCGGCACCCGGGAGGCAATCGGCGACGTGCTGCTTGAGCCCACCAGTATCTACGTCCGGGAAACCCTGGCTTTGTGGGACGAAATCGACGTCAGGGGCATCTCACATGTCACCGGCGGCGGTCTCCGCAACCTCAAGCGTCTCTCCAGCGAGGTCTGCTTCTCCATCGACGACCCGTTCGAGCCGCAGCACGTCTTCCAGGTCGTTCAGGAACTCGGGAACGTCGCCGACCGGGAGATGTACCAGACCTTAAACATGGGCATGGGCCTCGCCCTGGTCGTCGAGCCGGCAGACGCCGACAGCACCCTCGACATGCTGGCCCGCCATTCCGATATGGACGCCAAAATCGTTGGGCATGTCACCGAGGGTACAGGCGTCGAGCTGCCCGACCTGGAGCTGCGATACTAGCGCTTGTAGCCGATGGAACGCAAAAACTCCGTGCGCTCCGCCACGTCCTCCTCGTCCTCGACGCCTGCCGGAGCGTAGCCGTCGATGACGCCCAGGATACCCCGGCCTGTCTCGCCGTGGATGTCGCTCTTCACCACTATAACCCTTGTTGGATTTGCCGTGGCGCAAAAAATACGGCAGACCTCGGGCACGTTTTTTATGGCGTTGAGCACGCTGATGGGGAAACAGTCGTCCAGGAAAACGATGAAGGAATGACCGGCGCCGATATGCCTGGCGTTGTCGACGGCAAGCTGCTGCAGTTTTTCGTCGTTGCCGTCCGCCCTGACCAGGCGGGGGCCGGATGCCTCGCAGAACGCAAGGCCAAACCGGGCGCCGGGGACGTTGACCAGCGCCTCGTAGAGGTCCTCCACGGTTTTGATGAAATGCGACTGTCCCAGGATGAAGTTCATGTCATCTGGCTTTTCTATCGCTATCTCTTTGATTTCCATGTTATCACAACAGTATATCCGTTGCGGTTTTTTAACCTTTAATCATCCACGGGCAGATACCACTGCATCATCTCGACGACCTCGGCGCTGCACGTGGCCCGGCGGTAATCCTCCAGTGGCTGCCGGTTGAGCTCCAAAAAATGTTGCCCCCATTTGAACTTCGACATCACCAGCTCGGCGCCCACCACGTCGCCGAGGATGTGCAATGCGGCGGCGAACGCCTCAGCCGTCGACAGCCGTGTGGGCTTTCCATAGTTGACCGGGTTGGCGGGCACCAGAAACGGCAATGCACGCGAGGGCATCCGACGCTGCAGCGACCCGAATACCTCCCCGGCTTTTTTCCAGGAGCAGTCCACGGCGACGATGGCACCGCACCCTGCATCCTCTGACGACAATGCCTTGTCGGCCCGTGGGTCGAGGAGCACCCCGCTGCGAGGGAGATCACGCCGCGAGGTGACAAGGATAGCGAGGTCGAACTGTGCCAGCCGCCGGGCGCTGCACTTCCGGGGGTCGTCCTGGTCGAGATGGTAGGCCAGCAGACGATACGATGGCTGCACATCGCGATAACATCACCTGCTTTATATATGGCGTGGTATGGAAACACTTATGTTGCATTGCTGGATGTGCCGATGTGCGAAAGGCGATTGTGGCGGTGCTTGCCATGGCGCTGCTGATCGGGATGCCATCCGCGCAGCATATCGGGCAGCAGCGTGTGGAGCAGTCTACATCTTTTCCGGCTGCACCGGCGACGGCCGGCCCGGACGGTTACACCTTTGCCCGGAACTATTCGCAGCTGGTCGGCTGGTACCGTGCGCTCGAGCAGCGGTTTCCCGGTTTCCTGGAAACGTTCAAGGCCAACGAGCTCTATGGCACCGGGCGCATCGCAGGCGGCTACGACTGCTGGTATGTCCGCATCACCAACGAAAGCCGCGGACCGGATAAGCCGGAGGCGCTGTTTCTCGGTAGCCCGCACGGCGTCGAAAAAATTGGCACCACCTGCCTCTACTGGTTCACCGACTGGCTGATGCGCATGGCGTATACCGACGAGCCCTGCCCCGGCTACGACAAAGCATGGCTCCGCTGGCTGATAGACCACCGTGAGATATACATCGAGATAAGTCACAACCCCTGGGCCTTCGACCACAACCGGCGGTGGGACCACAACGGCTGGGATTTGAACCGGGAGGCGGACTACAACGGCCCGGGCGAATGGGGGCCGCCCTCCTGCTGGCGCTCCGTGCCCGGCAAAACGTTGGTGCGCTTCGTCAACAACCACACCGTCCGGGTGGGCTGCGACTTCCATGAAGGTCTGCGGAAGCTCATGTATCCGTGGTTCAATTCACACTGGCTGGTCAAGGGCGTGAGCCCGATAACCTGGACGCCGTACAACTACGCGCCACCCGACTTTTATTTCTACGACGCGGCCTCGGTCCGCGCGGCAGACTACCTCGGCGACTTCGGCGGCGACCTCGCTGGCTGGGACGTCGGGCCGATAACGAGCTTCGTTGACAGCATCGACGGCGCCCTGGTCTGCTGGGCCTACGGCTCGGATGTTGCGTCCAACCCGCGGGAGGACCGCTACGTCAACGACGAAGCCAACGGCGGCTACCCCGGTGCGGGCATCATGTGGCACCTCTACGAGGTCTACGACTACGAAAAGCACATCAACCGGTGGGAGCTCCTCGGCAACGACACAGCGCTGGGCTTCGGCATGGAAATACGGCGCTACCTCCTCCACCAGATAGACCTGGCGCAGCCATACGTCCGGTGGACTGCCATGCCCGATGAACATGCGGAGCCGGGCACCCATACCTTTCGATGGCAGGTCAACGGCAGCCTCGTCGTCGACCACACCATGCTCCACTGGGGCAGCGACCCTGATCCCATCAGCAACTACAGCCACACCTCGGAGGACCACGACAGGCATGCGGGCGACTGGCGGGGCGGGACCGGCTGGCACAACGCCATGAACGGCAGCACCCAGGGGATGACGTACAGCGCCACCCTATCCTTCGACCAGCCCGGCGACTACTACGTGGTGGCGAAGGCACAGGTCGACCAGCGCTACGGCACGCCGCACGCCCGCCTCTTCTACGGCAGCGACCCGTATCTCCGGCTGGTGAAGGAGCGTACCGACCCCGATTTTTATGAGGCGCGGCAGGGCACCGATGGCCTGGAAGAAGTGCAGGGTCGGCTCTGGTGGTACAGCCCCGTCGTGCACGTCCACGTCGAATAGCATCTTTTAGATATATTTAAATAGCGAACAGGAGATACACCGGGGAAGGAGCATGTCACCTATGGCGTTCAAGCGCCTTTTTCTTGTGGCGGCTGCCGTGGCGTGCTGTATCATGTTGATGCAGAGCGCAACCGCCGCCGACATGGACAACGACGGGCTGGACGACGCAGATGAGCAGCAGATGGCGGAAACCTATGCGCCCCGTCTCTTTTTCGAGCGAAGCGAGGAGCTCTTTCCGGTCGCCATTGACTATCATCTCGCCAATGCGAATCTCAACCGCAGCGACGGCGCCACCTCGACGTTGATAACCGCGACGCCGACAGCAGAGTCGCTCGGCGCATATGCCGTCGGCACCTACTATCTCGACAACCGCATGGGCACCATCAATGACACGCGCATCGTCGACGACTACAAAACATATGCCGAGACACATGAACCCGTCGTCTACGCCCATGTATTCCCTGGAGGCGAGGGCACCATCGTGCAGTACTGGTTTTTCTATGCCTTCAACACGGGTACACTCAACACCCACGAGGGCGACTGGGAGATGATACAGGTCGTGCTCGACGGCGCCGGTGAGCCGGTCGAGGCGATGTACAGCCAGCATCTCCACGGACAGCGTGCATCATGGAGCCAGGTCGACCGGAGCGACACATATCCCCATGTCTACGTCGCCCGGGGCAGCCACGCCAACTACTTCCGCTCCTACCAGGGACTGCTCGGGCTGGCCAGCGACCACGTCGGCAAAAACGGCGACACTCTCGCGCATGGGGACTACACCCTGGTCATGCTCGGCGAGACAGGTGCGGGCAACCACGATGCAGGGCAAAACTGGCTCGACTACGGTGGACGCTGGGGTGACTACGGCGATGCAGATGACGAGGTCCGGGGCAAGCGCGGACCGCCCGGCCCCGCCTTCAGGGACAACGGCGACATGTGGGCCGGTGTCGAATGGGGCGATTCGCTGCCGTCGCTCAACGGCATGATGCTGTCGTTTGACTGGATCTTTTACCATTTCACCCTCATATTTATCGCGTTGTTCGCCGTCGCCGTGGCAATCGCCGCCATGATCATCTATCGTCGACACCGCCGCGATGAGCTCCACAGCCCGTACACCTCGCTCCTCAGGATAGACGGCCTGAATATCCGCAGCGTGGGCAACCTGCTCGCCGTCGCCGGTATCATCATCGGCATCGCGGCGCTCTTCTTTCCCTGGTACACCGTGGCTGCCGACATCGACGCCGGGGACTTCAGCACGCCCGGCGCGGTTGACATCCTGCCCATCGACGGCATCGAGGGCTTCCAGGTCAATCTCCTCGAGGAAAACAGCGGCATGATACAAATCGGGGCCATCCCGATAGCGTTCTCACTCATCGTCGGTGCGGGCATCCTGCTGTTCGTGCTGGGTACCATCGGCGCCGGGCGCCATCGCGCCGGACGACGCTATGTTTCCCGTGCCGTCAGGTTCTGGGTGCCGGTCGTGCTCATCCTCGCCGCGGTCATGTCGCTCCAGATGCTGGCATTTTACCTCGAGGATGCCGGCGTCCCAGAAAGCACGTCGGGGGACATGGAGGAAATCCTTTCGACGCTTTCCTCGCGGCCGCTGGGCGGCACGACATCGCTGACGCTGCCAGAATACGGAACCGTTCATCTTGACTGGGGGCCGGGCGCCGGGTTGTTCCTGCTCATACTGGCCGGCGTGCTGCTGCTCATCGGCGGCATACTGCATTTCCGGGCGCCCAAAAACATGGCTCAGATGTCGTAGCCCATCTCCGCGAGCTTCTCCGGGAGATAGGTGTCGGTGACATAGTCGAGGCCATATTTGGCGAGGGCCTGCTGCTCCGACTTCTTTTTCATCCTGAGCTGGAGCTTTATCTCGTTTTTCCAGAAATCATCGTTGAACCTGGGGTCGGAGAGCTCGGACTGCAGCGCGGAGATGTCGCCCTGCGTCAGGTCATCCGTCGGCAGTTCATAGTTGTGGATGTCCGACGGTGTCACCCCGAGGTATTCCGCCGATGGCGTTGCCAGATACTCGGAGATATGCGCTGTTTTGATGGCGCCATAGGCGACCGATGCGAAAATCCGGTAGCTCCAGGGGTCGCCATCGGTGAACACCAAGACGGGCAGCTTGTGTTCCTCGTTCAGCCGCTTGATGAAGCGCCTCGTTGAACGAGCGGGCTGTCCCTTGAGATGCACCAGGATGGTCCCCGTCGATTCGTCGAAGCCGTTTTCAACGAGTCGGTCGAACATACCGCCGGTTTCCACGGCCATCACCAGGCTGGCGCCGGTCTCCCTGATTTTGACTTTTTCTTTCTCGACGTTGTAGGGAATCGAATAGCCGCTGTCGCCCACATCATCCTGGCAGTGGATACGCCGCTTTTCTCCCTTCCGGGTGATTTCTTCCACGACGAGGTCGCCCATCACCCTGGCGCCGTCCTCCTCCGGGCGGAGGCTCATGTCCTCGCGGAGATGCTCCGTCAGGATTTCAAGGTCTTCGGCCAGCTTGTCGGAGTCGTTCTGCGACGAAAACTTGCCCTCCTCCCATCCCTCCGAGATGTAGTAGAGCTCCCGCAATGTCGACGACTTGCCGTCCTCTATCATGTCCTTGATGAAGTTGATGGTGTAGATGGTGCGGAGCAGCATCTGCGCGCCCGACAGCGAGGTTGCGCTCCTCGTCGTCACGTTGCTACCGTATTTCCAGACGCCATGCCGCTCGTCGAACTCGATGTTGGACTTGGTCCGCGAGGGCACCTCGAGCTCCGGAATCTGTTTGCCATCGAGGTCGTCATATATCTCCTCGGCCACCTTTTTCATCTCCCTGATGGCCGCCTGCTTTCGCTTTTCCATGCTATGTTCCCTCCCATTTTTCGACGCCGATCACGTTGACCGGGTTGATGCCCTCGACGTAGAGCTCCGCCTCGTCGAGGTCGCCCTCCTCGAGCTCGGCGAGCTGCAGCGACAGCCGCACCGTTTCGGCGGGCTGGAGCTTCGAAATATTCCAGCGGACGTAGAGCTCCGCCTGTCCGACGGGTTCAGGCGATGCTCCGGCGACCAGGCCGCCGTCGGGAAGCGCGGCGTAGAGCGCAAAGCTCTGCGGCTTGGCCTTGTAGTTGGTCACGTCGATGGTCACCGTCGTGATGCCATCGTCATAGCTGATGCTATCATCAACCCAGACGATGTCCATGATCTTGATGATGACGTCGTCTATCGACGGCGTTGGTTTCCCGACGGTTTCGGCCGCTTTTTCGGCTATTTTCGGAAGAATCCTCGAGATGAGGATGAACTTGGTCTTTGCCTTCTCCTTTTTTTTCTGCTTGGACAGATGGCTGCGCATCCGCCGGCCGCACTGCTGCAGCGACAGCTTGACCTCCTTCTGTATCTCCTCGACGCTGGCGATGGCCTCCTTCGACTCCGAGGTGAACGGGATGTTGACAGATGACACGTGCACCAGGATGATGGCCGGGCCGCGCGGCATCCCCGAGCCGCCCTTCTGCTGGAGGCCGTAGCGCCGCCAGTTGGTGTCCTTTACCGCCTCGGTGATAACGCAGTCGCCCTCCTGGTAGAGCAGGGGCACGCGGTTGGCGAAGCGGAGCAGCTCGACCCGTTCGTCGCGCGGTAGGTCGCCGCCGTAGACCACGCCAGTCTCGACGAGGAACGGGATGCCGGAGAACACGGCGGGGCTTCGCTTGTCGGTTGCGATGAACTCGGGGGAAAGTGTCTCCATTTCCTTGCGGAGCCCGCGCTTGATGAGCAGTTCCCCGATGGGGGACAGGCAGTCCGTGGCGGGTGACATCAGTTTCACCTGCCCGAAGGCTTTTATGATGCGCTTCGCTCGCTCCAGGGTCAGGCGCTGCGGGGTCAGCGATGCGTCGACCTCCGCAGTCCCCAGGATTTTCTTGGCTTTCTGGTGGCTGACCGAGGAAAACTCTTTTTTCAGGAACGAGGTCAGCTTGCGGGCGTCGGTCTGCTTTGCCATCTTCATGAACGTGCCGAGCTCGATGCCGTAGGGATGCGGCTTGATTTCCTTCGGCTGCTCCGGCAGCGTGTCTGTTGCCCGCTCAAACACGGTTTTTTCGGCGTCGGGCTCCACCAGCGTTATCCGGGCATGCGGGTTGACGATGGCCGTGCTCCGCAGATATTCATAGATGGAATGCTTGGTGTTGCGAACATATCGTCCCTTGGTGCACAGCTCGATGCGCGTCCCGCTCGGCTTGTCCCAGTGCACCATGTCGTCCTCGATGATATCCGGCCGGTTTTTCTTGGTGTCGATCATGAGCTGGCGGCGGTGCGCGGGATACCCCTCGCCGACCTTGGATATCACGACGGCGGGCTGCCCCGTCGTCAGCTGCGCGTAGAGCACCGCCGCCGAGATGCCGATACCCTGCTGCCCCCGTGACTGCTTCAGCGAATGAAACCGGGAGCCATACAGCAGTCGGGCGAACACGTGCGGAATCTGTTTTTTGACGATGCCCGGGCCGTTATCCTCGACGATCAGGCGGTATTCGTCGTCGCCCAGGTCCTCTATTTTGACAAACACGTCGGGGAGGATACCGGCCTCCTCGCATCCGTCCAGGGCGTTGTCGACCGCCTCCTTCACCGAGGTGATTAGTGCCCTCGTCGAGGTGTCAAAGCCCAGGATCTGCTTGTTTCGCTCGAAAAACTCAGCAACGGATATCTCCTTTTGCTTCTTAGCAAGACCCTCTGCAATAGAGCGCATCCATGCCTACATCTGACAGGTTTATAAAATCTTTACTCTTCCATGAGGTCCTCGGGTGCCTTAAACTTGCTGAAGGCATAGGCCGCCTTGTCAACATATTCGCGGTTGTCCTTGAACCACCGCTCCCACTGCCGGACTTTTTCCCTGCATGTCTCCAAATCCTGCTCGAGGTCCTCGTATACGCGGTACAGCTTCGCCAGCCGCTCCTGCTCCTTCTTGTACTGCCGCTCGAGCTCCTCGGCCTCCTCCTTGTACTTGACGTAGTCCTGCAATGGCTCGAGCTCTCGCACCCGTTTCCGCAGCTGCTCAACCTCCTTTTTGTAGGGGATGTACTGCTGCAGGTCGTCGTTTTCCTTTTCCAGCGCCTCCTTCACGGCGCTCACCCGCTCGAGCTCACGCTGTGCCGCCTCCTTGGCCTCCTGTTCCTCCTGGAGCTCCGCCCGGAGCTTTTCGACCTTTTCCCGGTCCTCCTCGAGCTCCTTGAGCGTGGCGACCTGTTTCTGCAGTTCCTCTATCTGGCTCTGCTGCTGCTCGCAGCGCTCCCGCCATCGCTGGTGCTTGTGCTCCATATCGGCGAGGTTGTCCTCCTGGCGCTTGTAGGCGTCCCAGAGCTTTTCCAGCCGTTCCTGCTCGAGGTCGAGCTCCTTGCGGCATTTCTCCTGCTCGCGGTAGGCCTCGATGGCCCGCTCCTCGGCCTCCTGCGCCTTGTTCTGCATCGCGTCGAGCATCTGCTGCAGCCGCTCGATTTTTTTGACGTCGATGAGCTCTTTCATCCGCTCGAACATCTCCTGCTCCTTCTGGGAGCCCTCCTCCATCGAATCAAGCTCGGACAAAACCCGTTGAAAGGTATGTTTCAACTGTTCCACATCTTTCCCATACATGACCGTCTCAGCCATCCTATCAGCCTATGTAAGAATGATACAATGGATATTTAAAACTTCCTTACACCGGCATCGCCGCGACACCTCGGGTCGATACCTCAACACCGGATAGCCCTGCAAACATGCTCCAGCAGCAGGAAGGAGGCAAGCCGAAAGTCGCCAGGTGCAACACCTAGCTGCCGTCGTCCCATGCAGCCGCTAGAGCCGTCGCCACCAGGGCTGCCGGTAGGCCTCCTTCAATGCCTGCCTGCCCAGGAGATAGGGCCGGATGCTACCCCGGGTGTACAGGTACACCAGCAGGCCATAGACGATGGCGATCCCCGGCGCATACGGCGATGCACGATACAGCACCAGCGGCCACATCACCATGCCCCCCAGGGTCGCCAGCCCCAGATAGCGCATCCGCCGCCGCATCGCCACGCCGACGCCGAGCCACATGCCCGTCGCGCAGCTCAGCAGCAGCATCCCGACGGCCAGCAGCGCCCGGTAGCCGCCCTCCACCGAAAACAGCGAGTCCACCTGCTGCGTCACGATGACGCCTGCAACAGAGGCAAAGCCAAGGCCCAGCGACGCGCCATACAAAACGACGCCCTCGTCCTTCTGGAAACGGGGGAGGTTGAGCACCACCAGCTTGGCGAGATGCTCAAAAAACGACAGAAACAGCGGAAACAGCAGCATCGTGTCCACCACGCCGAGCACCACCCCCTGAAAGGCCGTCAGAAACCATATCTCCAGCGCATATACCAGCGTGCCCATCCCGATGCCGCCCAGAAACGTCAAAAAAATGTATTTATCCTGGAACTTTTCCTCGTAGCCGCCCAGCGTGAAATACAGGATGAACAGCGCCGGGATGATGCCGATGGGAAGCAGCGCCGAGCCGATGTTCATGATGTCCGTATCATCCCATGCTATATAGTGATTTGCAGCCCGGACATGTGGAAAACCGGTGCCGCCATGCCTTTCGAAAAATATTTGTTCACTCGGGCACATAATGTATACGTGAACCAATGAAAAAAATGATGCTGGTGGCGGCCTGCCTCGCCGCCGTCCTCCTTCTCTCCCTCCTCGTCCCGCATCACACCAGCGGCATGCAAAAAGACGGCCACCCCTGCGGGGCATCAGACGACCTGGTGTTCATCCATCACTCATGCGGCCGGAACTGGCTCAGCGATGGCCTCCACAGCGCGCTGCTCGCAAAAACCTATGTCGACGAACGCAACGACATCTACTATGGCACGGACATCCCGCCCGACACGGGCAGACCCGACTCGCTGGCGCCAGCCCCGGGAGACCGGACCGACATGGACCACTGGATACACTGGTTCAACGACTACCTCGGTGGAGTGCATACCCATGGCTGCGCAGACGGCGTCAACCACATCATCATGTTCAAAAGCTGCTACCCCATCAGCAACATCGTCTCCAACGGCACCGAGCCCGGCGACCCGTTCAGCGGCACCCAGACCATTGCCAACTACAAGGCCGTCTACCGGCATCCCAACGGCACCGGGCACACCTACACCCACGGCGGCTACATCTACCAGCCGCTCGAGGACATATTCGCGGCGCATCCAGACATCCTGTTCATCCCCGTTACCGCCCCGCCCCGCCATTATGCTCCCTCAGACGCAACCAACGATGCCGAGGCACACCGCGCCCGGGTGTTCAACACCTGGCTGAAACAGGACTGGCTCACCGGCTACAACGCGGCTCACCCCGCCCTCGACAACGTCGCGGTCTTCGACTGGTTCGACATCCTCGCCTACCCGGACAACCACACCAGCCATCCCAACCGCCTCCGGGCCGAATACGGCGGCGAAAGCGGCAACTCGCATCCAAACACCGCTGCCAACCAGAACTCAACGCAGATATATGCCACCAATCCCGGCAGCTTCATCGACACCGCATGGAACGCGTTCAACGCCTCCGACAGCACGCCGCCAGTCATCACCGACATCACGGCATCCCCCGACCCGCAGGACGAAGGCGGCGCGGTCAACATATCCTGCACCGTGACCGACCCGGACGGCATCCAGGACGTTTATCTGCACGTGATGGGGCCAGGTGGATACAACCGGAACATGTCCATCACGGGCAACGTCACCGGCAGCACCTACTACTGCAACACCACCTATCCCTTCCCCGGCTCCTACACCTACGCCATATGGGTAAACGACACCCTCGGATACAGCAACAGCTCCACCGGCCACGACTTCACCATCACCGCACACACCTACTACGTCGCCACCAGCGGCAGCGACAGCAACCAGGGCACCATCACCCAGCCATGGGCTACCATCCAGCACGCCCTCGACACGGCAACGGTGGGGGACACCATCCTGGTGCGCGATGGCACCTACAACGAATACCTGGGCACCAACACGAGCGGCATCCCCGGATACCCGATAACCCTGCAGGGCTACCCCGGCGAAACAGTTGTTCTGAACGGCAGCGGCCTGAACTGGCGGTACGGTATCGACATCGGCGGCGCCGACCACCTCGTCATCCAGAACCTGACAATCACAGACTACATCCGCAACGGGCTCCGGGGCTTCGGCTTCGTATCGTGGTACAGCAGCACCAACATAACCCTCCGCAACCTCGAGTTCTCCCTGGTCGGCACCCCTATCAAGTTCAACCAGGGGGGCACCGACATCCACCTGGAAAACATCACCGCCCACACCTATGACAGCGCGGGCTTCGACTGCGGGCCCAACGGCCCGGGCATAAACATCGCCATCCGCAACGTCACATTTTTCGGCCCTGGAAACGGCAGCAACACCGCCGTGGACGGATTCGCCGTCGAATACGGTACCAATGTCACCGTTGAGGACTGCCTGGCCATCGGCCACCCCGGAGACGGCTTCGACTTCAAATCCGATAACACGACGCTGCGCCGCTGCATCGCCCGGGACAACAGCCGCAACAACATCAAGCTCTGGGGCGACAACAGCAGCCTGACAAACTGTCTTTCCTCCAACAGCGGCCTGGTCAACCTGGTCCTGGAAACAGGCGGCAGCTACACCATCACAAACTGCCTGTTCGCCAGCCGGGACAGCTACGGCTACCTCGCCGAAATGGGCTACAGCACCGGATCGGCAACGCCTGTCACCGTATGCAACACCATTTTTTACAATGACGACCCCGACATGGCCGGCACCACCCTCTACCTCGGCGGCAACGTCAGCCTCACCGCAGACCACAACCTCTACTACAACCCCTACCGGGAGAACGACGTCATCGACGCCGCCTTCCTCGGGCGGACGTTCAGCAAATACGACATCAACGACGGAACATGGCACAACCTTTCCGGCTGCGGCTACAACAGCAGCTACGCCAACCCGCTGTTCACCGATGCCTCCACCTACGACTATCACCTGACAGCGGGTAGCCCGGCGGTGGACGCCGGCACCTCCCTCATGGCGCCATCGGTCGACCTCGACCACCGCAGCCGGCCGCAGGGCACCGCCATCGACATCGGGCCATACGAACGGCCTGCGGACATGCCATCCATCGTCTATGTCGACGACGACTTTAATGCCTCGACGCCTGGCTGGCAGACCGACCGGTTCGATGTCATCCAGGACGGCATCGACGCCGTTGCCGTCAACGGAACCGTGCACGTGGCCAATGGCACCTATTATGAGAACGTGGCGGTCAATAAGACGATTGATTTGGTTGGTGAGGACACGCATGGCGCCGTTGTCAATAGCGGTGGAAATGGTGACGTGGTCACAATAACGGGGAATGGGGTGAACATTTCGGGGTTCCTCATACAGCACGGCGGCCAAGAGGGCATGTACCTTGATAGAGCACATAACTGCAGTATCAAGAACGTGGAAGTGTCCGGTAACGGCGACGTTGGCATCCTGGTTGAGCGCGGGCGGGGCAACAGGATAGAGAACTGCAGGATGCATAATAACTCCTATGGTGGGGTGTTGCTGGAGTACGCCAACTATACTCTTGTCACTGGAACCACCTGTTCTTGGAACGGCATTGGTACCAACGGCGAGGGCATCCTGCTTTTGCATTCCCGGTTTTGTATTATCGCGAACAACACCTGTCATGCCAACGGTGAAAGCGGTATTATCGCGGAACCATCAAGCTGTAACAACACCATTGCCAACAACACATGCTCTGGCAACGCCGACGCCGGTATCGTTATCTCAACCAATAGCAACGACAACACCGTTGCATACAATGTCCTCTATAACAACACCTACGACGGTGTGATTGTGGAAACATCCTCCGGTACGAATATAACCGCGAACACTATTTTCAATAACGGCGAGGACGGTGTCTATCTGTTATCGGCCAATACCGCCCTCGTTCATGCAAATACCATTTATAATAACACCCAGCATGGCATATACCTGGATGCTTCCTCCCTCCTCTGTATAACCAACAACACCGTACATCACCATACGGGGAACGTGCTTGGGGACGATATCGGGAAGGGCATCTGTATTTACTGCTCGCATGACAACACCCTCGTAAACAACTTGGTTAACTTCAATGATGAGGTTGGTATCAACCTGATCGATTCGTCGAATAATACCCTCCGTGCGAATACCGCTGATAACAATTATGACGACGGTATTTTCCTGTATATCTCATCGAACAACACCCTTGTCAACAATTCCGCATGTAACAACAGCGGCGAAGCGGTGTACGGAAGCGACGGCATTGTATTGTATGGCACCATATCGGCATTTTCACGAAACAACACTCTCGAATATAATACGGCGAACGACAACGATGCCCATGGACTTCAGCTCCGGTATGCATCAAATAATTCTCTCCGCCACAACATGGTCCGCAACAACGGATGGGGTGGTGTTTCAATATGGACTGATTCACACAATAACACGCTTGCGTGTACATGTCTGCAGCACAACAGTGGAAGCAGCATCTATCTCGGCGAATCTTCCTACAACATGCTTATGAACAATACGATACACGGCGGTGAGTACGGGATATATCTTGATACCTCCCCGTATAATACCATAGCGAATAGCACCGTGGTCAATGCTGACCTTATCGGCATAAACCTTGCGAATTCTTCCTACAATCTAATAAAAAACACCATATCAGAAAATAATTCATATGGCATGTATTTTTACGCCATCTCCGAATGGAACGAGGTGGTACATACCACCATTACAGGCAATACCGATAGCGGCGTGTATCTTGGCCCGCAGGCCGACCATAACCTGCTTTACGACAACTATTTCAACAATTCCTGCAATGCATGGGATGCCGGAAACAATACATGGAATGTCACCAAAACGTCGGAGGCAAACATCATCGGAGGGCCATATATCGGCGGCAACTACTGGAGCGATTACACTGGCATAGATACAGACGGTGACCACCTCGGGGATACCTATCTTCCTTACAACAACTCCGGTAATATCCAAAACGACGGGGACTACCATCCATTAGTTGAGCCTAACTATGCTCCTGTTGCAGGGTTTACCGTTGAACCAACAGATCTAACGACGGCTGACAAGGTCTACTTCAACAGCACATCAAACGATAGCGATGGCTCAATTGTCAACTGGACCTGGCAGCTGGGTGACGGTGCCATCCTGTACGGTGAGCAGGTGACGCATAGCTACACCGATGACGGGAGCTACAATGTGACATTGACCGTAACAGATGATGGCGGGGCTGCAGATACTGCCAGTCAAATAATCGGCGTGAGCAATGCGCCCCCTACAGCTAGCTTTGTCTTCGAGCCTAGCTATCCAACTGTCTCAGAGCTCGTCTTTTTCAATTGTACCAGCAGCGATCTCGATGGCTCAATTTTCAACTGGACATGGTATATGGGAGATGGCACAGTATTGTATGGTGAGCAGGTAACCCATAGCTATGCTGATGCCGGTACCTACCTGGTACAGCTCACCGTCATGGATGACGATGGTGCCATTGATATCGTGGCCCGACAGGCCGTCGTAGTTTCCATTGACAGCATAGCCATCGTTTTTGAATCCCAAAACGAAATAGCCAGTGGCATCCTTTCAACCAACTGTTCATTCTCATGTCATGCCGCCGCTTTCAATTCGACCTACGGATTCCTCGAATTTGTCGATGCCAACTGGTCTCTTAACACCACGGATGCCACTGCATCAATCAATGCGACACAGGGAAAGTCAGTTATGTTTAGCTCCGGACATACCGATGGAATGGCTGTTTTAACGGCGGATGCTGGAAACGGGCATGCCGACGCTGTGGCTTGGACCATCGATGACGGGTTTTACACTGCTTATGTATCCCATGGCTGGAACCTCATTACTAACCCCGGTGGAAACACATATACGGCTGCTTCCCTTGGCCAAAACCTTTCGGGCTGCAGCATCGTCTCCCGATGGAACGCCTCTGCTGGCGCCTTCGAGTCATATGTGGTTGGTGTGACGCCCGGAGATGGTTTCGCCATCGATGATGGTGTGGGCTACTTCATTTATATGTACTGCTATGGCATTTTCAGCGTGGTAGACAACCCGATATCGAATGTCTCAGTTGACCTCTACACGGGCTGGAACACCCTCGGCTGGTACAATACAACGGCAACAAATGCCAGCAGCCTGGGCGGCGCCGTCGGCAACTGCACCATCGTGGCCTACTGGAACGCGTCGAGCAGCACGTTTGCATCCTATCTGGTCGGGGTGAGTCCACCTTCTGCTGCCTTCCGCATCGAGCGGGGCATGGGCATCTTTGTCTATGTGACGAAGCCTGGCGTGTGGCATGGTGGAGGATAGCCCTTTTTCTATCCATGCATCATGCAGGTTTCATTATGCGTTAGAAAATGTTAAAAATGCCGGGGAGATGTTACACCATGTGTGGGAAGACATCTCGTTTATTGGGCATTGTGATATGTGTGGGCATTGTTTTTGTGCTGGCGAACACGGTGCAACATGCACCCATGGGCGCCAGAGCCGAGGATGCCTCCGTGCAGGACCAGATGGCACCCCTGCAGTCCGACCGGGCGTGGACCATTCTCGATGTATACCAGATACCTGACGGGGCATCCGGCCTTGCCTACGATGGAACCTATCTGTACTGCGGCATCTATGGCTCAAACGGTGACCAGGTCTACCGCATCGACCCCGCCACGGGCAGCTACACGTTGCAGTGCACCGGTCCGCAGGGAGATGCATACGGCCTCACCCATGATGGCACGCATTTCTGGACCACTGACCATCCGAGCGACCCCGCCACCGCCATCCAGTTCGACATGAACGGCACACAGACGGCGACGTTTGATCTTCCCGACCGGTATATGTCGGGTATCGCCCATGACGACGGCGACTTCTGGGTTTCCACCTATTACAACCCCGAGGGACACATCTACAAGGTGGACGACCAGGGAACCATTCTCACTGATTATCCGGCGCCGGACGACCAGCCATGGGACCTCTGCGTTCACAATGACACGCTCTGGGTGGCCGACTACTGGGCTGACACCCTGTACCAGGTCAACGCCAGCACGGGCTCGGTCGTGTACAGCCATGAATCCGAATATTCCCGCCCGGCCGGCGTGGTCTGGGATGGCACCTATCTCTGGTACTGCGATGAGGGACAGGGCGGCATGGACAACCTGTACAAGATAGATATCTATGGCGGGGGGACGCCGGAGATACAGCTCCTGACGCCCAGCCATGACTACGGGCTGGTCACCATCGGCACACAGGCGACCTGGAACGCGGTGGTCAAAAACATCGGGAGTGCTCCTCTTCAGCTTACCGGTGTATCCTTCAGCGGCGCCGGCTCGTCCTACCTGTCATGTGGTATCTCGTTCCCGATTACCATCGCACCGAACAACCAGCTCTCCGTGCCCCTCAACTATGCGCCTACCGATGTGAGCGACCTGAATGCGATCGCCACCGTGGCATGCGACGACCCGATTCATCCCACCGTGCAGATATCGCTGACCGGCCATGGCACCTATGATGGGCCCGGCATCCATGTTCCGGAGTCCTCGCATACCTATGGCACCATCCGCGTCAACGCCTATCGACGCTGGACGATGAACGTGAAAAATTATGGCGATGCATCGCTGAACATCACGGCTATCAACAGCAGCGACAGCAATTTCATCGTCGGTGACACCGTCTCACTTCCGCTGACCTTACAGCCGCTGGAATCCGTTGGCATCCCCGTCTGGTTCCAGCCCGCAGCCAACGAGACGTATACGGGTACGCTGTCGATCGACAGCAACGACCCGGACGACGACCCCTACCTGGTATCCGTGCAGGGGGCAGGCGAATACAAGACATATCCGATCGCCTCGACGATATGGGACTATGACGTCCCCGAGGGCCCGATTGACCTGAGCGCCAAGGCCATCCTTTCCATCCCCGACGTCAACGGCGACGGTGTCGCAGATGTTGTTCTCTGCACCGAGGACAACTACATCCGCTGTCTCAACGGAAACGCGGACGGTGAGCCGGCGGTGCTCTGGGAGCGAGAGATATACTCGGGTTCCATCTACCGCCAGGAGGAGGTTGCCACCACGGAGGCCGACGTCGACGGTGACGGATATCCTGACATCGTCGTGGGGACGCCCTGGGGCGACAAGTCAATCTACACGCTGTCCTCCCGGACCGGTGAAACCATCTGGCGGTATGACACCCATGAATACGGGAATGGCGGATGGGTGTATGACGTGGACTGCACCTACGACTACAACGGCGACGGCGTCGCAGACGTTCTCGCCGCCACCGGTGACGACAGCGACGACACCGGACCCAAACGGGTCTACTGTCTGGACGGCCTCACCGGTACCGCCATCTGGAAATGCCCGCTCGGCGGCCCCGTGTTCTCGGTTATCGGCATCCAGGATGCCACGGGCGACGGACAGCCGGACGTCATCGCCGGCGCCTCCAACGAGGCTGAAACGACAGGATATGTGTTCGCCATCGACGGCGCCACCGGCAGCACCTATTGGAGCATTACCGTTCCCGGCACCTCGGTCTGGGCGCTCGCGGAAATAGACGATGCCAGCGGCGACGGCATCCGGGACGTCATCATCGGTGACTTCTACAGCTACGGCAACATCTATGGCCTCGACGCGACTGACGGCAGCCAGCTCTACAGTACCACCATCGGCTCCACGCTCATCCTCCGCTTCGATACACTCGGCGATGTCAACGGCGACGGGCATCCCGACATCCTTCCATCGCATACCGGTTCCACGGCCATGGTCATCGACGGTCAGACCGGCAGCCAGATATGGACACAGTCCCTGTACGACCAGAGCCATTCCGTTGCCGCTGCACCAGATGTCACCGGCGACGGCGTCAACGACGTCTTCATCGGCACCCTGTACAGCAACAACTACTGCTATTTCTTCGACGGCACCGACGGCACCCAGCTCCATACGCCCGTCCCCTACACGTCTCCCGTTGACGCCCTCGCCGCAATTCCCGACGTTACCGGCGACGGCACCGCCGAGATGGTCGCCGGCGGCAGAGACGGGCATATCACCTGTTACTCCGGCGGTATCTTGACCACCAACAGTCCGCCGGCCACGCCGTCGCTGAGCGGTCCAGCGAGCGGGTCGCCTGGTACCACGTATTCGTACACGGTGAGCGCCACCGACCCGGACGGCGACGACCTCTACTACTACGTTGAATGGGGCGACGGCACGACCAGCGACTGGGTCGGCCCATTTGCCTCGGGGACACCGTACACGTTTTCCCATGCCTGGTCGAGCAATGGGTCATACGTCGTGCGAGCCCGGGCGAAGGATAACCATGGTGCCGAAAGCACATGGTCCACGCCGATTTCGATGACGATAAGCGCAGCGCAGACCGTTGCCCTCGACCTCGTTGTGGGCTGGAACCTGGTAACGGTGCCGGTCGACAACGACTACAAGGCGAGTTCCCTCGGCCAGGCAATTACGGGCTGCGAAATCGTGGCCTACTGGAACGCCTCGGCTGGCATGTTCCAGTCATTTGTCGTGGGTATCACCCCTGGTGATGGCTTCGCTATCGAGGACGGCGTCGGCTACTTTGTGTATGTGAACACCTCGGGCACGTTTTCGGTGACCGGGCTTCCGATTTCGTCCGTGTCCGTCAGCCTTTATACGGGCTGGAACACGGTCGGGTGGTTTGATGCCGCTGCAACGAGTGCGAGCTCGCTCGCCCCGTCGGTGCCGAACTGCAGCATCGCTGCCTACTGGAACGCGTCGAGCGGCACGTTTGAGTCCTATACGGTCGGGGTGACGCCGCCGCCCGGGTTTACCATTACCAGGGGTATGGGCGTGTTTGTCTATGTCACCGCGCCGGGCACATGGAACGGGCAGGGATGAGACGTCTTGCTGTCCCCGTGCAGTCGCCGAACAATAACTTAATAATACCATCGCAATACCATATACGATGCACGATAAAGCATTGGTAACGGATTTACGGCGGAAGGCCCTGCAGATACGGAAACATGTCGTCGATTCCGTGTATCGGGCCGGGTCCGGTCATCCGGGCGGGAGCCTGTCCATCGCCGACGTCCTAGCCTGCCTGTATTTTCACGAGATGCGGCATGACCCCGAGCAGCCCGGCTGGCCCGACCGCGACCGCCTGGTGCTTTCAAAGGGACATGCGGCCCCGGCGCTGTATGCAGCATTGGCGCTCGCCGGCTATTTTCCCGAGGAGGAGCTCAAGGAGCTCCGGAAGACGGGGCATTTTTTGCAGGGGCATCCCTGCATGAAAAAGGTCACCGGGATTGACATGTCCACGGGCAGCCTGGGGCAGGGCCTGAGTGCTGCCATCGGGATGGCGCTCGCCGGCCGGCTGGACAAAAAGGACTACCGGGTGTTTGTCGTCCTGGGTGACGGCGAGATCGACGAGGGGCAGGTCTGGGAGGCCGCCGCTGCTGCCTCGCATCACCAGCTTGGCAACCTGGTCGCCATTCTCGACCGGAACGGCCTGCAGATCGACGGCCATACCGAGGAGATTTTGTCGCTGGAGCCCATCAAGTGGCGCTGGCGGGCTTTCGGCTGGCGCGTGCTCACCGTCGACGGGCATGACATGGACGAGGTTCTGTCGGCGCTTCATGAGGCGCGGAAGAACGACCGGCCGACGCTCATCATCGCGTATACGATCAAGGGAAAAGATGTCTCGTTCATGGAGGGCACGCTGTCTTTCCACGGGAAGCCACCCTCGGATGAGCAGTATGTCAAGGCGATGACCGAGCTCGAGCAAATCGAGGAGGAATTGTATGATTAAAGCCGAGATATCCGACAAGATGCGCAACCTCCGGGATGGATACAGCTCCGCGCTCATCGAGCTCGGCCATGCCAACGAGGATGTCGTTGCCGTGGACGCAGACCTGGCGCTGTCGACGAAGACCAAGCGCTTCGGCACCGTGTTCCCCGACCGGTTTTTTGATTTCGGTATCGCGGAGGCGAACATGATGGGTGTTGCCGCGGGCCTGGCGACCTGTGGCAAGATCGTGTTCGCATCGACGTTTGCCGTGTTTGCGACCGGTCGCTGCTACGACCAGATACGGCAGTCGATTGCCTATCCAGAGCTTGACGTCAAGATCGTGGCGACCCATGCGGGTATCTCGGTGGGCGGCGACGGCGCCTCGCATCAGATGCTGGAGGACATGGCGCTGATGCGCGCGCTGCCCAACATGCGGGTTATCGCTCCCGCTGATGCCATCGAGGTCGAGGGCGTGATTCCTGCTATCGCGGAGCAGCCCGGGCCGTTCTATGTGCGGATGGGCCGCGCGGATGCTCCGGTTATCTTCGACAAGCATCGCCCCTTCGAGGTTGGGAAGGCGGTGCCGTTGCGCACGGGCGATGATGTCGCCGTCATCACGACGGGCACCATGACCGCTCTGGCGCTCCAGGCCCATGACCTGCTGGAGCAGGAGGATATCGACGCGCGGATTATCCACATGCCCACGGTGAAACCTGTCGACGCTGATATGGTGCAGCGGGCCGCCGAGGAGACCGGCTGCATTCTCACCTGCGAGGAGCATTCCATTATCGGCGGGCTCGGCGATGCTGTCGCCGCTGCCATGGCCGAACGGCCGGTGCCCATGCGCCGCGTTGCCATCAATGATGTCTTCGGCGAGTCCGGCGAGGCACGCGCGCTGATGGAAAAATACGGGCTGACGGCGGAGAACATCGCGGGGCAGGCGCAGCAGATGGTCGCGCAGAAGGAGTAGCTCCGGCAGCGTTTTATAGCATGGCTGGCATAGCATGATATGGAGCGACGCCGGTCCGTTGGCACCATCCGGCGGTCGCGGCTGTGTTATGCAGCCGTGTGTCTTTCCATCGCCGGCAACGTCGCGCTCTTCGTCATAAAATACTGGGCCGGCCTGAACGTTGGCTCGGTGGCGATGCAGGCGGATGCCTGGCATACGCTGTCCGATACGCTGACCTCGGTTATCGTGCTCGCTGGCTTCTGGATGGCAGCCCGTCCGCCCGACCGGGAGCATCCCTTCGGCCATGGCAGGGCGGAATCCATCGCGGCCGTTGTCGTTGGCACATTGCTCGCCGTGGTTGCGTTCAGCTTTCTCCGTGATTCCCTGGCGAGGCTGCTGTCCGGCGACGCGGTCGACTACAGCATGCTGTCCATTCTCATCTTTCTGGCATCCGTGTTCGTCAAGGAGGCCATGGCGCAGGTATCCATGTACGCCGGCCGGAAACATGACTCCAGGGTGCTCGTTGCAGACGGCTGGCATCACCGGAGCGACGCGCTCACCTCGCTCCTCATCGTCATCGGGGCGTGGGCCGGCAGCTCGTATGCATGGATTGATGGCGCTCTGGGCATCGTCGTATCGGCGTTCATTTTTTATGCCGCGGGCTCCATCCTCCACAGCGTGGTTACCTCGCTGCTCGGGGAGCGACCGAGCCCGGAGCTACGGGAGCGCATTGCTGCGGCCATCGGCGAGGTGGCGCCGGAGGCATCCGACGTCCACCATTTGCATCTCCACCGCTATGGCGACCACCGGGAGATGACGCTCCACATCCGGCTGCCCGATGACATGCCACTGTGCGGGGCGCACGCCGTCGCGGAGCGGGTAGAAACCGCGCTGTATGAGCGCTATGACATCGTGGTGACGGTGCACGTTGACCCGTTGTCCGGGCACATGTAAGTTTTTATACGCGCTTTTTGTTGCGAGGGGCATGGAGCCGTATAACACGTTTGAGCACACGGCCGACGTCGGGATAGAGGTGAGAGGCGCGACGCTGGAGGAGGCGTTTGCCAACGCCGCCCGGGGCATGTTTTCCATTATCGTGGACGGCAGCGACATATCTGCCAGGGAAAAACGGGAGATCTCGCTTGAGGCTGCGATGGACGAGGAGCAGCTGCTGGTTGACTGGCTGTCGGAGCTGCTGTACGTGCACGACGTCGAGGGGCTCGTGTTCGACTCCTTCGACATAACCATCGATGACGGGTTGCACGCTGTAGCATGGGGTGAGCCCTACAGCCGGGACCGGCATGGCTATGGCTCGGAGGTAAAGGCCGTGACCTATCACCTGCTGGCTATCAAAAGAACTAAAAAGGGCGTTGAGATAAACGTCCTGTTTGATATCTGAGGGATACTATGTGGAAGGGACCGCTCAATAAACGTGATGATTACCGCTATGAGATTCCAACGAGCTACCGGGGGGAGCACGGCAATCTGGAGATGCGCGCCCCGGCCGTCATCTATGCCAGCTCCGACATGATCGACGCCATCAGGGGCGACAACGCGCCGGAGCAGATCGCCAACGTGACCACCCTGCCAGGCATCGTCGGCGAGGCGATGGCGATGCCCGAGATGCACTGGGGCTACGGCTTTCCCATCGGAGGGGTGGCGGCTACCGATGCCGAGGAGGGCGTCATCTCGCCCGGCGGCGTCGGCTTCGACATCAACTGCGGCGTCCGTCTCATCCGCACCGACATCCGGGCGGACGACCTCGACCGGAAGGAGATACAGGAGCTCATCGACAAGATGTTCGTCAACGTGCCGTCGGGCGTCGGCTCCAAGGCAAAGGTACGGCTGAGCAAGCCGGAGCTCGACGACGTCCTGCGCATCGGCGCCCGCTGGGGCGTGGAAAACGGCTACGGCTGGCAGGACGACCTCAGGGTGCTGGAGGAAAACGGCGCCATGGACGCAGCCGACCCGTCGCATGTGTCGGACAAGGCGATGGAGCGCGGCAAGTCTCAGGTCGGCTCGCTCGGGGCGGGCAACCATTTCCTTGAGATACAGCGGGTCGTCGACATCTACGACGAGCAGGCAGCGAAGGCATACGGCATCGAGGAGGGCAACGTCACCGTCATGATCCATACCGGGTCGCGTGGATTCGGCCATCAGGTCTGCACCGACCATCTCCGCGTACTGGAGCGAGCCGTCAAAAAATATGGTATCTCGCTGCCCGACAAGCAGCTCGCCTGTGCTCCCGCATCGTCGGACGAGGCGCAGTCATATTTCCGGGCGATGGCCTGCGCCGCCAACTTTGCCTGGTGCAACCGGCAGCTCATCACCCACTGGGTCCGGCAGTCCTTTGAGAGCATCCTCGGGCAGACCGGGCACGAGCTGGGCATGGACGTGGTCTACGACGTCTGCCACAACACCGCCAAGCTCGAGGAGCACGAGGTCGACGGTGAGCGCCGCAATCTATACGTGCATCGCAAGGGCGCCACCCGCGCCTTTGGCCCGGGCAGCCCGGATATCCCTGAGCGGTACAGCGATGTCGGCCAGCCGGTCATCATCCCGGGCGACATGGGCACCGAGAGCTATCTGCTCACCGGTACGGCTGCAGCGGAGGAAACCTTTGGGTCGACCTGCCACGGCGCGGGTCGGACGATGTCCCGGACGCAGGCCCGGAAGCGAAAGCACGGCAAGGACGTCGGCCGGGAGCTCCAGGACAGGGGCATCTACATCCATCCGAACAGTTGGAAGGTGGTGGCCGAGGAGGCCTCCTACGCATACAAGGACGTGAGCAGCGTCGTCGATGTCACGCACAACGCCGGGATATCCCGGAAGGTGGCACGTATGAAGCCACTCGGCGTGGTTAAAGGATAACATGGACCTGTTTCTCCCGGCGCTCAAGATAGGCATCTGCGCCATGTTCGCCGTTGTTTCGACCCGGTTCCAGTTTCTCGACGGTGCCGGCACTCTAGCCGCGACATTCATCGGCCTGGTCATCATTTTCGCGGGCGGCATTGCCTGGTTCGCCATCCTCCTGCTTTTTTTGTTGCTGGGCATCGCCGCCACCAGGTATCGCTCCCGGTACAAGGAGCGCAGGGGGCTGCACGAGCGGGGCAACGGCATGCGCAAGGCCCGCAACGTGCTTGCGAACGGGACGATGCCGGCGGTGACCGCGCTGCTCGCGCCCGTGTTTTCCCCTGGCGACATGGCGGTTCCGTTTGCCGTGGCGGTCGCCGTTGCCACCGCCGACACGTTTGCGTCGGAGCTCGGGGTGCTCTCCGAAAAGGTGTATCTTATCACCTCGTTGCAGCGCACCGACGTGGGTACCAACGGCGGCGTTTCATGGCTCGGCGAGGGTGCCGCATTGCTCGGCAGCCTGGCCATCGCCGTTCCGGCGGTGCTGCTGCTCGACCTCGAGCCTGTCTGGCTGCCGTTCATCGTCGCCGTCGGCTTTCTCGGCTGCCAGATTGATTCGTTGCTGGGGGCGACGCTGCAGGGCGGCGAGATCGGGACGGAGGAGCAGCTTCCCTCGGATGCGGTGCTGACGAACAGCGATGTCAACCTGCTGTCGATCGCCATCGCGGCGCTCATCGCGTTTGTGTACGCTGTTTTGTTATTCTGAACGCGGTGACGTCGACGTTGACGCATCGTTTGGTGTGAAACACAAACCGGGGTGTGATGGAAAACTGGTATGCCGTGGTGTGGGTGATGGTGCCCTCGAGCGCTGTCACGAGCTGACGGATGAACCGCGTTGTTTTGGTGAGATGGAGCGAATGTACCACGGATGCGTTCTCAAGCGCTTTTTTGAGGAACAGCCGGTCGGCCCGGCGGTTGCCGTGCTGCGCGCCGAATGGCGGGTTCATGATGGCCGTGTCGCATCGCATGTCCAGTTCGGCGACGTCGCCGACCTTGAAGGTTATGTTGACGCCAAATCGCTTGGCCTGCATGCGGGCGACGGCGACTATCGATGGGTCGATGTCGATGGCGGTGGCATGTGAGGCACCAATGATGGCGGCGCCGATGGCGAAGATGCCGGTGCCGCATCCCAGGTCTGCGATGTGGTTGCCCTGGATGTCACCTGCTGCATTGAAGAGCATGTCGGCTGCGATGGCCGCCGGCGTCTGATACTGCTCGAGCGATGCCTTCGGCTCCGCCGGCGGCGGGATGTCCTGCAGCAGCATCTCAAGCTCCTTTTTTTTCATCGCCACATCCTACATATAGTTCTCCTTTATTGCTGTATTGTATGCAGCCCACCGAGTACGGCGTCGTCGTCTGCCCCGACTGCGAGATGGCTCGCGCCGTCAACCTCTCCCACAAAACGGTATCCTGCCAGCGCTGCGGCACCCGTTTCAGGCTCCGGACGCGCCGGGTGCTCTACCGCTCGAGGGATGCACGCGAGGCAGCCCGGGCCGTGGCGGAGGTCAACCGGCAGCGGCACGAGGGATGAGCCAAAAAAGTTATGTAGCGACAGCTATTGCGAGAGCGATGATTTTCATGAAGCGCATTGTTGTTGCGATGCTGGCGCTGACGCTGCTCATGCCGGTGGCGATAGCCGACGGTGACCTGTCGGATAGCTCGACGCCGCACAGCAGTGTGACGGTGGCGGGGGAGACGCTGCATGTCACCGACGACCAGGTGACGCTCACCATGGTGTATGCGGGCGAGACGGGCAGGTACAATGGCTCCGTTGAGCTCTGGGCGCCCGCCGATGCAGTGCTCACCTGCCAGGGCGACGCGCTCGATGCGTCGTGGAACGATAGCGTCGCCACCGTCGACCTCGGGGCGAACGGCCTGAGCGTGGCTGCCGGGGAAAATCTTTCTGTCGTGGCGCGGTTTCCCCGTGACGGCGACATTGTCCACCGTATGCTGTATGACGCCCCGGTATCGGTGATTGTGGACAGCCGGATGTGGGTGCGGAGCAGCGTGCCATTGTCATATACGGCCGGCGTCTACGCGGGCAACGCCACGCTCGGGAAGGATGACACGGTGACCGTCCTGTTCGCCCCCGGGGAGGATGACGGCGGTAACGTGCTGCTGTATCTCGCCCTCGGGCTGGCTGGTGGTGGCCTGGCCGTCGGCGCGCTCATGCTTGTTATGGGGCGGCAGCGCCGTGACCGTTATCTGGAGAAGGAGCCGGTGGAGGCGCTGCGGATGCGGAAAAAGCTGCTCACCGGGCTGCTCAAGCAGCTGGAAATCGAGCGCGACAAGGGCAAAATCGCCGATACGTATTACCAGTCGATTAAGGATTCGTTCAAGGAGCAGGCGGTGGAGGTCATGCGGGAGATAGACCGCCGGGTGTAGCTATTTTTTGACGACGGCGTAGGGTATTTCGACGCATTCGTCGTCCAGCAGCCGGAAGGCCTTGAGCTCCAGGCTGATGGGGTCGGCGACCAGCGCGACGTGGAACGGCTGGTTGAACATCCGCCGCTGGGTGTCGAGGTCGACGTAGGACATGAAGCTGGTGTAGCCGGGATGGGAATGATACCAGCCGATGAGCACGTAGTCGTAGCTCAGCTCGTCGAGCGCGTCGAACATGTCTTCGAAGGCGTCCTGGCGGAAGCGCACCGATGTCGCGGTCGCGTCGAGCTGCCCGGTCACCAGGTCATATATCATTGAAAAGGGGGTGTTGTTCCATCGGCCGAGGTCGCCGACTAGGAAGCCCAATGCTTCGAGACGGTCGGCGGCCATTTCCGCGCAGTGGACGATCAGGTCGTCGATGACCTTCTGCCTGATGTAAAGGGTGCGTTCGCTGGTCTGGCGTGCGGTGACCTTTGTTTCATGGGGCTCTCTGGCGCCGTTGATGCGGTCGATGCCCGCCCGATGGAGCCGGTCTGCGATGTATGCCCGGACGCCGGCTGTATCCATGCCGGGGGTGTAGCTGAAGACGATGTCCGCGGATGATGGCGGGGGATGGCGTCTAGGCGTCTTGGGTGTTTCCCCGGTGATTTTTATCATTGTCGCTCAGGATGACGGGTTTGGTGTGGCTTTTTTGTGGCTGCGCTGTCACCGGCGGCGTGTAGGACGTGCTGTTGAAGTAGGCGGCGGCGCGGGTGCAGGTGTCGTTGTCGTAGGGGTCGTCGGGGTTGGGGTTGAGCAGCAGGGATTCAATGCCCCGGATGAAAGCCGGCAGGTTAGACCGGAAGGTCCATTCGTCGAGCAGCTTGGTGCAGATGTAGCCGCCGTCTTTGGGTGGCATGATGTTTGGATGGAAGATGGGACTGCGCCACCGTGCGATGGGCGTCTGGTAGGGATAGTTTTCGGTGACGGTGACCGTGAGCAGGTGGGTGTAGCGGCTGTGCACCCGGCCGTTGTCCATGACCGGGCCGGGCGTGTTCACCAGTTTTACCTGTAGGGTGACGGGAAACGATGGCAGGCCGGGCTCCGTGACGGTGAAATGGTGCTCGAACGCCCGTTTGCATTCCCGTATCTCGTTGTTCACCCGTTTCGCCAGGACGTCGGATGGAAGCGGCACGGGGTATCACCGGCCGCCTGTGGGGTCGGGGATGAGCTCGACGACGTCGCCTTCTTGTATCGTGGTGCCGCCGATGCTGGTCCGGCCGCCGAGCTGCTGTTTGCCGAAGCGGATGACGTAGGCGCCGGGGTCCTTGTTCCAGTAGGTGGCGGAGCTTTCGACGACCTCGCCGATGGTGTTGTCCTCGTCGACGTCCATGTCTATCGTGCTGCCGGTCTCCGCGTCTTTAACCGTTATCTTCATGGTATAAATTAATCGAGGCACATAAATATCTATCGCTCATCATGGTGTGGGCATGCCGGAGCGATGGGCACCTCGACGACGTCGGCGACGTTGCGGTTGCCGTCGTAGTAAAACATGTTTTCGATGAGCCGTTCACGGCGCCCGTTCGCCAGCTTGAGCGCCTCCTGCACCTGCACCGCGGAGATGATGCTCGTGGTGTTGACATCCGAGGCCATCTTCGGCTCGTAGACGGTGACATCGTTGCCGGTGCAGCTGTAGCGGACGTCCTTCACCTGGTGGTGCGTCGCGTTCATCCCGCATTCCAGGCAGCTCGTGTCGGGCGGGACGACGACCTGCACCTTGCCGACGAGGCCGCGGGTGCCGCCGTCGATGTAGGGTGTCTTGTGACGGCAGGCGTGGGCGTTGACGTGCAGCCTCGCCTCGATGTTGTCCAGGCAGCCGAGCACCACGTCGTGGCGGGCGATGAAATCCCCCGGCAGGTCCTGTATCCGTTCCACATGCGGCGTGATGGTTACGTCGGCCGCAAGCGTTGCAGCTTTATCCGCGATGACCCGTGCCTTGTCCCGCCGTCGGCGGGCATCCGCATCGGAGAAAAACAGGCAGCGGTTGCGGTTGGAATGGACGACGTGGTCCATGTCGACGAGCGAAATGTTTCTGAACCCGGACAGGATGAGGTCCTTGCATGTTTCGTTGCCGAGCGCCCCGGCTCCCGCGACCAGCACCGCCGCGTCGCGTACCGCATCGCGGTCAAACCAGCCGAAGCGTTTCGACCGGTCGTATCTGTCACGGTCGGCGTCGCCGGGGCGCAGTGCTGGCTCGCCCATACCGGCACATGGATATGGCCGTTAAAGGATTTGTCATGCCCGCGGTGTTCGTCCATGGCTGCATCGCGCCGTTTTTAATTGTTGCCGTCGTCAGATTGGCCTCTGACGAACATGCTAACACATCACGCACAAGGTTTATTTAGCCTCCTCGTATTCGGATGAATGGGGGAAGAAATGTCCGATGACATCTTCAATTCGCTACTGAGAACCAGCGACATATTTAAGAACAAGGAAGTTTTACGTCCTTCATACGTGCCTGACGTTTTGCCACACCGCGAGCACCAGATAGAGGAGCTCGCCTCCATACTGGTACCGGCGCTCAAAGGGGAAACGCCGTCAAACGTGTTCATGTACGGCAAAACCGGGACCGGCAAAACAGCCGTCACCAAATACGTCGGCTCCCATCTCTACGAAAAAGGGCAGGAACTGCAGCGGCCCACCCATTTCATCTACATCAACTGCGAAATCGTCGACACGCAGTACAGGGTGCTCCAGAACATCTCCAACCATTTCATCCAGGACTGGTCAGAGCGCGTGCCCTTCACGGGATGGCCGACCGACGAGGTTTACGCGCAGCTCGTCCACCGCATCGAAAACAGCAAGGGCGTCGTCGTCATCGTGCTCGACGAGGTCGACAAGCTCAAGGGCGACGAGGCGCTCTACAACCTCTCCCGGATGAACAACGACCTCAAGGAAGCGAAGACCTCCATCATCGGCATCTCCAACGACCTCAAGTTCACCGAGTTTCTCGACCCGCGCGTCAAGTCATCGCTCGGCGAGGAAAACATGATATTTCCGCCATACACGGCAGACCAGCTGGACAACATCCTGAGCGCCCGCTCGTCCAAGGCGTTCCGTCCAAACGCGCTCGACGGCTCCGTCACCGCCCTGTGCTCGGCGCTGGCCGCGCAGGAACATGGCGATGCACGCCGCGCGCTGGACCTGCTGCGCGTCTCCGCCGAGATCGCGGACCGCGCCGGCGAGGCGAACATCCATGAGCGCCATGCCCGGATGGCGGTCAACAAGATCGAGATCGACCGGGTGAAGGAGGTCATCCTGACATTGCCCGCGCAGTCCAAGCTCGTGCTGACGGCGGCGGTCGTCGGCAACCAGGTGTTCGAGAGCGCGCCCAACACGGGCGACGTGTACAACGTCTACAAGCAACTGTGCAAGCGGGCGGGGATGGACGTGCTGACGCAGCGCCGCATCGCCGACCTTATCTCTGAGCTGGACATGCTCGGCATCATCACGGCCCGCGTGATTTCGAAGGGACGCTACGGCCGGACGAAGGAGATACAGGTGGCGACCTCGATGGAAAAAATCGCTGATATCCTGTCGGATGACGACATCGTGCCCGACGTGTCGGATCTGCAGGGGTTGAAGGTGAAGATACAGTCCCGCCTGCTCTAAAATTCACCGTATTTTTTTTCGTTCTGCCGGCGCCGGTAGTATTCGTAGGCGTCGAGCGAGATGGGGACGGCGGCGATGCCCAGCAATGACAGGCCGAGGCAGACCCAGATGTCCTTGGGCGCCACGGCATTGCCAATTTTCACCCAGCCGGGTTCGCCGTAGACCCCTTCGTTGCCGTAGATCATGAGCTTTATGAGGCCGAACCAGGGGAGCTCGCCGCGTGCCTTGCCGATGATCCATCCGGGTTTGACGGGCTCGGCGCAGATGCCGCCGCTCTGGTACTGGTCGGGCAGCCGGTTGTTGTCGCCCTTGGTGATGAAGCCGCTGTTGGTGGGCCGGTAGCCGGAGAGCTGGAGCTCGGGGATGGTGACGCTCTGCGCGGTGGTGATGTTGTAGGCGCTGACCGTGTACGTGCCGTCGCTGTGCACCTCGACCCAGCAGATGGCGCGGTGGATGACCGGGGTGCGCCCCTCGTTGCCCATCGGGTAGTAGATGACGACGTCGCCGTAGTCGCCGTAGCTGCGATGGCCTGTCTCCGGGGCGAAGGATGCGCCGCGCGGGGTGACGTCGTCTCGCCCGTCGATTTTTTTGACGAGCACGAGGTCGCCGGGGTCGATGGTGCCGATTTTTCCATAGGAGGCGTCGTCGTGCATCATGGAGCCTGATGTCACGACCACCATCGGCGTGTCCGGGAACTGCCCGGTATATGCCCATAATGCTGCGAGAATGATGCATACGATGGCAACCGCGGCAACGATGTCCCTTATGGTGAGGAGGATTCTTTGCCGCATTGCCCCTCCATATGTCTCACCTTTATATTACTTTCCTTCAGCAGGTCGGCGGCCAGCGCGTCGGGATAGCCCTGGTGGTAGACGAGTTCCTCCAGCTCGGCGTTGATGAGCATCTTGGCGCAGACGCTGCACGGAAAATGCGTCGAGTAGATGGTGCCATTTTTGATGGAGACGCCGAACACGGCTGCCTGGATGATGGCGTTCTGCTCCGCGTGGAGGCCGCGGCAGAGCTCGTGGCGCTCGCCCCGCTTGACGTTGCGCTCGGCGCGCAGGCAGCCCGTCTGGTCGCAGTGCGGCAGGCCCTTCGGGGGGCCGTTGTAGCCCGTTGAAAGGATGTGGTTGTTTTTGACGATGATGGCGCCCACGTGGCGGCGCAGGCAGGTGGAGCGGGTGGCGACGATGCAGGCGATGCGCATAAAATACTCGTCATAGGTCGGCCGCACGGTTATCACGCCGTAAACGGCATATTTTTTTAAACATGATGCGCAAGGTTTATATACAGCAAGCACGTTCTATAATGCTAGCAAAATGATGATAAAATGAGGAGATGCCCTGAATGTGGAACCGGCATGAAGCACCATGAATGGGGACACAAGGTCTACTGGACCTGCCCCGGCTGCGGCAACGAGCTCGTCACACCCAAAAGCGCCGAAACCCTGTTCGGCACCGTCGGCTAATCCACACAAATCCCATAGATCCGCTCCGGAATCTTTTTGTGTACCATCAGGGCCGCCTCATCGCTCATCACACCCTCCTCGCGAAGCTGCAGGGTGCGACGCGGCACCGTCTTCGGGCCAAGCACGGCGCCAGGCCGAGACGGGTCATCAATAAAATCGGTTTCCATCACAAACCGGCATCCCTTCTCCAGTGCTGTCCGCAGCGCCGTCTCGCCGGCGAGCACCGACGGCAGCAACCCATGGTTCTCGTGCTGCCGTACGAGCGGCGGCGAAAAATGCTTCACCACCATGTCACGGGCAAGCCCCGCTTTGTCGGCCATCCCCGCCAGCCCGGCGAAGCCATCCGGATCCAATGACTCGGTGTGCAGCACCACGGGCACGTCTGCAGCGGCAGCTTGTTCCATGCCATACCGGAGCAGCATGTTGCTATCCCGCCAGGCCTGCTCGTCGACGTCGAAATGCGGGCGGCCGATCTCCCCGATAGCAACCGCGTCGCCATCGATGCATAATCGCTGCGCCTGCTCCATACCGCGGCGCATGACATCCATCGCCATGTCCCGGCCACATCGTTCGCGCAGCCGGAGATAGTCCACGGGATACGGGCCCACGGTAACGTACACGGTGACATCTGTTGCTTGCATGGCCTCGTCGGCGAGCGCCAGCGTGTCCATGTAGCACGGCAGATAGCTCTGCCCCTCTATCACGCGTTCAACCATGGGCAGTTGACACAGCACGAGATGGGTGCCCCCGGCCCGCTCGAACTCTTTGACGGCCTGGACGCCCTTGCCATCGCGGCGGAGATGGAGATGGTTGTCGAAAATCGGTAATGTGTCCGTGTCTGGCATCAGCCCTATATAGTATTGTAATATATAGTGTCGTTGATATAGTGTCGTTGTTCCGCCGCGTTGCAGCCGTTTCGCCGGTGAGACGGTCGGGTCTGCGACAATGTAACACGGGTGACGCATATGGACACATCAGGCCAATACATTTAAATATCTACAGCCCATTCATATTATAATCGGAGGCAAAACATGAGACGCAAAAGCGATAAGCAACACAGCATGAATTTTGTAGGAAAGAGAAGTGTAATCTTCGCAGCGATAGCCATCGCGGCGGTAGCCCTGCTCGCATTTGGAGCGGTGCAGGCGGATGCGGCAACGATTGACGTGCCCAGCGATTACCCCACCATCCAGCAGGCGATAGACAACGCCACTGCTGACGATACCATCAACATCGCCAGTGGATATACGCATGATGGGACAAGGATTATCGTCGACAAGGATTTGACCATCGAGGGCAACAACGCGGTGATAGATGCAGGGATAGATATTGAAAGCGGCGCTGACGTCGTCATCAATAATCTCACCATCCAGGATCTCTCTACCGCAGATACCTCATCGTGGTCGGGTCTTTCAACAGCGGGCTCTGAATGGATTGTGGTCGGTGTGCGAAGCGGAACACTGACAGCGACCAACCTGGACATAACGCAGACAAACACTCTTTCAGCACAATATGTTAACCTGGTCGGCATTTCAGTCCAAAACGGCGAGGAGATGACGTTGAACGATTCCACCTTCGATCTTACCAATGTAAACTATAGTCTGACGTACGGTGTCTATGCTCAGCAGGGGGCGACTGGTGTATCTCTTAATGATAACACATTTAACTTGTGGAGCGAGAGACGGACAATGTTTATCGGAACGGAGTTCTATGCAACCGGGGAGCAGGTCCCGATACAGATGACGAACAATGTGTTCAATGCAGCCGGCTCTGACTTTGGATACTGGCTGCAGGTTTTCAGCGGAGGCACATTTACACGTGAAATGGTAAATAACTACATCGATGGCAACGTAACCGCCGGCAGGATTACACATGTTTACCTGGGTGGATGGTACGACTATATCTCCGGGGGACCATGTGACGCCATTATCTATGACGGACAGTCAATACAGACCGCCATTGATGAAGCAAGCCCTGGCCATACAATCTGCGTCGGCAACGGCACCTACAACCAGTCACTTCTCATAGATAAACCGCTTACGTTACAGGGGGCTGGTGCAAATCAGACCATCATAAATGGGTCCTCTTTAACTGGCGGTACAAAGATAAAAATAGAAGCTTACGGTGACCTTACCATAGATGGATTCACTATTGATGCATCTGAAAGCGCTGCTTGGACAACTGTCATCGGCTTTGATGCAATGGCTCTGCCCGACGATAACCCGGGGCAATGGACATTTACGAACAATACCTTCGAAATGGGGACCATCTATTTCGATCATACCGATGCCGATATAAAAATCTGCAATAATGTGTTCAACACGCCGTGGGAAGCTGTTGGCACAGAGGAATGCCGTGGAGCAATGGAAATCGGCCATAATGAGATGAATTTCGATGATGTCTATAATTGGAGTTCCCCCGGGCTTATTAAAATAACTAATTTTCCTAAGTACTGGGAAAATAGCAGCGGACCGTTCCTCATACCCAACAATGTAACCGCTACACAATGGATACACAACAATACGATGAACTGTAACGGTGGCATTGGGGTAATGTTTAATAGCAAAACGGAAGCCGAAAATTGGGAGACTTGGGGAGGCCCACAGTTTGTTCCCTCTGCTGCAGTATACAGCGATGTTGTCATAGAAAACAACGTACTCTCCGGCGTTGGTGATCTCAACTATGAGCCCATCTATCCCAATGCTGGCATTATGTTAAAGAGATATGGCAATGGCACCGGGTTTGAAAATGTAATGATTTCAGGCAACACGATTTCTCCGCAGCTTGGTCATACTGAACAGGTTGAAGCAATTGAACTGCATGGAGACTGCAAAAACGCGACGATTACGGGGAACACGATTTCAGATTGTGACATTGGTGTCCATCTGAATGACACGGTATATGCAGAAATATTCGGCAACACCTTTTCTGGCAACACTTATGACTACTATCATTGTGCCAACATAGATGGTGCTGATGGATACTGGGCTAGCATACAGGATGCCATTGACAACGTGACGAGCACGATGGTCGATATCTACCCCGGGACATACTTAGAAAACGTCTATATGGATAATAAGACAGATATTACGATACAATCAGTGGAAGGGCCAGGGAGTACAATAATCAATGCGGCACAAACAGGCGAGGCACCTCCTTGTTCTCCGACCACGCATGTTCATCCCGGGTTTTACATCCGCGGCTGTGACAACATCACTATACAGGGGCTCACTATCAAAGATGTCATTTTGAATGCGACGAGCGGAGATATCTATGCTGACGGAGCTAGTAATCCATATCTTATGAATTCGATTCTCTTATTTGGCTCGAGTAACTGCACCATTATGGACAACGTTATAGAAAACTTCTATTATGGTATCCATTTGTCCGGCGGGCAATACGACCTTCAGGGGGTGGCCTGTAACGACAACCGCATCGTGAACAATACGATTGACGGGAAAGACGTTGCTTGGTATGGCATCAATATGTGGGACGATGCGAATATAGATGGCCAGCAGGATAACGTCATAGCAGAAAACACGATTAGCGGATGTTATTATAATATCTATGCCGGATACGATGCGGTTAACACCACCATTGTCAATAATACGGTTACCGGGAGCCCAGATCTGGTTGATTATTTCTATACATGGGGAACGTATTACGACCCGCCAGAGTCGCTGGATAACGGATATGGCATCCGGATTACCGGGGATGGCGTCACCTCAACCGGAACAGTTGGCGGCCATCTTATATCGGGTAATACTGTATCCGACTGCAAGATGGGGGTTCTGCTGAACACCTTCAATGTAACCGTTGAGAAGAATAATATTTATAATAACGGCAATGGCAGCGGCATAGATGACTACCTCCACCCGGTCACCGGGACGGAGATACATAACAACAACATCTACGGAAACAGACACTATGGCGTTTTGAATATTGCGGCAACCGTGGTTAACGCCACCTACAACTGGTGGGGTCATTCAACTGGTCCGTATCACAACGCGACCGACACCCCGTACGGTCAGGGCGACAACGTGTCCGATAACGTTGACTTCCGGCCGTGGCTGGACGACACATGGCCTGACGACGATTACAACAACAGCCAGGAATCCGGCGTCGAGGACTCCTACTATGAGGACGTGCCCGCCGGCACCGAGACCACGACCGGCGGCAAGGACGAGACCGGGACAACGGTCACCGTGAACACCTCGACTCCCGCAAGCGTCACCACGCTCAAATACGAGGAAAACCCCGAGGGCGACGCCGTGGGCGGCTACGCGCTCGACGGCACCTTTGTCGACGTGAGCATGAACGACACCAGCGGTGTCGACTGGCCTATCAATATTACAATATACTATACGGCGGCCGACCTGACTGCCTCCGGCCTCGACGAAGGCGACCTGCAGGGCGTCTTCTTCTGGAATGGAACCGCCGGGGAATGGCAGCTCTGCAACGTCACCGGCGTGAACACCGATTATTTCGATGGCACCTACATCGGCTACGTCTGGGCACATGTCTGGCATCTCTCGCCCCATGCGGCCGGCGGCTCCGACAACCAGGCGCCCACGACCACCAAGACGGTTGGGGAGCCCAAATGGGGTCCGACAGGTGGAGCTAACTACGTCACATCGAGCACCGAGTTCAACTTCACCGCCGTGGACAACCCGTCCGGCGGCTCCGGCGTCAACGCAACCTATTATCGTGTATGGTACAATGGTGCATGGACGCCCGCCCCGAGCACCGGCGTCGGTCTCAACGACAACTTCATGGTGTACACGGGCAACTTCACCCTGAGCGGTGAATGCATCCATTACCTCGAGTTCTACAGCGACGACAACGCGGGCAACATGGAAGCGGTGACCAACCAGACCCACCGGGTCGATGACACCCCGCCGCAGTCCGGCCTGCAGGTCGGCGATCCCAAGTGGCCGCAGAGCCAGGGAGCCACCTACATTACGACGTCGACCGAGCTTACCCTGTTCGCTCAGGATATCTATGGCGACTGCAACGTGGGCTCATGGCGTATCCATTACCGGCTCTGGAACCAGACCGATGGATGGACCACATGGCAGGTTGGCGGCATCGGCGACGTTGTCCATGTCACCTTTGACGAGGAATGCAAACATTACATCGAATACTATGCGGTTGACAACCTGGACAACACCGAGACGACCATACACAACAGGTCGTTCTATGTCGACGACACCCCGCCGTCGAGCGCCATCGAGCGAGGCGAGCCCTCCTGCGGCAACTACGCCCTTGACTTCAATGGCAGCAATTACGTCGAAGTCCCTCATGCCGCATCGCTCGACATGGGTTCATCTGATTGGACCGTCGAAGCATGGATTCAGACCTCCTCGGACAGCAGAGGCGGCATCGTCCGCAAGAACGCCATTGGCAACTGGCAGCCTGCCTATGACCTTGAGATGCAGAGCAGCGGCCGGATACGCTGGCTCATCGATGACGGTACGAACAGTGCAAGCCTGACGTCGAGTGTTACCATCAACGACGGACAGTGGCACCACATAGTTGCCACCAGAAACGGCGGAACCATTGAGCTCTACATTGATGGCTCGCTTGATTCGAGTGCCGCAGCCGGCACAGTTGGCGCTGTTACCACCGGCAACGAACTGTACATTGGATGCATGGCTGACGGCAGCCCACCTCCCTATTTAGGCTTCGAGGGAGCGATTGACGATGTCCGCATTTACGATGATGCGCTCTCTGCTGCCGATGTCCAGAACAACTACAATCAGAACGTTGTGACATCCAACCTTGTCTCATGGTGGGACTTCAACGAGGGCAGCGGCTCCACCGCCACCGATGTCGAGGACGGCAACGACGGCACCATCTACGGAGCGACCTATACCACCAACACGCCGTATGCATGCGTCACCACTGCCACGCCCATCTATGTCAACGCGACCGATCCTGGTGCGCCCTGCGCGGCGGACAACAGCTCGATATGGTACCGTATATGGAACGGTACCTGGACGACCTGGCAGCGGACATATTACCAGGATCTCATCCTGACATTTGACGAGGAATGCAAACATTATCTTGAGTACTACACCGAGGACTCGCTGGGCAACGGCGACGGCGTCATCCACAATATCACCTTCTATGTCGACGATTCGGCTCCCACGATAGACAAGACTGTCGGCACGCCGAACATACCCGGCGGCGGCATGCCAGATTTCTATGTGACCACGGGCACGCCGATTACGATTGATGCGACCAACGCCGGCTGCTGCCCGAGCATGACCGTTGAATACCGCATCTGGAATGCGACCTATGACTCCGGCTGGATGGAGATAACGGTTTCGGACACCATCTATATGCCGGATGAATGCATGCACAACCTGTCCATCAGGGCCTATGACTGCGTCGGCAACATCGTGTATGACAACGAGACATTCTATGTTGACGATAGCCCGCCGACCTCCACCAAGGAATACGGCACGCCATATTATGAGGGCGAACCCGTGGACTGGGATGTACCATACTTCACCGGTACCCTTGACCATTATATCACGTCTGACACCACGATTTATCTGAACGCCACGGACAACCCCGGCATGTGTGCCTCCGGTGTCGACCACATAGAGTATTACATCAACCGGTGGGATGGCTCGAGCTGGCAAGGCGTTGCATCGTGGGATACATATACTGGGCCGTTTACCCTTTCATCCATCGGCGATAACAATAGCTGTCTGCACCGCATCAGGGTGCGCAGCTTCGATGAACTCGGCCATATCGAGTCATCACATCTACAGCATGTCATGGTCGATAACACCCCACCTGTCACCTGGAAGGAACACGACGGTCCCATGTACATGGAAAACGAGACGATGACCGTGAGCGCCAGCTTGTCAAGTGAAACCGAGTGGTATACCAGTGAGCCAGCGGGATTCTGGATACCGCAGGTCTTTGGCTCCGACATCGTGCTGCCCGACCCGCTGACAAGTGTCCTCTGGGCTGAACAGGAATGGAGCGGCACGACGACCGGCGCTCTGGTGGGTACGATCACCATGTATCACAACTCGTTCATACCGACCAACGGGACCTATGCGACCCAGGGCTTCGGCTATGGCTCCTTCACCTGGTCTGACGGCTCTGGCGGATGGTTCAACGGCACCTATGTCACCGATCACACCGGATTCCCCAGCACCACGCATGGACGAATTTATGCGACCGGCGACGGCACCTATGATGGCCAGTACTTCGAAGGCGAGTTCACGGGCAGTGCCTCTGGCTCATCGCTTTCGTTGTCCGTCACCTTCCATTATACCACGTATGTCACGACGACCTCGGAGATAACGATTAACGCGACCGACAACCTCAGCAAATGCTCGGTTGGCTCCTACCAGATATATTACCGCTATTGGAAGATCGGCGACCCGATTCCCGATTTCACTACTGGGCCGATGAACAGCAGCGTCATGTTTTCCTTTGACGAGGAATGCGAGCACATGCTTGAATGGTATGTGGTTGACGACCTGGGCACGGAAACCATGCATTACTATCAGCACTACCGTGTCGACGACACACCGCCGATGGTGACCAAGGAATATGGCAACCCGACGGGTGTCTGTGACGGCAACCGGTGTATCACGACGACGACGCCGATCTATCTGAATGCGACTGACGCTGGCGACTGTGCGGTCGGTTCCTACCAGATTTTCTGGCGTATATGGGACATGACCGGTGGCTGGGGAGCATGGCAGAGCGGCCCGTTGAACTCCAACGTGAGCTTCACGGTACCCGATGAATGCAAGCATTACATTGAATATTATGCAGTGGACGACCTCGGGAACTATGGCCTTGCACCTGGTACCTACTACGTCGACGATGACTTCGATGCCAGTACGGCCGGCTGGGGCGTCACCCACTTCGACAGCATCCAGGATGCCATCGATGCAGCGAGCGACGGCGACACCATCTATGTGTATGCAGGAACATATACCGAAGCAATCACAATTGACAAGGAACTCTCTCTATACGGTGCACAGGCCAACGTGGAGCCCGTAGAGGGCGGCCGGAGCGGTGGCGAGAGTACCATCGCCGATCCCAGCCCGACCACAACCGGTTTCACCGTCGTAATAAGGGCAGACAATGTTGTCTTTAACGGCTTTGAAGTCATCGACTTCTACACGGCCATCGATGTACGCGGTCCGGTGAATGCGACGAGAAGCAACGTCGTCCTGGCGTACAACTATGTCCATTCGACGTATGCCTGGTCCGGCATCACTGTGGGTCATGACCCGGATGCTGGTACTGATTCCACGGGAAGCGGCTATTTCGAGGACATTGTCATCACCCACAATCGGATTAACGCCAGTGCAACCAATCCAAGTGCCCCTGGCCCAGGATATGTCAATGCGGAACTTGGTTTCACCAGTGGGTTCACAGATTTCATCACCTACACCGATGTTGAAGTGTCGTACAACGATATCCAGAACCCGGATGGCTCTTACGGTATCTTCGCTGGCGGCGACCCGAATGATTTCGAGTTCCACAACCCGGTTATCAAGGGCAACCATATCCATGACTGCGGCACAGGTATCAACGTCTACAACCTGATTGACGCTCAGGTGCATTGTAACCTCTTCGAAAACTGCAGCTACCATGGTGCCCAGATAAACGTGCGCGGTGGAACAATCACCAACAACACCTTCCAGTACATCGGCCCCTCGCCATACTGGCCCTACTCCGGATACTACTACCCGTCCTACGGACTGGCTCTCTGGGGCACCAGCTACGGACCGGTCGGCTCCCACAACGTGAGCGTTGAATACAACACCTTCTACTACAACAACTTCTCGCCTGAAGAGGAAAATGCGGCCCGTGCGTTAACAGGATGCGATGTCAGTACCATAGAATTCCACTACAACAACTTCTACGATGGCGGCGCTGAACCCGGTGCACTTGCATTAAAGAACTATGAGACAGACACAATGGACGCGGAGAACAACTGGTGGGATACCACCGTGGAAAGCGAGATACAGGACAGGCTCAACGGCTCCATCGACTATGACCCATGGGAGAGCAGCGCAGTTAGCATTGGACCCTGCCCGACTCCGCCAACCCCGCCAGCGATGGACCTTCCATCTCCGTACTATGTCCACAACCAGACGTTCTACGTGGACGACGTCGGTCCGAGTATCGACAAAACCGTGGGCGACCCCAACATCACGGTGACAGCGGATGAAGAATACTATGTGACCACGCTGACGCCGATATATATCGATGCTACCGATCCGGGATGCTGCCCGGGCATGACCGTGGAAATCAGTGTTAACGGCGGCGCCTGGCAGGAGATCACGGTGCCCTACGTGTTCAACTTCAACGATGAATGCACCCATACCCTTGACATCAGGGCATATGACTGCCTTGGCCGCACCGTGTACGACAACGAGACCTTCCATGTTGACTCTACGCCCCCGCTGGTGAACAAGACGGTTGTCGGCGGCGGCTACGACGACGGCACCGGCAACTACTATGTCAACCATGATGCCACCGTTTATCTCAATGTGACCGAGCTTCCCGACTGCTCCGAGGGCAACTGGACACTGCACTACCGCATCTGGTGGGATGGCGGATACCTCGTCAACACCACCACTGACACCAATTTCTCCTATGGCTTCAGCGAAGACTGCATCCACTACTTTGAGTACTGGGTGGAAGACGAACTCGGCAACCGCTGGCCGACAACTGGCTGGCACAACGAGACATTCTATGTCGACAGCGTACCCCCCACGTCGTCGCTGGAGATTGGCGATCCCAAGTACCCGCATGACACATCCACCGCGACACATATCACGACCGATACCTGGCTTCTCATGTACGGCAGTGACACCGGCTGCCCGGCTGTCGGTATGTGGGAGATGCATTACCGGATATGGCGTGACAACACCACGCTGGTACAATCGGGTGACGGCACCCTGATGCAGCCTTTCAACATTACCATAATCGAGGAATGCAACCATACCATCGAGTACTGGGCGACCGACTATGCCGGCAACGAGGAGACGCCGCATAACTTCCGACAGCTATACGTTGATGATAGTGCTCCAGATGAAGACCTGAACGTTGGCAGCCCGAGCTTCCAGTCCGGCTCATGGTTCTATGTCACGCTCGATACCCCGATATGGCTGAACGCCACCGATATGCCTGCCTCGGACTGCGCGGTCGGAAACTTCACCATCCACTACCGGACACAGTTCAATGGTACCTGGACGCCGTGGGCCACATCTGGCAGCAACGTCTCAATCGACTTCACCGAAAACTGTACGCATCGTCTCCAGTACTGGATCGAGGACGAGCTGGGCAATCGCTTCCCGTCCAGCGGCTATCGCACATGGGGCTTCCATGTTGGCGGTGGTCTGCCCGATGCCACCCTGCAATTTGGTTCACCCTACTACATGGACTATATTACCAAGTATACGCCCATCTATATCAATGCGACCGGCGACATGGCACATACGAACTACCAGATATACTACAATGTCAACAACGGCAGCTGGCATACTGGCGCCTGGAACAGCAACGTGACCTTTACTTTTGATGACATCGGCGTCATGGACAACTGCACGCACACGATATACTACAATATTACAAACAACATGGGCGAATGGGAGGAATACAACTATACCGTCAATGTCGACAACATCAAACCGACCGTCAACAAGGATGTCGGCATGCCGCAGTACGGCGAAAATGTCACCTCTGATACCCCATTCTGGCTGAACGTCAGCGACGCCGGCAGTTGTTCCTCTGGCATCGCCGAGCTCAATTACCGTATCTACTATAACGGTTCATGGCACACCTATACGACCTATGGTAACACCACCTTCACCTTTGGTGACTTTGTCTGGAACGGTGAATGCGAGCACACCATTGAGGCATACGCTGTTGACAACCTTGGCCATGAAAGCACCCTCATCTATCAGACCCATTATGTTGACGATACCCCTCCGACCACTGAAAAGGAATATGGTTCGCCGTTCTATGTGGGTTCCCCGGTCTATTGGAATGTACCTTACTTTACTGGTACTCTTGACCACTATATCACGTCTGAAACACCGATATATCTGAACGCGACTGACAACACTGTCGGATGCGCATCAGGTGTTGACCACATAGAATACTATATCAACCGGTGGAACGGAGCAAGCTGGGAAACCGTCACGGCATGGACGCCGTATACCGGCGCATTTAACCTTTCCTCCCTTGGCGACGACAATAACTGTTTGCACCGGTTTTCGATACGTAGCTTCGACAACCTCGGCAATATGGAGGATTCATGGCGGCAGCATGTCATGGTCGACAACACCCCGCCCGATGTGACGAAGGAAGTCGGCGAGCCCAAGATGATGGTCGGTCTGGATGAATACTGCATAGAGACCGGCACGCCGATATGGATCAACGCCACGGACAACGGCACGCTTGACTGTGTCGTTGGCTCCGTGCATCTCCACTACAGGATATGGTACAACGGCTCATGGACATATTACAACGAGAGCGTGCCAAGCGGTACCATCAGCGAGGAAATATATCTGCCAGAGGAATGCACCCATTACCTGGAGTTCTACGTCGAAGACAACCTCGGCAACCGCTGGCCGGCATCCGGATGGCACAACGAGACCTTCCATGTCGACGACTACCCGCCGGTGCTCTACAAGACCGTCGGCGACCCCAACGTGACGGTTACACCGGGTGACGAGTACTACGTCACAACCGGTACGCCGATCACCATCGACGCCGAGACCGGCTGCTGCGACATGACCGTCATGTACAACAACGGCAGCGGCTGGGTGGACATCACCGGCAGCCTGCCCTACGTGCATTACTTTGACAGCGAATGCGACCACTGGCTCAACGTCACCATCACCGACGCGATGGGCCGCACCGTCTACGACAACGAGACCTTCCATGTCGACGACACCCCACCGACAACCACGCTCGAATATGGCACGCCCTATTACACCTCCGGCGGCGACGAATGGATAACCACGGGCACCACGGTCTACCTCAACGCCACCGACCATCCGGCCTGCGCCTCTGGTGTTGCCTGGATCAACTATTCCACAGATGGTGGCGCTACTTGGGATACCGTGTATGCCAACGAGACGTTTACCATCCCGACGGAATGCAGCCATACCATCCAGTGGTATGCGGTCGACGAGCTCGGCAACACCGAGACCACCCATTCCACCGACGTGAACGTTGACAGCACCCCGCCATCGACCACGATTGAGTACGGCGGCATGCATTACACCGATGGCACAGATACCTGGATTAGCACCGGTACCACGATATATCTCAACGCAACCGACGGACCTGCCTGCGCCTCTGGCGTCGCCACGATATACTATACATACAACGGAACATGGCAGACCGCGTCCGGCGACGTGTCGTTCACCATCCCGGACAACTGCACGCACACCCTTGAATGGTATGCGGTCGACAACCTCGGTCACACCGAGACAACGCATACGCAGACGGTGAACGTCGACGACGCTGCACCATCAACCACGCTCGAATATGGCACGCCCTATTACACCGATGGCACCGAGGAATGGATCACCCCGGACACGACGATATATCTCAACGCAACCGATCATCCGGCATGTGCATCCGGCGTCGCGGAGATATGGTACAACTATGGCGCCGGCTGGAACACCGTTGTTGGCAGCCAGGCGACGTTTGACATCCCCGACGAGTGCACCCATAGCATCGAATGGTACGCGGTCGACAACCTCGGTCACGAGGAAACCCATCATTTCACCGATGTCAACGTCGACGACACCGCTCCGACGGCAACCCTTGAGCTTGGCACCCCGTACTATACCGACGGCACCACAGAATGGATCACCTCGGACACCACCATCTACATCAATACCACCGAGTATCCGGCCTGTGCCTCAGGCATCGCCGAGATTGTGTACAGCTACGACGGCGGTACCAGCTGGTACAGCGTCGCTGCCACCCAGACAACGTTCAGCATCCCGGTTGAATGCAACCACACGCTCATATGGTACGCGGTCGACAACCTCGGCAACGAGGGCACCCATCACACCAGAGATGTCAAGGTCGACAACACGCCGCCCGCGATAGAGAACACCGTCGGCGAGCCCAAGGTCGTCGTGTTCCCGGGTGATAAATACTACATCACCAGCAGCACCGTCATCGACTTCACCGCCTCCGACCAGGGATGCAGCGGCGGCGTCGGCTGGAAGAACATCACCTACCGCACCTGGTACAACGGCAGCTGGTCGAACTGGACGACCGTCACGCCGCTCCGGTACACCATCACCCTTAGCGGTGAGGGCGTCCACTACCTCGAGATCATCGCATCCGACGAGCTCGGCAACACCGGCTACGACAACGTGACCTTCATCGTCGACGACACCCCGCCGGATATCAACAAGACCGTCGGCATCCCGAGCGACCCCGGCTGCTCGTACAACGACTGGGTCGTGGAAACCGGCACCGACATCATCCTGAGCGCCACCGATGCAAGCCCGGCGCTGGCGATACAGTACAGCCTTGACGGCGGCGCCTGGACAAGCGTTGCCAACCCCTATGTGTTCAACTTCCCGACCACGGGCATCCACACGCTGGATATCAGGGCAACCGACGGCCTCGGCCACGTCAGCTACGACAACGAGACCTTCTGGGTCGCCAGCGACATGTCTGACAGCACCCCGCCGACCTCCTGGCATACGCCGACCTGGATAGAGAACAGCAACCCCACGCCGAACACCAAGATCACCATCAAGGCAGAGGACGACGACAACCCCTGGCAGATCCATTACAGGATAAACGGCGGCGCCGAAAAGACCGGAGATGTCAACCAGTATGTCAACCTCCACTTCACGCCCGGCCAGATAACCCTGGAATACTGGGCGGTCGACCTTGCCTGCAACGAGGAAACCCCGCACCATGTCATCGAGTTCAGAGTTGCCATGGGAGACATCACGGACCTGATCTTCTTCGACGGGCCACACGAGCTGGTTGACGGCAAACACGAGATCACCACGGAGACCAAGATAGGCTTCGACTTCGACAAGGCACAGGGCATGGGCATCACGGAGATATGGTACCGGGTCAACAAGGGCACACAGATAACCGGTGAATACAGCCGCTACTACACCCCATTCACGCTGGACGAGGGCACCTACACCATCTACTACTACGGCATCCATCAGACCGGTCAGAAGACGCCGACCGCGAGCACGACCGTCTACATCAGCGGCAACGAGGCACCGCAGACCAGCATCACCCTGAACCCGTCGTCGCCCGACGGCAACGACGGCTGGTACACCGGTGCAGTGACGGCGATGCTCAGCGCCACCGATCCAGATGGCGACGCGACGACAACCTACTACCGCATCGACGACGGCGACTGGAACGAGTACACCGGGCCGTTCACCATCAGGGAGCACGACCAGCACACCATCAGCTACTACTCGGTCGACACAGAGGACAACGAGGAAACCCCGCATTCCAAGACGGTGAAGATAGACGGCGATGCACCCGAGATAACGCTGCACAAGCCCGGCGGAAACCTCTACATCTTCAACCGGGAGATCATGCCGCTGCCACGTGGACGCACCATCATCATCGGGCAGATCTCGATCGAGGCAAGCGTCACAGACCCGGCTACATCCGGTGTTGACAGTGCAACCCTGTATCTCGACGGCACCGCCAAGGGCATGTTCCAGGAAGAGATATCCTACGTCCTCGATGAAACGTTGTTCGGCGAGCACACCATCACCATAGAGGCCTACGATGTCGCCGGCAACCGTGCGGTGAAAGAGATTACGGCAACCATCCTCAACATACGGATATTCGGGAACGCCGGGCCCTAAAAACGCCCCTCCTTTTCCCTCCTTTTTTTCCATTTTTTTATTTTTGTGAGCATAGAATATATCCTGTCAAAACCGCAAACATTTATATAACCAGTTCACATTACTTACGTGGAGGCAAAACATGAGAAAACACATGGCTATATTACTTGCAATAGTAATGATGGGGGCGGCTTTTACGGCAGCCAATGCCGCCGGGGCACGCTCTCAGGACGCACTGACCACGGATGACGCTACCGCCAGCATAAAGCAATCAGCGGACCCGGTCACGTTTCCGGCGCCGTTGAGCCAGATACTGTTCCAGCAGAACTATACCTCGCCGAGCGGCAGCTGGTCGGCCGGCAACACCGATGCAGGCGAAGGATACAAGATAATCGACAACTTCTGGAACGCAACCGGCACCATCACCGGGGTTACCTGGTGGGGGATAACCGCCTACCACACCGGCACACAATGGGTTGAGGGAGACCCAAACGGGATGAACTTCTGGATAACGTTTTATTCTGATGACATCAACGACCAGACAAATGTTCCCTCCACGCTGGTGACCAACATCAGCGCGGATGCGGCCAACGTCACCTACACCGACACCGGCGACGACTACAGCGGGTTCAGCCTCTGGGAGTTCCATTACAACTTTTCCACGCCGTTCACCCTCAGCGAGGGATGGATGGCGATACAGAGCCATGACGACCCCGACGGGCCTGACTGGCTGCTCTGGATGAACTCGCCAGAGGGCGACGGATTCTCCTGGCAGGACGGCGCATCTCCGCCCGATACAACGGAGGACAGGTCGTTCCAGCTGCATGGAACGGTTTCAGACCCGCCGGCCACGCCGGCGGCACCCAGCGGTCCGACAACTGGTCTCGTCAACGAGTCCTATACCTACTCGGCGAGCACTACGGACCCGGATGGAGACAACATTTCATACATGTTTGACTGGGGCGACGGCACGGACAGCGGCTGGCTCGGGCCATATACATCCGGCGCCACAGCAACCGCTGACCACACCTGGACGCAGCCGGGCGATTACGACGTAAAGGTCAAAGCAAAAGATGAATGGGGCGTCGAAAGCAACTGGTCGTCGCCGACGACGGTGAATATCTCGGCGACCGAGACCGTCGAATTCGACCTCGTTGTGGGCTGGAACCTGATAACGGTGCCGGTCGACAACGACTACAAGGCGAGTTCCCTCGGCCAGGCAATTACGGGCTGCGAAATCGTGGCCTACTGGAACGCCTCGGCTGGCATGTTCCAGTCATTTGTCGTGGGTATCACCCCTGGTGATGGCTTCGCTATCGAGGACGGCGTCGGCTACTTTGTGTATGTGAACACCTCCGATACGTTTTCGGTGACCGGTGCGCCATTGTCAACCGTTGCGGTTGACCTGTACACGGGCTGGAACACGATTGGCTGGTTTGATGCCGCTGCAACGAGTGCGAGCTCGCTCGCCCCGGCAGTTCCAAACTGCAGCATCGCTGCCTACTGGAACGCGTCGAGCGGCACGTTTGAGTCCTATACGGTCGGCGTGACGCCGCCGCCCGGGTTTGCCATCACCAGGGGCATGGGTGTGTTCGTCTACGTCACCGGCCCGGGCGTCTGGAATGGACAGGGCCTGTAGCCAACGATGAAGGGACAGGTATCCCGCCATGCGGCTGTTACCACAGTTCTGGCAGTAGCAGCAGCGATGTGCCTCGTCGGCATACCGGCGGCTGCCGTCCCCGTTTCACCCCCTCTTTTTTTCTCTCTTTCTTCTCCTGCTTCGGCTCCTGCTTTTGCATCGAATGAGACAGATGTGCCGGCATGGTCGATCGGCGACGTATGGACATACAACGCCGACGTATACCTGGACTCTCCCAACGGCTCGTTCGACGGCACCATCACCGACCTCACCGTCAGCGTTGCCGGTATCACCCTGGTAACGCAGAATGCCACCACGTATGATGCATATGCTCTCAACCTCACCGGCAACATAACCGGCCAGATCTCCTACCAGAGCATGTCGGGCCCCATGGACGGCATTATCACCGGCGACCTGTACATGCGCCGGGCGGACCTGTCGCTCATCTCATACAACATCACCTCCACCGGTGTCATCCATCAGGTCATCGACCTCGACTACGTAGCGCATGTGAACGGCTCGCAGCATCCGCCGGCGGAGGAATATGATTTTCCGTTGCAGGTGGGCGACAGCTGGACGGTATCTTCAACGACCAACACGTCGGGCTCCATCTGGGTGCAGGGTCTGGTCGACGAAACCTTCGCCGGGCAGCAGCAGGAAACGATGCCGCATATGTGCAACGGGACGGAAACCGTCACCGTTCCCGCCGGGACACTGCCCACGCTGTATGTCCGGGGCGGCACCAATGGTTCAAAGCAGTCCTGGTATTCGCCGGATGCCGAAAACACCGCCAGGTACATCGTGAACGGTACCTCGCCGAACGGAACCACGCGGATACATGCCAATCTTACCGGGTACAGCCATGTCAGCCCGCCGGTGACGGTAACCCAGCACCTCGTGCCGTCGACGGCGCAGGCTGGGGACACCGTCACGATAACGGGTGGTGTCTACAATACGTCCACCGGTATCCCGGTGTCGAATGAAACCGTCACGGTCACCATCCCGCGCGCCGACATGACATGGACCACGACCACCAACGCATCAGGGAATTACACGGTTGCATGTGATGTGCCGGTGGTGACCGACGACACGCCAACGGGACATGACATCGCATCCGTCGGCGTCATCGCGTCCGCGGGCACCGGGAACACCATGTTTACGGTCAGCACGCTCACCATTACCGGGGTCCGCCACATCTTTTCTTTCTCTCCCGGCTGGAACCTGGTAACGGTGCCCGTCGAGAACGACTATTCTGCGAGCTCGCTGGGCCAGGCAATTACGGGCTGCGAAATCGTGGCCTACTGGAACGCCTCGGCTGGCATGTTTGAGTCATACGTGGTTGGCGTGACACCCGGGGATGGCTTCGCTATCGAGGACGGCGTCGGCTACTTTGTGTATGTGAACACGTCCGATACGTTTTCGGTGACGGGCGCGCCATTGTCAACTGTTGCGGTTGATTTGTTTACGGGATGGAACACGATTGGCTGGTTTGATGCCGCTGCAACGAGTGCGAGCTCGCTCGCCCCGTCGGTGCCCTATTGCAGCATCGCTGCCTACTGGAATGCGACCAGCAGCACGTTTGAGTCCTACACGGTCGGTGTGACGCCGCCGCCCGGGTTTGCCATCACCAGGGGCATGGGTGTGTTCGTCTACGTCACCGCGCCGGGCACCTGGACCCCATAGGCACCACAAACCGCTGCCATCCCACAGATACGACAGTGAACCATGCTAACATGCATCTCATAAGTTATAAATAGATAGCTTTTCTTAATCAGGCAGGTGAACACATGAAACAAGCTAGTTTTTATAAAATATCCGGTACCGTACTGACGGTTGCACTCCTGATACTGGCAGCATTTCCGGTTGCGGTGCACGCAGAAAGCACCCAGCCAACCGGGGACGGCTCATCTTATCCCCTGGCCGTCCGCCTCATGGACGGAGACCCGTCCCATGTCAGGATGCACATCGCCGTCAACGATTTCACCATGGACCCGGTACCCATCCAGGGCACCATCTACCAGAAATTGCATATGCCTGACACGTCAACCATGCGTGAGCGCGGCGTGCCCGCCCTGCCGAAAATAACAAGAAGCATCGTCATCCCCGACGCGAGAGACATGGCGGTCACCGTCACCGACACGGCATACGAGGAATACCACGACATCGCCATCGCCCCATCGAAGGGCGACATCACCCGGGACGTCAACCCGGATACCGTGCCCTACGAGTTCGGAGAACCCTATGCCACCGACGCCTTCTACCCGGGTGGCATGGCAACGCTCGGTGAACCATACATAACCAGAGACGTCCGCGGGCAGACCGTCACCATCTATCCCTTCCAGTACAACCCGGTCGAGCAGACCCTGCGCGTCTACACCGACATCACCCTCGAGATAACGCCGACCGGCCCGGCCACCACCAACGTCTATCATCGCACGGAATCCCTCACCGCCATGGACGCCACGTTCAAGACCATCTATCGGAACCATTTCATCAACTTCAACGAGGCCTTCGGGGATACGCGCGGCGACCGGTACACCCCCGTATCGGAGCACGGCGACATGCTCGTCATCACCGATGACAGCTTTTATTCAGCGATGCAGCCCTTCGTCACCTGGAAAAACATGAAGGGTATCCACACCGAGATGGTCAACGTCTCGACCGCCGGGAGCACCCCCAGCGACATCAAAAGCTACATCTGGAACTACTACAACACCACCGACCTCGCCTTCGTGCTCCTCGTCGGCGACATCGGCCAGATTCCCTCCTTTACCTACGGCGGGCAGCCCTCCGACCCCGAATACGCGATGCTCGTCGGCTCCGACGACTACCAGGACATCTTCGTCGGCCGGATGTCAGCGCAGACAACCGCCGAGGTGCAGACGCAGGTAAACCGCTCCATCACCTATGAAAAATATCCACAGGCAGCGGCCGACTGGTACCACAAGGGCGTCGGCATCGCCTCATCCCAGGGAACCGGCGACGACGGAGAATACGACTACGAGCACATGCGAATCATCAGAGACGACCTGCTCAACTATACCTACACCCTGGTGGACGAGTTCTACGACGGGTCACAGGGCGGGCAGGATGCCCCCGGCAACCCGTCGCCGAGCGACGTGTCCACCGCCCTCAACGACGGGCGGAGCATCGTCAACTACTGCGGTCATGGTAGCCCCACCTCGTGGGGTTCCAGCGGCTTCAGCAACTCCGACATCAACGCCCTCACCAACGATAACATGCTTCCCTACGTCGTCTGCGTCGCCTGTAACAACGGCGAATTCGACTACTCGAGCGACTGTTTCGCCGAGGCCTGGATGAAGGCCACCAACAACGGCGTGCCCGCCGGCGCCATCGGCGTCTTCGCTTCCTCGCAGTCGCAGTCATGGAGCCCGCCCATGGACGCCCAGGACGAAATCGTCGACCTTCTCGTCAACGACACCATGTACAGCCTTGGAGGCCTCTCCTATTCGGGGACCATGCACATGCAGGACGAATACCCCGGTGACGTCGACGAGGTCATGACCTGGACGTTCTTCGGCGACCCCTCGCTGCACATCCGCACCGACACCCCGGCGGATATGACCGTTGACCACGACGACACCATGGTCAGCGGCGCGACCGAATACGAGGTCAGCGTCACAGGCGTCGAGGCAGCACTCTGCGCCATCTCACACGGCGGTACCCTGCTGGGCGCAAACTACACCGACGCCACCGGCGACACCATTATCCATTTCGATGCACCGGTCGAGGACATCGAAACGGTTTCCCTGGTTGTCACCGCCCACAACAAAAACCCCTACATCACCACGCTCGACGTTGCACCGCCGCTCCGCAACCCAGCGGAGTTCGAGCCCATGGAAAAAGTCCTCATCAACTACGGCGGCACCAACGACTTCGGCATCAGCCTCGCCACCATCGCCGAGATGGCCGAGGACGTCGAGGTCGTCACCATCGTCGACAGCAGCAGCCAGCAGACCACCGTTGAGTCGATGTATGCCAGCAACGGCGTGAACACCAATCATACTAGCTATCTCATCGCACCCTCGAACAGCTACTGGACCCGTGACTACGGGCCATGGTTCCGATTCAACAACACCGACCGCGCAAATTACACCATGCAGGTCGTCAACTTCAGCTACAACCGGCCGTCACGCCCCGACGACGACGCGATACCCGGCGCCTACGCAGCCGATGCAGGCCTCCCCATTGTCTTCATGCCTATCATGCATTCGGGCGGCAACTACATGACCGACGGGCGAGGCACCGCCGTATCAACGCAGCTCGTATGGGACGAAAACACGGGTATGACACCCGACGAAATTAATCAAACTGTTGCCGACTACCTCGGCATCAGCACCTACCACGTGGTGCCCGACGCACTCGGCCAGTACATCGAGCACATCGACTGCTGGGCGAAATATCTCTCACCCGACACCATCATGGTGCTCGATGTGCCATCG